>CBDUBQ010000006.1:0-188952 GCA_965365435.1 uncultured Flavisolibacter sp.
ATCTACATTTGAAAACTCTAACTGACCCTGGCACTAAAAACAGGGGAGCCTACAAAACCGAGAGCTAAAACAAGTCGGCAGAAGATGGAATAGTACCAAAGCCAGCGGTTATGCCTTGCCTGAAAATGTATTTTGTCAAGTCTTGCTGAAATACGCAATTGTCTATTTTTAAACTACGCCCAAAGTCGTACGGCTGCAATTATACGCAATTGCTTTTTTTCTGACATTATGATGTTCATTCCAACCCTGTTCTGTGTTTCCTGCGGGCTCTTGAAGGAAGGTATTGTGCTGGGCGCAGTGGTGAGACCCTACGTGTTAAACAGTCGCACCTTGGAATACATTGATGGGCCTGAGTCTCAGACTCAGGCCAGCGAGCTTAAACTTTGAGGAACACTACGGGCAGCTTGGGGTGAGGAACACTACGGATAGCAGGGAGGGACAGGTAAACCTTTAGCTTGCTTTCTAAGCGACATTTGTGTTAATAATTTTGTTCGGAGTATTCATACGTCTAAAAGATTCTAAGACTACCATATTGGATAACTTATTTTTTATATCATCCATCATAGAAACTATTTCAGTATGCAGCTCGTTGAAATCGACTTCATCTAACTCGATATATTCACCATGTGCTATTGAATTTCTGTTCTTCAATAAAACAGTATCGATTAAGTTATTTTTAAGCTCATAGGCTGAATAATCGAGGCCAACTGTTGTCAATATTTCCCTCAGAATGTTTGAATTTAAATTCGAACCTGTTTTTATTACATTTTCGCTCGGCACATTTGCTCTCTCATTCATTTTGTTTAGAAGAAAATTTACAACCTGGCAATGTACAGTCGACTTATTCGTTTGCTCAAATTCAGTCAGGCTTACTTTTAATGATAGCGCAATAAGATTTTCTCCCAATTCTTCATACCTTAAGCGAAGAGATTTAACATAAGTTAGATACAACTCACATGCATTCTTTACAAAACCTTCCCAATGAGCATACAATAGGACTATGCCTGTTCTTAGATGAGTTTTAAAATATGGCGAATTGCTTTTCACGTTACCCTTTAAATACGAAAGTTCTTTTTTTCGCCAAGCAATCTCGTTGTCCATTTCATCTATAAAGTTCTCTTTTGTTCTAATCTTCATTGCATAAACAGATTTTCACCGAGTGGAATCAAAATAGGTAGACGCGATGATACGCTTACACCGCTTCCTGTTCTATTTTGGAAATCAGCGTTTCCCCATACGCTGCTGACCTTGCTTCTAACTTCCTCGTTGGAAAATGAGATGTCTTTTTTTGCGATGTTTTTGCCTACACCAACGGCAATTGTCTCGTACATAGACAATAAAAATCTTCCCTGGAACGTACCTTTATCCGTGTTGAACCGTTTGAATGCGTCGTCTCCGATAGTGTGATTTATAAAGTCAAAGGTCTTTTTGAAAATTGTCTCTTCGCTTTGAAGATTGAAGTCAGGATTGTCAGCGTACTCAATCATTTTTTGAGTAATAAAATCTGCAAGGTCATAGACCCCTTTTATTTCATCTAAGTTTATGTTTTTATAGATAAAGAACCTCAAAGCCAGTTCCATGTGATACTGCTCATCTACTAACCTTTCAGCTAAAGCAAGGGACTCCAAGAACGAAGGATGATTTGATAATGCTTTAAGCCAAAAATAAAACCCCTTGTTAACCATGATTAAAAGGCAATTCCTCACTTCTTGGTCTGAAAGCCTTGTTCCGAGTGTGTTAATCCTTTGAAACAATTCATATTTGACATTTTTGTCACTTTGTTTCTTGACAATCTTAATGTCAATTTTTACTCTTTTAAATTCGAGTTTAAGATTGCTGTCTATCTCATTTTCCTTTGCTTCTGGATTGTCCCACTTTTTGCCTTGCAGGGATGGTAAATGTGGTGTAGCGACTAAAGTGCTTCCTTCTAATAACACACCGTTTTCATCCCGAAGAATACCCATAAACTCAAAGATTGTGGACAACCTTTGAAGTCCATCGACCACATCCCATACGCCGTCCTCCCGCTGAGAAACAAACACTGAAGGAATTGGTATGCCCAAGAGTATTGATTCAATTAACTTTGACTTTTGAAGAATATTCCATCTAAATATCCTTTGAAACTCAGGATGAATGTCCAATTCTTTATCTCTATATAAACTTGAGATTTCTCCGATTGACATTGGGTAGCCGTCCGTATGTATCTCCTTTGATTTTAAGTTTACCTCTTCAGATAATGTCATTGATTATATGATTGTTAATTATGTCAATTTGCAAAAACCAGAAGTGTCATTTAATTTTCGACTCAATCTTTAGAATGACCGGAACTAAGTATTGTTGAATTATATCGCAAAAATCAATTAGGAACTTATCGTTGCTAATTATAATTGTTCCATTGCTCTCTTTCAGCTTCAAATCACTATTTGCTACAACAGCATTATAAAGTGGTTGCGATGTTATTGGTCCCTTCTTTTCAACAATGCTCGAATTATTATGTGCTATTTTGTTTCTTATTCTCTGATAAAATGTTATTTTCTCCCAAGTTGACTGCAAATCAGATAAATCAATACCAACAACTAACTCAAGATAGCGTCTACTTTTTTCGACATAGTTCTGGCCACTTAAGTCTTTTAATTTTATTCTTAGCCCTTGATAGGTTTCCATCGTGTGGCACAGTTCCTTCAAGTTTAATTCGAAGAAAGAATATAAAGAAAGAAGAGTTGAATTATTAAATATTGCGGGATAAAACTCAGTGTATTGATAGTATTGGTCTTCGTAATGCTCATGTATATCTTGTTCTTGCCCGGGATATTTTTCTAACTCAACATTTACCCTTTTAATAAATTCTTCTTTTACCTTATTGATGTTTGTTCTATTGTCAATAATGTATTCCTTGAAAATGTCAGTTTCATTAGAAATGGAGTGCCTTTGGATTGACAAAATCATTGGGATAAATGACACTGGCTTAAAAATATCTTCAGGATTACTTGTTGTTTCCATTTTGAAATTTAGTGAGTTTACAGCTTTTGCAATTAGGCAATATACGCACCTCTCAAAGGAAAATCAAAAATGAACGTATTGAAAATGATGAATAGACTTACCAACCGCACAATTGTGCGACGCAACAGACGCTTCATAGTAGCACCGGCCCCTGGCCCATAAAAGCCTCACCTACTCACCGGCATCCACACCGTCATATCCCCACCACGCCGGTTGGCCCAGGCAAAATAGGGAATAAGCCGAAGGGTCACCGTCTTCCCGCTCTTCGTCGCCTCGCGGTATAGCACGACGGTCCAGCTTTTCTCATTCTGCACGGTGGCCCTGCCGGTTAAACTCATGACATTGGCCGAGCCAATTTTAAAAGGTTGTGCGGCAAACGTTGTCCCCAGCGCCAAACCAACGTCAAAAGGCTTTACCGTAGCCGGAAGATCAGCAGATTCCAGGCAGTAAACAATCGGTCCCCGCTTCACCGCCACCTGCCCGCGGGTTTCTTCTACCAGCGGGGCTGCTTCCATCAGCTTCGCTTCCATGGGCAGCTGCAGGCTTACTACATCGCCAGGCTTCCATGCATGTTTAACAGTCGCATAGCTGCCTGCTGTTGCGATGATGCCGGATGGCTTGCCGTTAATTAAAATCTTGGCGCCGCTGGCCCAGGAAGGAATGCGCAGAAAGAACGAAAGATCCGCCGGTGCCTGCTGCACAGTGAGCTTTATATCGCCGTTCCAGGGATAGGCGGTTTCCTGCTTTATGCGGACCGTACCGTTCTTCCACTTTGTGGTCAGCTCGTTGCTGCCATAGAGGTTTAGCCACAACCCTTCGTCGGACAAACTGTACATGTAGTTATTCACTTGCGTTATGGTGCGCACCACGTTGGGCGGACAACAATTGGAAAGGCCAATGTAAGCCAGCCGGTCCCGCGACCACTGCATGCGCTGCGGAAAAGGTCCTACCTGCTCCAGTATTATCGTTTCGTTCAGGGTGTTGTACGATTCGGCCGTCCAGCGTTGCTTAAAGGGCAGGTCGGCCGAGTAGGCGAGGGGGTTGGTGTAAAAAAACTTGGTTCCATCAAGAGAGATGCCCGAGAGAACACTGTTGTACAAGGTTGTTTCCAGCACATCGGCATATTTGGCGTTGCCGGTAAGTTGCAGCATGCGCCAGTTCCACAGCACATTGCCAATGTTGGCGCAGGTTTCGTTGTGGGCCGTCAGGTTGGGCAACTGGTATTTGCGGCCGTAAGCCTGGTGGAGTTTTTCAACATCATTCGGGTTGTAAGAGGTGCCGTCGTTCGATACGCCATCGTGCAGGGCACCGCAGCCGCCGGTGATGTATAGCTTGTGGTTCACCACATCGTCCCACATCCGGTTCAGCGTGGTCAGCAGGGTGGCATCACCCGTTTCGGCATACAGGTCGGCCGCACCGGCAAACAGGTAGTTGGCCCGCACCGCATGGCCCTGCACTTCGGGCATCTCCCGAAAAGCATAGCGGTCCGAATTATCATCCGACCCCACCGAAACACCGCGTATATCCACCAGCTTTTTCGCCAACGTTTTATACGTCTCGTTGCCGGTGGTGCGGTAAAGTTCTATCAGGCCCATGTAGTGCGAAGGGCAGATGGCATTGCGGGCTGTTTCGGGGGTAGTGGTGGCATAAAAACGGTTAAGGTAATCGGCCGCCTTTATAGCAATAGATAGCAGGGCCGTTTTGCCCGTAGCCCGGTGGTGCACACAAGCCGCCGTCATCAGGTGACCAATGTTGTAGGCTTCAAAACTCAGCCGGCTTTCAAACTCTTTTTTCTCTCCCGTTTTCTTTTGGTCTATCACCGATTTGGTGTAGATGTAACCATCTTCCCGCTGCGATTTGCCAATGACGTCAATAGCCTTATCCATGATGCTGTTCAGCCGTTCGTCGTTGGTAACGGCATAGAGCGCCGCAACGGCTTCCAGGGTTTTGTAATAATCACCGTCGTGAAACGATGGGCCTTTGTGCCGGCCGGTATCCAGCCCTGCGGCAATTTCAAAGTTTTTAAACGCATGGCTGATCTTTGGATCGTTGTAAATGCGCCACAGCGCCGGCACCATCGAGTCGCGGCATACCGCAAAACGTTCGGCCCAAAAACCGGTGGTCCACTGCACCGCGTTCATATCAACGCTGCGCAATTTGGCGTAGGGACTTTTGGCGGTGGCTGTCAGGCTCTTTTCCTGTGCGTGAAGCACGGCGGATGCCAACAAGGCACAACTCACAAGGATCTTTTTCATACGAATGTTTTTTTCGCGATGGCGGTTATTTTTTTATGGACCAGGGGCCGGTGCTACTATGAAGCGTCTGTTGCGTCGCACTCTTGTACGGCCGGTAATTCTATTCGGCAATTTGAACCACAAAGACACAAAGGCACAAAGAAGCACGAAGTGACGTGTTCTAATCTCTCGTGAACTGTTCGGCCTATACCCACCCCTAAGTTGCTTACAGCATAACTATTTCCTTATTGCTCCCCTCCAGGGGGGTGGTCGTTTTATTAGAACGATTGATTCAGAGAACACATCCCCTCCCTGGAGGGGAGCACCTAACGTTTGATTGTTCTGTAGGCGGCTCAGGGGTGGGTTTTAAGCCCACCCCTTTAACGTGTTACTGTTTTCCAAATAAATTCACCACGTCTTTTTCCCTTTCCACCGGTAGCACTTTCAATGATTTTAATTCTCCACCTTTCACCACAGCTTCTACGGTGGTTTGGTAAGGCGCATGCAGCTTAAAATGCACATCCCAGTCTTTCGGCCATGATGGTAACAAATAAATTTTTTGGTCATCCATCTGCAGCAGCATTTCCTGCAAGCCAATCATGCCCGATCCGCCCCAGTTGTGGTCGGGCGTCCAGTCGTAGCCCGGCCCCCAAAAGGCCGGAAAACGGCGCCCCGAATTGCGCAGCTTCAGCGTGGTGTATTTCGCTGCTTCGTCCGTAAGTCCCAGGCGGGCCGCCCAAATGTTATCCTGCTTCCAGCCCACATGACTTCTGAATTTGAGTGCGAAGGTGTCGAGCCGGTACGTATTTCTCGCCACCTCCAAATCCGGCTTCCCTATTCCGTACAGGCCCCAGGGAAAAACAGGGTACAACTGTGCTGTTTCGGTGTTGTTCACCCGTTCCCACAGCTTTGCCGGGGCAATGGTTTTATGCCCGTTGAATTCACCGAAGCTGAGCGGCGGAATGCGGCTGAGTAAACCGGCGAAATACGTTCGTTTGGCAGAGTCGGGATAAGTTGCTGGTAGTTGCAGCATCCGCTCCGTAACGGTTTTCAAAGCTGCAATGGTTGAGGTGGCATTGTACGCCATCTTGTAGGTTTCGGCGCCGGAGCCGGGATAAAGAACAAGGTGTTTATTGCCGTCTAAGGCATTCCGTCCACGCTGCTTTGCACGGTATTGATAATGCTCGTCAAAAAAGCGAAGACAGCTTTCAATAAAGGGCAGGTAAGCAGCGATGTCTTTTCCCGTGTAGCGCTGCTCTTCCAGCATCATCAGGCAAAACTCCAGCACGGTATCCCATTCGTATTCCAGCCAGGCATTGTACTCCACACCTTTGTCAAAATACGCGGGCCGTTTCCAGCCGTATTCTGCCGGGTTGGGCAGCCCGAAATTTTCCATTTGTTCGGTGAAGGAAGCGCCATCGTGTCCCCAGTAAACACGGCTCCGCAGCTCTGCATTTTTCAGCAGGCGGGTATAAAAATCCAGTTGCGGCTTCATGTAATCCGCATCGCCGTTTTTTAAGAAC
The DNA here is from genome assembly GCA_965365435.1 of uncultured Flavisolibacter sp. GTDB lineage: Bacteria > Bacteroidota > Bacteroidia > Chitinophagales > Chitinophagaceae > Flavisolibacter. The sequence continues at coordinate 6,758 of CBDUBQ010000006.1, forward strand.
GGCCAGTACACCAGCCGCTGGTTTTGTGCCGTGTGGGTGCCGCCGCCCCAGTTGCGGAAGTCGGGTGAGTAGGGATAGGTGGTATCCACCAGCACCGGGTCGTAGGTGAAAAGGCCGCCGTTAAATTTCGTGGGATATTCGCCGTAGGCATTGCAGCCCAGCAGGTAGCGGAACAACTGGTAGTTCCTGCCCGTTTGCCAGGCCGCTGATGCAGTGTCTTTTTTAGCGGGATGGATAAAAACAAAGCTCTTTTCCCAAAACGCCTTCCACCAGGCTATAGTTTGTTGCCGGGCATTTTGCGGGGCAGAAGAACGAACGGCCTGCCGCAGCCCGTTGTGCCAGCCGGCCAGTGTTGGCGATGGCTTCGTATGCAGCACAATTTTAACGGCCGTATTTTTTTGCGGCTTTTGGGTGGACAGTTTCCAGCCTTTGTAATCCGTGTTCAGGTAAGTTCCCATCACTGTGCCGGCCGGCTTCATGCCGCTGCCTTCCATCCATCCGCCAAAGGTTCGGTGGAGCAGCGGGTTGAAGAGTTGCTCTTTTACACTATCAAGGCCCTGCTGCCGCACCGTGGCATCAAAAACGGTTTGATCGTTCTTATTGCGATGGAAAAACAAAACGGCGTTGTCCTGAAACTGCACGCTGTCTTTATAGGTGTATATCGGAAGGTGCGATGTCCATTTCCACGAATTGGCATTGTTGGCCCTGCCTTTCTGCTGGCGGTCTTCGTAGCGCCAGTTTTCGTAGATGGCTTCGGCCGATAAAACGTTGTTGCTGCTTATTTGCAAATGAATCACCGGCCGTAATACATCTACCCAACACAAAACGGTGGTTGTTTGATTGCCGCTCCTTCCGGTGATGGTAATGGCGCCTGTTTTCAAATCGAGTAGTTGCTGAAAGCTTTGTTCAAACGGATTCGGCGACAGCCTTAACCTTACTCTCCCGGCTTTCAGCAGCGCATTGTTTTCATCGAAGCTGCCGCTGCGGGCCATGTAAAAAAGTACCTCGTTGTTTTCGGTCCACACGTTGAGGCCAATGGAGCCACCGCCGCAGGGCATGGACTCGCCGGAGTTTTTACTCTGCGAGGTCCAGCGAATGTTGTTGTCGTCCAACTCTGTTGGCTGCGCCGGCAAGGCCAACGAAAAAAACGTAAGGAGCAATAGCGCAAGCGTGTTTCGTATGGCGGTGTTCATGGTTACCAGTTATCGGTGCGAAAGGAAGATACAGGTAAACCTTCGGTGCTGTACAGTTCAGCCCTGGTGAAATCGCGGAAGGCGTACCGCACGGCCACCGGTTCTTTTACCGCCGGCGACGATACCATCACCGAACTGCGGTTGATCACGGCTTTGGCCGGGTGCCACTGCTTGTCTTTTCCGGCTATTTCAAACAGCGTTATATCCCTGCCGTATGCCGTCAGCCAGTTTGGTGCATTCCGGAATTTTACTTCGGCAATGCCGTTGGTCACAACCAGCGTATCATAAGCGGGGCTTTCGGCGCCAAAGCCTTTTAATCCGTAGGTTTTTGCCAGGGCCAGCCATGCTAACCGGTCGCCGGCTTCTTTTTTTTGTGCAGGGTGAATATTGGCTTCTTCACCGGCATCTAACAGTACCGCCATGGCCGCGGCCGGAATAAGACTGGCGGCTTTTCGCTGCGCATCGCGGAGGTAAGCGGAGTTGTATTTGCCGCCCACCTGGTAAGGTGGCAACTGCGCATAGTTGTACGGGGCAATCTGGGCAAAATAAAACGGAAAGCTGCCGTTGTTCCATTCCGCCCGCCATTGCGCCACCGCGGCCGGCAAAAGCATTTCATACTGATCGGGGCGGTCGTAGTTCGATTCGCCCTGGTACCAGATCATGCCCCGCATGCCGTAACCAATAACCGGGTGCAGCATGGCATTGTACAGCGTGGTGGGGGTGCGGTTGGGCGACTGAATGGAATCGCCGGCGCCGGGTAGTTTTATTTCCGGGAAAGCACCGAGGGTTTTTGCCGCCATCCAGCTTTCTACCGGCGAGCCGCCGTAGCTCACGTTGATGAGGCCCACCGGCACCTGCAACAGGGCCGCTATCGTCTTCCCAAAATAATAGGCCGTTGCGCTAAAGTCGCTCACTGTTTCCGGCCTTGCCTCTTTCCATACCGAAGGTTTGCTGACCGCCTGCGGCGTGATGGCCGATCCCCGCGGTACGGTGTACAAACGAAGCAGCGGGTTGGTGGAATGAACAATGGCCTCATTGGAACCGGCGATGGGTTGGCCTTTGAATCCTTTCATCGGCATTTCCATGTTCGACTGGCCGGAGCAGATCCACACTTCGCCGATAAGGATGTTTTTTAACTGCAGGGTGCCATCACCGCTGATGGTAAGTGCATACGGTCCGCCGGCAGCCGGCGTGGGCAGCATCACTTTCCAGTAACCCTGTGCATCGGCTTTGGCCGCTACAGCACGGCCATTCCACGACGGTTTTATGCTGATGCTTTTGCCCGGCTTGGCCCAGCCCCAAACAGCAGCGGTTGACTGCTGCTGCAGCACCAGGTTGTCGGTAAAAAGCGAAGCCAGCTTTACCTGCGCCGGCAGTGTTTGCCCGGTAAAAAAGAAGAACAGGAAAATCGCCATGCGAGTGCCTGCCGATAGCCGGAAAAGGGAATAAACGTTCATTTGACCATTAACAATCGTTGATAAAAAAGTGAATGTCTTTTTTTTTAGCAAAATACCATCCTGCACTGTTGCAAAAAACGGTGCAGAATGTTTATTAACGTTAAAACAAGCGTGAGGCATGACAGTGCACCCTAGTGAAAAGACTACTTTCGATGAATGAGAAAAGCGTGGCTTCTCCTGCTGGCCATTTTACTGCTGACGGTTACTGGTTTTGGCCAGCGCCCTTATTCCATCAGGGGAGAAGTGAAAGATTCGGCAGGGCAGGCCCTGCAGGGCGTAACATTGACCCTGCTGGCCGGCAAAGACAGTTTTATGACCGTGTCGAACAGCGGCGGCGCTTATTCGTTCTCGCGGCTGACGCCCGACAGTTTTACCCTTCGTGCTTCGTTCACCGGCCTGCAAACGTTTCAGCAGGTTTACCTGCGGCCGGCCGGCAGCCAGGCGTTTCAGATTCCGCTCATCCAGTTGTTTCCGGCCGGCAACGAAATGGATGCCGTTGTTATCCGTTCGGTGCGGCCGGTACTCATCAAAGAAGACACCGTGCAGTTTGACCCCGCCGCTTATAAAGTTCGGGAAGGCGCACCGGTGGAAGACGTGATTAAAAAGCTGCCCGGCGTTACCGTTGACAAAGACGGCAATATTGAAACGCAGGGAAAAAAAGTGGCCCGCGTAAGAGTGAACGGCAAAGACTTTTTCGGCGGCGATGTGCAAACGGCCATTCAAAACCTGCCGGCCGATATCATCCAAAACATTCAGTTGATTGACGATTACGGCGATGCCGCCAACGTTACCGGCATCAAAAGCGGCGAACCCGAAAAGATCATCAACATCAATACGCAGCCCAACAAAAACAAAGGCGTTTTCGGCAATGCTACCGTGGCAGCCGGCAACCAGGGCCGTTATGCCGGCAACCTGTTTGCCAACCGGTTCAACGGCGAGCAGCAGTATTCGGTGCTGGCGGCCATCAACAATACCAACGCCAACCTGTTTAACTTCAACAGCGGCGGCCGCGGCGGCGGTGCCCGTGGCGCCAATTTCGGGAGCGAAGGCCGCGGTGGCGGCGGTGGCAACGGCATCACCCTGTCCAAATCGGCCGGCGCCAACTTCCGCGATAAGTGGGGAACAAAAATTTCGGTTTACGGCAGCTACAGTTTTTCCGACCGCAGCACCCGCATCAGCTCTTCCTCCTTTTCGCAGGACATTAACCCCGGCAACAACCGCAACACCCAGCGGGAAACCCAAAGCCTTAACAACGGCACCAACCATCGCCTTACGTTCAACCTCGAATACAATCTTGACTCATTCAACTACCTGAAATTTTCTCCCTATCTCTCCTACAACAGCGGCAGCAGCCAAAACACCAGCCGGGCAGAAATTACCAACGGAAAATTTTATACGCTTAACCAAAGCCGCACCACCAACGGTACGTCCTCGACCAACGGTGGCGGCAACCTGTTGTACAACCACCGGTTTGGGCGCCGCGGCCGCAACTTCAGTACCACGATCGGCTTCGATTATTCCGACAACAATGGCGACCGCCAAACCGCCGGTACCTACTTTAACGTGGATTCTTCCCGTACACCCTTCCGCCTTAGCGACACGCTGCAGATTCAGCGCATAGAAACACTTACCCGCAACATCCGCAACAACGTGCGGTTCTCGTACACCGAACCGCTGAACGCCACCGGCACTACCGTGCTGGAATTTAATTACGACTGGAACCGCTCTTCCACGCAAAACGTGAGGGACGTTAACGATTTTGACGACCTAGCCGATGCCAAGGGCCGCTACAACGAACGGCAGAGTAATCATTTCCGTTACCAGTTTACCACCAACCGGGCGGGCATCAGCCTTCGCGGCCGCAGCGAGAAATATAACTACAGCGTGGGCTTTCAGTCGCAGCCATCTACCCTGGTGGGCCGGTCGGTGGGCAAAGACATTGCCACCCGCTACCAAAACGTCAACTGGATACCCAGCCTCCGATTTGTTTACAATTTTGCCCGCAGCCATACCTTAACCGCCACGCTCGACGGCGCGGCCCGTGAACCGGGTTTCATGCAATTGCAGCCGGTTACCGACAGCTCTAACCTGAACAACATCGTGGTGGGCAACCCCAACCTCGTGAACGAGTTCACCAACACCTTTGCACTGCGGTACAACAAGTTTGATAACAAAACCGGCAACAGCCTTTTTGTCAATCTTTCGTACGACAGAACCGACGACAGGATTGTTTCCAGCATTGTGCAGCATGCCGGCACCGGCCGCACCACTTCTTACCTCAATACCGATGGCTTTTACGGCTACAACGGCAATGCTTCTTTCACAAAGCCTTTCCACAACCGGCGGTATGTACCCGGCGTCAGCTTTTCGGCCAACTACGACAACAACATTTCATTCCTCAACGGAAAACGCAACAACGGCAACAACTGGAACCTTCGGCCCGGTGCCAGCTTCCGGGTGGATATAGACGAAAAAGCCGATGTTTCGCTGCGCGGCGATTATACTTTTTACCAAACCACCACTCGTTTTGGTCCCGATACGGCCCGCACCACCAGGGCCCGTACGCTGAACTATGGTGTCAACGGAAAAAACTACTTCGGCGACATAACGATAAGTTATGATTTTTCGCGGGTGATCAACTACGGCTTCAGCAGCAGTGTCAATGCCAATCCTTCTATCCTGAACATGTACGCCGAGTACCGCTTTCTGAAAGCCAAAATGATGACGGTGCGTTTGCAGGCCTTCGATATTTTTAACCGCAACCTGGGCGTCACCCGCACAGTAAATGCCAATAGCATCATAGACAGCCGCATCAACCGGCTGGGCCGCTATTTCCTGGTGACGGCTAACATACGCCTGGCCAAATTTGGCGCCAGGGGCGGCCGGCCCGATCGTTTTGGAAGGGGCGGTTAACGGTTCTTTATTTTGCTACGGATTGCAAGAACGCAGGTCGGGGTGGCCGGCTGCTACATGGCCGCATTTAACCAGGGCTGAAAGGGCTTACAAAGATGGCCGCAGCCGCAGGCTGAACGGAATGTGCACATGCCGCAACTGGCCCTGCTGCACGATCCTGGCGGTTTCCACGCCCATGGCTTCAAAATCGGTGGAGATGGTGGTGATGCCGTTGAGAATAATCCGCTTCAAAGGGGTTTCGTTGTAAGAAATCACACCCACATCTTTTCCCACTTCCAGGTTGGTTTGAAGAATTCGTTCGATCAGCTCCACCAGGTCATTGTCCATCAGGTTGATGTACACTTCGCCCTTGCCGATGGTTTCTTGGCCAATGTCGTGCACAATGGAATGCTCAAACGTGTACTGTTGGCAAAACTTCACAAAGCCTTTCACGATCTCATCGGGGTAATAGCTGTTTTGCGGAAAAATAAGCTTGAGCGTATGGTACTTCTGCAATGGCGGCAAGGCCTGCTCCAGCGCCGCAAAAATATCGTCTTCAAACCGCTCATACACGGCGCCGAACGAACCGCTGACGCCGGGGATCACCTTATCGAGCAGGATTAGTTTTTCTTTCGGCAGATCGTTGATGTAGCGGTGCGCCGTATCGCCGCCTTCTACAAAATGCGGCAGAATCACGTAATAATGATAATCGGTTTTGCTGTTCTCCAGCAGCTTGCGGAAAAGCTGCAGGTCGTTGTTATAAATGTAAAAATCTATCGCCGCCTTATTGCCCAGCGTACTCACCAGCGAGTCGTAGATGATCTTTTTATGCGGGCTCAGCTTGTTGAACATTAAAAAGATCTTCTGCGTACGGTCAATGTCGGTATTGCGGATAAAATAGCCCTTGCCCGGCACCGAGCCGATGATGCCCTGCTTTTTTAAAAAACGGTAGCCTTTCTCCGCCGTATCGCGGCAAATCTCAAACTCAAAGCTCAGTTCATTGATCGAAGGCAGCATGTCGTCAACCTGCAGCTTGCCGTCCTCAATGGCCTTTACAATGGAGTTGGCCAGTTGCTGGTATTTGGGTGTGACGGAAAACTCGTCGAAATAAATCAGCTTGTGAAAAGGGGATGATTTCATTACAGCAATAGTGGCTTCTGTGTGATGCGTAAAGATATCCAATCCGCCGTTTTCATCGCCGGTGCGGTTTGCCTTAAACGGAAACCGTAAACCGGTTAAAAAAGGCGCAAATTGCAGGCGAACTTTCTGTCATGGCCACACGCCTGTTTTTTGCCGGGATGTACTTGCTTTTTGCGTTTGCCTGCAACGGGCAGCTACCGGTCAGGGGCGCCACGGAAACCGGTAACCCCTGTACCGATTCAGCGGCTATTATCAAAAGCGCGGCCGGTTTTACCAACACCGCCGTCTTTGGCGAGGCGCTTTTCCAACTCACCCAAAAAATGGCGGCACAGCCACAAACGGAACATGTACTTGCGTTTGGTAAAGACAGCAACGGCGGTATCATCCCGTCGGCTATTGGCACCGGCCAACGGTCGAGCGGCGTGGTGCCCCAGGTACCAACGGCCTTTGCCGATCTGCACAACCATCCCAAAGGCGGTCCGCCATCGTCCGGCGACCTTTACGGGCTGCTGCAAAAGGGCCGGCGCCAGGCCGGCTATCGCACCCGCTACGTCATGACGCCCGGCGGCACCTTGTACGCCCTGGTGATGACCGATACGGCTGCAGCAGCAGCATTTCTCGCCCGTTATCCGCCGCAATTGCTGGCCGGTTATTCGCCGCTTTTTCCCGACAGCCTGCTGACGCAATTCCGCGAGATCCGATACCTGCACGGCGCGGCCGAAGAACTGGCCATGGCGTGGGTGCTGGAAGCGTACAATACCGGTGTGGTGCTTTTGAAGCGGGACCGCGATGGCCTTTTCATTCGGCTGCGCACTGCCGTGGCAGAAAAAGACGGGCAGTTGCGGTATGTCGGCAATCATTGTTTGTTGTAGCAAAAAAAAGTGTGAAGAACAATGTCGTAATGGGCAATGTTCCCGGATACGGTATCATCCCGAAAGCCCATAGAAAAGCTCACGTGCACCTGCCCAAACAAATTCTGGAAATGCTCTTGCTTTTCACGCCATAGCAAAGCGAATGCGTATTTTGCACCCTGCGGTTTCGCCAGCCCGGCTCAGCAATTCATCCCCGGTAACCGGTTGGCTTACCCGGCCACCGGTTTCAACCGCTTCGTTGCACAGCTATGGAAAAAAGAATTTCCCTGAAAGACATTGCCAAAAAAGTAGGCGTATCAACGGCGCTGGTTTCGTATGTGCTCAATAACAAAAAAGAAAACCGCATCAGCAAAGATGTGGCGCAAAAAATACGCGACACGGCCCGCCTCCTCAATTACCGGCCCAATCAAATTGCCCGCAGCCTGAAGACGGCCCGTACGCTGACGATCGGGCTGATTGTGGCCGATATTGCCAATGCTTTTTTTTCTACGCTGGCGCGAATCATAGAAGACGAAGCCGAAAAAAACGGATATACGGTCATCTTCGGCAGCTCCGATGAAATGGCCGACCGGTCGCAGAAGCTGATTGATATTCTGCGCGACCGGCAGGTAGATGGCCTCATCATAGCACCGGCCGAAAACAGCGAAGCCCAGGTCCGCCAGCTACAGGAAAGCGGCTTTCCGCTGGTGCTGATTGACCGCTATTTCCCGGGGCTGGAGGTGAACTATGTTGGCGTCAACAATTACGAGGCAGCCTACCAGTGTGGTGTTCACCTTTTAGCGACCGGTCGCCGGCGAATGGGTGTGCTGGGGTTTAAAACAAACCTGCTGCACCTGCAAGACCGGAAAAAAGGCTTTCTGCAGGCCCTTGGCGATGCCGGACTGTCCGTGTCGGAAGGCCATCTTTGCGACGTGGAACTTGACGCCAGCCGGGAGGAGGTGGAAGCGGCAATTCAGCAGATGTTGTCTGGCCCAGCGCCTATTGAAGCGCTGTTCTTCGCCTCCAATAAATTATCCACCCTTGGCCTGAAATATATCAATCGCCTGCCCATAAAAGTGCCCGAAGAACTGGCGCTATGCAGCTTCGATCAGTCCGATGCCACCGAGCTTTTTTATGCCCCGCTCACACACGTGCGCCAGCCCCTGCCCGAGATGGGCCGGCAGGCCGTACAGCTCCTGCTGCAGGCCATCAATAAAAACACAGCGCTTCAGCAACTCCATCTTCCGGCCACACTTTTCGCAGCCGAATCTACCCGGCCTGCCTGAAACCATTTTCTAACGGTTTGAAAATCATTCCATCAGCAGGATTAACAATTTTACGTTTGGCAAATTGAGCAAACTTTTCTTTTTTTGTTTAATCGTTTAAACAAGTTAAGCGGTGTTTTAAAATTAAAATAGAATGAATAAGCAATCATACATTGGCATCATCGAATGCCAGCAGTCCAACCAAGCCTTTCTCAGTCAATCGGCCAGCCTGCCTTTAAACTTTCGCGTTAAAAAAGCATTTGCTGCCTACGAATCCGCCGGCACTTCGCTTAAACAACGGTTTCCCGGCCTGGAACTGGCCGCCGATTGCGAGGCCATTTTCGCCGACAGCAGCATTGGCCTGGTGCTTATTTCGGCACCGCCCCACCAGCGCAACAGCCTCATTGGCGCAGCCCTGAAGGCCAACAAGCAGGTACAGGTGGTGTAGCCGGAGCAATAGCCGTTGTTAGAATTATTTTTTTAAAAAACCCGAAAAGATTGGATAATGTCGCAGCTTGTATTAACCGTGAACCGCAGCAATAAGATTTACCGCATTGCCGTCAGCACACTTTTTTTTCTGCAGGGCCTGTGTTTTGCCACCTGGGCTTCCCGCATTCCCAGCATTCAGCAGCAGCTCAACCTTTCCGAGGCCATGCTGGGCCTTATCCTGTTTGCCATCCCGGTAGGATCGCTGATTTCGCTGGTTTTTTCCGGCGCCCTCGTCACCCGTTTCGGCAGTAAGAAAATTGCCTCCTATGCCTTGTTGCTTTACAGCCTGTTTTTGCCCATCATCGGCTTTGCGCAAACGCCGGTGTTGCTGATACTGGCATTGGTGCTTTTCGGCATTGCCGGCAACATGGCCAACATCGCCATCAATACACAAGCCGTACACCTGGAAGCCCGGTACGGACGCAATATCATGGCCTCCTTTCACGGGCTATGGAGCCTGGCGGGGTTTTTTGCTGCCGGTATTGGCACGTTTATGATCAGTTCGGGCATGGTGCCGCTCACGCATTTTATCATCATCGCCATGGTGCTCGTTACCGGCGTGGCACTGAGCTTTCAGTACCTGCTGCCCGATGAGCAGCGGCCCGCCGAGAAAACGCCCCTGTTTGTACGCCCCGATAAAACGTTATTAACGCTGGGCATCCTCGCCTTCTGCTGCATGATCTGCGAGGGAGCCATGTTCGACTGGAGCGGCATCTACTTTCAAAAAGTGGTGCAGGCCGAAAAAGAATGGATTGGCGCTGGCTACACGGCGTTTATGAGCGCCATGGCCACCGGCCGTTTTGTGGCCGACTGGGTGGCCAACCGGCTGCAGTTCCGGCGCACCATCTTCCTTAGCGGCCTCCTGATTGCGGCCGGTCTTTCGCTGGCGGTGCTGCTGCCGGTGCTGGCCACCGCCATCATTGGTTTTATTTTGGTGGGATTTGGTGTGTCGTCGGTGATTCCGCTGGTGTACAGCGAGGCCGGCAAGGCCCGGTCGGCTTCGGCCGGTATGGCGCTGACGGCCGTTTCGAGCATCGGCTTTTTGGGCTTTTTGATGGGTCCACCGTTGATCGGCCTTCTTGCCGGCGCTTTTAACCTGCGCCTTTCCTTTGCCTTTATTGCGTTAATGGGCCTACTCATTACACTGATTATTTCCCGAACCGGAAACCCCGGTTCAGCCGCGGGCAAAGAGGCGTAGGAGGTCGTAACCCGGTTGTGCCTAACCAACTGACAACAAGGGTACTGCCGCAAAGATGGCGGCACTGGGCAGGCGGTTATCGTGCAAAAGCTGGCCGGGCCGGCCCGTTCCGGGCGCCTAATTTTGTTTGCGGAAAGAAGGAGAGGCCTTTTGGAAAATGAGTGGGAGCAGCGAAATGGTTCTGCCCCAAAAAAGAAAAAAGCTCCTCCGGAATTGGCCAAAATACGGTGTGAACATTGTGTGAAGGAATTGTGCCGGTACCGTTAAATCAGCGCAATTGGCATTAAAGTTGTTTAAACGATTAAACTTTTCAGGTATCTTTGCAACAGAAAAACATCAGCGTTAGCGAATAAAGAAAAGACGGAAAAGATTGCGATTGCCTGCTACGATGATAGCAGGCTTTTTGTTTCAGGCGGCGCCGCCAAAACAACAGTGTCTTTGACAAGCAGAAAGGAAACGCAGAACCAGGGTTCTGCTATTGTTAACCCTAAAAAGGAGAACCTATGAACAAGCAAAATAAAACTGCCCCGGTTGGAAAAACCATCGGGCGGTACATCACGGGGTTCAGCGGTGTGCACCCGCCCGGCGGACTCGTTAGCTGGCCCAACGGCACCACCACCCGCATAGGCCAGTACCGTGTGAACAATACGGGCAGCCGGCAAAAAACAGTGGTGCGTAAGGCTTTCATTGCCTGGCCCAAAACAGCGCCGCAGCCGCTGCGGGCCTGAAAGAAGGCATCAACGTTAAAAAGAAAAAACAATGACGAATACCATGAACACACAGACGAACACAACAGACGAAAAAACAGCCGTTGCGGAAAGCCGGTTGTACAACCTGTTATTTACCGGCCGGATTTCGGTGCGGGAATATTTGCAGGGACTGAGAGAGGCCAGCGGAAAAACCAAAGCCGCCTGATAGGCCATCAGCCGATTTTTTCACCGGTGTTTGGCGAAAGGCAGGTCTTCAACTGCCGGGCAGCAATGCCCAAGCCGGAACACCACAAAAACAAAAACATGATGAACACGGTAAATCAAAATAGCGTAGCCTGGCCGCTGCTGAAATGGATGCAGGCCCTGCGATTGCCAAAACCGTCTAGGACTGACGCACAACAAACAAAAACAGCGGTACAGGAAGAATTGGATGCCGCCACCGACAGCGGCTTTGCCGATGCCGAATTGCAGCGTCATTTTTTTCGCGGCAATTTTTCGGCCGGCGCCACGGCCCTGATTCACCCCAGCCTGCTACGGCCAGACGCAAAGAACCGTTAAGCCCCGAAGGCAGGGGCAGAAGACCGTTTAACCTGGAAGTAATCCCCTTAAAAAACCAACAAGGCTGGCAGCAATGCCGGCCTTTTTTCTTTTCATCATCGCCGTTCAAGTAGATGGGGACTGCTCTTTTTACCGGCGCAGGGATGGCAACATCCGATCTGTAAATTTCAAAGGAAAGAAGACGGCCGCTTTGCATAGCTAAGTCGCCTCACCGTAAAACTACAGTCGGCCACCGTGGTTTTTCGTGATTTCCGCAGCCGGTTGTAAGTGAGGCTTTCGTTTATTTTCTTTGTTCTACATCCAATCATCTTTTATCCTTTGAATGCCATGAAAACCGTTTGCCTAGCCCCCTCTTATGATGCTGCGCCGAATGCTGCCGCAGCCTGTCCAATTTCTCCCCAAAAAATAAATGCCGTGTTACCTGCCTCCGCCACAGCCGGTGTGTGGCGAACCAGCGAAGCCTTATTTCAAACAGCTCTCGTTGCCAGCTAAAAACGGCCTTCAACAAACCATTTCCTCCAACCCCGGCAGCCAGATGGCCTGGCCCGGGCCGTAGCCAACGGTTGGTGGCCCAGCCCCACCGGTTTTAATCCCAATGCCTAAATCGTACGCATGATCCGCCCTCTTACATCCCTGCGATTTTTCTTTGCTTTGATTGTGTTCCTTTCGCACCTGAAGTTTTTGCACAGCCATCACATGATTAAAACACTGCACCTCGACTGGCTGATGGACGGGCACCTTGGTGTCGCCTTCTTTTTTATACTGAGCGGCTTTATCTTAACCCATAGCTATCATCGCCGCCTGCCGGAGGGCAAAATCACGACCGGAGAGTTTTTGGTGGCCCGCTTTGCCCGCATTTATCCGCTGCACCTGCTTACGCTGCTGCTGTCCGTGCCTTACTATCTTTTTGCGCGGCCGTTACCGGCCGACCGGTGGCTGCCGGTGCTCGGTGCTCAACTAACGCTCACGCAGGCCTTTGTGCCGGACCATGCATTGTTTTTTTCGCTAAATGCACCCGCCTGGAGCCTTTCGGCAGAAACGTTTTTCTACTTTTTATTTCCCGTTTTACTACCGGCTTTTTACGGCGCCCGCCAAAGCCATGCACGACTATTTTTTGCTACGGCGGCGCTGGCCCTTCCGCTGACCATGCTGGTAGTGAAAGACCACCTGGCCTATTGGTTTTATTACATCAACCCGGCCGTTCGGGTGGCCGATTTTGCCCTGGGAATGCTGTTGTTTGGCGTGTACCGGCGCCTGGCCAGCCGTTTGTCAGGTCCGGCCGGCTGCTGGTTCGAGGCGGTTTCTGTGGCCGTTTTCCTTTTGTTCATCTCGCTGCGCCAGTCGGTGCCGCAGAACCTCCGTTTTTCCTTTTACTACTGGCTGCCCATGTGCCTGGTGATCCTGAGTATTGCCTGCGAAAAAGGCTGGCTGGCGCGGTTGCTGACACACCGCGTGTTTGTAAAGGCGGGAGAAATGAGCTTTGCTTTTTACCTTATTCACCTGCTGGTGATTCAATATGCCGGGTGGCTGAACTACAGGCTGCACCTGACCGGCAACTTTTTTCTGCTGTCGGCCGGCATGCTGATCATTTCGCTTTGCGCCGGTTATCTGCTGCACCGGTATGTTGAACGCCCGTGCAATGCCTGGATCAGGAACCTCTACCGGCCCGGGGCCCGCAGCCGGCCAATGCGCAAAGCAACCGCCCACCGGCCGGCACCGCAGCTTGCCGGTGCCCGAACGTCCAGTTTTTTATAATCACACCTAAAAATCCGTCAAATGAAAAACCAACAGAATCCCGCACCCCCCAAAACCGGCACCATTGACCTTACGTACGTCCGGCTGGTGTCGAACGGCAACGCTTCGTTTGAAACTGAAATGCTTTTGTCTTTGCAATTGGAAATTGAGCAAAAAATGGAAGCCATTGCCCATGACCTGGAAGAGGGCCGCCGCGAGGGTGTGCGCCTTTGCGCCCACCGGCTGAAAAACCTTTTTGGCCTGCTGGGAAGCAGCCCGCTGCGGGATGCCTTCCTGGTGTTGGAAACCGAATGCATGTCGGTCAACAACGACTGGCTGATCAAGCAATACCGTTCGTGCAACGAAGCCTGGACGAGGGTGCAGCAGGAGGTAACCCTGCTGCTGGCGGCCTCGCGGGAAAAGGCGGCCGCTGCCTGACCAACAGGGCCATCGGGAGGCCGGTTTGGTCTGCTGCCACCGGTGTTGCCGGTAATGTTCGGGGCCGGCCAGTATCTTTACCAATGCCCGAACATGAATTTTCGATAGAAGCCGTATTGGCCAACCTGAATATTGCCGCCCTCAACGAGATGCAGGAAGCCGCCCTGCAGGCAACTGCCCAACACCCGAGCGTGGTGCTACTGTCGCCGACCGGCTCGGGCAAAACCCTGGCCTACCTGTTACCCGTATTGCGTTCGCTACAACGTTCGCTGGCAAAAACGCAGGCGCTGGTCGTGGTGCCCTCGCGGGAACTGGCCCTGCAGATAGAGCAGGTGTTCAGGCAAATGGGCACCGGGCTGAAGATCACCGCCTGCTACGGCGGCCACAAGCGGGAGATAGAAGAAAATAACCTGGTACAGCCACCGGCCCTGATCGTGGGTACGCCAGGCCGGCTGGGCGACCATCTTCGCCGTGGAAACATTACGGCCGATACCATCCAAACCCTTGTGCTCGACGAGTTTGACAAGTCGCTGGAGCTGGGCTTTCAGGAGGAAATTGCGTTTATTTTGACGCAACTGCCGGCGATACAGAAACGCATTCTGACATCGGCGACACAAGCCCTGGAAATACCGGATTTTATTGGTGCCGGGAATCCGGAGCAACTGTCTTTTCTGCCGGAAGGCGAAGCGTTGTCGCCGGCGCTCGAAATTCAGCAAGTGCACTCGCCCGACAAAGACAAGATTGACACGCTGTTTCGCCTGCTTTGCCATGTGGGCAACCGGTCTTCGATTATCTTTTGCAACCACCGCGAGGCAGTTGAGCGAACGGCGCAACTGCTGGCGCAAAAAGGTATCATCAACACCTTTTACCATGGCGCCATGGAGCAACGCGACCGGGAAGTGGCGCTGGCCAAATTTCGCAACGGCAGCGTAAATTTCCTGGTCACCACCGACCTGGCGGCCCGTGGGCTGGACATCCCGAACATCCGCTACATTATTCATTACCACCTGCCCAATACACCCGATACTTTCACCCATCGCAACGGACGGACGGCCCGGATGGCGGCGAGCGGTACGGCCATACTGATTTTAAATGACGAAGAGCAAGTGCCGGACTATATTCCCGGGCCGGTTGACACAATTGAGCTGGGCGGGGAAAGCATATTGCCCGAAAAACCGAAATGGACCACTTTTTTTATTGGCGCCGGTAAAAAAGACAAGGTGAACAAGGTGGATATTGTTGGTTTTTTAGCCAATAAGGGCGAGCTGAAAAAAGAAGACATCGGCCTGATTGAAGTCAAAGATTTTTTTTCGTTTGCGGCCATCCGCAAATCCAAAGCGAGCCATGTGCTGCAATTGATCAAAGACCAGAAAATCAAGAATAAAAAAGTGAAGATTGATGTAGCGAAGTAGGCAGGTGTTATCAGGTTCAGCTTTAATCGCGGCCGGACGCTTCTTGTTGCAACAAGGCAAAACATTGCTTTACAATTTCCAATTCTTCGTTTGTGGGTACTACCAAAATACGGGTCCGGCTTCCGTCCATGCTAATGTCCCTGATCATTCCGCTGCGTTCGTTGTTTTTTTCCGGGTGGAGCACAAGACCCAGGTAATCCATGTCGGCACAAACCAGCCGGCGGGTGGTGGCGTCGTTTTCGCCAACGCCGGCCGTAAAAACAATTGCATCCAAGCCATTCAGGATGGCCGCGTAGGCGCCAATATATTTTTTGATGCGATAGGCATACAGCGTGTAAGCCAGTTCGGCTTCTTTGTTGCCCGCTGCCACTTGTTTTTGTACATCCCGCATATCGCTGTAGCCGGTGAGTCCCAGCATGCCGCTGTTTTTGTTGAGGAGGGTATTGACTTGCTCCAGGCTGTAGCCAAGCTGGCTCACGAGGTGAAAAATTATAGACGGATCAATATCACCCGAGCGGGTACCCATCACCAGGCCGCTCAACGGCCCAAAGCCCATGGTGGTGTCTATGGACACGCCGGCATCAACGGCTGCCATGCTGCAACCGTTACCAAGGTGGATTGTAATAATTTTTGCTGCCGGGTTGCGGAGCCAGGCCAGCGTTTGTTCGCTGACATATTTATGGCTGGTGCCGTGAAAACCATAAGCACGGATATCGCTTTCCGTGTAAAATGCCCGGGGGATGGCATAACGGTAAGCCCTTTCGGGCATTGTCTGGTGAAACGCCGTGTCAAAAACGGCCACCTGAGTGGCGCGGGTAAAAATCTTTTCCGCCACCTGTATGCCGGTATAGTTGGCTGGGTTGTGCAAAGGCGCCAGCGGAAACAGTTTTTTAATTTCTTTTTTCACTGCTTCGCTGATGATGGTGGTGGACGAAAAGCTTTCGCCGCCATGCACCACCCGGTGGCCGACCGCATCAATTTCATCGGGATTTTGAATAACGCCGGATTCGTCATCGGTCAGGAGGGCGGCCACTTCGTGCAGGCCGGCTTCGTGGTTGGGCAGGTCCAGTGTGCGGCGGATTATTTTCTCTTTCCCATCATGGAATACACGATGTGTCACCAAAGAGTTTTCAAGGCCAATCCGCTCCACCAGTCCTACACAAACCGGCGCCTCGTGCGGCATTTGAAACAACTGGTATTTAATAGAACTGCTACCCGAATTGACAACAAAAATGTTCATGACAGAAGGGTGAAAGGTGATGCTGATGGCAAAGCGAAAAAATTAAGAAGCGGTTGCCGGTGCCGGCAAGACCGTTTCTTCCTGGCTTTGAATAGCGGTAATGATCACCGTATTGAAGATATCATCTACCGTGCAGCCGCGGCTCAGGTCATTCACCGGCTTATTCAGTCCCTGCAGCATGGGTCCAATGGCCAGGGCGCCGGTTTCCCGTTGCACCGCTTTATAGGTGTTGTTGCCGGTATTGAGGTCGGGAAAAATGAGCACATTGGCCCGCCCGGCCACTTCCGACTGCGGCAGTTTTTGCCGGCCCACCACCGGGTCCACGGCTGCATCGTACTGGATCGGTCCTTCCACTTTCAGGTCGGGGCGCTTTTGCTTTACAATTTGTGTAGCCAGCCTCACCTTCTCCACATCGGCGCCTTCGCCCGATGTGCCCGACGAATACGATAGCATGGCAATACGCGGTTCGATGCCGAAATTTTTGCTGCTTTCGGCCGAGGAGATGGCAATTTCCGCCAGTTGTTCGGCCGTAGGATCGGGGTTCACGGCACAGTCGCCAAAAACGGTCACCCGGTCGGGCAGGCACATAAAAAACACCGAAGAAACTACCGAGATGCCCGGTTTTGTTTTCACAAACTGCAAGGCCGGACGAATGGTGTGCTGTGTGGTGTGCGCCGCTCCGGAAACCATACCATCGGCGTGGCCCTTATACACCATCATAGTGCCGAAATACGAGACGTCGGTCATCAGGTCGCGGGCCGTTTCCAGCGAAACAATTTTGCCTTTGCGCAGCGCAAAAAGAGTTTCGGCATAGGTTTCAAAAAGCGCCGACTCAGAGGGATTGATGATTTGAATACGGTTGAGGTCGAGGGCCAGGCCCAGCCGTTTCACGGCGGCTGTGATCTGCGCCGCATCGCCCAGGATGGTAAGGTCAACGATGTCTTGCTTTTGCAACCGTTCAGCGGCCTGCAGCACCCGGTCGTCGGATCCCTCGGGCAGCACAATGTGCTTACGCTGGCTCTTGGCCCGCTTGGTGATCTGGTACTGGAACATGTGCGGCGTGATGCCCTCCGACTCGAAAGTGACCACTTTTTCGTCGAGCGACTGCACATCCACGTATTTATTGAAGGTGTTTATGGCCAATTGGATCTTTTGTTTGTTGTCGGCCGTGATCCTAGCACGGACGGTGCTTACCCGTGCCGTGGTTTCAAAGGTTCCGGTTTTTACCGATACGATGGGAACCACCGTTTGCAACCCTTCAATCAGGCGTTGCACCGGCCCGTCGAGCTGGCCGCCGCCACTGAGTACAATGCCGGCCACATTGGGGTAGGTGGTGGAAAGATTGGCCTGTAGCGCACTGATCACAATATCGCCCCGGTCGGCCGGCGTTACAATCACCACGTTCTCTTTAATGTGCGCCAGGAACTGCGGCACCTGCATGGCACCCGTAATAAAATTGTCCACCTGGTTCGACAGCCGCTCTTCGCCCAAAACCATATCTCCGCCGAGGTGTTCGGCGATTTCCTTCATGGTGGGGGCATTGAGGTTTTTGTCTTCGGGAATAATAGACAGGATCACCGAGGCTGGCAACTGGCCGGTGAGCAGCGACCGGATGGCGTGCACCTGCGCTGCCGGCACTTTGTTTACAATCAGGCTGATGACCTGCAGCTCGCGGTCGTGAAAGCTGCGCCAGATAGTGAGCGCCGAATTGATGATCTGCGGCACCGTTTTGTGATCGCCGGCCACTACGATGATCACCGGGGCAGCCACATTGCGGGCTATGTTGATATTGGCATCTAGCTCAAAGGAGGTGCCTTCGCCTACAAAATCACTGCCGTCTATAATGATAAAGTCGTGTGCCTCCTCCAGCTTTTTTATTTTGTGAATCACGGTGTCAATCAGCTCGCCGCGGTTTTCGGTTTCCAGCAGCTTCAGGGCCTGCGGCCGGGTAAAGGCATAACTGTCGTTGTACGAAAGCGGCAGGGAAAAGTAGGAGAGGATGGTTTCGATGTGGACATCCTTTTTTTCGTTTGGATCGGGGTTGATGATGGGTTTAAAATAACCCACTTTGCGGGCCTTGCCCAGCAGCATGTTCACCAGGCCGAGCGACACGATGGATTTGCCGCTGTAGGGTTCGGCCGAGGCAATAAAAACATTTTTTGTCATAGTATGATTCGTTGAAAGCCGGCGCAAAGCTGGCGTCTAGCGTCTATCCGGCAACTGACGGCTTCACCAGCCGGCAGCAAAGAAACAGACAAACGGCGTCGCAAAAAATTCGGGACCGGCTACGGCGCGGAGGCTTGCCTGGGCGGGCCGCCTGCCGCCGGTATTCTTTACCTTTCCTATTCTATCCTATATTCATCGCCATGAAACTTTTCTTCCTTCTGCTTTTTTGGTGCAGCGGCTTTTTGCCCGGTGGCAAGGCCAAAATGCCGCCTCCCGGTGACCAACTGAAAACCGGCGCCGAGCAAACGGAAGCCTATCTTCCTTTGCTGAAAGGAAAGCGGGTAGCCCTGCTGGCCAATCAAACCTCCATTATTGGTAAAACCCACCTGGTGGACAGCCTGCAAAAACGCGGTATCACCATTGTAAAAGTATTTGGCCCCGAACATGGCTTTCGCGGGCAGGCCAGTGCCGGCACGCAGGTGGCCGATGAAGTGGACAAGAAGACAGGCATTCCCGTTATTTCGCTTTACGGCAAAAAAAATAAGCCGTCAAAAGAAGACCTGCAAGACGTGGACATCCTGGTGTATGACCTGCAGGACGTCGGCTGCCGTTTTTACACCAACATTAATGCGCTGGCCAGGCTGATGGAGGCCTGCGAGGAAAACGGCAAAGAACTGCTGATCCTCGACCGGCCCAATCCCAACGGCTACCTGATTGACGGCCCGATCTTGGATCTGCAGTTCCGGTCGGGCATCGGGCAGTTTCCGCTGCCCATCTCCCACGGCCTTACGGTGGGCGAATTTGCGCAAATGGCCAATGGTGAAGGTTGGCTGGCCGGCGGCGTTAAATGCAGGCTGAAGGTGATTAATGTGGCAAATTACCGGCACGACATGGCCTACACGCTGCCGGTGCCTCCTTCGCCCAACCTGAATACACAGCAGGCGGTGCTGCTTTATCCCTCCACCTGCCTGTTTGAAGGCAATTACCTGAACCACGGCCGCGGCACCCTGTTTCCGTTTACGGTTATTGGCAGCCCAGAGCTCAAAGGCAAATACGCTTTTTCGTACACACCCGCCAGCCTCAAAGGCATGGCCGAAACGCCGCTGTTTATGAACGAGGTTTGTTACGGTTTGGACCTTCGCCGTTACAACACTGATTTATTGCGCAAGAGCGGCAAGATCAACCTGCAATGGATGATGGAGCTGTACAAGGCATCGCCCCACAAGGAAAAGTTTTTCGACTCCAAACTAAGTAGGGAGATGGGCGTCATTGAACGCCTGGCCGGTAATGCGCAGTTCCGGCAGCAGATCATTAAGGGCGCTTCGGAGCAGGAAATCAGGCAAAGCTGGGAGCCGGGCTTATCGAACTATAAAAAAATGCGGATGAAATACCTGCTTTACCCTTAGTTTCCGGCCGGCCAATGCCGCATCATTTCACCACGCGGTTGCGCCCGAAAACTAACTTTTCTTTTATGTTTTGGGCCCTCACCTTTGATCCTATGGGTGACCAGTTTGACAACGACATCCGTGCTATTTCAAAAGGCGACACCTCATTTGCAGAACGGTTCTTTCGCCGCCCCGGCGGACGGCGGTACCTCGAAAACCTTTCGCTTATTCTTATTCATACGCTGGCTCCGCAGGCTGCCGAAAAAGAAGAGATGTACCTTGGTTTTGTGGAAGTGCTCGATCTCATGGAGGAACGGATACGGCGGCAGCGGGAGGACGGGGAACTTATCCGGGACCTGCTTCCATCCCAAGAGACAGAGGACTAGTTCACGGGACTTTGGCGACTTTACCGTATATATAATAGGAAGAACAACCGCCGGGGCCAACGGAAAAGATATTATCGCATGGTGGCAGGGCGGGTGGGCCGGCTGGTTCCAAGACCAGATTTTCCCGCAGGCTTCCGGGCCACAGGAAGGACAGTTGGCAGACGCCGACGTTGGGGCAACAAGGATTGACCATTCATCATTCTTTAACGAAAATTTTTCTTTCCCGAATTCTCTCCTATATTAGTGACTTCAACGTCCCCGTCTGCCGGGGATTTTATTGACTGCGTTAACTCTAACAATTATAAACCATCATGCACATGAGAAAAACTCTCCTCTTAAGCATTTTGCTTATGCTGGGCGGACTTGCGTCCTGGGCTCAGCGAACGGTGACCGGCAAAGTGGCCGATGCCAACGGTAGCCCCTTACCCGGCGCCTCGGTTCAGGTAAAAAACACCGGCTCCGGAACAATTACAAAAGAAGATGGCACCTTCTCCCTGACGGTTCCGGCCAATGGCCGAACCCTGGTGATTTCTGCCGTAGGCATGGCTGCCCAGGAAATCAGTATTGGTTCCCAGTCGAGTTATGCCGTGACCCTGCGCAGCACCGAAAACCAAAACATGTCGGAAGTGGTGGTGACAGCCATGGGTATCCGGCGTTCGGAAAAAGCGCTGGGGTATGCGGTGGCAAAGGTAGATCCCAGCACCACGCTCCAAAAATCGGAGCCTAACCTGCTCAACACCCTGGCCGGCAAGGTGGCCGGTGTGGACATCCGGGCCGGACAGGGCGCACCCGGTGCGGCAACCCGCATTCAAATCCGCGGTGTTACGTCGTTCCAGGGCGGTGAGCCACTGATTGTGGTGGACGGCGTTCCGTACAGCAACCCTGTTGTAAACACCAGCAACCCCTTTACCGGTGGTGGTACCTATGGCTCCGGTTTAAATAACATAGACCCGAATGACATCGAGTCAATCAACATCCTGAAAGGTGCGGCTGCGGCATCGCTCTACGGATCGCGGGCAGCCAACGGCGTGTTGCTGATTACCACGAAATCGGGCGCACCAAGAAAAGGCGCCAAGTCGCTGAATGTGACTTACCGCGCCAGCTACAGCATTGAAAAAATTGCCGACATCCCCGAGTTTCAGAACCTGTACGGCGCCGGTGCCAACTTCCGCACACAATCGTCCAACGGCTCCTGGGGTGCCCGTTTTGGCAAAGGCGTTATTTATAACAACGTTGGCCAGGTCATTGGCCTCTCTGCGTCCGGCATTGATTCTATCCCGGCCTCTACCTGGGCCACCATGTCGAGCGTTTATCCGGAACTTTTTCCCAATGGGCGCCTGGCTTACAAGCCTGTGCCCGACAACGTATCGAAGCTGTTTAAAACCGGTAACCTGATGGAGCATTCGGTGGGTCTTAACGGCGGTACCGGTACCACCCTGTTTAATATCACTATGTCCCGTGTGGACCAGAAGGGTTATATCCAGAACACCAGCTATCAAAAAAATAACTTCAGTGCTGGTGGTCAAACGGCAGTGGGCAATCTTACCGTAGGTGCCAGCATGTCCTATGCCCGCTCCAAGCAAATTGGCGGCTTTATTGGCCAGGCACAAAGCTTTATCTCGCAGTGGGGCCGTACCTATACCATGGCCCGTAACTGGGACATCGCCGGCTGGCCTACGCAAGACCGGGCCGGTAACCAAATTGGCTTTAACGATGGCCAATACACCAACCCGATCTGGGGCGCTAAGAACAACGTCATCACAACTATTGATGACCGTATCGTAGCGAACGTCAGGGCATCATACCGGTTCACTTCCCGGATACGCCTGGACTTTACCGGTGGGGTAAACAATTACAATCTTTTCAGGGATGAAATCATCAACAAATCATCGCTTGGTGGTGCCGACAACCTGGTAGGCAATATCACACAGGTTGTTAACCGTCAGCAGGAAATCAATGCCAGGGCACTGGCAGTGTTTCAACCGAACATTGGTACCGATTGGACACTGGATCTAAACGCTGGTGTTGACATCAACGAACGCAACACCCGTGCCCAACAAATGTATGGGGCCGACTTTGTGGTTCCGGGTTTGTTCAACCTGACCAATACCCGCCGGCAAAGTTTCAGTGGTGATTCCCGTACCAAGCGCCGGCTGGTTGGCTTTTTCGCCGATGCCTCGCTGGGTTATAAAGGTTTTGCTTTCTTAAACGTCAACTCCAGGGCCGATCTGACTTCAACGCTTCCTTTCAAAAATGCCCAGTATTTCTATCCCGGCGTTTCCGGCACCCTCATCTGGTCCGATGCCTTTGGCCTGCGGTCTAACTGGCTCGACTACGGTAAGGTCCGCGTGGCGTATGGCCGAGTGGGTAATGATGCCAACCCTCACCTGACGGCCATCTTCAACCTGAGCGCTTTGGGCTTTTTGGGCCAGCCGCTGGCCACCCGGGGTGGAACGACATTTGACCCGGACCTGACGCCTGAGTTCAGTACAGAACTGGAGATCGGTGGTGATATGCGTTTCTTTAAAGGAAGACTGGGACTGGACGTGACCTGGTATGACAAACGTTCGACAAACCTGATTTTTAGCATTGCCATCCCGCAGTCAACTGGTTATAACACGTATTCTACAAACGTCGGTGAAATCCAGAATACCGGCTGGGAAGCTGCCCTGGACGTTAACCCGGTAAGAACCCGTCACTTCAATTGGAATGTACGCACCGTGTTCACCCGGAACAAAAACACCGTTTTAGAACTGGTTGACGGTGTTCTCCGCACTCAATTAGGTGGCTTCAACTGGGTGGAAGCGGGCCTGCCTTATGGTTACCTGCGGGGTTCTTACTCGGCCCGTTCGCAAGACGGACAATTGCTGATTAACTCTACTTCAGGTATGCCCTTCGCCGATCCTAACCCCGGCATGGTAGGCGATCCGAACGCCGATTTCAAGCTGGGTGTAAACAATACGCTTTCGTACAAGGGCCTCTCCCTGAATGTGCTTTGGGATTGGACGCAAGGTGGTGATTTCTATTCCGAAACCATCAGCAGCATGTTGGGCCGCGGCGTAACAAGGGATACAGAAAACCGGGAGAAAAACCGGGTGATCAGCGGTATCTACGGCGATCCTACTCCCGTTATCGGTGCCGATGGCCTGAACCGCTACGTACCGTTGCTGGTGAATGGCAAAACTGTTCCTAACCAAACACGGGTAACCACCAACGACCTGTTCTTTACCCAGGGCACCGGTGCCTCTTTTGCTACAAACGGTGCCTTTGAATATGCTGTTTTCGATGGTACGGTTTACCGCTTGCGGGAGATTGTGCTGGGCTACAGCCTGCCTTCAAAATGGATCTCTAAGCTGAGAATGTCGAATGCTACCCTGTCGGTAAGCGGCCGTAATCTCTGGTTCTGGGCGCCCAATGTTCCGAAGTACACCAATTTCGACCCGGACATCAACTCTGTTGTAGCCGCCGGTACGCAAGGTGTGGAAACGGGCGGTGCACCCAGCACAAAACGTTATGGCGTAAACCTCAACATTACCTTCTAAACACCTACGTAAAATTTCAATTATGCGAAGAAAATCTTTCTTATACTCTTTTGCAGCGGTTTGCCTTGTGGCTTTGGCAGGCAGCGGCTGTAAAAAGTTCCTCGACGTTAACCAAAACCTCAACAGCCCCACGCCGGAATCGGTTGCCATTCCGCTGGTGCTGAGTGCCGCCGAGCGTAATATTGCCAACAACCTGGCCTTTGGCTCCGGACTGGGTAACACGATGTCGCTTTATACGCACCAGATGACTGGTCGTGTGGGCGCCGACCGTTATGGCGCCGGCTCTTCGGGTTTTGAGGGCCTGCTAGCAGCAATCAGCAACCTGAACGTGGTGATCAAGCGGGGAGGAGAGACCGGACGTCCCTCCTACGTGGGCATTGCCAAAGTGCTGAAAGCCTATACGTTCAGCATGATGGTGGATATTTGGGGCGATGTGCCTTACTCCGAGTTCGACCGGTTTGACGAAGGCATCAAGCAACCGAAGTTTGACAAGGGTTCGGAAATTTATCCCAAGCTTCTTGCTTTGCTGGATGAGGCCATCACAGACCTGAACAACACCACGCCCCATGCAAAACCCAGTTCCGATGATTATATCTACAAAGGAAATACGGCACTATGGGTGAAGGCAGCCAATACCATTAAACTGAAGCTGTACACCCAGGTGCGGCTGGTACAGGACGTAAAGGCACAAGTGACGGCTTTGCTGGCAGCGCCCACAACGCTGATCAACACGCAAGGCGAAAGCTTTATGATGCCTTATGGCCCACAGGGAACCACCGACGACCGGCACCCCGGATTTGGCGATTACAACGCCACCCAGCGTGGTGGCCAGCTTTTCAGCCCCTGGCTGTACGAGATCATGAAAGGCCGCAACCCGGATATCCTAACAGGCATCTCCGACCCGCGGATTCCTTACTATATCTACAACCAGAAATCGCCGTTGGGTGGCAGTAACCCGACACCGGAAAACTGTACAGAGTACCGCGACGGTGGTTTCGTTACCATCTTTTTTGGGTCGAATGGTCCCTGCCGTGACGGTTCCAACAGCCAGACCTATTCGCTGTTCGGTATCTATCCGGTTGGTGGCCGTTACGATGATGGCGCGGCAAAAAGTGTGAATTCCATCGGGCCGGTAAACGCCGGTACCGGTGCAAGGCCGCATGAGTTTATCACCTATGCCGACCGGCTTTACCTGGAAGCAGAGTTGATCCATGCCGGACTGGCTCCCGGCGATGCAAGGGCAGCCTTTAGCAAAGCACTGGACGCCTCTTTTGCCCAGGTTGACAACATCGTGCAAAATTATGTGAAGCCATCTACAGCAGGGGCCGGGCAAACCGTTCCGCTGATTGCCAGCCTGGGAGCTACTGCTGAATATAAAACAGCCGTGCTGGCCGCCTACGATGCCGCATCGCCGGCCAAAAAGCTGGAGCACATCATGACGCAGAAGTGGATCAACCGCATTGAAAACCCGATTGACAACTACACCGATTACCGGAGAACAAAATACCCGGTTTTGTTTAGCCCTGCGCCCATTGGTACGGTCACTACGGTAACTTCTCCCGATGGCCTGCCAACACCGGTGTCGAACGACCGGGCCTATCCCTGGTCTCTTCCGTTCAGCCTCACTGAGATTCAGTTGAACTCCAATGCACCGGCCCAAAAGGTTCCCGAGTCTTTCAAAGTTTTCTGGCAACCTTAATCGTTTCACCAACAAACAGACTAGCAGATTATGAAAATCAGAAAAATTAATATACTCGCCGCCTTTGCGCTAAGCGTTCTTTCGTTCATTGGTTGTTCAAAAGACGACGGGCCTATTCCCAAGCGGATTGGCATAGAAGACGTGCCGGTGATTACCGTCAACACCGACCCGCAAAAAACAAACAACCGCGATACGATCAGGCTGGCAACACCTGCTGCTTTTTCGGGCAAGATTAAAGTGGATATGTTTTTTCCGAGCGCCGAAAAACCCACGAAGGTTGACATTGTGGTGCGGAAAAACGGCCAGGCCACTAACGTAAAAACGTTTAAAACCGATGTTAGCACCTTTCCAACAACAATCACCGTTTCGGCTGCCGACATTTCCACGTTGTTTGGTACCGCCCTGGTTGTGGCCGACACGTATGATTTTGGGGTAGATATTTATGCTAACTCAAAAAAGTACGAAGCGTTTCCGCTGACAGGTCTTGGCAATGGT
Source organism: uncultured Flavisolibacter sp. (assembly GCA_965365435.1). GTDB lineage: Bacteria > Bacteroidota > Bacteroidia > Chitinophagales > Chitinophagaceae > Flavisolibacter. The sequence continues at coordinate 33,008 of CBDUBQ010000006.1, forward strand.
GCCGGCGTAACCGGCATGAGTGCCCTTGGGTTCTACGATTTTGTACGCGTGGTGGTACGCCCCTAAGCTTTTTCTTTTTTGATGCCTTTGCTGCCGGCCCCAGGGCCGGCAGCTTTTTTTATACCCGGATCATTGGTAGTGTACCGAACAACCAGAGTTGGTGAGTAGGGGCTACCCTGTTTATTCTTATCCGATCGGCCGGCGGCGACTAATTTTGGTTACTCAGGGTGGCAGAGAGAGGCGGGCATTGACCAACGACGTCCCGCAAAACAAAATCCCGTCGCTGGCGGGCTTTTGTTTTGTCTTGCCCCTTCTTTTGCACAGCGGCAGCAGGCCTGGTAACGGATGGTTCTGCCAAAGCCCTGCCGGTGTTTGCTGCACAACACCAGCGGGTTTTTATTGGTGGCAAAGCAAACCGGCCTTTGGACTGGTGGGTTGCCAACTTCCCAAAACGGCTGGTGCCCTAACGGGTGGCAGTTTTTACCACTGATTCTTTTTACGGTACCGTATCGGCTTTGCTGGTGGCAATATTTGTTGCCAGGCTCTGCTCGCCCTATTTTCGTCTTTTTGTTTGGTATCGGGAGTGAGTCGGTTAGCTTTCTTCAAAATTGACGGCGCATGTATGTAAAACGGTATTACAGTCTTTGGATGACGATCCGATGGTCGCGGCATTCGCTGCTTTATGGATTGCTTTATTCCGCCCTGGTGATTGTGGTGTATGAGATCACGCATATCTCCTTTGCCCTGCCCTGGCAGCCCATTTCTGTTATTGGTATTGCGGTGGCTTTTTTTCTCAGCTTCAAAAACAACAGCTCGTACGACCGCACCTGGGAGGCAAGAAAAATCTGGGGCCGGATCATCAATGAAAGCCGCACGTTTGCCACCGCCATACTGACTCTGCCGGGCAAAGAAACCAGCTACGAGTGGAAGAAAGAAACCATCCACCGGCACCTGGCCTGGCTGCTGGCCCTGAAGCACAATATGCGAAAACCAAGAACCTGGGAACACAACGGGGCCGTGGACAAACTGTTATTTACCCCCACCTTTCAAAAGGAATGGCAGGCCGGAATGGAACCCGAGATAGCCCGGTATTTGGCGCCGCAGGAGCTCTTGCAGATTAAAGGCTATACGAACATTCCCAGCCAGCTATTAAAAAACCAAAGCCGGCAAATAGAACGCCTGTTCAACGAAGGGCAGCTATCGGACTATAAGCAGGTGTGGATGCACAAGCTTATCGCCAATCTTTATGATTTGCAGGGCATGACAGAACGGATCAAGAATTTTCCGTTTCCCCGCCAGTACGCCTCCACCGGGCTGTGGATCATGTATATTTTTTGTGCGCTGATTCCGTTTGGCCTACTCGACATTTTTGAGCAATCCCGGTCGTTGCATTATTGGCTCACCATTCCCTTTTCGGCCGTGATCATCTGGTTGTTTTTCCTGGTGGACCGGATAGGCGACCACTCCGAAAATCCTTTTGAAGCCGGCTATAACGACGTGCCCATTTCTTCCATTGCCCGCACCATAGAGATTGACCTGCGTGAAATGCTGGATGAAACAAACCTACCGGCTGCTTATCCGGTGGAAAATGGCTTTCTGATGTAATTTCTAAGTGCCAACCCGTGTACTGCCCTAGCCGGCAGCGCTTTTTTTCGGCTACCGCGCTGGCGTTCGCTCGGCCAGGCAAAACACTATGTTTTTCCTTGTGCACCTTAATTCCTTGCAATGGTCAGGGGAGGCCGGTGTTGTTTTTACCGATGAAGCGCCATTGGCAAATGCTTTTCATCGAAGGTTAGCCAGTTTACTGCTGGCGCCAAAATCCGGTGGCGGAAGCCGGGAAAGCCGATCGTCTGGTATTCAACCGTCGTTGGCCCTCGAAATAACGGCCAAATTCCGCCCTGGCACCTAGGATAAGCGGCGGTTTTCGCACAAACTGTTGGGGCTATTGACAGAATGGCCAAAAAACCACTCAACACATGCTCCGTTCCGTTAATTTTACGTTTGCGGCATGCCTTATAAACACCTGTCAGACGATGCGCTTGTAAACCTGCTGCCCCAGTCGGACGAACGGGCCTTTGAAGAAATCTACCGGCGCCATTGGCAGCGGGTGTTCCGCTTTGCGCTGGGCAAAATTGAAAGCCAGGAGATGGTGGAAGATATTTGCCACGACGTGTTTCTTTCTCTCTGGCAGCGACGGGGCCAGGTGCAGATAGCTAACGTGGAAGCCTACCTGATTCAAGCCGTCAAATATTCTGTCATCAATTATTACAAGTCCAGGGTAAGTGATGAGAAGCACTTGGGGGTGTATGCCCAAAACAGGCCGGCTGCCCGCAACGAAACCGAAGACGCCCTTTACTTCAACAGCCTGCAAAAAGCCTGGCTGGCGGCGCTGGACGCTCTGCCCGAAAAAACAAAAGCCGTCTTCCAGTTCAGCCGCATTGACCATCTTTCCAACCGGGAAATTGCCGGCAGGCTTCAGCTCACCGAAAAGGCTGTGGAGTACCACATTACCAAAGCTTTGCGGCAGCTCAAAGGCGATTTAAAGGATTTTTTCGTCATTTGCCTGCTCATCGCCGGAATTATTTTCTAAAATTTTTTCAAAGGCGTTTAGGGTTTGCTTCCCTGCGCACTACTTCAATAAGAGATACGCTACCATGACCCGGAATGAATTCAGCCAATTGTTGCAAAACTACCTTGATGACCGCTGCTCCGAAACCGAACAACGGATGGTGGAAAGCTGGTTTGCCTTGCTCGACGACGAAAAACGCTGGCAGGCCATGCCCAAGGAAGAAATCAAGGCGATAGAGCAACGGCTTTGGAACCGTTTGCAGCAATCCATAAAGGCCGGCGAGGTGGAAGCTGCTCCGGCCGCACCGGTAAAAAAAATGTTTAGCCGGCCGGTAGCCTGGCGGGTAGCTGCTGCCATTTTTGTTTTGCTGGTAAGCGCCGCCCTGGTTTTTCAGTTGGGCAAAAGCAAAACTGCGCCGGTAGCAGCCGTCGCAAAAAACTGGATTCGCCAATCGAACGATACAAAGGCGCCACAGCATTTGGTGTTGGAAGACGGCAGCATGCTTCAACTGGCGGCCGGCGCCACCGTACACTATCCCGAACATTTTGCCGCCGCACGGCGCGAACTGCGAATAGAGGGTACCGCCTTTTTTCAAATCAAAAAAGATACGGCCCGCCCTTTCTACATACACTCACAGGATATTGTTACCCGGGTGTTAGGCACCAGCTTTTGGGTGCGGTATGATCAGGAACGCCAGCAGTCGGCCGTGGAGGTGGTGAGCGGAAAAGTAGCCGTGTACAAACAGGCCGCCGACACAAAAGCGGTGCAGACCGAAGGGGTGGTGCTAAAGCCAAATGAAAAGGTCATCTTCAACAAAACGGAAGAAGTCCTGATTACAACACTGGTGGATACGCCGGTACCGGTAAAGGCCGACTCAGTAGAAACAGCGCCGGAAAAAACGGCTTTTGTATATGATGAAACACCGCTGACCGATGTGGTGCGTGATATGGAGGCCGAGTACGGCATCTCCATTATTCTGGGAGAGGAAAAACTGAATACGCTCCGGTTTACCGGAAATATTTCATCGCTCGATTACCATACAAAACTCAGAACCATTTGCAAATCCTTAGGGACGGTTTACGAAGTCAGGGGAAATCGCATCCTGATTGAGAAAAGATAGGATAGATTACTGCTAAGAACCCATTTTTATTTTTTTACTGCTTTAAATGATTGCTTATGCACCCGCATTGTCTTGCGCCTGGTAATTCCACGTAATTCCATGAACAAAAATGGCCAGCCCTGTTGCAGCAGCGCCGGCCGTTGATTTTGCCCGAATCTTATTTATCACGAACAAAACTTGGTTGAAATTATGCCAAATCAAGGAATTATTGCCCTAATCAAGCACCTAATGCGATTGACACTCATACAGCTTCTTCTCGTTACTGTTTTTTCGGTGTATTCCTTTGCCAACGACACCAAGGCGCAGGAGATACTGAATAAAAAAGTCAGCCTTAGTGTGGAGAACGGCGAGATAAAAAAGCTCCTCAAGATTATTGAGAAAAACACCGGCGCTTCCTTTGTTTATGCACCCGATGTTGTAAAAACAGCCCGCAAGGTGTCGGTGTATGCCGAACAAAAACGCCTTGGCGACGTGCTGAACGAAGTTTTTGCCACCGTTAGCATCAGCTACGCCGTGGAGGCCGATAACATTATTGTGTTGTATCCGGCCAAAGAGGCCGCCAATACGCCACCTGCAGCCTACGAGCGTCTGGTTGCCGGCAGGGTTACCGACGCTGAAGGCAAGCCGCTTGATGGTGTAAGCGTGTTGGTAAAAGGAAGCAACCGTGGCACCACCACCGGCGCTGACGGAGCGTTTCGTTTGCAGGTAGCCGATGCCGACCAGGTGCTGGTGTTTTCACGGGTAGGTTATGCCAACCGGGAAGAAAGAATCAGCACCGGTTTTATGGAGGTAAGACTTACCGCCGGGCAAAACCAGATGGAGGATGTGGTGATTGTGGGTTACGGCCGTCAGCGAAAAATAACCAACGTAGGAGCGCAGGCCGCCATCAGCACCAAAGAGCTGGTGCAGTCGCCGGTAGCCAACATCTCCAACTCCTTGGTAGGGCGCCTGCCCGGCCTTTTTGCCATTCAAAACAGTGGCGAACCAGGTGCCGATGCCTCACGCCTCCTGATTCGTGGGCTGGGCACGTTTGCCGGTACCGGCGCACCGCTTATTTTGGTAGATGGTATCCAGGTGGACAATTACAACAACATTGACCCGAACGAAATTGAAGGCATCACCGTTTTAAAAGACGCTTCTTCTACCGCCGTGTATGGCGTACGGGGCGCCAATGGTGTTATCATTATTACCACCAAACGGGGCCGCACCGGCACACCTACCGTTAGCTATACGTTCAACAATGCCTTTAACAGCTTTACCGCCTTGCGGCAAAACATGAACAGCTACGATTATGCTACAGCCTTTAACCAGGCATTGAAAAACGATAGTTATGTGAACGGCAATGCCTACACGCCGCGGTTCAATGAAACCAGTCTGGCACATTTCCGTGACGGCACCGACCCTGTTTTTCACCCCAACATCAATTGGTGGAACTACATGACAAAGGACGTCTCTACCCAGCAGCAGCACAACCTCTCAATTCGGGGCGGTACCGAAAAAGTCAAATACTTTATCTCTGCCGGTATGTTCAACCAGGAGGGCCTTTTTAATAACACCGATGTTGGTTCCGGCTTTGATGCACAAATCCGTTACAAGCGCTATAACTTCCGCTCCAACTTCAACTTCGACATTACCCGCCGGCTAAAAGCGGCTCTTGACCTGTCCACCCAAATCGAAAACCGCACGGGCAACGCCGCCAGTACTACAGGGTTGATTAACCGGATATCCATTTCCGCACCATTTTCGTCACCCGGTATTGTAGATGGCAGAATCGTTACACTAACGGCCAGTGCCGCCAACGGCGACAACGGCAGCAACCCGGTGACGGGCCTGTACACCACCGGCTACAAAAACGACATTCGCAATTTCATCAATACCTCTTTGCGGCTCGATTACGACCTAAGCTTTATCACACCGGGCTTAAGCACACATGGCATTATTGCCTTCCAAACAGCTAACCGCCGGTTGAATTCATACAATAAGCCGCTGGTGACTTATTGGGCCAGAAGGCTGGCCGACAACTCGGTGATTTTTGCGCAGCAGGCCGACGAACAACCGTTTAGCTTTTCTGCGTCCAGCCCCGACCGCAACCGCCGTGTCACCGGCGAATTTGCTTTCGACTACCGCCGCACATTTGGCAGCCATTCGGTGACCGGCCTTCTGCTGTACAACCAAATCAAAACCCACGACCCGGCTTTTGCCTTTAGTGTTCCAAACGGCTACCAAAGTATTGTGGGCCGCGTGGCGTATGACTACCAGGGACGGTATCTGTTGGAATACAACGCCTCTTACACCGGTACCGAAAACTTTGCACCGGGTCGCCGCTTTGGCTTCTTCCCGGCATATTCAGCCGGTTGGGTGCCTTCGGCAGAAAAGTTTTTTCCGAAGAACAATATCATCACCTTCCTGAAGTTCCGTGGCTCCTACGGCGAAGTGGGCAACGACCAGTTGAGCAGCGATTTTTTGTTCAACACCAGTGGCCGTTTTTTATATCGCCCTACGGCATTTAACCCTGCCGGCAATTATTTCTGGGGTGTGGTGGGAAGCAACTACGCTTCGTATCCCGGGCTGCGGGAAGGACGGGTAAACAATCCCGGACTGACATGGGAGCGGGCCATCAAAACCAACATTGGTATCGAAGTGTCCCTGTTCCGCAACAAAGTAAGCATGACCGTTGATGCCTTCCGGGAAGACCGGGATAACATCCTGGCCACGCCGCAATCTTTGTCTGCCTTGTTTGGCGTAACGCCGGCGGCCCAGAACCTGGGTAAGATGGAGAACAAAGGCATTGAAGGCGACGTAACCTACCGTGGCAACCTGAAACGTTTCAATTATTGGGTGAAAGGAAATATGTCTTTTGCCCGCAACAAAGTCATTTTCCAGGATGAAGTACCGAAGCTTTACAGTTACCAAAACCGCACAGGCAACCGCTTTGGCCAGTTGTTTGGCCTGGTGGCGGAAGGCCTCTACAACAGTTGGGAAGAAGTGAACGATGCGAAACGTCCCGTGTCCACCTTTACTGCCAGCAATCGCCTGCAGCCTGGCGACATCCGTTATCGTGATGTAAATGGCGATGGCCTTATCAACAACTTTGATGAAGTGCCCATCGGCAATCCGTTAATTCCGGAAATCACTTATGGCTTATCGTTTGGCGGCAACCTGCGGGGTTTTGATTTCTCCGTGCTGTTGCAGGGCGCCGATAACGTGTCAATCCAATACAGCCGCCGGGCCAACCAGGCCTTTCACGATGCCGACCCGGCTGCCGCTGCCGAATACCTGAAAGAAAGCTGGAGCCCCGAGCGGTTTGCGCAAGGGCTGCCCATCAACTTTCCCCGCCTGGCAGTTGGCAATGGCGCCAATGGCTTTACACACAACTACGTCAATTCTACCTACTGGATAGTGAATGGCCGGTACCTGCGTCTCAAGAATGCTGAACTGGGTTACACATTTTCGCAATCCTTCCTGCGCAAGGTGGGTGTAAAGACGGCCCGTTTGTACCTGAATGCCAACAACCTCTTCACCTGGAGTGGCGCCCTTCCCGGCATTGACCCCGAAACGCCCAATCTTGGCGCCAACAACGAGCCTTATCCGCTGGTACGCACCGTCAACACCGGCATCAACATCACTTTCTAACAACCGCTGTATGAAGAAAAATATTCTGCTGCTTTTTGCCTTCACCGGCCTGCTGGCCCTTTCCTGCAAAAAAGTTACCGACTACCTTGATAAGCCACCCGGCGTGGACATTGACGAAAACGTCATCTTCTCCTCGCGGGTAGAGGTGGAGCGTTATGTGGCCACGCTGTACCAGTTTGGGCTGCCGTCGCCCTTACCGTGGCGAACTGCCGAAACCGGCGTTCCCGCTTCTGCCCTGGTGGTGGCCAATGGCAACAATACCATCACCGCCGGCATCACCGACGAAGCCGAAGGCTCGGAAGACTTTTCGTACACCCAGCTTTGGAACGGCGGCAGCATTACGCCGCTGAACATTGTGGCCAACGAAGACTACCGCTACCACATTCGCTGGCAGGCCATCCGTGCGGCCAACATTATCCTGGAGCGTATCAACGAGGTGCCCAATGCCGATGCGGCCTATAAAGACCAGGTGGCCGGCGAAGCCCTCTTTATCCGGGCCATCAACAATTTTGAAATGCTGAAGCGTTACGGCGGTTTTCCGTTGGTGCTAAAGCGAATTGTCAATGTAGAAGATTCCAAAATTGCCCGCAGCTCGTTTGAGCAGTGCGTCAATGCCATTGTGAAAGATTGCAATGATGCCGTGGCCAAGCTGCCAACGACCCAGCCGGCCACTTTCACCGGGCGGGCTCACAAGGGGGCTGCCCTTGCTCTAAAGGCCAGAACGCTTTTGTACGCTGCCAGCCCGCTTTACAATGCTGCCACGCCGCCGGTTAGCTTTGGCTCGGCCGAAGATGACAAGCTGCTTGGCTACGGCACTGTGGACAACAACCGCTGGAAGCTGGCAGCCGATGCCGCCAGGGACGTGTTGGACTGGGCAGAGAACGCCGGCGTAGCCCTCATTGACGTACCGGGTAAACGCATCCCGGTGATTACGGCTGGCCAGCGGGTAGATGGCAACTACCGCACCGCCTGGGAGCAGAACGACAATAGTGAAATCATTTTGGCCACAAAAATATTTGGCGGTGCCAAAGGGGTAAGTTCATTCCCCTGGCAACATGTAATACCCCGGTCCAACCATGTGGCCAATGCCGGCGGTTTTTGGGTGGGCACCTCCGTTACCTTCAACTTTGTACGCAAGTACGAAAAGCGTGACGGCACACCGCAGACCTGGAACGCTGCCGGTGGCAATGACCTGCTCCAGAAATACGCCGAGCTGGACCCCCGCTTTTCGCAAACGGTAGTGTATGTCGGCTCCCGCCTGCATGCCAATGTAACCCAAGTGCAAATTTGGGAAGGGGCCCTAAGCAACAAAGCCACCGCCAAAGGTGGGCATTGGATGCTGAAGTGGGTGCCCGATGCCTTGCCTACAACCAGCCAGGTGCCGAACGTACCGCTGTTCCGGCTAAATGAAATTTATCTCAGCTATGCTGAAGCCCTCAATGAATTTAACAACGGCCCCACGGCCCAGGCCTACGATGCGGTAAACCGTATTCGCCAGCGTTCGGGAATGCCGGAACTGCCGGCGGGTATGTCGCAGGAAGCGTTCCGGCAGCGGGTGCGCAATGAAAGAGACATTGAGCTGGCTTTTGAAGACCACCGGTTCAACGACATCCGCCGCTGGAAAATAGCAGAGCAGGACGGCGTAATGGCCGGCGACTTTTTAGGTTTGGAAATTCAGAAGCTGAATAATGCAACACCATTTCCCACCGCCTTCAGCTACAAACCGTTTGTGTTTGAACGCCGGGTGTGGAGCTCCCGCCAGTATTTCTTTCCCTTCGACAACAACGAGGTCCTGAAAGGAAACCTGAAGCAAAACCCGGGTTGGTAACCAGCCCCAAAAAACTCACCGGTTTCTTAAACCAGAAAAAGACGACGAATGAAAAAACACATTGTTTTCTATACAGCCCTCACCGCATTGTTAGGATGGGCGCAGGAGTCGGCTGCACAAACCGCCGACTCGGTACGGCCCATCGTGCTGGTGCCGCAGGAAGAGATAAATATTGGCTTTGCCAAACAGCCACGCCGCTATGTTTCGTCAGCTGTTTCCACCATTGGTGGCGATGAACTGCGTAAACCTTTTACAACATCCATTGCCAACACGCTGGCCGGACGTTTAACAGGATTGACCGTAAACGTAGGTGGCAGCGACCCCGGTTCGGCATCGCCGGCGCTTTACATGCGTGGAATAAATACGTACGGATTTAGTTCCGCTCCGCTGATTGTCATTGACGGCATCATTGGCGATTACACGCAACTGGTGCCCGACGAAATCGAGCAGGTTTCGGTGCTGAAAGATGCATCGGCAACAGCCGTGTATGGCATGCGGGGCGCCAATGGCGTGCTGCTCATCACGACCAAAAAAGGCGGCCGCGGCCCGCTCAAAATCAGCGTAACGGCGCAATACGGTTTTCAGCAGGCAACAGCGCTTCCGAAATTTTTGGATGCGTCCAATTATGCAAACCTGTATAACGAGGCGCTTGCAAATGATGGCCGGGCACCCCTGTACACCCAGGCCGATTTGGATCTCTACCGCAGCGGTGCCGACCCGGTCTTTCATCCCAATGTGGACTGGTACGACCAGGTGCTGCGCAAACGGGCACCGCTGGCCAACTACACCGCCAACTTCAGCGGCGGCGACAACACTGTCCGGTACTTTGTGTTGCTGAATGCTGTGTCGAGCCAGGGTTTGTACAAAACCTTTGGCAACGATTTTGACGAAAGCGCCAACCCAACCTATAACCGCTACAACCTGCGCAGCAATCTTGACGTCACCATCAGCAAAATAGTTTCGGCACAGCTAAACATCGGCGGCAGTTTGGAAAGTAAGCAAAACCCCGGCGACATGTCAACAGTCAACACCTTTGCGTTGCTTGACCGCCTGGCGCCCAATGCCTTCCCGGTACTGAACCCGAACGGAACACTTGGTGGCAACAACGCCAACGCCAACCCGGTGGGCAATCTTACCAATACCGGCTTTTCGTCTTCTACCGGCAGCGTGTTGCAATCGTCGTTCCGCATGACGGCCAACCTTGATAGCTGGGTTCGTGGCCTGAGTGCATCGGCCCTGGTCTCGTTCAACAACTACTACGAAGCCGCTTCCAACAAACGCCGCAGCTACCAGCGTTTCTCCATTGCAAAAGGTGCCATGGGCGACACGGTGTACACGGCCTTTGGACAAAACACAAGCCTTAGCCCCGAGGAGAACGTGCAAAACCAGGCGCAGATTTTTGGCCTGCAAGGCTTCCTGAACTATAGGCGCAACTTCGGCATACACGGCATCACCGCGATGCTGATGTTCAATACCGACAACTCCACGGTCAACAAAGCCTATCCCAATACCGACCCGGCCAACCAGTCGTTTCCATTTAAAACCAACGGCGGTGCGGCCCGCATCACCTACGTGAATAACGACAAGTACATGGCTGAATTTTCGGCCGGCCTTACCGGCGCCGAAAACTTTCCCGAAGGTTCCCGCTACGGCTTTTTTCCTGCCGGTTCTGTCGGCTGGATCCTCTCCAACGAAAGTTTCCTGAAAGAGAACAAAACGGTAAGCTTTCTGAAGCTTCGTGCTTCGTACGGGCTGGTGGGCAATGAAGCCATCGGCGGGCAGCGTTTTATGTTTACGCAGCGTTATCCCCCCGGCGCCTCCTACTTCCTGGGCACGGGCAACGTCACTGCCGGTTCGGTGAGCGAAGGCCGCCGCCTGAATGCCGGTGTGACCTGGGAGAAAGAAAAGAAAGCCAACATTGGGCTGGATGCTGACTTCTATAACGGCTTTGGTTTTTCGGTGGATGTGTTTAAGAACAATCGTTACGACATTCTTTCGTCGGCCGCCGGTACGCTGCCCCAGTTTCTTGGCTACAACGGCCTGCCCGACCTGAACATCGGCACCGTCGAGAACAAGGGTTTTGAAGCGGCGCTTCGTTACAGCAGCAAGGCCGGTAAAGCCTTCCTGTTTTTTGCCGAAGCCAACATTTTTGGGGCCACAAATAAAATCACCTTCAACGGCGAGCCCATTCAGCTCAACCCCAATTTATATACAGCCGGTTCAGCCATTGGACAGTCTTTTGGCCTGCAGGCCATCGGCATTTTCCAGTCGAATGCAGAGATTGCAGCCAGTCCTAAACCGCTTGGCATTGCCATCAAACCCGGCGACATCAAATACCGTGATATTGGCGGCCCGGCAGGCGTGCCCGATGGCATCATTGACGGCAACGACGCCACGGCGATTGGCAAAACCGGCACACCGGAGTGGACCGGTGGACTGCACACCGGCTTCCGCTATAAAGGCTTCGACCTGGACCTTTTCTTCCAGGGTGTTACCGGCGTGACCCGCTACCTCGGTGGCGCCCGCTACCATGCCTTCCAGGACAACGGCCAGGTTGGCGAGGTGGCCCTGGGTCGCTGGACGCCGCAAACGGCTGCTACGGCAACCTATCCACGCCTTTCGGCCGACAACAACTTAAACAACTATCGCTTCTCTTCGTTCTGGCAGCGCGACGGGAGCTTTGTAAAGCTGCGCAATGCTGAAATCGGCTACACACTTTCCGAAAAAACGGCGAAGAAAATCGGCCTGACGCAAACACGTGTGTTCGTGAATGGTACCAACCTGCTCACGTTCGATAAGATAAAAGAAGGCGATGCCGAAGCCCTTTATGGCTATCCGGCGCTGCGGACGGTTTCAGTAGGCGTGAGGGTGCACCTGTAAACAACGATTGCTACAACTTCAAACAGATAACATGAAGACAAGACATTTCAAATACTTTGCACTGGTGTTGCTCGCCGCAGGCGTTGTATCCTGCGAAAAGCTGGACCGGGAACTGGAAACCGATTTAACCCTGCAGCAGATAGAAGGATCGTACAACAACGTGCAACAACTGCTCAATGGTGTGTACGTGGAACTGCGGGAAGGCTTTCAGGAAATTGGCGGCGAAGCCATGATGGCCTCCACCACCGACGAAGCCGAACACACGGTAGAAACGGCCTCCGTGCAACTCTTTAACCAGGGCGCCTGGAACGCCGTGAACAACCCGGCCGATGTGTGGGGTGCGTACTACCGGGCCATCCGCAAGGCCAACCTTTTTTTGCAAACGGCCAAGCCGGGCAAAATCAACCTCGATGCCTTTAAGGCCGACCCGATAGCCTACAACCAAAAGCTGGCCGAAGTAACCCGCTGGACCTATGAAGCCCGCTTTCTGCGTGCCTTTTTTTACTTTGAATTGGTAAAGCGCTACGGCGGTGTGCCGCTGATTACGCTGCCGGTGGACGAAAGCGCCATTGAAGCCACCCGCCGCCAGTCCCTGCAGGACTGCGTAAAGTTCATTGCCGACGAATGCGATTCCGCCGCCAACAACTTGCCGGTGACGCATGCTACCGGTGAGTTGGGACGGGCTACCAAAGGCGCTGCGCTGGCGCTGAAAAGCCGGATGTTGTTGTATGCCGCTTCTGATTTGTTTAACACGCCATCGTGGGCAGCCGGCTACGCCAATGCGGAGTTGATTGCATTGCCTGCCGGCGACCGGGCAGCCCGCTGGAAAGTCGCTGCCGATGCAGCCAAGGCGGTGATTGATTTGGCGGGTACGGGTTATGCGCTGACGAACAATTACCGTACGCTGTTTACATCGTTCAACAATACCGAAATTATTTTCACTCGCCGTAACTCCGCTTCCAACACGTTTGAAGCCATCAACTTTCCTATTGGCTTCGACCGTAGCCGCGGTGGCACCACGCCAACGCAGGATCTGGTGGATGCCTATGAAGTAAAAGTAAATGCCACCACGGCCGTGCCGTTCGACTGGAACAATCCTGCGCATGCGGCCAATCCGTATGCCAACCGCGACCCCCGCCTGGGGCTAACGGTGGTGACGAACGGTGCCTCCTTCAATGGCAATGGCGCTGCCCGTAACGTGGAAACCTGGACTGGTGGAAAAGACGCCCTTCCTATCTTCAACGCCACCAAAACCGGTTATTACCTGCGCAAGTACGTGGCAGAGGGCACCAACCTGACCAACAACAGCGGTTCGGCGGTGCATAGCTGGATTTACTTCCGCCTGGCGGAAATTTTTCTGAACTATGCCGAAGCCCTGAACGAATATTCATCAGGAAGCGCCGACATCAAAACTTTTATTGACCGCGTGCGGACCCGCGCCGGTGTGGCCATGCCACCGGTAACGCTGGGCAGCCAGGAGCAAATGCGCAACATTATCCGCCGTGAGCGCCAGGTGGAGCTGGCCTTTGAAGACCACCGTGCCTGGGACACCCGCCGCTGGATGATAGCACCGGCCACGCTGGGTGCCGCCATCAGGGGTGTGAATGTGACGCAAACAGCGCCGGCAACGTTCACCTATGCACCGTTTACGCTGGAGCAGCGTGCCTTTCAGCCCCGGATGTACCTGTTTCCCATCCCGCAAAATGATATCAACATTGCCAAGGGAATCGTGCAAAACCCGCTTTGGTAAAGAGCGGTGAGTTACAAATTCTCTCAATTCATTGTCAACGCTAAAAACGAATCATGAAAATTTTCAACATAGGTGCAGCGGTTGTTCTGACAGCCCTGCTGGCCGCTTCATGCACCAAATACAAAGAGATTAACGACGAAGCCTACCCCGACCAAAACGTGTACCTGCCGGCAGCGGTGGAAGGCAATTCGGTGAAAGGCGTGTACTTTATCAACCGGGTGGCCGTGCCGGGACAAGTGTACCGCTACCAGGTAGATGCAGCCGCCAAACGCTTGCGTATTCCGCTGGCAGCCTACCGCTCCGGTGTGGATACAAAAGGCGCCATTGAGGTATCTGTTTCGGCCGATGCCGATACGGCGAACCGTATGCTGCTGGCCGGAACACTGCCAGCGGGTTCAGAGCTTTTGCCTGCCGGCAAATACGAGGTGCCTTCGTCAGTTACCATCCCCAGCGGTGCCAGCGATGCGGGTTTCGATTTAAGTGTGGACCTTGATTATCTCGTGGCCAATCCCACTAAAAAATTTGCCCTCGGTGTGGGCATCAACAGCAACAGCAAATTGCCCGCGACAAACCGCCTTGCCGTGGTACTGATTGATGCCTCTTTCCTGGTGCCGGTGGCCAACTTTACCACCTCGGTTTCGGGCCGCACGGTGAGTTTTTCCAACACCAGCCTGAACGGCATTAGCTACACCTGGAATTACGGCGACGGAAGCGCTACCTCAACGGCCATCGCTGCACCTTATACTTATGCAGCGGCCGGAACGTACACGGTTAAACTGACGGCAACGGGTGCTTTGGGCGCCACCAACCCTTCAGTGAAAACAGCTACGGTCACCGTGCTGTAAAGCGCACTGGTAAAGACGACTTAATTAAGCCGGCCGGCGCAAGCGGGCAACGATAGTTACCTCTCATATAGCAAGCAATCGCGGGGAAAGTCAGCGGGACGATTTGTCTATTTCGTCCCCCGGCAATCCCTATGCGCTAAAGATTAAGATTCTTTCGATGGATACCGCTGAAAACGAACCGCCAATTGCAAATACACGGGAATGAAAAAACAGCTACTCCTTGCGTTTTGTACAATGCTGGCCGCCCGGGCGGTGCTGGCCACGGATTATTACGTGGATGCCGTCAACGGCAACAACAGCAACAACGGGCTTATACCGGCAACGGCCTTTCAAACGTTAAGCAAGGTGAGTTACACCAGCACTACGCGGAATCCCGGTGACGTCGTTTATATCCGCAACGGCACCTACGGCACTACCGATTTGGCCAACGTGCAAAGCTCGTTTGCCGTGCTGGCCATTACGCAATCCGGCGTTGACGGCAACCCCATCGTGTTTAAAAACTATCCGGGCGAAAGCCCACTTATTCAATTCAACAACTGGCACGGCATCTTCGTGCAAGCTTCCTACATTTCGATTGAAGGCATCACGGTGCGGGGCAATGCCGGTGTTATTACTCTTACTGATGCCACCAATCAACCCGGCGGCTGCAACGACCCAACGGGCACCACGCTGGCAAAATTCAGCGGCAACGGCATTTCGTTTAATTCAAATGCAGGTGTTCATTCGCACCACGTTACCGTTCGCAATTGCGAAGTGTATGAATGTCCCGGCGGCGGCGTTGGCGGCACGTACAACGACTACATGACTATTGAAGGAAACAAAGTGTACAGCAACGCTTTGTATTCCCGCTACGGCAACAGCGGTATCTCGTTTCTGCCCCTGACAGATGATGATGCCAACACCACCACATACCGCAACATCATCCGCAACAACATTGTGTACGACAACGAGATGCGGGTGCCCTGGTACAGCGGCTCCTGCCGTGGGTTTACCGATGGCAACGGCATCATCATTGACGATGCCAACAACGGGCAATCGGGCGGTACCAACGTGTTGTACAACGGTAAAACGCTTATTGAAAACAACGTAGTGTACAATAACGGCGGCCGGGGCATTCATGTGTTTGTCGCCGATAATGTGACAGTCATCAACAACACCGTTTATCAAAACAACAAAACGTCGAACATTAATGATGGGGAAATAACGGTGATGAGCACCGCCGGCGCCCAATACAGCTACACCGACAATAACCTGAACGAAGGTCTGCACTACTACCGGTTACGGGCGGTGGAAAACGACAGAACGTTTTCGCTGAGCAAAGTCATCCTCATCCGCAACGGCCAACAGGCAAAGCGGCATCTGCACCTGTTTCCCAACCCTGCGGTAGAAAATCTTGTGTTGTCGTACCCGGCGGTACGGAAGAGTGCTTTTGTAACCATCGTTGACATGTGCGGACGGGAAGTAAAACGAGCAGCGCTGCCTGCTGGTTAGCAACAAACAAACGTGGACGTTACAACGCTGGGCCGTGGACAATACTCGGTGGTGATTTATGCGGACGAAGGTTTACTGGTATCAAGGTTTATCAAATAGTCCATTGTGGGCGGAGCAATGAGCAATGAAAATTTATCGCAGCATACAAATGATTTCGCAAGCAAGCAGTAAAAAAATGAAAAGCAAAAGGGGCAGATTCTTCTGCCTGCTGCTTTCATTTTTCTTGCCCTTTTCGGGTGAAGCCAAAGAGTGGACGTTGCAGAACAAGGACCTGCGGGTAACGTTCAACGACCAATCGTTGATATTGAAGGTGACGGACAAACGCATCGGCAAAACATGGGAGCAACTGCCGCTGAAAAATTTCCTGTTGCAGTCTGCATCGGCCAACGCCAATTCCTTGCGTCTTTCGTTTGCTTCGCCTTACCCATTTACCGCCGTTCTTTCGTTAACCGCCGATGCCGGCCTTTCGGTGCAGGTGCAGGGCGATAACGAAACCGCCATGAAAGAGCTGATGTTCCCCGCTGCCTTTCAATCACCCGCCGACCACTTCATCGTTCACACCGACTCCGAAGGTTTGTTGTTGCCCGTTACGGACGGCGGTTATCCGCTCGGCAGCAGCATTCCGTATTCCTGCGGCGGCGCCTACGGCATGAGCTGGATGGGAACAACGGACAAAAAGATGGAAAGCGGTTGGATGGCAATGGCGGAAACGCCTTATGACGCTTTGTTGCGTACGGCCCGGGTGGACGGCAAGATGATTGTGGAACCGGTATGGCTGCCTTCATTGGAAAAGCTGGGTTACACACGAAAGCTCACGTATTATTTCTTTGATAAAGGCGGATACGTGGCGCAGGCAAAAAAATACCGGGGCTACATCTGGCCGAAGCTGGGCGTAAAGACCTTGAAAGAAAATGAGCGAAAAATGCCGGCTATTCAAAAGCTGGTGGGCGGTGTGCACGTGTATGTTTGGGACAATGCCCGCAACGGTGCTTTTGCCAACGATCTGAAAGACGCCGGCATCAGCAAAGCCATCCTGATTTGGAATCCGAACCACACGCCGTATCCTTCCACCGGCTATCCCGATTCGGTGAAAAAATTAGGGTTCGTGTACAGTTCGTACGAATTGTTTACCGACGCACATCCCCGTGACACGGCCACGCACGACTTATCGCAACAGGCGACTTATTTGAAGCGCAACGCCTTTCCGGGTTTGTACAAAACCATCACGGCACGCAAGAAAGACGGCACCGTTTATTCCAACCAGTTCGGCCATTACGTTTGCCCCAAAGCCTCCTATCCCGAAGTGGTAAAGAGGACGGCCAAAGAGATGGCCATCTATCCCGCCGAATCGTATTTCTTCGACGTGTATCAGGCCAATGGCATCTATGAATGTTATTCGAAAGACCATCCCTGCACACGGGAAGAGTGGGTGACGGCGATGCGCAAAAACCAACAGGCCACGATAGACAAGCACAACACATTTTTGGGAGCGGAGTGGGGTGCCGATTACGCTGCCGACCAGGTGGTGTATGCGCATGGCATGATGACGCTGGCACGCACCTGGTGGGGAACGGAGATTAACCAGAAAGGCACAATTTACTGGTACGGCGATTGGCGCAACAATTCAAAGCCTTCGCAAATGCTGGGCGTTCGCACGGCACCGCCAAAATACCTACAGTATTCGATCAACGAGGCCATTCGTGTGCCCCTGTATTCGCTGGTCTATCACGACGCCATCATTACCTCGTGGCGCTGGGAAGATGCCAACCATCATGCGCCGGAACTCTGGTGGAAAAAAGACCTCTTCAACATCCTTTACGGCAATGCGCCACTCTGGAACTTAGACCGGGAGCGGTGGGAAGCCTTTCGCAACACGTTCATCCAAAGCTATAAAACCGTTCATCCCTGGCTGCAAAGCATTGGCTATGATGAAATGCTGTCGCACCGTTTTGTAACCGCCGATAAGAAAGTGCAGGAAACGGTGTTTTCATCGGGCAAAAAAGTGGTGGTGAATTTTGGCGACGAAGCAGTAACGGTAGAAGGGAAAAACATAGCTGCGAAAAGTTTTGCCACGGCCGAAACCAAAACGGCAGCCAGCGTCAGGGCTGTGTTGAAATAGAAAGCGATTCAAAAAAATTAATTCAAATAACCAGTTGAAAACCTCATGATGATTTTTTTTCGTTCACTGTTGTTTTTGATATTCTTTGGTGCATGCATCCATGCGCAAGGGCAAACGGTGTCATCGCCCGACAACAACATTACCCTGACGGTTCATGCGGGCAATGAGGTTCGCTACGATGTGGCGTACAAAGGTGGCCCGTTGATGACCGGCAACACCCTTGCACTTTCATTGGCCGATGGAAAGGTGTTGGGCAGGAACAATAAACTCGCCTCAAAGAAAAGCCGCAGCGTTCAGCAAACCGTTACGCCGCTGTACGGCATGGCGGCTGCTTATCCCGACCACTACAATGAACTGACGCTTCGTTTCAGGAACAATTTCAGCGTAGAGTTCCGGGTGTACAATACCGGGGTGGCCTATCGCTTCATCACCTCACTTCCCGGCCGTATCGCGGTTCAGGACGAAGAGGCTCAATTCCGTTTTCCTGCTGCATCTCATGCCTGGATGCAAACCGGTGACAAGGGCCGCATTCATTACGAAAACAATCACCGCTATGCACCGCTTTCTTCCCTTACCGGCGATACCACCGCCTGTTTTCCCTTTGTGGTGGATGCCAGAGCGAAAGTGGCCCTGCTGGAAGCCGGCGTGCTTGATTACCCGGTGATGGTGCTGCAATCAGATGGAAGCAATGGCGTAAAAGGCACATTTAGCCCGGTGGTGTTGAAAGACTCGGTAAACAAGAGCGGCAACGGTTTTAACCGTGTTCCGTACGAATGGGCGGCGCACGTTGCTGAAACGGCCGGCAGCCGAAGCTTTCCGTGGCGGGTGATGGTGATTGCCGAAAGTGACAAAGACCTTTTGTACAACAACCTCACTTATCTTCTTGCGCCGGAAAATGCACTTACCGAAGCAGGCTGGATTAAACCCGGCCTGGTGGCCTGGGATTGGTGGAATGCCAACCAGCTTACCGGTGTGCCTTTCAAAACCGGGTACAACACCGAGACCTACAAATACTTTATTGACTTTGCGGCTCGCAACCGCATTCCGTATGTCATCATGGACGAAGGCTGGAGCGACCAGCAAAACCTGCTGAAGCTGAACGACGGCTCGATAAAAACTAACGACGGCTTGAATCTGCCCGCCGATTTGAACATGCTAGAGTTGTTTGACTATGCTAAACAAAAAGGGGTGGGCCTTATCCTTTGGTGCGTATGGCACACGATGGACCGGCAAATGATTGAGGCGCTGGACCAGTTTCAGAAATGGGGCGTGGCCGGCGTAAAAGTGGATTTTATGGACCGGGAAGACCAGGCCGTGGTGAACTTTTACGAACGCCTTGCAAGCGAAACGGCAGCCCGGAAAATGCTGGTGGATTTTCACGGCACCTTTGCCCCGGTGGGTCTGGAAAGAAAGTATCCGAATGTGATTAATTACGAAGCCGTGCAAGGGTTGGAGTACAACAAATTCAGCGACCGGGCCACACCGGAAAACGCAGCGCACATTCCGTTCACCCGCATGTTGGCGGGGCCGATGGATTACACGCCGGGTGGTTTGACCAACGCCAATAAAAAAGATTTCCGCATCAGCATGCAACGTCCCATGACGCAGGGCACCCGCTGCCAGCAGCTGGCGCTGTTCACCATGCTTTACGCACCGCTGCTGATGCTGGCCGATGCCCCCACCGCTTACGAAAGGGAGCCGGTGATGCTCAATTACATCAGCAGCCTGCCTACCGTTTGGGACACCACCGTGCCGCTGGATGGCAAGATTGGCGACTATGCTGTGCTGGCCCGAAGAAAAGGCGGCACCTGGCACGTCAGCGGCATCAACGACTACACGCCACGGAAAGTAACGGTGCGGTTTGACTTTCTTGATGAAGGCGTTTCCTACGGCGCCGAAATGTTTACCGATGGTCCCAACGCCGACCGTATGGGTGAAGATTACAAACTGGAAAAACGGTCAGTCAAAAAAGGCGATGCGGTAGAAATCGAAATGGCGCCGGGCGGCGGTTTTGCGTTTACACTAACCAAACAGAATTGAGAGAAAGATGATGAATACCCGAAACAAACTTTGTTTGCTCGTTTTGCTGCTTTTCGTCTGCACGGCAAAAGCACAACAAAGCCTTCCGGCTTACCGTAATACGGCTTTGCCTATTGACCAACGCATTGACGACATTATCTCCCGCCTTTCTCTTTCGCAAAAGGTAAAGCTATTGATGCACCGGGGCACGGGCATTGACAGCAACGGGTTGAAAATACCTGCTTACAACTGGTGGAACGAATGCCTGCACGGTGTGGCAAGAGCCGGCAAGGCCACGGTGTTTCCGCAGGCAATAGGACTGGCAGCAATGTGGGACACGGTGCTGATGAACAAAGTAGCCAGCGCCATCTCCGACGAAGCAAGAGCCAAACACGAGTTCTTTGCCGCACGGGGCCAACGGGGCATCTACACCGGCCTCAATTTCTGGACGCCCAACATCAACATTTTTCGTGATCCACGATGGGGCCGGGGAATGGAAACCTATGGAGAAGACCCCTTCCTTACGGCTAACGTTGCCCATGCGTTCATTCGGGGCTTGCAGGGGGCTCATCCCAAATATTTCAAAACCATTGCCACCGTCAAACATTTTGTGGTGCACAGCGGGCCGGAAAAAGGAAGGGCCGGATTTAATGCAGAAGTAAGCGACTACGATTTTTTGGAAACCTATACGCCGGCATTTAAAACCACCATCCAAAACGGTGGTGCTTATTCGGTAATGTGCGCCTACAATGCGTTTCGGGGTGAGCCTTGCTGCAGCAACAATTTTCTATTGAATGAGTTGCTGCGCAAGCAATGGGGTTTTAAAGGATTTATCGTGACCGATTGCGGTGCCGTTAGCAACATCTACCGCAAAGGAGCACACGAAAAAGTGCCTACGGCAGAAGAAGCGTCAGCCATTGCCATCAAAGCCGGTGTGGACCTTGAATGTGGTTCTGCTTTCAATGCATTGGACAAAGCGGTTGCAAAAAATTTGTTGACGGAAGGTGATTTGAATAACGCCTTGCGACGCTTGTTTAAAGCAAGGTTTTTATTGGGCATGTTTGATGAACCGACCTCTTTGCCGTTTGGGAAAATTACGTATAGCGTGGTGGAAAGCAAAGCCAATGTGCAACTGTCGTTGGATGCGGCACGCAAATCAATCGTGTTGTTGAAGAACGACGGAAACATATTGCCGTTGAAGCGGTCAATCAAAACGCTGGCGGTGATTGGCCCGAATGCCGACGACAAAGAAGTGTTGCTGGCGAACTACAGCGGGCTTCCTTCTCGAATCATCACGCCGTACGAAGGATTGAAAAAAGCCCTGCCGGGAGCAAAGGTATTGTATGCACTTGGCTCGCCGCATGCAACGGGCCTGCCGGCGGTGGAAATCATTCCTTCGCAAGCCTTGTTTCAGGATGCGGCCGCCACAAAAAGGGGATTAAAAGGTGAATATTTTGCCAACCGCAAACGCACCGGCAGCCCGGTGATGACGAGGGTGGACAGTGTGGTAAATTTTAGCTGGATTAATGGAGCGCCTTCAGCTAAATTAAGTGCGTATGATTTTTCCGTACGCTGGAGCGGCTACCTCAAAGCACCGGCGGACGGCTGGTACCAACTCGACATGTCGGGCAGCAGCGAATACCAGTTTTACTTCAACGACTCCTTGCAGTTTCAGTACAACAGTCCCGATGGTTTTGACCACCGCCACAAAGCGGTGTACCTCGAAGCTGGCCAAACCTATCCTGTAAAAATTGACTACGCCAATGCAGGCGCCAACGCCATTGCAAAGCTCAATTGGGCGGTACCGAACCAGGACTATGAAGCCGAGGCACTACGCATTGCCCAAAGCGCCGATGCCGTGGTATTGTGCATGGGCCTTTCGCCCCGCATTGAAGGCGAACAAATGGACGTTAAGCTGGAAGGTTTTGATGCCGGCGACCGCACCAAGCTGGAACTTCCGGAAGTACAGCAAAAACTAATGAAAAGGCTTGCGGCCCTGGGCAAACCCATGGTGCTGGTACTGGTGAATGGAAGCGCGGTGGCCGTGAACTGGGAAGCTGCAAACCTACCGGCAATTGTTGAAACCTGGTACGGCGGACAGGAAGCCGGAACAGCGATTGCGGATGTGCTGCTGGGGAGGTACAATCCTGCGGGCCGTTTGCCGGTGACGTTTTACACTTCCGAAAACGAATTGCCCTCCTTTACCGATTACAACATGAAAGGCCGCACCTATCGCTACTACAAGGGCAAGCCTCTCTACGAATTTGGATATGGCCTGAGCTACACAACGTTCTCCTACAGCAACGCAAAACTGCCGTCCGAAGCAAAAACAGGTTCGCCGCTAACGGTTTCGGTGGAGGTGCAAAATACCGGCGCTATGGACGGGGAAGAGGTGGTTCAGTTGTACATAAAAAAGCCGGGCGGTGTTGAAAAGCACAGCCTGAAAGGTTTTGCCCGCATAACCTTGAAGAAAGGTGAGAAAAAGACCGTTCGCTTTACGCTAAAGCCGGAAGATTTCTCGCAAATAGCCGCCAACGGCAGCCGGAAGATTGTTCCCGGCGATTACGAGGTAGCCGTGGGCGGAAAGCAGCCAACCCAATTCGAGCCGGGAACGGTGGTAGTCAAAAAAGTGGTGCTAACCGGTGCGGAGCATCCATTGCCTTTGTAGTGAAGAAACAGATCCCGTACGAGAAAAATACTGGAGAGAATTTGAAGTGCGGAAGGGAGTACGGATACCAATCGTATTGGCAACCTGCCGCTAGTGAAAAATTTCTACCCTACAGTTCCAGAATAGAAAAACCGGTATAATGAGAACCCAGACCTGTACCGTGACGCCTCGTGGAACGGCTGGAACCGTGATCCCATTCAGTTCATACCCTCCGATGGAACGCAGATTTTTCACTACGACCGGCCATCGAGTTCCTGCGTGACCACGTTTAGGGAACTGCGTCATTTGATTGACTCCAATACGGTGGAAGCCTACACCCTCTACGGACTCACCAAAAAGAAGCCTGGAGAACTAACCGGCTTGAACCGGTTCTGGAATTTTTCGCCGGAATTAAAAGTACAAGGAGGCGCCCGGTCGGAAGGGTTTCTGAAAGCGGAAAGGGCTTATCAATTGGTCAAGCAAGGCAGGCGGATAAAATTTTCCGTTGCGGCCACCGAAAAAAGCCCCTTGTACAACCCGGTGTTTTCCATCGGCAATTGGGCACCCGCTAAAACCACCGTTCAACTGACGGTGAACGGAAAAGCGCTAAATGCCGGTGTGGATTAAAAAAGCGGAGCGGAAAGGGACATGAACGGCTCAACCAGGATGGTGATCTGGCTAAAGAGGGGAAAGGCATCGCCAATTGCAGTAACGATTGAATGTATAAACAACCCCGGTGAAACCGGCGGTAAAAAATGGCTGACAGGAAACACAACTCTTGCATCGCACTTGTCTCATCCCGCCTGAAACGGGGCTTGTACGTTCGTATCGCTGCGCAGCAAACAGCCGTTCAAATTTCACAACAGCATGAACAGAAAATCACTCCTATTCCTACTCCTTTTCGCCGCCGCCAATTCCTTTGCGCAGGAGGCGCTAATCGCCAACATTTATGCCCGCAAAACCGTTTCGCTCAACGGCAAGTGGACCTACATCGTTGACCCCTACGAAACAGGGTTTTACGATTACCGCCGCACGGAGCGGAATGTATCTGACCCCGAAGCGTACTGGAATACGGACGTGCCGGCCAACAAGTCGGACCGCAAGGAACACGGCTACATCGCCAAGTACACACTCAATGTTCCGGGCGACTGGAATTCGCAACACCCCAAGTTTCTTTACTACGAAGGCACGGTGTGGTATAAAAAATCCTTCGATTATAAAAAGAGCAATCTTAATAATACGCTGCTGCTTTACTTCGGTGCCGTCAACTACGAGGCGCATGTCTATCTCAACGCAAAAAAGCTGGGGTCGCACAAAGGAGGCTTTTCACCATTCCATTTTGAAGTGCCCGACAGCCTGCTAAAGCCCACCGGTAATTTTTTGGTGGTGAAGGTGGATAACCAGCGCCGCCGTGACGAGATACCGACCATCAACACCGACTGGTGGAATTACGGCGGCATCACCCGTGATGTGTTGCTGGTAGAAGTTCCGCCAACGCACATTCAGAATTATCAACTCGGTCTTGTAAAAAACAGCAGCAACGAAGTGGAGGGGTGGCTGAAGTTTAACAAGCCGCCTTCCGGTGAGGTGACGGTTGAA
Organism: uncultured Flavisolibacter sp.; assembly: GCA_965365435.1. GTDB lineage: Bacteria > Bacteroidota > Bacteroidia > Chitinophagales > Chitinophagaceae > Flavisolibacter. The sequence continues at coordinate 57,508 of CBDUBQ010000006.1, forward strand.
ATCCTGGAGCTTTCCATTAAGAAACAAGTGTCGGTGAACGGCGACAGCGCTGCGTTCCGCTTTACTGCGGCCAACATAAAATTATGGTCACCTAACACGCCAAAACTGTACAACGTTGTTATTCGCACCGCAACAGAAACAATACAGGACAAAATCGGCTTTCGCACCATCGAAGTGCAGGGCAAAAGGCTATTGCTGAACGGCAAGCCGCTTTTTATGCGTGGCATTTGCATACACGAAGAAATGCCGGAAGAAGGGCGCAGAGCCTACAGTGCCGCCGATGCCCGGAAACTTCTGGGGCAGGCAAAGGCACTCAACGCCAACATGGTTCGGCTGGCACATTATCCGCACAACGAGCACATGACCCGCACCGCCGATTCACTCGGGCTGTTGGTGTGGTCGGAGATCCCCGTTTACTGGACCATTGATTTTACGTCGGCCGAGGTGCTCTCCAAAGCCACGGCTCAACTCACCGACATGATTGCCCGTGACCGCAACCAGGCTTCCATTATCATTTGGAGTGTAGGCAACGAAACGCCTGTAAGCGAGTCCCGCACCCGGTTTATGAGCACACTGGTTCAAAGGGCAAAAGCCCTGGACAACAGCCGTCTTGTTTCTGCCGCCCTTGAAGTTCACTACCCGCCGGAAGGCATTACGCTTGACGACCCGTTGGGCAATTACGCCGACCTGGTGGCCGCCAATGAATACCTCGGGTGGTACGGCAGCGGCCTTCCTTCCGGAATGGCAAAAGCGAAATGGATTATCAAATTCGACAAGCCTTTCTTTTTTAGCGAAACCGGCGCCGAAGCCCTCGGTGGCTTTCAGGCCGACAGCCTTACCCGCTGGAGCGAAGACTACCAGGCCTGGTTTTACCGTGAGCAGGTGGCCATGATGAAACGAATGCCCGAAGGGTTTTCGGGTTTTTCTCCCTGGATATTGCACGATTTCCGGTCGCCCCGCCGCAACAACCCGTTGTATCAGGAAGGCTGGAACAACAAAGGGCTGTACGACCAAAAAGGCCGGAAGAAAAAAGCGTTTTATGTGCTGAAGGCGTATTACGATGAGATGCAAAAGCAGCACGGATATTAAAATTCATTTTTCATTTACACAGAAAGTCCTGATAGCGTTACAATCTACCCGGCATAAAAAAAGACGATGAAACGATTGCATAGACAGTATTCATTCTTCTTGCTTGCAGCCTTTCTGTTGCAGCTAACAGCATTCCATGTTGTTGGCCAGAAGCCAGCAAAGACAAATCGCAAAGAGGTGTTGCGCCTAATGGAAAAAGTAGCGGACTGGCAGCTTTCTACCTGGAAAGAAAAAGGAACGACGTGGCCGAAATGGGATTGGACCAACGCTGCAGGCTACACCGGTTTTTTTGAACTGGGCCGCATCAGCAAGAACAATGCCTATCACAATTACCTGTTGGCTGTTGGCGAAGAACTGGAATGGAACACTGGTCCCAACCGGTTTTACGCCGATGATTATTGCATCGGGCAAACCTATGGGCTGTTGTACCAGAAACACAAAGCCCCGAAAATGATAGCAAAGTTCCGGGCATTGGCCGACAGCATTGTGACGCAACCGCACGCCGAATCGCTGGAGTGGAAGAACGACATCAATCACCGTGAATGGGCCTGGTGCGATGCCTTGTTTATGGGTCCGCCAGCCTTGTGCTACCTGGCGACGGCAACTGGCGAAAAAAAATACTTGGACATCAGCGACAAGCTTTGGTGGAAAACTTACGACTACCTGTACGACAAAGAAGAGCACCTTTTCTTTCGTGACGGTAGCAACTTTACCAAGCGGGAAAAGAACGGTAAGAAAATTTTCTGGAGCCGTGGCAATGGTTGGGTGATGGCAGGTTTGGTAAGAGTACTTGACAATGTACCAGCGTCTTATCCCACGCGAGAAAAATACATTACGCTGTACAAAGAAATGGCGGCAAAAATTGCAGCCTTGCAACAGCCTGATGGCAGTTGGCATACATCACTGCTTGACCCGGAAAGTTACCCGCTGAAAGAAACAAGCGGCACCGGGTTTTACACTTATGCATTGCTGTGGGGACTGAACAAAAACATTCTGGATAAAAAGATATACGGGCCAGTAGTTGAAAAGGCATGGCAGGTTTTGGTTTCATCCATTCATCCTGATGGCATGCTGGGCTATGTGCAGCCCATTGGATGGAAACCCGAGCTGGCCAGTGCCAACAGCACGGCCATTTTTGGCGTGGGTGCTTTTCTGCTCGCCGGAAGTGAAATGTATCGCTACGCAAAAAACTAACGCATTAAATATTTTACATGAAAAAGCCACTCCTGTTTTTTGTCTTACTGCTCTTCTGCGGAGTTGCTTTTTCGCAAAAAGAAAAAACCGTTGTCACCGACCGGCAACTTTGGCTCCAGCACATGGACCAGTTGGCAAGACCGGTGTTGACAGCACTGGCAGCAGATTCACTCAAAGTCAAAATGCCAGTGCTACTGTCGGTCCGCAGCGATAATCCAAAAGCCCGCAAGGCTGCGGCTTACCTCGAAGCGTTTGCACGATTGGTAAGCGGCATGGCGCCGTGGCTGCAAAACGATGAAGGCTCCGCTAAAGAAAAAGCATTGCGCACCGAATACCGGCGGTTGATTTTGAAGTCAATTGGCAACGCTGTTGATCCTGTGGCAAAAGATTATATGGAATGGAAGGCTGGCGGACAGCCGCTGGTGGACGCTTCGTTTTTAGCACTGGCGTTTTTGCGTTGTCCCTGGCTTTGGGAGAACCTGGATGAGGCGACACGAAAAGGAGTGATGGATGCTTTTTTACTCACACGTGCCGTGAAGCCGGCGTACAATAACTGGCTCCTCTTCTCGGCAATGATGGAAGTTTTTTTTCTAAAACACAACATTCCTTGGGATGAGATGCGGGTAGAGCTTGCCTTGCGGCAGATGGACAAATGGTACGTAGGCGATGGCCATTATTCGGACGGTGAAAATTTTCACGCTGACTATTACAACTCCTACGTCATTCACCCTTACTTGAACATCATTTTGGAAATCGTTGTAAGCAAAGGCGGGTTCTACAAAGAACTACAGGAAAAATCCATCAAACGCAGTGAACGTTTTGCTGCGATTCAGGAAAGGATGGTTAATGCCGATGGCTCTTTTCCGGTTACCGGTCGTTCGCTGGTTTACCGGGGTGCTGCTTTTCACCACCTGGCAGATGTTGCTTGGCGGAAAAAATTGCCGGCTTCATTGTTCCCGGCCCAAGTGCGGTCGGCCTTAACGGCTGTAATTAAAAAGACCACCGAAAGCCCTTCAACGTTCACGAAAGACGGCTGGTTGAACATCGGGTTGTATGGTCTGCAAAACGACATTGCCGATGTGTACAACACCACCGGCAGCCTTTACCTCTGCGCCGAAATTTTGCTGCCGCTTGGCTTGCCCGAAAGCGACCCGTTTTGGTCGTCGCCTGCTGCGGCATGGACGGCAAAAAAGGCCTGGAGTGGACAAGAAATAGCGAACGACAAGGCGCTTGAATGAAATAGAATTGAACGCAACATTTTAAAACGATTTGTATGAGCAATCGCAGAAAATTCATAAAAGAAACCGCCATAACTGCAGGTGGAATGATGTTTTTCGGAAACCTGTTGGCGCAAATACCTTTGTTACAATCATCGCCGGATACTGATAACAAACGTCCCCGGAACATCTTGCTGCGCAGCGGCTGGCAGATAGAGAACATCGGCGACATTGCACATACACCGGCAATGCTGGCCTTGTTGGAGAAATATATTCCTGATGCGGTCATTACCTTCTGGCCCTGGTACCACACGCATTTAGCAGAGGAAATCACGATGTTGAAAAGACGTTTTCCGAAAATGAAAATGGTAGAAGGAAAGTTAGATGCACAAGGCAAGGCGCCCAATGCCGCATTGGAAACCGCCATCGCCGAAGCGGATTTTCTTCTCCATAATTCTGGACCTGCTACGATTGCCTGGGCCGACCTGGCGCATTTTAAAAAGCTGGGCAAGCCCTTTGGTGTGTTCGGCGTCACGTACGGACTGTACGGCATGAACGAAAAGGACATTCTAAGCGACGCTGCCTTTGTGTACTTCCGTGATTCTATTTCGTTGCAAAAAGCAAAAGACGCAGGCATTCATGCACCCATTATGGCGTTCGGGCCTGATGCGGTTTTTTCCATTGACGTGACCAACGATGAAAAGGCAGCGGCTTACTTGCAATCGGTGAACCTGCAGGAAGGAAAGTTTCTTACCTGCATCCCCAAGCAACGCCACACACCGGCCTGGCTGCACAAAGAAAAGAACCGGCCGATTGATAAAGAACGCCATGCCCGCAACGAAGAAATGAAAGAGTACGACCACAAGCCCCTGCGAGATGCCATTACCGAAGTGGTGCGCAAGACGGATTTGAAAGTTTTAATCGTTCACGAGGACGAAACCGAAATGCCGATTGGCAAGGAATGGGTATTTGACAAATTACCGGAAGACGTTAAGCCCAAAGTTATATGGCTGGGCCGTCCGTGGCTGACCGATGAAGCCATCAGCATTTACAAAAAATCAGCCGGTCATTTTGGATTGGAAATGCACAGTCCCATCATGTGCATTGCCCATGGCATTCCGGCCATTGTTGTTCGCTGGGAAGAGCAAAGCAGCAAAGGCATCATGTGGCGTGACATTGGCCTCGGCGACTGGCTGTTTGATTTTGACAACGAAGACGACGTGAAGCGTTTTGTACCCACCGTGCTGGCCATGGCTAAAAACCCAAAGGCATCAAAAAAGAAAGCTCAAAAGGGGAGAAAGTTTGTGCACGGTTTGCACAAACAATCCATGAAAGTGGTGGAAAGGACCAGCCGGCCAGTGGAAAAGAAAATGAGCTGATTGCCATTTAGTAATTCTGACAAATTTTTCATTTATGAAATGAACACTAATCTCGAAAAACAAACAGCAGCGAACTTGTTCATAATTGACGCAATGAAAAAGCGATTGAAGACAAATCTCTCCGTAAAATATTGGTGCCTGTTCATGCTGATTTTTAGCAGTGTTAACCACGTGATGGCACAAACAATGCCGCCGCTGCCCGCAAACCTGCAGGCCTTACAACCTGAAAACATTTTTCCGCCCAATGCCGGTGAAAGCTTCACCTTCCGGGATGGAAGCAAGGGTCCAAAACCCAGCACGTTTACAGGTGTCAAGCAAGGGGACGGGTCGGTGTTGTTCACCGCAGAAATTGCAGCACCGGCATCAAGCCATTACGGTATTGAAGCCGCCTTTAAAAGCACAAAGCCGGTGAAGAGAGGAGACGTGTTGCTTGCCCGCATGAACATTCATGCCGTTTACGCAAAACAGGAGTCGGGCGACGGGGTTGTGTACTTTATCATGCAGAACGCAATAAAGCCCGATACCAAAAGTGTGATGCTGGAAATCAGCGTTGGCCCTGAGTGGAAAACCATTGACATACCCATCACTGCCGATTCGGATATGGACGTAGCGGGATTTAGTTTTACACTGGGTGCGCTTGCGCAAAAGATAGAAATCACCAACATACAGGTCTATAACTTCGGCAAGTCGGCAACGATACCGCAGTTGCCTTCTACCCGCCTTACTTATGTCGGCCGTGAAGAGGGTGCCGCCTGGCGAAAAGTAGCCCTGGAGCGCATTGAAAAAATACGGACGGCGCCGTTAACCATTCAGGTTCGAGATTCCAAGGGCAAACTTGTGAAAGGTGCCACCGTTTCTGCCCGCCTGGTTGACCCCGAGTTTTTATTTGCTTCCGAAGTGTCCGCACACCTTTTGGTGAACACCGATTCTACGGCACTTACCTATCAAAAACACGTAAAGGAACTTTTCAACGCCGTTACCATTGGCAACGGCTTAAAATGGCCTTCGTGGCGTAATCCCAAATCACGGGAAGAATCAAAAAAAGCGATAGACTGGATACTCCGCAACAATCTGCGTTTGCGTGGACACAACCTGGTTTGGCCGGGCAGAAAGTTTACACCGTCGCCATTTAATCGTCTCGAAGACTTTGGCCCGGGTTTCAGCGACAGCATCAAGGCACACATTAAGGACATTGCCAGGTATACCAAAGGCAAGGTGTATGGTTGGGATGTCATTAATGAATTGATGCACGAACGGGATTACTTCAAGGCGATGCCGGAATCGGAAGCGGTGGAATGGTTTAAGCTGGCCAAACAGGTTGACCCGAATGCAACGTTGTTTATCAATGAATACTCCATGCTGAACAACGTGGCCAGCCCAGCCAACATACAACGCTACCTTGAGCTGATTGCAAAACTCCGGAAAGACGGGGCGCCCATTGAAGCCATTGGCGTGCAGGGGCACGTTGGCCGTCAGCCACGCAACCCGGCGCAGGTGTTAACCGACCTGGATATGTTTGTCGCTACCGGCCTCCCGGTGCAGATAACGGAGTTCGACATCAATTCGCCGGACGAGGAATTGCAAGCCGATTATACCCGTGATTTTTTGATTGCCTGTTACAGCCATCCGGCCGTAAACGGGTTTACGATGTGGGGGTTTTGGCAAGGCGCACACTGGAAGCCCGATGCGGCTATGTTCAGAAAGGACTGGTCGGTCAAGCCCAATTTGGCTGCTTGGAAGGATTTGGTGTTGAATAAATGGCGCACCACCGTGAGCGAAAATACCAATGGTAAAGGGGCCGTAACTGCCAAAGGCCATCTCGGTATGTATAAAATAACCGTGACCAAAGGCAAAGCCAGGGTAACAAAAACCTACCGGCTGACAAAGGCTTCAGAGGAAGTGAAGATTGTTTTATAAAAACGCCCCAACAAGATTTCAATATGGTAACGCAGCTCTCCAACAAACCGCAACAAAAGGACACCGGGCAACAAGAAAAGACGGCGCTTCAACACCTGTTAAGCATTCCCGTAATCGTGGCGGCGCTGGGTTATTTTGTTGACATCTACGACCTGCTCTTATTTGGCATTGTGCGCATTCCCAGCCTTACGTCAATGGGGCTAAACGAAGAGCAGCTTTCGGCCCAAGGCACCAGCATCTTAAACTGGCAAATGACGGGGCTTTTGCTGGGCGGCATTCTGTGGGGCGTTCTTGGTGATAAAAAAGGGCGGCTATCGGTTTTGTTCGGCTCCATCCTTACGTACTCGCTGGCCAACCTTGCCTGTGGTTTTGTGCAAACGCCGGAGCAATACAAGGTCCTTCGCTTTGTTGCCGGCATTGGGCTGGCGGGTGAGCTGGGCGCCGGTATCACACTCGTGTCGGAAATCCTTCCTAAAAATTTGCGGGCCATCGGCACTTCAATGGTGGCTGGCGTAGGCTTGTGCGGCGCCATCGTTGCTTATTTTGTTGCCGATTATTTTGACTGGCGCACGGCGTACTTTATCGGTGGTGGGTTGGGCATCGGGCTGTTGCTGTTACGGGTGGGTGTGTTTGAATCCGGCATCTTTAAAAACATCCAGCACAAGGGCAGCGTGTCCAAAGGAAATTTCTTTGCGTTTTTTACGGACAAACGACGTCTGATTCTTTACCTCAAATGCATTGCCATCGGTCTTCCCACTTGGTTTGTCATCGGCATTCTTTCCACCTTCAGCAACGAGTTTGGCAAAGCACTCGGCATTGCCACTGCCATCAAGCCCGGACTGGCCATCATGTGGTGCTATGTGGGCTTGGCCACCGGCGATTTGGCCAGCGGTTTTATTTCTCATGCCCTGCATTCCCGCAAAAAAGCCGTGGCCTTGCTGATGGTGTTTACACTTGTAGGCGCTTGCATATTTCTGTTTGCAGGTATCAAATCAGACGTGTTGCTGTACGGGATTTGTTTGTGGATGGGATTCGGCATTGGCTATTGGGCCATGTTCGTCACCATCGGTGCGGAGCAGTTCGGCACCAACCTGCGGGCCACGGCCGCTACCACCATTCCCAACATGGTGCGGGGTACGGTGGTGCTGATGACGCTTTTGTATGCCTGGGCAAAACCGTCAATGGGTGTAATCTTGGCGGCATCGGTTGTCGGCGTTATCAGCTTTATTTTGGGTTTGTACGCTGTGCTGACCATCCCCGAGACACATGGGCGGGATTTGGATTTTTTGGAAGAATAATCAAAACAGCGTCGGTCTTCTCTTTCCCTCTTTTTACGGTTTAGAATTGATTTTTCAAATAGGAAGTTTGTCAGCCTGATGGTTCGACAAACTCACCGTGATATGCCTGCCCTGAGCAACGCCGAAGTGAAGCCGGTGTGCAGTAAGCCCACGCCGCAACCCTTCAACCTTGTCAGCCTGATTTTGTCAAAGACTCCCGGTGACAACACTCAGCATAAACATACATTAAACCACTTCTTCTTTAGGGAGACAGCCTTGAGGCGCTACTTCAGTTAGGATGGTGCTTTGTTAAAACGGCTTGCTCCTTTTCCGCAGCAATGCAAACAGGTGCCGCCTCATCTTCTCCACCACCGGTTTGCGTATGAAAAAATTAAACGTTCGCTGTTTCGCAATTGCTATTCTAATTCTTGCGTCAAGCAGTTTGTGTGCACAAAAGGCCGTCAACGTGCAATGGCAAAAACTCCCGGCGCATCCACGACTGTTCGCTAATGAAGCAAAGATTCTTTCCGTCAAATCGCAAAAAGACAGCGTCTCGCAACACCTTCTTTTTCTTTTAAAATCTACCGCCGATGATTACCTCACGGCGGCTGCCATCAGTTATCCGGCCAGCATCAGCAACATGGGCACCTCCCGCAATGTGCAGGGGCGCCTGTTGGCATTGGCACTGGCTTACCGCATCCTCGGCGACGAACGTTACCTGACAAAAGCAAAAGAAGAACTTCTTGCACTGGCCGCCATCAGCAACTGGGGCACCAGTCATTTTTTAGATGTTGGTGAAGCCGCACTGGCCGCAGGCATCGGCTACGATTGGCTGTATCACAAACTCACCACCGACGAACGAAAAGCCATTGCCGAAGCCATCAAGACCAAAGCCATCATTCCGGGATTGGGAGCAAAGGAGCGAGGCGAAACTTGGGTGAATGGAAACTTCAACTGGAACCCTGTTTGCCACGGTGGGTTAATTGTCGGTGCACTGGCTATTGCCGAAGAAGAACCCGAACTGGCAAAAGCAATGGTGCAGCAAGCCGTTTCAAACATTCCTGCTGCAGGCGTGGCCTATGGCCCCGACGGTTCGTTTGCCGAAGGCCCGAGTTACTGGAGCTACGGCACTTCTTTTTACGTCATTGCAGTGGAAGCGCTGCGGTCAGCGTTGGGCACCAGTTACGGCCTTGAGAAAATTCCCGGCTTTTTAAAAACTGCTGACTACCGGGTGCAAATGGTAGGCGCCACCGGCGACGACTACAACTATTCCGACTACCACATAGAACGTCACAACGAACCAATCATGGCTTGGTTTGGAAGAGAATTGATGCGACCCGATTTGATTCAGGATGAAAGAAACCACCTCGCTAATTTGTACGAAGCAAGCCTTCAGAAAAACGCTGTGGTGAAGGGACGCAAAACAGTGCTAAGCCGTCACCTTCCGCTGGAATTGTTGTGGTGGGACCCTTCACTCTTGCAAAACAAAAAGGTACAGTCACCACCGCTGCAATGGACCGCCGATGGCGAGATGCCCATCAGCGTGATGCGTACCGCATGGAACGATTCAGGGGCCACCTTCGTTGCCATCAAAGGCGGCACGCCGGACAACTCGCACGGCCATATGGATGCAGGCAGTTTTATTTTGGAAGCCGCCGGTGTTCGCTGGGCATTGGACCTCGGCACCGAGAGCTACGACAAGATGCGACAAGCAAAACTGGACCTTTGGAATTACACCCAAGCCAGCAACCGTTGGACCACCTTCCGGGTTGGTCCCGAAGGCCACAACATTCTTCGCTTCAACGGCGAACGCCAGCTCATTAGCGGAAAAGGACAGGTTAAGCAATTAGCATTGAAGAACGGTGAGATGGGTGCCGAAGCCGACCTTACCTCGTTGTACTCAAAATGGGCCAAAGGCGTAAGCCGGAAGGTGATGATTAACGCCGACCGTTCTGTTTCCATTCACGATAGCTGGACGGCGGCCGACAGTGCTGTCACTGTTTCGTCCCAATGGCTCACCAAAGCAGCAGTTACGAAAACTGCCGACGGCCTGCAACTCCAACAAGGCGGCCAAATACTGCACCTGAAAATAGCGTTGCCGAATAGCGTTGCCGTTGACGTGCAGGACGTGTCCAAATCCCGTGCGGTGCAGGACTCGGACAATCCCGGCTTAACCCGCATAGTGTTCTCCACCAAAACGGCGGCCGGCGAAAAAGGCAGCTTTCAACTGATTGCACAACCCAAAGTAAAAAGCCATTAACACTGCGCATCATCACCAACATAAAAAACATGAAGCACAAACTCTTTGTTCTTTCCCTGTCTCTTACCACTTCTCTTTTTATGGCTGCACAAAACATCGCTTCGTCACCCGAATACATCAAAGCCTTAACGTCCGATTGGACCGGAGAACGTTTTGCCGATGGACGTCCGAAAGTCTCCGATGGTTTGCTTCAACGCTTGAGCAAACTAACCCTGGAAGAAGCCTGGGCGGAGTTGATTGAAAAAGGTTATCCCAACCAGTTTGAAGGCGACTGGAAACTCATTAACGAAGACACGGCAACCACCATGACAGGTCGTGCCGTCACGGCGCAGTTTATGCCCGCCCGTCCCGACCTGGAAAAACAAATTCGTGAACAGGGAAAAGCCGAAGGACGTGCTTACGACAAAGCCACGGTATCGTGGGCCATCCCCACATTGGTGCAGGGCGATGTGTACGTGGCGGACGGTTACGGTAAACCCGTGTTGGGCACCATCGTCGGTTCTAATTTGGGCAACGGCGTATTTACCCGCACCGGCAAAGGCGTGGTGTTTTACGGTTATGTGCGGGACATGGAAGACCTGCGAAAAATTAAAGGCTTCAACGGCTGGATAAAAGGCTCGCACCCATCGTACATGCGGCAAACGCTGCTCACAACCATCAACGCACCGGTGCGCATCGGCCAGGCCGTTGTGCTCCCCGGCGATGCGGTGCTGGCCAAAAAGGACGGCGTGTTGTTCGTACCGGCACATTTAGTGGAACACATTGTGCTCACCGGCGAAGTCACGAAGCTGTTTGACGTCTTCGGGCAGCAACGCATTAAAGAAAAAAAGTACACGGCCGGCGAGATTGACAGCAAGTGGACGGATGCCATCAAACGGGATTTCAGGGAGTGGGCAAAAACCTACAAGGGTGAAATGCCCATGTCAAGGGAGTCGCTGGATAAATATTTGGAGACAAGGAATTTTTAGGAATGGAGTCTTTGGACCCAGAAGCCATAATAGCGATTGAGCTTCTGTTGCGTCGCACTCTTGTACGTTCTTATCGCTAAGGGGCAGGGTCGTTTAGAGTACGCAGTTGTTTTCGTTTACCGTAAACCCACCCCGATGCTCTACAGCACAATCATGCGTTAGGCCGCTCCTCCAAGGAGGGGATACGTCCTAATCACTTCCATAGCCTTGAGCTTAATGCAGGTTGCGCAAATAGTTACGATGTAGTGAGCCAACGGGGTGTTCATCCCCTCCTTGGAGGGGCGGCAGACTGTAACAATAAAATAATGTTTGAAAGGGGTGGGTCTACGCGGTTGTAAAAGAGAACAACTGCAAACACACCAAAACATCGTCAATGAAAAAAATAGTCACCATATTCACATTCTTTGCCTGCCTGTTGCAACCCGCATCAGCGCAGCAAATAGTCAACACAAAAGCTCTCGCCCAATCTGTGCTGCAAAAAGGCCTGAAAGAAACCGACCTCGGTCTCTACACGGGCAGCCTGTTGCTACAAGCGATGGCCGAACTTGCGGTTGTTGAAAACGACAAAGAAGCCATAGCAGAAAGCGTTGCGCTTTTTAAAAAATTCCGCACAAAAGAAATCGACGGCAGGGGTAGTTTTATTTCTTATAGTGCCGGCGGGAGTGGGGCTGCATACCTGAATTACTTAGGCGTTGATACCTCACTCAACACACAAGTCAGCGAAGCGGCACAGCGCATGGTTGATAAACAAAAACGTTCCAGCGAAGGTGTGCTTACCGCTAACTGGGTGGCCGACAGTTTGGACGCTGTGTTCATTGACATGGCCTTTGCCGTAACGCCTTATCTGCTGTACACCGGCTTAAAGGAGGCCAACAAGGGCTACATCGACCTCGCCGTTTTCGAAACACTGGAACTCTTCAAAATTCTTAAGGACGACAAAACCGGTTTGCTCCACCAGGGCCGGGGCTTTCAGGGCAAGGGCAGCATCAGCCAAGACAACTGGAGCCGTGGCAATGGCTGGGGCGCTATGGGCATTGCTACTCTGGTGAGGGACCTTCCGGCGAGCCATCCAAAAAGGGGGGAAGTAGAAAAGGTAGCCAAAGCTTTTTTTGACGCCGTGCTTCGCTACCAAAACAGCGCTGGCCTTTGGCACCAGGAGATGACGGACAAAACTTCGTTCACCGAAACATCGGGCAGCGGCTTGTTGCTTTACGGGTTGGGCATCATGCTGGAAAAAGGGCTGTTGCGAAAAACGCATGGCTCAAATTTCACCAGAGGGCTGAACGGTCTTACCGCTTATATAGCCGAAGACGGCGGCGTTAGCCATGCCTGCTTTAGCTGCCTTTGTCCCCGCAAGGGCCGTAAGGAAGATTACGTAAACCATGTATGGGTGTACAACGACCCACATGCCTTTGGTCCGGTGATACTGGCTTATGCGCAGGCACTAAAGATGGGCATCAATGAATTTAAACCTTCGCAGCCCGCCGGCTCACTGGCCGTGTTGGACACAACATCCAAAATTGTCAAAACCTATGTCCGTTATGTGCCGGAACGCAACCAGGACATAGCCTGGGAAAACGACCGCATTGCTTTTCGTTATTACGGTCCGCCGGTGCGTGACAAGGTGAGCAGCGGCATAGACATTTTTGCCAAGTCGGTTGACTACTCCATCATTGACAAATGGTACCGCCTCAATGCCCGTGGCCTCGACTATCACGTTGACCGTGGCGAGGGCCTGGATTTTTACCATGCCGGCTTTCTTCGTGGCTGTGGCGGCACGGCGGTTTGGAAGGGGGGCAAACCTTATCCATCACCAACTTATTCAAGCCAACGCATCATGCAGAATGACAAAAATAAAATTGTGTTTGAAGTGGTGTTTGACCCCTGGGATGCCGGCGGCACAACGGTGAGCGAAAAGAAAACGATAACGATGGTGAACGGGACGAATTTCTTTAAGGTGGAAAGCGTCATTCAAACCGAAACGAAAGAGCCCATCACGGTAGGCATTGGGCTTACTACGTTCGGCAACCCTTCGCTCATTCAAGACAAGACAAAAGGTTTGCTTTCTTCCTGGGAAAAAGTGGACGCTAAAGCCGGCTTTCTGGGCACCGCCGTTGTGGCCAACCCGGCACAAATTCAGGGCTTCGAGAAAAACACAGCCGACGAATACGTGCTGTTGAAAGTAACGCCCAACAAACCCTTTGTTTATTACGTTGGCGCCGGCTGGAGTGGCAACCCTCGTTTTAAAGAGGAGGGTAGCTGGCAGGCGATGATAAAAGACGAAGCAAACTGGAAAGCACTCACGTCTTTTTACAAAAGCAAATAATTCATTAAAACAAATACTCAAAAAACCGGATGGTGAACTTTACAGGGTTATGGTTGCAGGTAAAAAATTTAACTTACCACAAAAATCTTTTCATGAATCAGACAACCAGCCGCCGGAAATTTATTCGCGCCACTTCCCTTGCCGGGACCACGTTGCTGCTTTCGCCCCTGCTTTCCTCGGCAGGACGTATTTACTCCGGCCGGCCGGCCAGAAAGGTGGTGGTGGCCGTAATGGGCACCAACAGCCGGGGTATGTATCTGGCGAAATCGTTCGCCGGCCTTCCGGATGTGGAAGTGGGATACATCTGTGATGTGGACGCCACGGTTTTGCAAAAAACCATTGCAAAAATAGAAAAGCTCACCGGCAAGAAGCCACAGGGGTTTTCCGATTTGCGCAAGTTGTTGGAGAAAAAAGATTTTGACGCCCTGGCCATTGCCGCTCCCGACCACTGGCACACACCCGCGGCAATCATGGCGCTGCAGGCCGGCAAACATGTGTACGTGGAGAAACCCTGCAGCCACAACCCAAGGGAAGGGGAATTGCTGGTGCAGGCCTCGCAGAAATACGGTGGACTGGTGCAAATGGGTAGCCAGCGGCGAACGTTTGTAAACGTAAAAGACATGATAGCGAGATTGCACCGGGGCGATATCGGCCGGGTGTATTTTGCAAGGGGCTGGTATGTCAACAACCGAAAATCAATCGGGAAAGGAACGACAGCGGCGGTGCCTTCTACCCTGGACTTTAACCTCTGGCAAGGCCCTGCCCCCCGCAAGGATTTCCGCAGCAACCTGGTTCATTACAACTGGCACTGGTTCTGGCATTGGGGTACCGGCGAGGCGCTAAACAACGGCACACACGAGTTGGACGTCATCCGCTGGGGGCTGAATGTTGACTATCCCAACCAAGTCGTTTCGGCCGGTGGCCGCTATCATTTCAACGACGATTGGGAGACACCCGATACGCAAACCATCACCTACAATTTTCCCAACAACACCGGCTGCACCTGGGAGGGCCGGAGCTGCAATTCGTTTGAATCGGAAGGCGCCGGCAGGGGCGTTGTTTTTTACGGCGATAACGGCACCATACACTACCCGGGCGGCAACAGCTTTAAGGTGTACGATTATGCCAACAAACTGGTGGCGGCGGTGGACAGCAAAACAAAAGTGGAAGCCGGCAACACCGTCAGTCCAACCGCCGATTTAGACGGGCTTCACCTGCTCAACTTTTGCGAAGCCATTCGTGGCAATGAGAAGATAAACGCACCGATACTGGAAGGACACAAATCAACCCTGCTGCCGCAGTTGGGCAACATTGCCTTTAGGGTAGGCCGCACCCTGGAATGCGACCCAGAGAACGGCCACATTCTGCACGATAAAGAAGCGATGAAATTATGGAGCCGGGAGTACCAAAAAGGGTGGGAGATAAAAGTATAGGCACCGTAAAATGTGCCGCGCAAAGACAAAACAATCGGATAGAGTACCGCATCAGGCAGTGCCGGTGAAATTGCATCCCGCTCCCCGCAACAGCCAATCTCGTTTACCGCATTTTAGCGGGTAGAGTCAGCGGAAGATGTCTCAAGCCTTTTGCAGAAACTGCCGCCGGTACTCTTTCGGCGTTTGTTTGTAATACGCTTTGAACTGCCGGTTGAAAAGCGTCACGTTGTCGTAGCCGCAATCCAACCCGATAAGGACGATGTTGTCGCCCCTTTCCCGCAGCAGCTTAGCGGCATGGTTCAGCCGCAGTTCGGCCACAAAATCAGAAAAATTCCGTTTGGTGGTTTGTTTGAAATAACGGCAAAACGAGGTGCGGGTCATGGCGGCAATGGCGGCGACTTCAGCAAGCGGAATGTTGCGAGTAAAGTTTTGCATCGTCCAATCTATCACGGCCCGCAACCGTTCGGTGTGGACGTTGTAGCGGCCGGCAATCTCGGTTTCGGAAATGTAGCGATAGTCGGCCGTTGTCGCCAATGTCTTTAAAATGTCGAGCAAAAGATAAAGCTGTTCCATGGCTTCCGCATCCAACATCATGTGCATTTTTTCGGCGATGTCCTTGCGTGTTTCGCCAACGATGTCCATTCCCCTTTTCGACCGCTGCAAAAGGTTTTGCACTGGTTGCATCTGGGGAAGCGAAAGGAAATCGGCACCAATGGAGGCCTCGGAAAAATGAATGACGATAGACCGGGCCTCGCTGCGGGCGGTGCCGTTGTAAAAAGCCTTATCGTTTGTATAAACATGCGGCACGTTGGCACCGATAAAACTTAAGTCGCCTGCGTTGAAAGGGGCAACAGCATTGCCGATAAATCGTTGGCCGTAGCTTTCCGTCACCAGCACCAATTCGTATTCCGGGTGGTAGTGCCAGGGTGTGGGAAAATGGGGAAAGCAAAAGGCGCCCGCAAAAAACGTTTCGTCCCCGGAAAGCGGCAGGTGTTCCAATACAGGATGCATGGGCAAGATTGATAGGGTTGAAACTACGAAAACGGGATAACATAGTGCTCATTTTGGAAAACAACCCTGCGGAGAAAAAGCGCTGTGTGTTTTTTCTTTAAGCCACAAAAAATTGTTATATGGAACCTTCCTTCACTGCACAACAATTAGCCCAATACGCTACCAATGGCTACCTGATTGTTCCCGGGTTTTTGAGCGACCCTGAAGTGGAAAAATTCTACAGCGTCGCTTCGGCGGACGATACCATTTCTAAACATTCCTACGACCTGAACGACCAGTCGGGTAAGAAAACAAAACTGGCCCTTTGGTTTACCCCCGGCGACGATGCGTATGGGTTGCTGACACGCAGCCAACGAATGGTGAATGGGGTAAACAGCCTGCTGGATGGCGATGCGCCGGTCTGCCATTTCCATTCCAAGCTAATGCAGAAGGAACCAAAGGTGGGCGGCGCCTGGGAATGGCACCAGGACTATGGCTATTGGTACAAAAACGAATTTCTTTTCCCCGACCAGATGATATCGGTGATGGTGGCCATTACTAAAGCCACGAAAGAAAACGGTTGCCTGCAAGTGATAAAGGGCTCGCACAAGCTGGGAAGGGTAGAACACGGATTCGCCGGCGAACAGGTGGGTGCTTCGCAACGCTACGTGGACCTGTGTTTAAAAACGATGGAACTTGTTTACGTGGAGCTGAATCCTGGCGATGCGCTTTTCTTTCACAGCAATTTGCTGCACCGTTCCGAAGCCAATCTCTCCGATGCCGCACGGTGGTCCCTCATCTCCTGCTACAACCGCCAGAGTAATGTTGGCTACAACGAAAAATCAACATCCTGCACAACGCCTTTGCAGGTGGTTCCGGATGAAGCTCTGCTGGAATGGGAAGCAACCGGCATTGCCGAAGGCGCTGATTTTTTGGATAAGGAAACAGATGTGACGCTGAAATAAATGAAAGCCTTGCGTGAGGGATAGAAGCGGATACCCCGCTGAAGCCTTTGTGCGATGGCTTTGTAGCGGAGTAGGAGCGGATAGCCCGACCCGCAGGGGCACGCCCCATTCTTAAAAAATTTACTTGCTGTATGGCTCTTGTACTTCAACAACAACCTGCTCTTACCACGTCTTCAAAAGCGGATATTAACCGCCGTTATGTTTTCCTGACCAGTGCCATTGCTGCATTAGGCGGACTGCTTTTCGGATTTGATTTGGTCATCATCTCGGGCACCGTTCCGTTCTTTACGCCGTATTTTGGTCTGGATGAATTTCAAACCGGGTGGGCCGTTGGTTGCATCAATCTTGGTTGCTGTGTTGGCGCTTTGCTGGCCGGCAAAGCCAGCGATGTAATGGGACGGAAAAAGCTCCTGCTGCTTTGCGCCCTGCTTTTTGCCATCACCGGCATCGGCACGGGTTGGGCCACCTCTTTTCCGCTGTTCGTTTGCTTTCGTTTAGCCGGTGGAGTGGCGGTGGGTGCGGCGGCGCTGGTCTGTCCCGTTTACATTGCCGAACTTTCGCCGGCTTCGCTGCGTGGCCGCATGGTTTCGTTCTACCAGTTGGCCATCACCACCGGCATCCTGCTGGCTTATCTTTCCAACTATCTTTTGCTCAACAGCGGCGCCGATAACTGGCGGTGGATGTTTACTTCGCAGGCCGTTCCGTCGCTGCTTTTTTTTGCCGGGCTGTTCTTTGTTTCTGAAAGTCCACGGTGGCTTATTCGCAAGCGGCGCAACGGTGAGGCCGAAAGCGTTTTGACGAAAATTGGCGGCGCTGCCTATGCAAGGAGCGAAGGGGAGGCCATCCGGCAAAGTTTTGCCAGCGAAGTAAAAGAACATGTTCGTGACCTATTTAAGAAAGACGTTGCGTTTATTATTTTTCTTGGCGCCACCATAGCGGTGTTCTCGCAGGCGGGCGGACAAAATTCTTTGTTCTCTTACGCACCGGTCATTTTCGACGGCGCCGGCTTGAGCAAAAACACCGCTTTTTTGCAGTCGGTGATACTGGGCTTTATCAATTTTATTTTCACGTTCGTGGCCATTGGCACCGTTGATCGCTATGGGCGGAAGAAGTTGTTGCAGTACGGCTCTTTTCTTCTTTGCCTGGATGCGCTGGCGATAGCCGCTGCGTTTTATTTTGGTTGGGGCGGCGTGTGGGTGCTTTGTTTTGTATTGGGCTTTATTGCTATTTATGCCAGCACCCTGGGGCCTATTACCTGGGTGGCGCTGTCGGAAATTTTTCCGAACCGTGTTCGTGGCAATGCCATGGCGTTGGCCACGCTGGCCTTGTGGCTGGCGAACTTTTTCACCACGGCTTCGTTTCCGGTAATGAAGCAGCACCTGGGGCTGCCGCTTACATTCGTGATACATGCCGGCATTTGCCTGCTCTATTTTTTCTTTGTGCGGAGCAAGGTGCCGGAGACCAAGGGTAAATCGCTGGAAGAAATAGAAAAGCAATTAGTGAAGAAGTAGCTTAATCAGGTAAGAACAAACACTATCATTTAGAACCGGGTGTACTGCCATGAACAAATTCTTTCTCGCCTTTTTCTTCTTTTCCTGTGCGACAGGCGGCTTTGCACAACCCTTTGCCACGTGGAATGACACGGCGTTGCTGCTCAACAACGGCCTTGTGCAACGCACCATCAAGCTACCATCCTCAAACGGACAACTGCTGACCACCGAATACAAACCGGCTGCCGGCGGCTTCAACTATTTCACCAAAACCAGTCCCGATTTTGGGTTTGAATGGAACGGCGTTGTTTATTCGGGCCGAAGCAAGTGGAAGCTGAAAAAAATAGAGCGGATACATGACAGTGCAGCCGGCAACGGTGCGGCCCTTACGCTGCTTAGCGCCGATAAAAAACTGGAAGCCACGCTGCGCTTTTTGCTGTACCCATCTTTGCCTGTGGTGCGGAAAAACATCGTGGTGAAAAATCTTTCTTCACAAACGGCGGTGCTGCAATCGGTGGACGTGGAGAAGTTTGATGTGCCGGAATATTTCGCTACCACCTTTAGCTGGATTTGCCACGACTACGGCCGGCGGCGTTCGATTGGTCCGTATGACGGCAACATGCAGGATGCGCTGGTGACGGTGCACAACGCCGATTGGCAGCAGGGCATCGTAATCGGCAACGAGGCGGCCGGTGTGGTAAAACATACCGCCGTATTCTGGAACGAACAATCCATCAGCAGTGGCCTGACCCACAGGGATGCCCGTTTTCCGTTTCGCAAATACGTCAGGGCCGGTGAAAGTTTCAGCACGCCGCAGGTATTCACCATTGTTTACAACGGTCACAAAGACCCCAACGAAGTGCTGAATACCGCTGTGCCGGATTTTGTGCGAAAGCACATGGGAATTCGTCTTTCGATGCTGGCGCAAAAGCCCACGTTTGTTTACAATACCTGGGTGCCGTTTGGAAGCGCTATCAATGAAAAACTGCTGATGGAACTGGCTAAATCGGCGGCTGATGCGGGTATGAAAGAATTTGTAATAGACGACGGCTGGGCGGATAATTACGGCGACTGGGTGATTGACAAAAAGAAATTCCCCAATGGCCTAAAGCCGGTTTTCGACTACATCAAATCGCTGGGCATGAAGCCGGGCCTCTGGATAAGCGTGGGCAGTGCGGCACCGACAAGCCGTGTGTTCAAAGAACACCCTGAATGGTTTGTGCAGGACGCCAAAGGGCGACCCGCCAACCTGCACAGCGAGGAAAGCTCGTTGCAGAGCGGCAACCTGCGAACGGCCTGCTTTGGTACCGGCTGGTATGGCTACATTAAAAATGTTCTGATGAAGCTGGCAGTTGATTACGGACTGGAATACATGAAGCTTGATTTTACGGTGGTGGCCAGTCCGTACCGCTTTTCAAAAGAGGCAACGGGGTGTTATGCCCCCAATCATCCCGGGCACAAAGACCGCAACGAGTCGCTATACACCAATTTCGAGCAGGTGTGGAAATTGTTTGATGAACTCCACGCCGCCAAACCCAATCTTTTTATTGATTGCACCTTTGAAACCATGGGCGGGCTGCAACTGATAGATTATGCCATGCTGAAACATGCCGAAGGCAACTGGCTTTCCAACTTCAATGGGCCCGAGGCGAAGGTGGACTTGCGCATCCGCAATATGGCCTGGTGGCGGTCGCCGGCCATGCCCGCCACAGCGCTGGTGATTGGCAACCCCGAAATGCAAGACACCGCCTGGGCGCTGCATATTCAATCGCTGGCCGGTGCGCTGCCCATTATGTTGGGCGACCCACGCAAATTACCCGCAGAAGATTTTAAACAATACCGGGCTTACGCCGATTGGTTGCAAACGATGGAGAACCGCTACGGCATCATGAGCTTCCGGCAGGACCTGCCGGGTTTTGGCGAACCGATGGAAGGCAGTTGGGACGGCTTTCAGCGCATCAATACGGAAACAAAAAGGGGCGGCATCATTGGTGTTTTTCGGCATGGGTCGCCGGAAACAAAACGACGGGTGACCGTAAAGTATCTCGACCCTGTCAAACAGTATCAGGTAAAATACATTGATGGAAAAATCCTCGCCACAGCCACAGGCAGTGACCTGCAGCGGGTAGGCTTTGAAGTGGAATTGACAAAGATGTATGATGGCGTTTTGTTCGAAGTCAGCGAAGGGAAATAGCTTCTGGTAAAAGAAGTGATGGCGCAACGGATTTAGGCTGATGAATTCATCGGTTTTTTCGGCCACATGGCAGGTGGTAGGTTGATTGGCCAAAGACTTTTGGACGTCAATTGCCTTATTGTGCCCCCATTCTTTAGGGTAAATGCCTGCATTCCATACTTCTTTAGTAGCGAAAACTTTCAAAAAGAGCAAATGAAGACCATCAAAACGATTGCGCTGCTTCTTGCCGCATTGGTATCTCTATCGGTAAATGCCCAGGACTTCGTGCTGCAAGGCCCCTGGAAAGTTAAGTTCGACGACAAAAAAGAATTCAGCCAGGTGGATTTGGACGACAGCGGGTGGGAAACGTTGACCGAACTCAAATGGAGCGACGATCACAAAACCACCGCTAACCGCACTCTGTGGATTCGCAAAAAAGTGGTGATACCGAGCAGCCTGCAGGCGGCGTTTGAAAAAACGGGTTTGCTCTCGCTAAGCATGGGCAAGGTGCTGCAGTCGGATGACACTTACCTTAACGGAAAAAAGATTGGCACCACCGGTTCCGGTGATACCTACCGCAATTACCCCGTTACCAAGGACGACATATTGTGGGATAAGGAAAATACCATTGCGCTGCGGGTGAGCCATTGGGGACAGTTCCGCATTTCCATCGTTCCAAAATTGACGGCCGCTGCACCGGAGCATTTTCTGCGCTACGGCGCTGCCTTTGCAAACAGCAGTAACAAGGAACCCGTGGGGGGCAAACCGGTGACCTACCAATTCGTTGTGACCAACGCATCACCCAAACCTTCAGAAGGTTCCGTCAGGGCCGATTTCTACGATTTTGAAGATAAAAAATTGCATTCGGAACAAAAGCCTGTTTCTATCGGCATCGGGAAAAACACCGTTGACTTTGTTTTCACATCGCCTTCACCGTTTGTCAAAGTCGTGTACATGCTTTCCGTTCCCACTTACAATTATAAGAAGGAATGGAACGCACAGGCAGGTTATCAAAACATAACCTACAATCCCGGCCAACCCGTGGTGGCCTACAAAGCCCCGCAAAAGTTTTTTCCGCCTGATGTAGCAAGGAGCGAAGTGCATGGATGGCTGGGCGAAAAACTGAAAGCAAACACGGAAATGCGGCTGAAAAAAGTGGACGAAGACGCCCTGCTGGCGGGTTTCATCAACCGTCCGGGCAACCACTCCTGGATTGGTGAGCACATTGGCAAGTTTTTGGAAGCAGCCGCCAATGCCTACGCCGACAACGGCGATCCGGAATTGAAAATCCAATTGGACCGCAGTGCCCAACATCTCATTGCCGCACAACTTCCCGACGGTTATTTGGGCACCTACGACATGGACAGCCATTGGACAAGCTGGGACGTATGGAGCCACCGTTACGACCTCATGGGACTCTTACGCTACTACGAGATTTCAGGTTTCGGCCCGGCACTAACGGCTTCGAAAAAAATCGGCGACCTGTTAATGAAAACCTTTGGCAATGCGCCAGGACAAAAAACCATTGTGCGGGCCGGCGGGCATGTGGGCATGGCGGCCACCTGCATCCTCGAAAGCATGGCTGAACTCTATCGCTTTACCGGCAATAAGGAATACCTCGATTTTTGCTACTACGTGGTTGATGCGTTTAACCATCCTGGCGGTCCCCGCATCATCAGTACACTTGATTCTGTCGGCCGTGTTGACAAAGTGGCCAATGCAAAAGCGTACGAAATGCTTTCAAACCTCTTGGGCATTCTAAAACTTTATCGCCTTACCGGTGACGAAAAATTTTTAAAACCTGTGCTCACCGCCTGGAACGACGTAGCTAAAAACCGGCTGTACATCACCGGCACTTCCTCTTCGTTTGAACATTTCCAGGATGACCATGTATTGCCTGCTGAACGAAACTCGAACATGGGCGAAGGCTGCGTAACCACCACCTGGGTGCAATTGAGCTACGGACTGCTGTGCCTCACTGGCGAAATGAAATACGTGGACGAACTGGAACGCTCGGTTTACAATCATCTCACCGGAGCTGAAAATCCGCAGACGGGTTGCGTGAGTTACTACACGCCGCTGGTGGGAGCAAAACCCTTCGGCTGCAGCATCACTTGCTGCATGAGCAGTGTGCCGAGAGGCATTGCACTGGCGCCGTTTTTTTCCCATGGTCTGGTGAACAATGCGCCGGCCTTTTTCTTCTACGAACCGGGAACATTTGCAGCACTGCTTACCGGTAAAGCAATGGCTTCCTTTACCACAACAACATCTTTCCCTGCCGACGGAGCCGTCACCATCACCGCCAACGAAAGCAGCGCAAAAGCATACCCGGTACAGTTCCGTAAGCCTTATTGGGCTACTGATTTTTCCCTGTCGGTGAACGGCAAAAAACAATCCGCCAACAACAACGGTAACCTTACGGTCAACCGGGTTTGGAAGAAGGGCGACAAAGTGCAGATTGCCTTCTCCATGCCTTTGCTGGCGCACAACGGCGGCAAGAGTTATCCCGGACAAGTGGCCTTCCAACGAGGCCCGCAGGTATTGGCTTTTGATGAAAAGCTGAACGGATTTCCGGTTACCGCTGCAATCGTTGACGCAAAGGCCGCCGTCGCAAAAAATGCATCGTCGGCTCTTCCCCAAAAATGGATTGGCGGTGCCGCCTTCGAACTGAAAGGCGAAAAAGACAAAGCGGAAAAAAGCATCATTCTTGTTCCGTATGCCGACGCCAGCCAAACCGGCGGCGCCGTTTCCACCTGGTTAAAAACCGCAAACAACTAACATGAGAAAAAAAATCATTGTGGTGGGCTCTTCCAACACCGACATGGTGCTGAAAACGTCCCGCTTTCCGGCTCCAGGAGAAACCATCATTGGCGGCGACTTCTTTCTGTTTCAGGGTGGCAAGGGCGCCAACCAGGCCGTAGCGGCCGCAAGGGCGGGTGGCGATGTGCGGTTTATTTGCCGGGTGGGGCAAGACCCATTTGGTTTGGATGCCATCAAACATTACAGCGCCGAAGGTATTGATGTCAGCGGCATTGCAAAAGATGAAAAGGCACCCACCGGCGTTGCCGTGATAACCGTGAATGCCGAAGGGGAGAACAGCATCATCGTGGCCTCGGGAGCAAATGCGTTGCTGTCTGTTAACGACGTAGCCGCAGCGACAGAAAAGAGCGAAGCCGAATGGCTCATTACCCAACTGGAAACACCGTTGGAAGTCATTGCTTTTTTGGCGTCGCATGCAAGAGAAAATAAAATGAAGCTGGTACTCAATCCTGCCCCGGCTGCGGCATTGCCCGATGCGGTTTACAACGGCCTATTCCTGATTACACCGAACGAAACAGAAACCGCTTTGCTTACCGGCATGACTGAAACAGACGAAACATCGGCGCAGCAAGCCGCTGCCTTATTCAAAAGCAAAGGCGTGCAAAACGTCATCATCACCCTCGGCAGCAAAGGCGCTTATGTGGATGCCGGAAACTTTACAGGCATCGTCCCTTCGCCCAAAGTGCAAGCGGTTGATACCACCGCCGCCGGCGATGTGTTCAATGGGGCGCTGATAGTGGCCTTGTCCGAAGGACAGGACTGGGAACCAGCCGTGCAATTTGCCTGTAAGGCGGCGGCACTTTCTGTCACAAAAATGGGAGCGCAAACCTCGGCGCCATCGAGAGCTGAAATCGAAAACTTCCAACACTAACTGCCTAAACAACCTGCATGTTCATCATTCAATCGTACGCTACCGCCATCCTCTTTTGCATCATCACCATGTTGTGTTGGGGCTCCTGGGCTAATACCACCAAACTCTCGTCAAAAGGCTGGCGGTTTGAATTATTCTACTGGGATTATGCCTTCGGCATTTTGCTGCTTTCATTGATAATGGCCTTTACTTTGGGCAGCAGCGGCGATGCAGGCCGGCCGCTTTTGCAAGATGTGAAACAGGCACACAACGGCAACCTATTCTCCGCCTTCATCGGCGGCGTTGTGTTTAACCTAGCCAATATTTTGCTGGTTGCCGCCATTGCGCTGGCGGGCATGTCGGTGGCTTTTCCGGTGGGCATTGGCATTGCCCTGATACTGGGTGTTATCGTAAACTATGCCGACAACCCGCAGGGTTCTGCACCGCTTTTGTTCGGCGGCGTGGCCTTGATTGCCCTTGCCATTTTGCTGAACGCAGGGGCTTACAAAGCGGTGAACAGGGGCAAAGGCACTTTCTCCGCAAAAGGCTTGGTGCTGGCCATTGTGGCCGGTGTGCTGATGGGCTTTTTTTACAAGTACGTGGCGGCATCCATGGCGGCCGACTTTGCGGCGCCGGAAGCGGGCAAACTCACACCATACACCGCCCTTGTGTTCTTTGCCATTGGTGTGGTGGTGAGTAATTTTTTGTTCAACGGCTTGCAAATGCGTTTTCCCTTCGCCGGTGCGCCGTTAAGCATTCGTCACTATCTCAAAGGTTCGGCTAAGGACCACCTGATTGGAATTCTTGGTGGTGTTATCTGGCACGTGGGCATGTCGTTCAACATCATTGCTTCGGGCAAAGCAGGACCGGCCATCTCTTATGGTTTGGGACAAGGCGCCACGGTGGTGGCAGCGGTCTGGGGCATTTTTATCTGGAAAGAATTTGCCACCGCTTCCAAAGCCACGTACCGCAATTTGTATTTGATGTTGCTGTTGTACGTGGTCGGGATTGTGTTGATTATCCTGGCTAAAAACTAAAGGAGAAATTCAGAATGAAAATAGCAGAGCGTTTACGTATTGTAGTTATCCTGCTGCTGGCAGTCCCGTTTGCAGCCGATGCGCAAACACTCAGTCCACACCCGGTGCCGGATGAATTTGCCTCCGATTATTACACCGTAACAGCAAATGGCAAACCCGTTCCTGTTTTTCATGCCGGCCTGAACGTTTATTTTGCCAGTTTCGATTTTACAGGAAAAGCCGACATCCGCGTTGCACCAAAATCGGGAGAGGATAAATACGTGGGACAGACATCCAACAAAGAACCAGCGGCAACCGATGCAAAAGGTTATTGGAAAGGCCGTGCTGTGGTTCGTCCGCTTTCAAAAGGGATAAAGCCGGTGCTTGGGGGTTCGGCTGTGGATTTTTCCGTAACAGAAGCGGGTCAGTATTCGGTAGAGCGGGAAGGAACTTCCAATTGGAAAGACGATGTGCTTTTCATTTTTGCCAACAAGCCGGCAACAACGTTGCCTTTAGTTAAGCGTTCAAATCTAATTCATCTTAAAGCCGGCATTCATTACCGCAACATTGACCTGAAAAGCGGGCAAACACTTCATCTTGATGCCGGAGCGGTGTTGTTTGGCGCCATCAATGTGTGGGATGCAAAAAACGTCACCATCAGCGGACGGGGCACCGTGTTGTATTACGGCCCGCAATCGGAAGACCACGATGACGGGTGGAAAAGCCAGAAAAATTGGCACCCGCTGACCACCCGTAATGTGCACGGCCTGAACGTTGAAGGCATCACCATTATCGGTCGCAGCCGCACCTGGTCCATTCAAACACACACCACGTTTGATGCGGTTTTTGACAACATTAAAATCATCGCCGTGAACCCGCAAAACATTAACGGCGACGGCATTGACTGGTATGGCGGCGGACGAAGCAAAGTGGTCAACAGCTTTATCCGCTCGATGGATGATTGCTTTGCCTTCTTTACACCCGGTGCCAGCGACGATATGTGGGCAACGGCTCGGAATACTTCCGGCGAAGTAAAAGACATTCATATTGAAAATTGTGTGTTGTGGAGTACGCTGGCCAATGTGTTTCGCATTGGGTTTAACGGGCAGGCCTTACGCACCGATAACATCGTGATGAAGAATTGCGATATCATTCACATGAGCAAAGGCGAGTGGTATGCTCCCTGGTCGCTTTTCTGTATGGTGAGTCCCAACAGCAAGGGGAAAGCCGTTCATACCAATTACCGGCTGGAGGGCCTCCGCTTTGAAGAACCCGTTGCCCTTTTTGGTATTCAAAATCCGGAAGCCGATTTTTCCGGATTGGTGCTGAAGTATATTACCATGACCGGCGCACCGGTATCATCGATTGTGAAAGGTGCGTTGCGGAACGTTACCTTCCAAAATGTGATACTGAACGGAAAGCCGGTGAAAGGCGAAGCCGGGATCCCGTTACGAGCGGAGAGTAAAATTGAAAGTGCTCAATTCCTGCAGCAGCAGTAGGTTGCCGCAGGGTAGAGGTATCTACCGTTTCAGCTTGCGGTCTTGAAAAAACTTCGTGCATAATTTCCGCATGCGTGAGCAAAACAATTTTTCTATCCTTTGCCATTCGCAGAACGGAAATTTGCTGCCTTTTATGAAACGTGAATAAAATGAAAAGGAGGCGGGTTTTTCTTTACTCCCGCAATTTAAAATAACAATACAGCGGCCAGGTATGCGGGTGCGAGCAATAACCCGGAAAGGCTTCTTTCAGATTAGGCACACCCACCCAAAATGCATACAGCCCTTCGCGGTGCAAGGTAGAATTCACTTCGTCGGCGGCCGTCCAATGGCCAACCCAGTAGTCAGGATAATGCTTGGCATAATTGTCAAAAGAAAACTTCAGCAATAATGATTTTGCTTCTTCTTTATCGAAAGTGGCAACGCCTAAAAGGAGTGGGTATTCCAGTGAGAACCAGATGCCGCCGTCTTCGCCGTCTGGATTGCGGCCCCACAGTGATTTTTCTCTTGTGCGGGCCCCGATTTTTTCGGGTGTGATGATTTTGCTTTTGATGTAGTCGTACATCTCCCTCTTTCTTTCGGCAGGCAAACTCGGGATTTGCAACACATACCCCTGCGGCTCAATGCAAACCACATCGGTGCCAAATTTCAACTTGTTGCTCAGGTAGGCCCTCGGGGCAAATTTCCGGTCGCCCAGGTCGCTCATAAAGGCTTTGTCAATTGCCGTCCGGTACTCTTCCAATGCCGCTATCAGCGGAGTGGCTTCGGGATTTTTCGACTGCTGCAGAACGGCAATTAATTTTGGGAAGATGGCCAGCACCATCGCTGTATTTAAATGCGACTCTGCTCTTCCTGCGTAGATATTCGGCGAGTAGTCGTGAAAAAAACTGTCGCTCCAGTCGGAATTCAAAATTTTCACCAATCCATTGGGACCAGTGCCCACCTCGTCGCGCAGGTAAACGAAATATTTTTTCAGCAGCGTAATCACCGGGTCTTTTTTGCCGTCTTCGGCAGGGTAATAGGCCACCAGCTCTTTCAGAAACCCGTAGTCTCTGGTAATGCGCAGGTATTCGGAAAGGGTGTTGAAAAAATACAGCTGCGGGTCGCTTTCCTTGTAGATGGACGGCGGCGTGTACCCGTAACCTGAATAATTGCCGCGTTTAATTTCGCCGTCCTGTTCCGAATGTTTGATCACATACCGGATGGCGGATTTGGCCAACGCCGGATTGGTGTAGCAGGCCGCCAGTGCCGCCTGCAAATGATCGCGGTTGGAGATGTTGTCGCCGTAAAAATAGCTGTACACCGATCCTTGCGGGATAAAGGTTTCCTTATAGTAAGCGCTGTATTTTGCCGAGGCTTCTACCATGTGCGCATTCCACAACATTTCGCGGCGCAGAACCAGATTTTGCTCACCTGAAAGATCGGGCAGTTGCTTTTTCCATTGAGCAGCAAACAAACCTTCTTCAACATTTTTGGTGTCTGCGCCGGCGAAAAGATCAGCCACCTGTTTTTGAATGTCGCCGAAACCTTCGCCGTCGGCAATGCCAATAACCACCTGAAATGATTTTGTTTCACCGGGCTTCAGCGACAAATCGGTTTGGGCAGCAAGTGTGTCTTTCACAGACTTGATCCACGAGAAATACTTTCCCCCACCGTTCGGGGCGTACATAAAAGCAGACGGCGGCGCCACATCGTACACAAAACGTTCTTCCTTGCCGGGAAGCACCAGGAACTTGTTTGCCTTTGTGGAGACGTTGGCGATGCCAATTTCCTTTTGGGCATTTATGCGGATGGCCACTTCGTGTGCCAGCGGACGATTTTGCTTCTCGGTGTACTGGGTGCTGTTCAGCACGTAATTCACCAGCATCTTCTCCGAGTAACTAAGGTCCTGCAGTCTTTTCCCGTTGTTCTTCAAAACCACCGTCACCACAAACGCAGGATTGCCGGTATTGATTTTGGGGGAAGGTTTAACGGAAAGGATGCGGGTATACGCTACATCGTTATCCAAAGTGTATGAATACCGTGCGTAGCCCACACCAAACTCTTTCTTTACAAGCGACGCATTTGCCGCAATGGACTTTACGCCGGTGAGCACGACTTTCGAAGAGGTATTGTTCTTCCTAAAAACAAGGCTGGCTTCGTTCCAGCCATAGTTGGGGCGTTCGGCAGAAGCATTCAATCTTGCCCAGGCTCTTTCGGCGGTAATCAATTGATAAATCCCGCTTGAATGCGTAAACAGCGCCAGCCGGTAATTGCCGAGTAAAAAGTACGGGTCTTCCGGCAGGTTAGCATCTTTGCCATCTTTATCAACCGCAACTACCGGAATAGCGCCGGTGTAATGGTACGCCGGCAGGCCTTTGGTTGTAAATGACCAATGACCGAATTTCTGCGCTTGCAGTGAAGCGGTTATGGCGAGTGTACAGAAAAAAAGGAAAATCTTTCTCTTCATATGAGCAACTGGTTACTGATTATTCGTAGTGTTTGTACCGTTCCTGCAACAGGTTTTTCATCCAAACGTTGATGTCCCATTGGCTGGTAAGGGGCACCTGTGTGTAAGGCATCAGCGGTTGGTAGGGTGGTGCGCCGTATTCGGGAGTGATGGAAAACGTTTCATTGCCTTGTTCTTTTTTTAAGGCAAATAAAGCATCCCACCATTGCAGGTGTGCAGACAGAATGGCTTCGTTCTCCGGTGCCCGTGGGTCAATCACTTGCGGACCTTCCTGGAAACCCACACGGGCATGCAGGTGGCCGGCATGCCGGATGGCGAGTTGCACGGCCGGCCCCTGGTCTTCCAGCAAACTTTCCGCTACGTTGCACCAATGCGAAACGTCCAGCGTAAGCCGTATCTGCGGTGCCGTTTCCAAATACTGCTTTGTGATGTGGGCCGCAAACGACCACTTGCCCCGGTGTGTTTCGTGCAGGATGGAGACGCCGGTTTCCCGGCTGATGTCATCCGCCACCCGCATCAGCGCAAGGTTTTGTTCGACAGAAAAATAATCCTTGCCGGTTTGTGAGTTGATGAAAAGCGGCTGCAGTTCGACAAGGCTGTACAAATGCTTTTTGAAAACTTCTTTGTGCTCTTCAAAATTGCTTTCCACCGTTTGCCAGTGCTGCCCGATGGCGGCGAGGCCGAATGTTTTTAACCCGTTGTGGATTTCGTCTTTTTCAGCGGCCGATATCGTGAACGGAAAGCCGGTTTCCACGCCGTCGTAACCCGCTTCTTTTACGCTTGAAAAGAAATCGTTCCAGGGCATTGTTTCGCAGCCCCAGCGGGGGCAGAAGAATAAAATTTTCATGCAGCAATGACGATTGTTTCAGCAAGACTACTTCACGTGCAGTGTAATTTCTTTTTCCTTGCTTAAAAAATCAGCGCCGTCCAGTTTTTTCACGCCGCTTTCCAACAGCGCACTGTCCGATACGGTTTTGATGGGCTGGATGCAGGATAGGTTCTTCTCCCGGAAGGGAACGTTGTAGCTAAGGTTGTAGGCCGAGATGATGGACCACCGTGATTTGTCGGATGTGTTGGCGGCGGAGCGGTGCAGGATGTTGCTGTGAAAGAACAGCACGTCGCCGGGCTCCAATTCGACATAAACCAATTCGCAAACTTTCTCTGCAGCGGTCACAAAGTCCATGTCGGCGCCCTGCTGCTCACCGGCAAAATTGTGTTCAAAGCGCTGCATTTTGTGGCTGCCTTTCAGCACCTGCAAACAGCCGTTTTCCTTTGTGGCTTCGGTCAGCGCCACCATCACCGAAACCATGGCTTCGGGATACAGAAAACCGTTCTTGTACCAATAGCCATAATCCTGGTGCCATTCCCAGGCGCCGCCGACCTTCGGTTCTTTCTGCATCACTTTGGAATGAAAATGACAAACCTCGCCTTCGGTGCCCAACAAGGCTGCCACGGCATTAACCATCCGTTCCGAACGGGACATTAAACCAAAGCTGTCGTCACCGGGAGTGAACCACAGCGTAAGGCGGGTCCGGTTTCCCGACTGGTCGTTAAAGTCCATGGAGTTGCCGATAACGGTGTCGTCAATGGAAAGGGTGTACAATAAGTCCGTTTCTTCCGGCGAGAAAAATGCTTTGCGGATAACGTATCCGTCACGGTGAAAGGCTTGTTGTTCCTGGGGGGAAAGCTGGTACTGCATAGCAACGTTGTTGGGGGTGTTGATGAATAAATGAACACCACAAAACTATTTCTCCCGAAGAGAAACATCCACCACTATCAACGCTGATACCTAAACAATTTTGACCGTTACTAAAGTATCTTGCAACGTAAACCGATAATATCATTTAGACATGAAGCCGCTCATTCAAAAACTGCCCCTTGCCGAACAGACCTCTTTTGTGGCCCGTACGTACACCACGCCCCATTGGGAAACCACCTGGCACCAGCACAAAGAGGTAGAGCTGATTGTGCAGGTGAAGGGCAGCGGCATGTGCTTTATCGGCAACTACGTGGGCTCGTTTACTGAAGGCGATGTGTTT
The DNA here is from genome assembly GCA_965365435.1 of uncultured Flavisolibacter sp. GTDB lineage: Bacteria > Bacteroidota > Bacteroidia > Chitinophagales > Chitinophagaceae > Flavisolibacter. The sequence continues at coordinate 88,856 of CBDUBQ010000006.1, forward strand.
TTATTGGGGTCCAATCTGCCGCATGAATTCAAGAAGGAAAAGAAAGGGGCGAAGTGCAGCGTAATGGTGGTGCATTTTGACCCGGCACTTTGGGGCGAAGCTTTTTGGAAGTTGCCGGAAAGTGCGGAAATAAAAACATTGCTGAATACTTCCCTCGCCGCTGTTAAGGTAGCCGCAACATACGCAGCGGAAATCGGCGAGATCCTGAAGAAGATTGAAACCGCTCACGGGTTCGAACGGTTAACACTGCTCTGCCGGTGTTTGCTGGCCCTTAGCCGAAGCGAGAACCAGCAAACCCTTTCCACGCTGGACGCCGGCAATTTTGCGCCGTTGGCCGACAGCAAAATCAACCAGATTTTCGAATACACTATCAAACATTTTACCGAGCCGATTGCGCTGTCAACGGTAGCCGGCATTGCGGCCATGAGCGTTTCGGCGTTCTGCCGTTTTTTCAAGCGCAACACCAAAAAAACCTACGTGGAATTTGTGAACGAGCTACGCATTGGGCGTGCCTGCCAGCTGCTGCTGCGCACCGATAAAACCGTGCTGGACATCTGCTACGATTGCGGGTTTAATACCGTGGCGAACTTCAACAAGCAGTTTTTGAAAGTGAAGAAGATGAAGCCTTCGGTTTACCGAAAAACTTTTCGTGTGTAAGCATGTTATTGCTTCTATGAAAGCAGTGTGATGCATCGCTGCGGCTGCAAAATTTCGCTGTGTTATTTTTACAACCGTTGAATGTTTGCCCTAACGCAAATTGTACAATACTGTCAAACATATTATTCTCATGAAAGAACTTCCCGACTTTATTGAATTTCTGCAAACGTTGGACAAGGCAAAAGCGGATGTTATTCATTCGCTTTGCAAAGAAGTGGTCATAAAAAAGGGAACCTATCTTTTGCGGGAAGGGCAAACTTGTTCTAAAAGCTATCTTATTTGTTCCGGTGTGGCAAGAAAATTCTTTTGCTACGGAGACAAAGAAATCACTACCGAAATCTATTTAAAAGGTGACGTGGCTTTTGCATTGGAAAGTTCGGTGCAGCAAATACCAAGTGCGGAAAACATTGTAGCCGTCACCGACATTGATGCGCTTTGCATTGACGACACTGCCTTTGTGGAGGCGAAAAAGGCGCATGCCTGGCTGGTGGAGCTTGACCTCGTGTTCATTGAGCAATACACCATTCAGTTGGAGCGCCGGCTGCGGGAGCAATACACGCTGAATGCGGCCGAACGCTACAAAAGAATTCTGGACCAATCCCCGGCGCTGCTACAAAGCGTGCCGTTGAAAATTATTGCCTCTTACCTCAACGTAACGGTGGAGCGGTTAAGCCGCATAAGGGCCACTGTATAAGCTTTTATTTTTCTTGACCTGAGGTCAATCCGCGTTCGGTTGGTGTAATCTTCCTTTGCAAAAACGAAGAACATGAATTGGATGGCCTTGATTATTGCCGGATTGTTTGAAATCGGGTGGCCGCTGGGTCTGAAAATGTCAGCGCAACACCCGGAGAAAAAAATTATGTGGCTGCTGGTGGCAATTGTTTCCATGGCGATTAGCGGGGGGCTACTGTGGTGGTCGCAAAAAAGCATTCCCATTGGAACGGCGTATGCTGTGTGGACGGGCATCGGTGCTGTGGGTACATTGATTGTTGGCATCCTTTTCTTCGGCGATGCGGCGGGTCCGCTGCGGCTGCTGTCTGCAGGGTTGATTGTGCTGGGCATTATCGGTTTAAAACTGGCGTAAAAATTAAACATGGAGATTTTTGTTTTCAAGTCAAACGTTCGTTCACGCCGGCTGGCAAGGCAACTGATTAGTGGTTTGCAAACTGGATTTCCGTCTGCACGATGCAATTTTGACTTGCAGGACTGCGACCGGATTTTTCGGGTGGTGGCCAAATTGGAAGAGAAGGCATCGATAGAAAATTTCATGACGAAGAAAGGAGTGAAGCTGTCAGAACTGGTATAGTTGCTGGCCACTAATTTTACAATTTTCTTCTAATCATTCTTGTCATTGTCCGCAAATTGACACCCGTAATTGTTTCCCTCAAACTGCTTCCCGCCTGGCTACAGCTGCGTGAGGGATAGAAGCGGAAAGCCCGGTGAGGCAAGACCTCGGAGATTTTCAAAACCTCCGAGGTCTGCAGCGTTGGCCTCGTGCCGGACTTGTAGCGGATAGCCCGACCCGCAGGGGCACGCCCATTACATTATTCAAAGACCTTACTTTTTGACCATTTGCCGCTAAAAATCTTTCACTAAAACGGCCTGTTGCATTAGGGTCTTTCTCGCCAAACGCTACTACTGCAAGGTGACTGTTGCACATGCTGGGAGATAAATACCTGGTGGCACCGATGGTGGACAAGGACACAAGGCGCACAGTGAAATTGCCAATAGGCACTTGGATAGATGGAATGGGCAAGAAATATAAAGGCGGCCAAACGATAACGATTGATGTGCCACTGAACCGGCTGCCTTATTTCACAAAACAGAAATAATTACGCTGAAACAACGAACCTTAAAGCATGAAATCAGCCTTCTTATCAATTCTTTTCGTTTTTGCGGTCACGCATTTTGTCTCTGGCCAAACGCAGTGGCATGTATCGGGAACCGGCAATGATTACAATGACGGGAAATCATCGGCGAAAGCTTTTCGCACCCTAAAAAAAGTAGCGGCATTTGTGCAGCCCGGCGATGTAGTGTTGGTGCACAATGGTGACTACACCGACGGCGACAAAGGCGATGGAAGCGCCGTGGTAACGATTTCCGCTTCTGGCAGGGCTAATGCATGGATAACCTGGAAGGCAGCGCCGGGCGCAAAACCCGTGGTGCGTCCAAGCGGTTGGGCGGGCATACAAATCACCGGAAGCTACCATATTCTTGACGGACTGACCGTGACCGGCGCCAACGATTCTCTTGTGTTATCGGAAGCACAAGCCGAAGCAAAGAATAAAAATCCGGACCCGAAGTACAACACCAACGGTATCTTTTTTCATGGCCGTAACAACAAGCCCAATAAAAAACCGCACCACTTAATCATTCGCAATTGCACGGTGAACAATTGTCCTGGTGGCGGCATTACGGGTATCGAAATGGATTACCTGACGGTGGAAGACTGCAGGGTGTACAACAACGCCTGGTTTATGCGTTACGGCGGTTCCGGCATCACCACGCTAAACAACTGGGCTTACGACGATGCGCCGGGCTATCACATCATTATCCAGCGCAACAGGGTTTGGAACAACAAAACGATGGTGCCCTGGGAGCGCATCGGGAAACTAAGCGATGGCAATGGCATTTTATTGGACGTCACCGACCAGGCCCGCAACGGCGCTACCAATCCCAATGCCGATGCAGTGGTAAATGCAACGAACGATAAACCAAAAGTGGACAGCGCAAAAGCGAAGGCCGACAGCGCTCCACCGAAGCCCCGTCGCCCCGAGTGGAAGGGCCGTGCCCTGATAGCCAACAACATCAGCGCCTTCAACGGCGGTTCTGGCATACATACGTTTCGCACCAAACACGTGGACATCATCAACAACACGACCTATCACAACGGAGCCGTTGTAGGCTACCAGGAACTGTTTCCAAACAATTCCGAAGACATTGTGATTCTAAATAACATCATCGTGCCTCGCCCCGGTGGCAAAGTGACTTCTAATAACAAGAACACGAACATCCGTTGGGATTATAACCTCTATCCAAAAGCACAAGCTGTTTTCAAAGGCGACCATGATACTGTAGCAGACCCCAGATTTGTTAATGTGGGTTGCGATATGCTTACCGCCGATTTCCGGCTGGCGAAAGGCAGTGCGGGATTGAATTCCGGAACGACGGAGGTAGCGCTGCCAATGGATTTTACTGGCAAGCCTCGTCCAAAAACGGCAGGCCGTGACCGAGGCGCTCATGAGCAATAGAAGAATTCGATTTCAGAATAAATAGCAAAGTTTAGGTCGAACAAACCACCTGCAACGTGAAGGAGCTTTTCATTGGCATTGATGTTGGCGGCACCCGCACCAAATACGGTTTGGTAGAGGTGGAAACCGGCACCGTGTATGAAAGCAGGGTTCAACCAACGGAAAAAGGGTCTGAAAAGGCCTTTTTGCAGCAGGTTTGTGAGGTGGTGAAAGGGTTTCAACAAGCAGCTTTCAAAAGGGGTAGTGAGGTGCGCAGCATCGGTATGGGCATACCGGGATTCACCACTGAAAACGGCGAAGTGTTGACCACATATGGTTCCCTGCCGTTTATGGAGGCCTACCCGCTGGTCCAAAATCTGCGCAATTTTTTTTCAATTCCTATTGCCATTGACAACGATGCCCGCGTTGTTTGTCTTGGTGAAGCCATTTACGGCGCAGGACGTGACCATAACCGGGTATTGACGTTAACACTCGGCACCGGTGTGGGATTTGGTTTTGTGGTGGATAAGAAATTCACCGAGGCTTTGCCGTTTGCACACATGGCCGGCAACATGAGCATTGCAGAAGAAGGCGGTGACTGCTATTGCGGAAAGAAGGGCTGCCTTGAGGCCTTGGTTTCGTCAACAGGTATTTTACGGTTGGCAGAGGCAGAAGGCGGAATACCGCAAACACTCACCGTAGAAGAAATTTTTACTGCGGCTACAACGGGTTGTTCTGAAGCGCAAACCGTTGTCAAAAAAGTTATTGGCTACCTGCATACCGCCATTCATAATTATACCAATCTATTTGCGCCAGAAGTGGTGGTGCTGGGCGGCGGCATTGCCAGAAGTTTAGCGCCCCATTTGGGCCAAATAAAAGGCCGTTCGTACATGGGACCATTTCCCGGATATGATTTTCAGCTTGCCGTTTCCGATTTGCACGAAACGGCGGGCATGCTCGGAGCAGCCGCATTGGCCCACACAGTGTATCAACCCGCAAAACAAAAAAGCTTATGAGGGAACAGAACAACCGGTGGTTTTTGTTTGCTGTTTCGGCCGGACTGCTTTGGGGCGTTTGGGGTGTCGTAGCAAAGCTTATTTCCGAAAATGTCAATCCCTACACTAATCATTTTTTGTTTACGGCCGGCATGTTAATGACACTGCCGCTGGTGCTGCCCAAACTAAAGCGGGCCACGTTCAACACCAAAGGTTTTATCTGGGGCATCATTTCGGCTTCGTTTGCCATTGCCGGCAACGTGGCGGTGTTTTATGCGTTTAGTAAAGGCGGACAAGCATCTATTGTTATTCCTGTCACTAATCTGTATCCGCTCGTCACAATTTTGATTGCGGTGCTGGTGTTCAAAGAGCGTCTCAATTGGGTGAATATCGCCGGCATTTTGCTGGCCCTGCCGGCCATCCTGTTACTATCCGGACAAACTTTGTTACTCACCGACCCGTCTGCTTTTTTTGGGGGCATTGGCCTCGATGACTGGTTCCTGTTTTCGTTGGCTGCCATTGTGTGCTGGGGCGTTTTTAGTGCGGCACAAAAGGTGACGACCAACTACCTTCCGGCGGAATGGTCGTATGCGGTTTTTGTAATTACCTCTGTTATGATAACGCTTGGCTTTTGGCTGGTGGGAACGGTGGATTATGCCTTTAGCAATAAAACGCTTTCACTCGGTGCACTGGCCGGTGCGGTCAACGGCCTGGGTGTGTTGGCTTCTTTTGCGGCCTATCGTGCCGAAGGAAAGGCATCAGCCGTCACCACCATCGCTGGTGCCTTGCAACCGGTCTTCACCATTGTGCTGGCGATGATTTTCCTGAAAGAAAAATTTTCGGGTGCCGAAGGATTAGGCATTGCACTGGCGATAGCAGGAGCGTTGTTGCTGTCCTATGAAAAGAAAAAAGTAGCCGTGTTTGCGTGACGAGATTACGTCGCGTTCGTTGTGGGTCGTTTTGCACTTGGTGTTCCGAAAAAAGGGGAGCACAACGTGCACAAGGCTTACACAAAGCACACAAAGGTTATTCGCCAACCACCTTGATGACAGAAATTGAAAACATTATTAAATTCAACCGGTTTAACCAATGAACGCCATGCTTTCTGAAATAGCCGAGATGCCCGCAAGGGCAAAAGTGTTTTTGCAATCATCCAAACAATACACTTTGCCGACCGCTGTGGCCTATATCGGCATGGGCTCGTCTTATTTTGCGCCGCTGGCATTTCGGTATATGGGTGTGAATATTCAGCCGGAGATGGCTTCCGAGTTTTACAACTACCTGTCGCCCGAAAAAAAGTGGGACAATGGCGTGCTGCTATCTCAATCGGGCCGCAGCACCGAGGTGTTGTGGTGTACCGAACGGTTTCAAAAATTTACCGCCATCACCAATAACACCGAAAGTCCATTGGCGAAAAATGCTACAACCGAAGAGGTGATTGACCTGCTGGCAGGAGAGGAACAATATTCGTCTTCTAAAACCTATATCAACACATTGCTTGCTCTATTCAAAGGATTTGGAATAGATGTTTTCGACGCTGTCCGTTTGTTGGAAAAAAACACAAAGGCTTACGACGAAAAAGGCAAAGCAATGGCCGATGAGGTGTATCATTATTTACAGCGTGAAAAGCCGTCAGGACTGTACATCACCGGAAGCGGACCAAACATAGCTACTGCTTTGCAAGCCGGTTTGATTTTAAGCGAAAGCACCAAACTCGCTTTTTATGGCCTGCCCATGGCCCAGTATGACCACGGACCAAAAGAAACGGCGAAAAATAGTGTCGTCATCCAGATTGTAGCAAACGGGAAAGCTTACGACCGCACTAAAAAATTAAGTAATACGATCCGTTCCGCAGGCGGGCATGTACTGGAAGTGGAAGAACCTGAGGCTGGTGAGAATGAATCCGTGTTGCACAACATCATCCCGTTTAATTACATGGCTTACTATTTAGCCGAACGGCTTGGCGTAGGTGAAACCTTTGTGGTGGGCGGAAAAGTAACCGAGGTAGTGTAATCAATTATCTCTTTAGAAAAAATAGAACTACTCAATCACGACATGTCCAACAACACCAAGGCAACTATTTTGCACTGCATTTTTTTTGCGAGCCTGTTGATTTGCAGCTTGTGCGCATCGGCACAACGTAAGCGCCTTTACATCGCCGCCGACGACCACACAGACTACATGTGGACGGCCGACGAAGCAACGTATGATTCGGCCTTTGTGCGCATGCTCGACTACAGCCTGCGGCTGATGGATTCCACAAAAAATTTCCCCTCTGATTTTCAGGCCCGCTTTAATGCCGATGGCAGCTTATGGCTAAAGGCTTACCAAAAACATCGTTCGGCGCAACAGTTCAACCGGCTCATTGCCGCCATCAAGTCGGGGCATATCAGCGTTCCGCTCAACATGCTGGTGAACTGCTACGGTGGCCAGCCTACCGAAGCTGTTATCCGGGGTATGTATTATGCCGGGCACCTGGAGCGGAGGCACGGTCTGCGTTTTACGATGGCCGGCGCCATGGAGAACAACACCTTGCCGCTCGGACTTGCCTCTCTGTGGGCCGGCGCCGGGGCTAAATACAGCTGGAAAGGAATTGGCGGTTACGGCAGCCAGTTGAGCTACGAAGTGCGGGCCGTGCGGCCGCACCAGATGTACCGCTACACGGGCCTCGACGGGTCGGGTGTGCTGATGAAGTGGTACAATTACAACGAAAAGAAAACACCGCCGCTGGGTGGCTACGCCGAATGCCGCCTGCACATGAAATACAAGAATCTTGCGGAAGATTTTAAGGGCGTCATCAACCTGCTGGACCGGTACTGCGACACGATCAGTCCTCGTTCATCTTATCCATACAACGTGGCCGGCGCTTTTGGTTTTGGGCACGACGACCTGGAAACTTTTGTAACCAGTGCTTACATAGCTGCCGCAAAAGCTGGCACGACGCCCGGACGGAAAGTAAGGGTAAGCAACGAAGAGGATTTTTTCAAAGACTTTGAAAAGACCTATCCGTCCGTGCCTGCACAGGCGGTAACCTTCGGCAATGAATGGGACCTGCTGCCCGTTTCGATGAACGAAACAACGGCAAGGATGCGGCGGGCTACCGAAAAGCTAAGGGGTGCCGAAGCCCTGGCGTCACTGGTTTCGCTCTACGACAACAATTTTTTGAATGGGCTGACGGCGATGCGCCACCAGGCCTGGGAATCGTTTGGTGTGTATTGGGAGCACAATTGGACCGCTGACGGGCCGGTGTCCCGCAAGGCAAGGGCAGAGTGGCAAATGCGGACGGAAGAGAACCTCACTCGTTACGTGGATACTTTGTTCCGTTTGTCGGGAAAGAAGTTAGGCGGTTTGCTGAAACGCTCCGTACATCCGACTTTTTATGTGTTCAATCCGTTAGGCTGGACCCGCAGCGATGTGGCGGACGTTGAATACAGTGGCACAGGGCCTGTGCGCATTGTTGATCAAACAACAGGCAAGGAAGTGCCGCACCAGGCAATCGTCAATAACGGAAAACAGGCCTTGCGCATTTGGGCGGAAGACCTTCCGTCGGTTGGCTACAAGGTCTTTGAAATTAGGAACGAAAAGCCCGTTGTTCAATCGCCTGCGGCAACCGTCAGTGGTGAAGTTATCGCCAACAAATTCTATCGCCTTCGGTTCACCCCATCGGGAGTGATTACAGAACTCTTTGATAGTTTGATGAATCGTCAATTAGTGCAGCAAACGGCCGGCCGGTACCTGAACGACCTGGGAACAACGGATGTGATGGACGGCGCTCCGGTGGTGGTGGAAAACAGCGGGCCGGTTTCCGTTACGCTGAAAGCGGTTTCGAAAAACCCTTTGCCTCACACGGTGCGGTTAACCTTGTTTGCCAATAGCCCATGCATCACCATCGAAGACAGCATACAGGCCAATTTCGGCGACGTAAAAACTTGGGCGTTTTCTTTCAATTTATCGGCTCCAACGACGAGGCACGAAGAATTGGGCGCTATCCTCACCGCAAAAAAGCAAGCCCGTGGCGGCCATTATGCCAACAGCATTGCCCGTTACGATTGGCAAACGTTTAACCACTTTGCCGATTTGGGCGAAACGGATTACGGCGTAACGCTTTCCAATGTGGATTGCAGCTTTTTTAAGCTGGGCGGAAGTACCATTGATTCGCTTTGGGAAACCTCTTCACAAATCAGTGCCCTTGCCGGCGGCAACGTTGACAAAAAGGTGGAGGACGGCGGTGTGCTCGGCATCCTGAACCAAAACGGGCAAAACGATTTTCGGTACCAGTTTGCACTCACCACCCGCCAGCAGAGTTTTGACGCGGCGGGAGCGATGAAGTTTGCGCTGGAACACCAAAATGCCCTGGTGGCCGAAATGATAACCGGCGAAAGAGGAATGCTGCCGGAGAAAAGCTATAGTCTGCTCCAAATTGACAAAGCCGACGTTTTGCTTTGGAGCGTAAAACCATCGGAAGAAGGAATAAAAAACGGGTTGATTGCCCGCTTGTGGAACCTGACGCCAAAGCCTGTTGCCACAACCTTGCGGTTATCCCGTCCGGTTACGGAAGTCTGGCAGACATCAAGCATCGAAACGAATCAGAAAAAAATGGCGACTGGTAAGGCCGGCTTGCAGGTGCAATTGGCGCAACAGCAAATGAAAACCTACCGTATTCGCACCTTAGCAACCGGCACCCGGTAGCGGAGCTGCGTAGGCTACGAAACAAAAATAAACAACAGTGCCGCAAGTAGGCTGCCCTTGCACCTTACACTTTTTGTATGAGAAAAATCTTCTTGTTTTTTGTTCTCCTTTTGCCGGCGGTCTTCACCCATGCGCAGGTTTACGACATTCGTGATTTTGGCGCCACTACCGACACCACGAAACTGAATACGGCCGCTATTCAATCGGCTATTGACAAATGCAACCGGGATGGCGGTGGCGAAGTGCAGGTGCCGGCCGGAACCTTTTACACCGGAACCATTTTTCTAAAATCGAAGGTGTATCTCCGCCTGCTTCCCGGTTCGGTATTGCAGGGCAGTTATTATCCGGCCGATTATCCGGAACACGACATTTCATCGAGAAAGAAGTTTGGTACCATTACCCGTACCGAACCTTTTACACCCTGGCTAAAAGCCTTGATTATTGCCGATAATGTAACCAACGGCGGCCTCGCTGGCGAAGGAACTATTAAAGGTGCCGGTGAAGGCGCTGCCTTTCAACTGGGTGAGAACAAGAACGGGAAGCCGGGCAACATCCTGTTCATCGGCTGTAAAAATGTTTCACTCAAAGGTGTTCGCATCCTCAATGCTGCCACACTAACTGTCTTCATTTCTGACTGTGAAGAGATGCAGATTGATGGGCTGTACATCAACAGCTTTGTGAACTGGAATACCGACGGGTTGGATGTTGACGGCCGAAACATCACCATCAGCAACTGCATCATCGAATCGGAAGACGATGCCCTCTGTTTTAAAAGCGAGTACACCGACAGGATTTGCGAGAACATCACTGTCACCAATTGCATCTTATCCTCAAACTGTAACGGCCTAAAGTTCGGCACGGGCTCCAGGGGAGGATTTAAGAACATTACCGTCAGCAATATCGTCATCAGGAAACCACCAAAAGACCTTTTGAGAAAGTGGAACATCCTTCCCGGCATTGTAAAGAAAACAGGGACCAACAGCGTCAACACCGGCATCGTTATTCTCGGTGTTGACGGCGGCATTGTGGAGAACATCAACATCGCCAACGTGGTAATGACCGATGTAATCAGCCCGATTATGATGCGGGTAAGCAAACGCTTTTTGAACGGGCAGGGACAGCCTTCCATGATGCGCAACATCAGCATTCACCATGTCACCGCCGAAGCCCAAAGCATTATTCCGTCCATTATAGCTGGCTTGCCCGAACGGGCTATTGAGGACGTACGCATCTCGAACATGCGGATTCTGCTACCTGGCGATGTCCTATCAACCGCGGATTTTCCCAAAGAAGTGAAGGAAAATGATAAAGGTTACCCCGAGAACCGGATGTTTGGTTTGAAACTGCCGGCCAGCGGCTTTTTTGCCCGGCACGTAAAAGGTTTGTACTTAACTGATGTTTCCATCACCACACAGTCAGAAGACATCAGGCCCGTATTTGTATTGGACGATGTGGCGAATGCGATTTTGAAAAGCATCCGCTATAACGAGAAGGCTATTGGAGACAACAAGTCTATAGTGGAAAAAAGGGCCGGCGCAAGTGCGGTGATGATGAATTAAGACTTTTTGTAAGCACTTGTGGTGAATGGAAAACGAGCGGCCGTATAAAACAAAAAGGCACAGTGATATGCCGATGAACAAACTGAAAAGTAGCTGAGATGCCCTGAAAAATAGCTGCTGCTAACCAGAAAATATGACGCTGTTTCATCTCAAACAATCGTAGCGAGACAGGCGTTTAACTCCCTTTTCTTTCTAATCGCTCTGATATTTCTTCCGAAGCTCTTCGCAAAACCTGAATGATTGTCCGTTGCTTTGAAGGGGTGCAACGGTAATCAGGCAAAAACACACTCAACCCGGCCACTACTTTTTGGCTGGCAAACACCGGCACCGCAAATCCCCTTACGTGCCGGTTGGAGACGTGTGTTATGGCGATGCCGTCTTTTTTGATTCTGGATAGTTCCTGTTGTAGGGTTTTCTGCGTGATGGCTTCTTTCCAGACAGTGCGTTCTGGCAGTCCGTTTTGCTGAACAAAACGTTCCAGCTCTTTCTCCGGCAGGTAGGCAATGAGCAGGCGGCCGCTGGCGGTTTCATACACGTTGCGTTCGGTGCGCACCTGCACCTGCACTTCCTGCGTGCTGTTCACTACATGCAGGATGTAGCGTTTGTTGTTGCGCAGCGTTCCCAGGATGCACGACTCGTTCAGTTCTGCCGTCAGGTCTTCCATCACTTCCCGTGCGGCATCCACCAATTCCTGGCCGTAGGATACTTCGTTTGTCAGGCGGTAAGCGGCAGGCCCCAGCCGGTAGCCTTTCTTTTTGCCAATGTGTTCCAGGTAGCCTTTGTGTACCATCGTTTTAATGATGTTGGCGGCAGTGGCCTGGTTCAGGTTTAATTCCGCCGCAATCTCCGTCAGGGTGATGGCCTGGCCGTTGCGCAGCGCTACCAGTTCAAGAATGTCGAAGGTTTTGATAACCACGAGCACCATACTCAATTATTATGAGAGTAAAACTAAACGAAATTTATTAGGAATGGCACGAAGAACGGTGCCGTCCGTTCAGATTTTCTTTTGAAAGGTGGAGGTGAATAGCCCCACCAACCGATCAACAAAACACGCCGACAGTGCGCTTTTTTGCTCAATTAAAATCGCCTGAAACCATTGACTGTAAAGGCTTTCGGCGAATGAGGGTTTTATGCCTTGGCCGGCAAATGCATCCCCATTTTCTACCTGCCGAAAAGGCTGCAGCAAACAACAAAAAGGCCGGGTGAAAAAATATTTGGTAGTTTGAGGCGATTTTTTTTATTATTGTCATGTTGTAGTATAGTTCAATATTGATAAAGTATTTAAACTTGCTGTTATGACCCGGTTGCTTCTTTTTTCTGCCAAATCCTGGCTTTTCCTCTTCTTTTCATTCCTTACCACCATTGCTGCTGCGCAAACCGTTACCGGCAAGGTAGCCGATGAAACCGGCACCCCATTAGCAGGTGTAAGCATCACCGAAAAAGGCACGTCCAACGGCACCGCCTCCAAAGCCGACGGCTCGTTTGCCATCACCGTTCAATCGCTTAAGGCGGTGTTGGTGTTTTCGTTTGTGGGCCATGCATCAAAGGAGGCCAGTGCCGATGACCCTTCTATTAAAAACCTTGTGCTGCCGGCTGAAGAAAAGAAGGCATTGGAACAAGTAGTCGTGGTTGGCTATGGCACCCAGCGCCGGAAAGACCTCACCGGCGCCGTAGGTTCGGTGAGCAGCAAGGACATTGAAAAAATTCCCACCAACGGTGTGGACAAGGCCCTGCAAGGCCAGGTGGCGGGGCTGCAGATCTCTACCACCTCCGGGGCGCCGGGCGGAAATACCAACATCCTGGTACGGGGTGTCAGTTCCATATCGGGTGGGGTTGAGCCGCTGTTTGTGGTGGACGGCTACCCGGTGAATAGCGTGGGGTACAGCAACCCGTTGTCCACCATCAACCCGGCCGACATCGAGTCTATTGACGTTTTGAAAGACGCTTCGGCCACCGCCATTTATGGCTCCCGTGGCTCCAACGGCGTTATCATCATCACCACCAAAAGAGGACGGACGGGCAAGCCCCGCATTGAGTTTGACACCTACGTGGGCTTTCAGGAAGTGGCGCACAAAATTAAGCTGATGGATGCGCAGCAGTTTGCCTCGTTTGTGATTGACGGCCGAAATGCCGGTTATCTTGACAATCACCCCACCGGCAGCGCCACCGATAACAACGCCGTGCGACCGGGTGCGTCCTGGGACATTCCGGACCGCTACCTGAACCGGGCTTTTATGGACTCTATCGGCAAAGGCACGGCCTGGCAGGACCATATTTTCAGGCGGGCCCCCATCTCCAATTACCAGATAACCGTTTCGGGTGGCAACGAGGCCGTTCGGTATTCACTTTCGGGTGGCTATTTTCAGCAACAAGGCATTCTGATTAATTCGGACTTCCGGCGTTTCAACTTCAAAGCAAATATTGACGCCAGGCTCTCTCAAAAACTGAACGTAGGCGCCAGCATCCTGCCCAGCGTAAGCCAGGAAAATACACCGCAAATAACAGGGCACTATGGAGGGTACGGGTTAATTGTAACGGCCCTGAGCATTGACCCCACCGTGCCGGTGTACAACCCCGACGGCAGCTATAGTTATATCTCGGCCGATGGTGGCCAAACCCAGATGGCAAACCCCGTTAAAATCGCAAGGGAGTACAAGATCCGATTTTCGCAATCGCGTTTTTTTACCAACACGTATGCGGAGTATGCCGTGTTACCCAGCCTGAAACTTAGGACGACGTTTGGTGCCGACATTAACTACTACAAGCGGCGGGAGTTTAAGCCCTCCACGCTGGCCACCAACTCGCCCACGGCGCCGGCCTTTGCCAACGCTGCCAACAACGAAGCCACCAACTGGCTGAGCGAAACCACAGTGTCGTACCGCTACAACACCGCTAACCATCGTGTGGATGCGGTGGCGGGTTTTACGGCGCAAAGCGATTTTGTCAACACCTTCTCCGCATCGGCCACCAATTTTGCCGATGACCTGCTGCCCAACATCAACGGCGGTACCGTTACCGGTGGCAGCGAAACCGTTGACCGGGCCAACATTCTTTCTTTCCTGGCACGGGCCAACTACGTATTCAAAGGAAAGTACCTGCTGACGGCAACCGTTCGCCGGGACGGCTCGTCACGGTTTGGCGAAAACCGCCGCTGGGGCAACTTTCCTTCCGGCGCCATAGGCTGGCGGGTATCCGAAGAAGCCTTTATGAAAAGCGTTCCGGTAGTTAGCGACTTTAAGCTGCGGGCCAGCTACGGCGTTACCGGCAACAATGCCATCGGCAACTACCGGGCCCTGAGCCTTCTTTCCACTTCCAATTACGTTATCGGCGATGTGCTGACGCCGGGCACCGTTCCGGGTTCGCCGGCCAACTTAAACCTGGGTTGGGAATCGCAAAGCCAGGTGGACATCGGCTTTGACCTTTCTCTTTTTAATAACCGCGTTAGCCTGATAGCGGACTATTACGACAAGCGTAACAAAGACATGCTTTTTATTGTGCAAACGCCGTCGGTTACCGGCTTTACCTCGGCTACGGTAAACCTGGGCGAAGTACAAAACAAAGGCTTTGAGTTTACGCTGAACACCCGCAACCTTACTGGCGCCTTTGGCTGGAACACCAACTTCAACATCACCTTTAATAAAAACAAAGTGCTGGCCATGAGCACGGCTAACGACAAAATCTTCAACGGCGCCGCTACCGCCACCAATACCAACGTAACCATGGTGGGCGAAGCCATCGGCGTGTTTTATGGCCGGCGGGCGGTTGGTGTGTTTGCCACCGATGCCGAAGCATCGGCTTATGGTGCACAGCCTTTTGCAAGAGCCGGCGATGTGAAGTTTAAGGACATTGACAACAACGGAAAAATAGACGACAACGACCGTGAGGTGATTGGCACTCCGCACCCCGATTATTTTTTCGGTTTCAACAACTCTTTTTCCTACAAAGGCTTTACGCTGGACATACTGACCAGCGGCATGGCGGGCCACAGTATTTATTCGGGGACGTTTACGGCCAACAATTCGGGTGTGCAAAACAACGCCGCCTTTGTGGACGAAGCCCGTTGGCGCAGCACCGACAAGCCCGGAAGCGGCAGCTACGGCCAGTTGGGCCGGGCCATCCGGGGTGGCCGCAACAACAATTTCCAATACAGCTCGCTTTTCCTCTACGACGCCTCGTTCTTCCGCATCCGCCAGGTGAATGTGGGTTACAACCTTCCCGCTAAAGTCATTGGCGGGGTGGGCCTGCAAGCGGCAAGGGTGTATGCCGGCGTTACCAATCTGCACACGTTTACCAAATACTGGGGTTTTGACCCGGAAGTGGGCAATGGCGGCGATACGCAAACCGCCTTCGGTGTTGATTTTGGCACCTATCCGCTGGCCCGCACCTTCACTCTCGGCGTAAACGTTTCTTTTTAATCAACCGGTAAAGCATCAACAATGAAAAAAAACCTTCTTTATACAGGCATCGCCGCCGCTTTGTTGGCAACATCCTGCGGCAAGGATTTTTTGGAACAGTTGCCCGAAACCACCCGCACCACAACGGCCGTGTACAAAACGCCGTCGGATTTTCAGAACGCCGTGATTGGTGCTTACTCCACGCTTAAGCACAACGGTCTTTACGCCAACGGTGGCTCAAATTCGGCCCTGTTGCACCTGGGCGAAACGGTTTCCGACAACGCCGAATTCGGCGCCACCCGTGCCGTGAGCAACGTGTCCATATTCGAATTGGAGGATTTCAACTTCTCGTTGAGCAATACGCTTTTTTCCGCCGCCTGGACTGGCCATTACGTAGGCATTGCCCGTGCCAACACCATCTTAAGCCGCTTGCCGGGGGTAACGATGGATAAAGCTTTAAGCGACCGCTTTGAAGGTGAAGCTAAATTTTTGCGGGGGCTGTTTTATTTTAACCTGGTGCGGTTGTTTGGCGATGTGCAACTCATTACGGCCGAATTGAACGACCCGAACGAAGGCTATAAAATTCCCCGTACGGCAACGGCCAAAATATACGAGCAAATCATCGCCGACCTGGGCGCTGCCGAATCTCTGTTGCCCGCCACGTTAGGCAATGCAGATGCCGGAAGGGCTTCCCGCTGGGCGGCAAAGGCCTTGCTCGGCAAAGTTTATCTCACCCAAAAAGACTATACAAAGGCTGCTGCCAAATTGAACGAGGTGATTGCCTCAAACCAGTTTAACGTAACGGCCAATACCTATGCAGCGGTATTCAGCAACACCACATCATTCAGTGCCAATAAGGATATGATTTTCGCGGTGCAATACAAGTCCGGCAACATCGGGCAGGGTAGCGCCATCTGGTCGGCCACCATTCCGTGGGGCGCACAAGGCAGCTTGTTTGGCGTAAACGGCGGCAGCGGCGAGGGTTTTCTACGCCCTACGGCCGACATGGTGAATGCCTACGAAGCCGGCGATGCCCGCAAAGCGGCCACTGTTGCCACCTCGTACACCAATGGCGCCAACACGGTGAACGAACGCTACGTGGTGAAATACCGGCAGACGGGTGTGGTGCAAAACGAAGCGGATATTGATTTTCCGGTGTTGCGTTTTGCCGATGTATTGCTGATGTATGCCGAGGCGTTGATAGAACAAGGACAGGTGGCAACGGCGATTCCGTTTGTGAACCAGGTTCGGACAAGGGCCGGATTGGCCGGTTTGTCAACAGCTCTTTCGCAGGCCGATGCACGCCTTGCGGTAGAGCAGGAGCGCCGGGTGGAGTTGGCGTTTGAGGGTCAACGGTGGTTTGACCTGCTGCGCACCGACCGCTTCCTGCCGGTGATGTCGGCGAAAGGATACGCCACCAAGGCCTTTCACAAACTGTTTCCGGTACCGCAACGGGAAACCGATTTGAATCCCGCGTTGGGGCAGAACCAGGGGTATTGATAAAACATTCGATTTATGAAAGGACTCCTCATTTTTATTTTTTGCCACAGTACGCTGATTGGTTTGGGCCAAATGGGCGTGCGCCAGATGGGAAAAGAAATTGGCACCATCAAACCGCGTGACGCAAAAGACATTCAATCCTCATCGTGGTCCATCGGAGGCGAAACGCTGGACAGGAATTACACCGATTACCAGTCGTACAAAAAATACCTAGGCCCATTAGGAGCCAAGCGCATTCGCCTGCAGGGCGGTTGGGCCAAGTGCGAAAAGGTGAAAGGCGTTTACGATTTTGCCTGGCTGGATTCCGTTATTCCCGATGCGGCATCGAGAGGCGTAGCGCCTTGGGTAGAGTTATCGTACGGCAACCCCATTTACGAGGGTGGCGGCGAAGCTAAATTAGCCGGGCATATTCCAACCTCACCCGAAGCCCTGGCGGCTTGGGATAACTGGGTGAAGGCAATGGTGAGCCGTTACCAAACCTACGTGCCGGAATGGGAAATCTGGAACGAACCGGATTTGAATAAAGAACACACCGGGGCAGAGATTGGCGAGTTCTATCTGCGTACCGCAAAACTTGTCCGCTCCGTTCAGCCCGATGCGAAGTTGATCGCCCTGGGCATGGCAAGTGTCACCCGGCTTGAATTTGTAAAAGACTTTATGGATTATCTGCAGGCGAACAATGGCCTTCAATACCTGCAAACTTTCACCTATCACGGTTACTCGCCCAACCCCGATGAATCGTACCCAAAGATTGAAGCCATGCGAAAGTTGGTGTGGCAGTACAAACCCGATGTGGTTTTCATGCAGGGCGAAAACGGTGCACCGTCCACTCCCAAAGCCGTTACCATCGGCGCCATGCGGGATTATGACTGGAGCGAACTGACGCAAGCCAAATGGGACCTGCGCCGCATGCTCGGCGACCACGGACGCCGCATTGCCACCAACCTGTTTACTATCTCCGACATTCATTACGCCGCCGGCGACCACATGGTAGGCGTAAACACAAAAGGTTTGTTGAAAACCAACCCTGATAAAACAATTGAGCGGCCAAAGCTGGCCTTCAAGGCAGCACAGCACGTGTTTTCTTTTTTCGACGACGCCTTGAAAGCGGATGCGGCCATTCGGGTTCAATCGGACAACGGAACGCAAGCCTGCTTTGGCTATTCCGGAAAAAATGGTCTTTCTGCTGTTACGATTTGGCAGGCAGAAGCCCGTCCGGCCGATGTGTACGAGCCAAAGCAAACCACCATCACCGTTGACGGCGCCCTTTTTAAAACGCCTGTTTATGTGGATTTGATTTCGGGCAAAGTATATGAACTTCCAAAAGGAAGCTGGAAAAAAGAAGGCGGGTCGTTTGTTTTTGAGGGTGTGCCCGTGCCCGACTACCCTGTTTTAATTACCGATAAAGCCCTGTTGAAAAATGTTGGCTTTTAAAAACAGAAGTGCCGCCGTAAAATGGTGCCGCAGGGCTGGCTGGCTGGTACTTGGGCTGCCGCTATTTTTTGTAAAAGCATCGGCGCAAACAAGCGTACCCAACGGCCCGCAACTGAAAGGGATGAAAGGCGTAGAAATAAAGCTGCTGACCACCGGCCGGGCAATCCACCGGTTTTTTGATACCTCGCCGGTGAGCCCGTCTGGGAGGTACGTGGCTTTGCTGCGGTTACCGTATGAAAATAAATCGCCGCAGCCCGGCGATGCGGCCGACGTGATAGTGGTTGATAGAAACACGGGCACTGAAAAAGTAGTGGCCACCACACGGGGATGGGAAGTGCAATTAGGCGCCCACGTACAATGGGGCGCTACTGATAAAGAATTGTTGTTTAACGATGTGGACACCGCCACCTGGAAAGCCTTCTGCGTGGTGCTTGACCCGGTTACGGGCAAGAGGCGCCGACTGGATGGCACTATCTTCATGGCCTCCAATGACGGTAAAAAAATAGCGACGTACAACCTGGTGAATTCTGTTTATGCACAGGTAGGGTACGGCGTTGTTATTCCCCGGAAATTGGTTCGACGAAACATTGGCCCGGTGACGGATGACGGCATAAATATCATTGATGCAAAAACGGGAAAAAGCAAACGCATTGTCACCATCAAAGACATTTACGAAAAAACGGTTCCTTCCATAACTATCGCCAATCCAATGGATTTTGAATACTATTGTTTCCAGGTAAAATGGAACCCGCAGGGCACCCGGCTACTGACCACCGTGCAATGGTCGCCGGTGGGGGGTGGGGCACGGCTGCGAAGCGTAATCACAATGAAGCCTGATGGCAGCGACATCAAAACTGCTATTACGCCGGAGCAATGGGCCAAAGGCGGTCATCACATCAACTGGGCGCCTGACGGCGAACATCTCTCCATGAACCTGAATGTTGACGGCAAAGAAGGATTGGAGTTGATAACGGTTAAATACGACGGCACGGAGTTGAAAACCGTTTTCACACCCGGTTCGGGCCATCCGTCTTTTCACCCCAAAGGGCTGCCGCTGATGGTCACCGACGCTTATCCCGACGAACCCATAACGGCCCGCAACGGCACGGTGCCGCTGCGGTTGCTGAACACAAAAACAGGAAGGGAAGAAACGATGACGGTGGTCTTTGTTTCCAACACCGGCGGCGAGTTTCGGATAGACCCGCACCCGGCCTGGGACCGCACCGGCCGCTACGTCGTTTTCAACGGTTATGTGGGCAACACCCGCAACGTGTTCATTGCCGACTTGAAAGAATATTTAGCAAACAATTTTTTTCATCATCAGGGGCGCAGCAGCCAATGAGCGTTTAGGGTAAGCAGCGGTGAAACCCACTTCCTTGAGGCAGCCGCACTGACCCACTCAACGAAAACGATTGTTGCTCATTTGCCGCTAACGAAACGCTAAACAACCGCCATGCATTCTTTACAAACACTCGACTACGTAGCCATTGCGGTGTACATGCTCCTGATGGCCGGCATTGGTCTGTTCCTGGGCCGCTTTGTGAAAAACATCGGCGATTATTTTAAGGGTGGCAACAGCATTCCGTGGGTGTCGGGGGCCATCTCCAACTTCATGACCAAGTTCAGCACATTCATCTTTGTGGCGTATGCGGGCATTGCCTACAGCGACGGAATGATTGCGATAACGCTTATCTGGAGCACAGTGCTTCCTGCACTGGTGGGTGCGGCGGTGTTTGCCAAACGCTGGCGGAGAGCCGGCATTACTACACCAATGGAATACCTGGAAACAAGGTTCAGTCCGGCTGTGCGGCAGGTGTTTTCGTGGAGCGGAGTAGGGTTTAAGATTCTGGACAACATGGTGCGGCTGTATGCGCTGGGCCTGTTTCTGAAAGCCGCTACCGGCATCAGTTTAGAAACCTCCATCCTTGTTTGCGGCGTGATTGTAGCCTTGTACACCATTGCCGGTGGCTTGTGGGCGGTGGTCATTACCGACGTGGTGCAGTTTATCATCCTGATTGTGGCCACGCTTATTCTTGTTCCGTTGGCCATTACGGCGGCGGGTGGCATTCCGGCTTTAGTCAATACCATCCCTGACCATTTTACCTGGACGCAGGGCAAGAAGGGCATCCCGCTTTACATCGCTGTTTACTATGTGATGATACTGATAAAATACAGCGGCAACTGGACCTTCATCCAACGCTTTTACAGCGTACGTGATGAAAAGGCAGGGAAAAAGCAAGCCTTGCTCAGCGCCGCGTTGTTCTTTGTTTTCCCGATTGTCTTCCTGTTTCCTTCCATTGCCGCAAGAGCCATCATTCCAAACCTCGAAAACCCGGAAATGGCTTATGTGAGCATCAGCTTGAAACTGTTGCCGCAGGGCATTATGGGGTTAATGGTGGCCGCCATGTTTGCCGCCACCATGAGTGTGTTGAGCGGCGAATACAACGTAACGGCCGGTGTGCTCACCAAAGACATTTACCAGCGCCTGTTTAAAAAAGATGCCGGGGATAAAGAACTGCTTTGGGTGGGCCGTATGATGACACTTTTCCTTGGCGCCATGATAACCGTTGGTGCCCTTTACGTAGGCGGCTTTGGCGGTGCCTTTGAAGCCAATAAATTATTCACGGGCTTGTTTGCCATTCCCATGACGATACCGCTGATACTCGGCATAGTGCTGAAACGTCCGCAACCCTGGGGCGCCCTGGCAACGGTGGTGGTTGGCATTATCACCGGACTGGTTTTAAACTCGCAGCCGCAGATAAGCTGGGAAGCCGGAACGGCGATAGAGATCGCCATTTGCATCACCGTGTTTCTTCTCTCCGGACTTTTCCAAAGCAAAAACCCGGTGTATCAGCAGAATGTTTCCCGGCTGTTTACGAAGCTGGCCACGCCCCTGACCGAAGCGGAAAAGCCGGTGGAAAACTGGGGCTTTCAGCGGGCCATGAACAAGCTGTATGCGGTTGCGCTGCTGGTGACGGGTGTGTTGTTTGTGGTGATGAGCATTCCGAGTATAGAGAACACGAGTGGTATGTCGTCGGCGGTGGCGGGAGCGATTTGTTTGTTGTTGGCGGGTGTGATGTGGTGGTTAAATAGAAAGGGGGAGTCGTCCTCAAGTTCCTCTGAAGAAGGGGCTTTGCCAGGTACAGAACCACGCCTGTCGGAAAAGACGGTGGGTACGGTTGTACGATAGGATTTGATTGGAGTGGTTTACGCAAGCACAACAGATAAAGCAGGATTGAAGCGAAAGCGACCTTGCTGAATAGAATTTCCGAACGTACAAGGGTGCGACGCAACATAAGCTCCATAGTAGTACTTCGGCCGGGTACAAAAAAGAAAAAATGAAAATGGACAAACGATATTTTATTTCAGGGATTGTTGTGGTGATGCTGGGTTGCACGACCTTGTTTGCGCAAAACAGCATCGGCGCCGCTTCTGATTTCAACGTGCCGTTTGGCCGCATCGGAAGCGTGAAGCCTCGCAGCACAATGGAAATTCAATCCTCCAACTGGATACTCGGCTGCGAAACCCTGGACCGTGACATGGCCGATTACCACCAGTACAAAGAGTACCTGGCGCCGCTCGGCATCAAACGCATTCGCCTGCAGGCCGGCTGGGCAAAAACGGAAAAAGCAAAAGGCGTGTACGACTGGAAGTGGCTCGACGACATCATCAACGATGCCGTGAGCCGTGGCATTGAGCCCTGGCTGGAAACCTCGTACGGCAATCCGGTTTACCCGGGCGGTGGCGGCACCAATTTAAGTGCGGGCATTCCCACTTCAAAAGAAGCACTGGCGGCCTGGGACAAATGGGTGGAAGCGATGGTGAAGCGTTACAAAAGTAAAGTGAAAGAATGGGAGGTTTGGAACGAACCCAATTTTGGCGACAATACCATCAACTCACCGGAAGCCGTTGCCGATTTGAACATGCGCACAGCCGCCATCATCAAGCGCATCCAGCCCGGCGCCAAAATTTCCGGTCTTTCGATGGGGCACATAGACCTGAAATGGGCCGATGCCTTTTTCAAACGCATTGCCGGCAGGAAGATGATGCACCTCTTCGACAACATGACCTACCACGATTACGTGTACAACCCCGACGCCAACTATCCGCACGTAGCCGAATTAAAGGAAGTTTTGGAGCAGTACAGCAAAACCGTAAAGTTGCGGCAGGGCGAAAATGGTGCGCCTTCGATGGGCGGCCAGGGTCGTGGAGCCCTGGGCGATTGGGACTGGAGCGAAGGGACGCAAGCCAAATGGAATACCCGCCGCATGTTGAGCGATTTGGGCCACGACATCGAGTGCAGCATCCTTGGCATCATTGACATGAACTACAACCAGAATGCGCCCATCAAGCGGCTGAACGTCAAAGGCCTCATCCACAGCGACAGCACCCGCCGCGCCATCAAACCAAAGCTGGCTTACTACGCCATGCAAAACGTGGCCGCCATTTTTGATAATTCATTGCAGCGAATCAAGGCCCTCCACCCGACGTTCAATACGGAGGCAATACCACCGGCCGGGGAGGTGAAGTACAACAGCGGTACCGACAGAAGCCTCTCGGTTTACGGCTACCAAAAGGCAAATAGCGGCAAGCAGCTTTTCACCATCTGGATGAACGAGGCCATTCCGGCCGAGAGCAACAAGACAAAGGAGTTGCGCTTCACCCTCATCGGCGCCAACATTGACGTTCCGGTTTATGTTGACATTATCACCGGCGCAGTGTACGAAATCCCGGCGAAACAATGGAAAAAGGAAGGCAACAAACTAACGGTTGAAAAGCTACCGGTATATGATGCGCCCATATTGTTGGCTGATAAAAGTTTAATCACACTCAAATGAGCACCGCACTTCATACCGCCGCCGCATACCGTATAGGAGAAGATTTTTTGCTGTACAACGGCACGGCCCGCCGGCTTTTTCACGACGTAGCCAAAGGCTTGCCCGTGATTGACCCGCACAACCACGTGGATGCGGCGTCGCTTGCGGAGAACCGCAAGTTTGAAAACCTCTACCAACTTTGGATAAAGCCCGATCAATACAAAAGCCGCATCATGCGCAACCTTG
This sequence comes from uncultured Flavisolibacter sp., assembly GCA_965365435.1. Lineage (GTDB taxonomy): Bacteria > Bacteroidota > Bacteroidia > Chitinophagales > Chitinophagaceae > Flavisolibacter. The sequence goes on from CBDUBQ010000006.1 coordinate 112,377, forward strand.
GCGTGCCGGAGCGGTTCATCACGGGCAGCGCATCCGACTACGAGAAGTTTGTGCAGTGGGCAGAGTGCTTTCCGCAAACGGTAGGCAACCCGATGTTTCATTGGAGCTGTGTGGAGTTAAAAGAATTGTTTGGAATCGAGGAGATGCTGTCGCCGGCAACGGCCGATGCGGTTTGGAACAAAGCGAACGACCTGCTGCAGCACGACGGCTTTGGTGCGCTGGACGTTATAAAGCGGTTCGGTGTGGAGTTGCTTTGCACCTCGGATGATTTGCTGGATAGCCTGGAACGCCACATCGCCGTGAACAATCGCCAATCTGATGTACAGGTCTTGCCCTCTCTTCGTGGCGATACCGTCATCACCTTTGCACAACCGGCATTCGGTGTGTGGTTTAGCAAGCTGCAGGCAATGACCGGCATTGCCGTCAGGGACCTGGCATCGTATAAAGAAGCGGTCATCAAGCGCATCCATTTTTTTGACGATGCCGGTTGCCTCCTGAGCGACCATTCCTTTGACGGCGGTTTTCGTTATCTCGCCACTACGGAAGATGTGGCAGCGTCCTTGTTTCAAAAAGTGGTGAACGGTGAAGAACTTTCAGCGAAAGAAACCGTGCAGCTTCAGTCACACCTAATAAATTTTTTAGGAAAAGAATACAAGCGGCGTGAATGGAAGATGCAGTTGCACATGGGGGCGCAACGGTACACCAGCACCCGCATACGGCAGGCGGCAGGACCTGCGGGCGGTTATGCCTGCATTGGCAATGCTGTGGATGTGCCGTCGCTTTGCCTGTTGCTCGATGATTTAGATAGGGATGAAGCCTTGCCAAAAACCATTCTGTACACCCTAAACCCTGCCGACAATGCAGTGTTCGCCACTCTCACCGGTTCCTTTGCCGAAGACGGCGTGAAGGGAAAAGTGCAATTTGGCCCGGCCTGGTGGTTCAACGACCACTACGAAGGCATCACGAAGCAACTGGTCACGTTGAGCAATTACGGTTTGCTCAGTGCCAGCATCGGCATGACCACCGACAGCCGGAGCGTATTGTCCATGCTGCGCCACGATTACTTCCGCCGCATTTTGTGCAACCTGATAGGCACCTGGGCAGAAGAAGGCAAGGCGCCAAGCGACTGGAATTTTCTATCTACACTGGTGGCCAACATCTCTTATTTCAATTGTAAAAACTGGATAAAAAAATAACATGAGCAGTCAAAAAATAGCAGTGGTTACCGGTGCTGGCGGGACGCTATGTTCGGAGATGGCCCGGAACCTGGCCGGACAAGGTTATCAGGTGGCCTTGCTGGGCCGTACAATGGACAAGCTGAAAGCGGTAGAGGACGAGATAAAAGCTGCCGGAGCAAAAGTCATTTCGGTTAGTGCCGATGTATCGAATGAGGAGTCGGTAGGGGAAGCCTGTGCGCAAGTAGAAAAAGACCTCGGCGTTTGCCACGTATTGATCAACGGCGCTGGGGGCAATCAGAACGAAGCCCTCACCAACATAACCGAGTTTGACGAACGGGAGTTAAACGGCGACGGCTCGGTGAAAGGATTTTTCAACCTGAACATGCAGGTGTTTCAAAGCGTGGTGGACATCAATACCATGGGTACGGTGATTCCCTGCTTTGTGTTTGGAAAGATCATGGCAAAAGAGCGGCGTGGCAGCATCATCAACTTCGCTTCCATGACCTCGTACCGGGCCATTTCCAAAGTGGCGGCCTACACCATTGCCAAAGGCGGTATCGTCAACTTTACGCAATGGCTGGCAGCGTATTTAGCACCGGCGGGCATTCGGGTCAACGGCATTGCACCGGGTTTTTTTTTAAACGATCGTAGCCGCAAGATCATGTTCAACGAGGACGGCAGCTATACCCAGCGGGCAACTTCGGTTTTAGCGCATACGCCCATGAAACGTTTTGGCGAAGCCCCGGAACTCATTGGCTGCATGAACTGGCTCATTAACGATGAAGCGGCCGGCTTTGTTACCGGGCAAGTCATCTCTGTTGACGGCGGCTTTTTGTCTTGTGCCGGTGTATAAAAATAAATTTCTACCAACAACAAAAAACAAATTATGGATACCAAAATAAAGGAGAACGGAACGGTGCATGGTAACGGTTCGGAGCAATACCGCAAAGAAGTGGGCATGATGAACCTGGAAGCCCTGATTGCCGAAAGGGAAACCATTTCAACCGCTCCTTTTCCCATTCCGGACAACGAACTGCTGGAACGTTTCGAGCAGCTTTACACCGGTGCCGTGAACGACGTGCTGCGGGAGTTCTGTTTGCTGAATCAAGCCCTTCCCAATCGCATTATACCGCTCCGTGAATACCGCACCGTGGCCGGTTTTGCCTTCACGGTAAAAAGTGCGCCTAATGCAAAAGTCACCGGCGAAATGGAGTTTCGTTCACAGATGCTCGACGATATGAAGCCCAACTCCTTCATCATTTGGGACACCAGCAAAGATGAAAAAGCAACGCTCTGGGGTGGCGTGATGACGGCCACCGCAAAAGGCAAAGGATTGAAAGCGGCCTGCATTGACGGCGGCATCCGGGATACGCACCAGATACTGGAAGCCGACTTTCCCGTCTTCTACAAATACCGCATCTCCAACGGCAGTTTGGGTCGCTGCTTAATCACGCATTACCAAACCGTGCTGCAGATTGACGACGTGACCATCAAGCCGGGAGATGTAGTTCTTGGCGACATAGATGGTGTTCTTATCGTGCCAAGAGATATTGCCTACGCCGTGCTGCTGCGTGCCGAGGAAATAAGGGAGAACGAGAAGAAAATATTTGGCTGGGTTGCCGCCGGCGACAGCGTGCAAGAGATAACGAAGAAGGGCGGGTATTTTTAGTAAAAAACCACAAAGGCACAAACACACAAAGGTTCACAAAGAAATTCTTGGTGCTTCTTCCTGCCTTCGTCACTCAGTGGTTCAAAAACGACGACATGAAATTATCCTTTCTCTTTTTTGGCAATAAGCCCGACGAAAAATGGACGCTCTGCCGGCAGATGGGTATAGACTACGCCATTGCCAAACTGGCGCCGGAGCTCACCGGCGATGCGCCCATTTATGATATGGATTCCTTTGCCCGGTCGAAAGAAATCTACGAAGAGCAAGGCTTTCAACTCTACGGATTGGAAGGCGACCAGATAGATATGACGAGGATAAAACTGGGATTGCCCGGCAGGGAAAAAGACATTGAAAACTATTGCACGATGCTCCAGAACATGGGCAGCCTCGGTGTGATGTTTATCTGTTACAACTTCATGTATCCCGGCTGGTACCGCACCCAAAAAGCGCTGCCCGAAAGAGGGGGCGCCCTGGTCAGCGGCTTTCGGTACCAAGACACCTTGAACCAGCCCCTAGACAAGTACGCACCGGTATCCGAGGCGCAGCTTTGGGAGAACTATCACTGGTTTATAGAGCAGGTAATGCCTGTGGCGGAAGCGGCCGGCGTTCGCATGGGCCTTCACCCCGACGACCCACCGGTAAGCCCAATAAATGGTATTGCCCGCATCCTCACCTCGGCCGATGCCATCCGCAAGGCCTTGTCCTTTTCGGACAGTCCTTCGCACGGACTAACCTTTTGCCAGGGCACTTACACCACCATGAACGAGGACGTTCGGTCGCTCATTCATGAGTGGAAAAAACGCATCTATTTTGTACACATCCGTGATGTGACAGGAACGCCGGAAAGTTTTCGGGAAACCTTTCACGACAACGGCCCCACGGATATGTACGCCATGATGAAGACCTATAAAGAGATTGGGTTTGATGGTCCCCTTCGGTCTGACCACGTGCCCACCATGGCCGGCGAAGACAACGGCCACGTGGGCTACGAAATGAAAGGCAACTTATTTGGTATTGGCTACATCAAAGGGTTGATAGAAGCGGCTGAGTGGGAAGTGGGAACAAAGGCGAAAAAAACAAGAACGGACAACTCGACAATCCTTTCCTCTTAAAGGAAAACCCAATTCTTCGATTCTATTCAAATCACGCACAAGGCAGTTAAAAAAAGTTTCGAAGCACCGGCATCATTCGGCAAGCCGGCTGGGAACAATTTTATCACCCTCGGACTGAACTGCCAATGCATCAAGCAACGTTAGCGTTGGTCGGGTATCGCATAGGAGAGAATGGCGGTTGTTGAAACCGGCTCCGCAATCCCGATCGTTGCCAAATCCATCAACGTGTGCGGATGTTGCTCAGTTGATTACGAAGAGAGATTTTGTGCTACAGAAAAATGAAGCAGGCTCAATTTTTTTGCGGGACCAGTACAAAAGAAAATCCCTTGCAGATCACCACCGATTTGCAAGGGACTAACTGATTTTAAAACTTACTCTGTGATCCCGCTGGGACTCGAACCCAGGGCCCATACATTAAAAGTGTATTGCTCTACCAGCTGAGCTACGAGATCTAACCCTTTTGTGATTGGGAGTGCAAAAATAAGGGCGACGAATTTTGTTGCCAAAACTTTTTGCGCTAAATCTTCATAATTTTTTCTCTTCTTCCAGAATCCGCTTTACGGTTTCCAGCATGGCCAGTTGGCCCGCGGTATGCCCATGCTCGGCTTCAATATTAATGTACCGAATGTTATTGCGCTGGCAGTACAGACTTAGCGAGCCGTCTTCTTCCATTCTTGATGCGTTCTCCCATACCACATTGTGATGGCCAGCCTTCAGGGCAGCAAAAAAGGCGGGATCGTTTGTAAGAAAAAAATCGTCTTCGTCCTGCTGTTGGTTAAGGTGCACCCGCTCCGGATCAATTGGCAGATACTGGCGAATGTTGAACCGGCTATCGGTGTTGTTATGCACGGCAATGATCACCTGGTACCTGTTTAAAAGACAGAGCAGAGAATCGCTGAACTGCTGCACGGCCGCTACAGCGCCTTCCGAGATGGCGCCACTTTGTGCCAGTGTTTTGCGAATGCCTTCCGTGCTGAAAATCCGGTTCGGGTCAAACTGAAACCATTGCTCCTGGTGCTGAAAGCCAACCAGGCGTTGCTCGTTGTTCAGCAATTGCAAAAATTCGGTGCCCCAGCGGCAGGCAGCGGTGTACGCCGCTTCGCCGGCCGAACGTTCGTTGCTGTGCAACTGGAGCAAAAGGAAACCGCCGGAGCCGGCAGGCCGGAATTGCTGCAGCGAAACCACCGATTGGCCCACCGTAAGAGAAATCTGGCCCGGCGTAACCAGGCAGTGGCCGGCAGTGTCCTGTTGCGAGCAGGCCGCTACCACACAAACGCAGAAGGAAAGAAAAAAGAGAATTTTTTTCACGCCGGCTTATGCTCCCAGCTCTGTTTTCAGCTTTTGCATAATATCCTTTTCTATCATCTTTTGTGCCAGCACCAGCATGTTCTTAAAGGCTTTGCTTTTGGATATGCCGTGGCCAATGATCACCGGCTTCGATACACCCAGCACCGGCGTGCCGCCGTAGTTTTCAAAATCAAAACGGTCGAAGTAGTCGTGGTCAATGCCTTTGCGGCGGGTGATTTCAAACAGGCTTTCCGAAAGCTTCAGGATGATATTGCCGGTAAAGCCATCGCAAACAATCACATCGGCTTTGTCCACCAGAAAATCGCGGCCTTCTACATTGCCCACAAAATGAATGTGCTCGTTTTCCTTCAGCAGGGGATAGGTTGCCTGCATCAGCAGGTTTCCTTTGCCTTCTTCTTCGCCGATATTCATGAGGGCCACGCGGGGCTTTTCAATGCCCAGGATGTTTTGTGCATATACCGAACCCATAATGGCAAACTGGTTCAGGTGTTCGGGCTTGCAATCAGAGTTTAGGCCCACGTCGAGCAGCAGGCCCGTTTGGCCGTTCTCTTTGGGTATAATGGTGGAGATGGTGGGGCGCAACACACCTTCGATGGCTCTGATGGAATACAGTGAGCCCACCAGCATGGCACCGGTGTTGCCGGCACTGATAAACGCATCGGTTTTGCCTTTGGCCAGCAAACCAAAGCCAACTGCAATAGATGATTGCTGTTTTTCTTTCAGTGCCCGGGTGGGGTGTTCGTGCATGTCAATCACCTGCGGGGCGTGCACCACCGAAAAAGCTCCGGCAGGCAGCGGAAAGTCTGTCAGTAAGGGGGCAATCTTCTCTTCATCACCAATCAGCACCACCTGCACATCCTGGCTGGCAGCTTCGGAAAAATAGTCCTTCACGCCTTTGATTGCTTCCAGGGGTGCAAAATCGCCACCCATCATATCAATGCCTATCGTCATGTTGACCCAAAAATAAAAAATCCATTATCCCGCCACGAAGGGGGAAAATGGATGGTGCAAAAATTTGTTTTGCTTACTTTTTGATCGGAGAGGTTTCGGCAACCACCTGTCCTTTGTAATACAGCTTTCCTTCGCTTACGTGTGCACGGTGACGAACATGAAGCTCGCCGGTGGCCTTATCGGTTGACAGCGTAGCAGCCACCGCTTTGTAGTGGGTTCTGCGCTTGGCACTTCTTTGTTGCGAATGTCTGCGTTTCGGATTTGGCATAACTCAGTTATTAAAAGTTCTTGTTGTTGTTTATTTATTGCTATCGGACAAAAAGAAAAAAGCCAAACAATAGTTCTTTTTATCTCTCAGCGTTTATGTACTTAGCTTTTTTACTACTATCGGCTGCTGTTGTGTCACTCACTTATACGTCCGGGAATACGATTCGCCAATTTCCTGCGCTTCCTCCCTTCATCCGTCTTTTGTTCCCTTCACGCCTGTTCCTTACTCTTCCAGGTTCTTAAACTTATCCAACCCTTTCCAGAGCGGGTTTTCTCTTTCTTCCTCGGCCTGTTTCAGCTTTTCCAGGATTTCTCTCGCTGCCGGGTTGCAGTAAGGTCCGTTCATCGCTTCGTATTCGCATTCTTTCTGCATGGGAATACTCAGGTTGATAAACTCATACACCAGCGGCGCTACATTCAAATGGCTTTCGCCACGCGAAATGTAATACACGTCCGGGTCTTCCTCGGTTTCGTTCATTTCTTCGGGGTTTTCCACGGCTTTCACCGTCACCGTAAAGTCTTCGAACAAAGCCTTTGGCAAATCGGCATTGCAACGGTCGCAAACCACCTTAACCGTGCCGCCTACCTGAAAACGCAACATAATAAAGTTGGGCGTTTTCTCCAGCAACAGCTTCACCGTTGCGCTGCAATCCCAAAAATCCTGATCGCCATAATCTTCAAAGAAACTATCCCTGATCTCGTAATTAAACTCATGGATGCCCGGCTTCAGTCCCACAAAAGCAATCTCAAATTCTCGCCTGCTGCCCATGACTATCTTTTTAAGAGTTTGCGAAGGTAAAGGAAAACGCCCGAAATGGCGTATTTTGTCCCGATATTTTAACGAATCGCCCTGCAAAAACGATGTTCAGCGCCCTTTTCCGCGACCGGTGGTTGATTGCCCTGCTTTTTTCGGCCCTGCTCCTTCGTCTTTTCGCCCTCAACCAGGGCTGGGTGGAACGGTTCTATAGCCTTGGTTTTTATCCCGGTTTTTCCCGGGCACTCCGGGCGGCGTTTGGCTGGCTGCCATTTAGTGCCGGCGATGTGCTTTACCTGCTGGCCTTTGTCTGGCTGGTGCAAAAAACCTGGAAGCTGGTGGTTTTGCTAAAGCGCAACAAAGCCCGCCAGCATTTGTCCTGGATGCTCCTTCGAAAGTACGTGAAGCTTTCCCTGATCATTTATCTTGTTTTTTCCGCTTTTTGGGGACTGAATTACTCCCGGCAGGGAATATCGCACCAGTTGGCCTTGCCAGTGCAGGAATACAGCGTGAAGGACCTTTTTTCGCTCACGCTTTTGCTGCAGCAGCGGCTGAACGGCTATGCCGAGAAAATAGATTCGGCCGAGCGGATGCGGTATAACAACGATTCATTTCTTTTTGGTCAAAGCCAGTTTGCCTACCGGTCGGCCGCACCGTCGCTTCCCTTTCTGCAGTACCGGCAGGCGTCTATCAAGCCCTCGCTGTTTACACCCTTTGGCCAGTATTTCGGCTTTACCGGCTACTACAACCCCTTTACCGCCGAGGCACAACTAAAGCTCAATATTCCGGTGTTTTTAAAGCCGTTCGTGGTTACCCACGAAATGGCCCACCAATTGGGTTATGCCAAAGAAGATGAGGCCTCGTTTGTGGCCTGGCTTACCTGCAAATCCTCGGGCAATCTTTACTTTCTGTATTCGGCCTATTTTGAGCTTTACCGCGATGCCGTTTTTGCCTGCCGGCAAACCCCCAACAAAACCCTCACCGAACGAGTGGAGAAAAATATCCATTCACGGGTACACCGCGACCAGCTAGAGCTGCAACGCTACCTGCTTCGAAACCGCAATTTTGTGGAGCCGTTTATGAGTGGGCTGTATGACCGTTATCTGAAGCTGAATAATCAACCCAAAGGCAAAGCCACTTACAATGAAGTCATTGCCTACGTGTTGGCTTATTGGAAAAAATATGGCGCCACGGCTATGTAACCGCCTTTAGTTTTGCCGAAAGATGAACCGGAAATGAAGAATTGGATCAAGCTCGTTATCTCCATCGTTTTGCCGCTGGCTGTTGGTGCTGTGGCCGGCATGTTCACCGCCTCCGAAATCAGTGGGTGGTTTCAAACCATCAACAAACCCGCCTGGCAGCCGCCCAACTGGGTGTTTGGCCCGGTTTGGACCGTACTTTATATATTAATGGGTGTTGCCTTTTATCTGGTATGGCGTACACAAGCGCCCAAAACCACCCGGCGCCTGGCCATCACACTGTGGATCGTTCAATTAGTGTTTAATTTTTTGTGGTCGTTCATTTTCTTCAAAAAGCACCAGCTCGACTGGGCCCTGGGTGAGATACTGGTGCTCTGGTTTTTTGTGCTGCTAACGATCTTGTTTTTCGCCCGCATCAATAAGCTGGCTGCCTGGCTGATGGTGCCCTACATCAGTTGGGTAACCTTTGCCAGCCTTCTTACGTTCACCATCTATGATCTCAATCCCAACCCGCCGCAGGCCGGCGAACCGGTATGGCAAAAAGAGGCGCCCGCAAGCATAACCGGCCAACTTTCCACTGCTACAGGTAAAAAAATGCGACCCGTTTAAGCGCCGGCAGAAGGCAGGGGTTTGGCCCATTCCCACAGTCCCCATTTCAGTGCATCGGGCAGTTTAATGCCATTTTGTTTCAGGGTAAGCAGCATTTGCCCGCGGTGGTGCGATTCGTGGGAGATAAGATAGCTGACAAAGGGCAAGAGCCCCGTTTTGAAAGATGGCAACCTGCCGCCAGCCTCCCAGCTTTGGCCAATAACACTGGCAATAACCAGCGCCGACTGCGCCAGGGCAGCGGAGAGCGCCGGGCGGGAGGGGACTGCCTCTTTCGGAATGAGGAGGTCCTTTTGGTACAGGGTTTTTGCCACATGCTCCGTCCAGTGGATGCGCACATTATGGAGGTGTGCCAGTTGCTGCCCCACCGTTCGCCCCTTTGGCGATAGAGTGGCAGCCAGCGCCTCTTCCGGTATGTTTTGCAGAAGCAACAGGTTTTTGCTTTGGTGGATGTCCCAGGCTTGCAGCAATTGTTCTTTCATAAACAGCAGGAACAAAAAAGCCCCGCAGGGCGGGGCTGATTCGGTTATTTTTTAGTTCAGGATTTTTTCACTTTCGCCACTTTGGCGCTTTTAGCGGCAGTGGAAGGTGTCTGCGGTTTTGCTACGGCAGCCGTCACATTATTGCCGTCCACAACTTCGCCGGTGATCATGATCACTTTGGGCTCGTTTACGCCGGCCAGCTTAATGTTTACAGCCTTATCGAAATGGCCCATAGCTGCCGCGTTGTAACCTACTTTCAGCTTTGAGGTGCCACCGGGAGCAATCGGCTCCTTTGAGTATTCGGGGGTGGTGCAGCCGCAGCCGGCCCAGGCATTTTCAATGACCACGGGTTTGTCAGTGGTGTTGGTGATGGTGAAGAAAGTTGTCACCGGCACACCCTGCTTAATTTTCCCAAAGTCGTACTTCTCAGAGTTGATTTTGATGAACTCATCGGCTTTTTGGGCCATGGCGCTAATGCCGGCTGTGAAGAGAACAGCTAAAAGAAGGAGCTTTTTCATTGCATTTTTTGTTTTAAAAAGTTGATGGAAGCGTTGGTTGGAGCCGAACCGGCGGGTGCCCGCCATACGTCTCCTTTGATAAAGAGTTGTTTTGTGGTATTTCCGTTGTATGTCACGGTCACTAATTTTTCAAAATGACCTTCGGTGGCGGCATTGTAGCCCACTTTTATTTGGGCGGTGGCACCCGGGGCAATCGGGTCTTTGCTCCACTCGGGCGTGGTGCAGCCGCAGCTTGCCTGCACATTGTCGAGCCGCAGCGGCGCGGTGCCCTTATTCGTCAGGAGAAACGTGTAATAAACAGGTTTGCCTTGGGGAATGGAGCCGAAGCTGTGTTCGCTCTCTGCAAAAGCCAGCATTTCTGTTGTGGCTGTTTGCCCGTTAGCGGCCGAAAGCAGTAGCAGAAAACCAAATAGGGTAAATAATTTTTTCATTTTCCGGAGGTTCAGCTCAAAAATAGTTCAAACATTTTGGTTGGAAAAGAGGCGCCGACAATTTGGCTTTTTTTAACGGTGGAGTGAGGAGGCCCAAAGGCAACAAGGCACAAAGGCATCGAGGCAATCGGTGTTGAATGGAGATGGTTGAAAAGAGAACCATAGCAAGCAGAGCTAAAATAGTTGCTTTGCTTCCTCGTTGCCCTGTTGCCTTTGTGCCTCCTTGCCTCTCCAAACCGAACCCCTATTTTTGCCGCATGGAAAATTTAACGGAGGAAAGGCGGTCGCTGGAGCACTTGTCGTTCGACAATTTCCGTAACGAGGTGCTGGAAGATTACCGTGCCGTTTGCACCAGCCGCGAGGCCAGCCTGATGGGCCGTAAGGAGGTACTCACGGGCAAGGCGAAGTTTGGCATCTTCGGCGACGGAAAAGAAGTGGCCCAGGTGGCCATGGCCAAGTTCTTTCAGCCTGGAGATTTCCGCGCCGGTTATTACCGCGATCAAACCTTTGCCTTTGCCACCGGGCAGGCCACGGTGCAGCAGTTTTTTGCCCAGCTTTATGCCGATCCGGATATTGCCAACGACCCCTTCAGTGCCGGGCGGCAAATGAGCTCACATTTTTCTACCCCGTTTGTAAACGAGGCCGGTGAGTGGCTGCCGCTTACCGAACGTAAAAACATTACGGCCGATATTGCCCCCACAGCCGGGCAAATGCCCCGCGGCCTCGGGCTGGCATTAGCTTCCAAAAGCTTTCGAAACATCGAAGCCCTGAAGCAATTTCCGCATCTTTCCAATAATGGCAACGAAGTGTGTTTTGTCACCATCGGCGATGCCTCTACGTCCGAAGGCCATTTTTGGGAAAGCATCAATGCTGCCGGCGTGCTGCAGGTGCCCATGGCCGTTTTTGTGTGGGACGATGGCTACGGCATTTCGGTGCCCAAAAAATACCAAACCACCAAGGGTTCCATTTCCGAAGCATTAAAAGGGTTTCAAAAGGAAGAACGTTCCAATGGCTTCCGCATCTATAATGTAAAGGGCTGGGACTACGCCAGCCTTTGCGAAACGTTTGAAGAAGGCATACGGCTGGCGCGGCAAACACACACGCCGGTTTTGTTTCATGTGGAAGGCCTCACACAGCCGCAGGGGCACTCTACCTCGGGCAGCCACGAACGGTATAAATCGGCCGACCGGCTCACCTGGGAGCGGGAGTGGGACTGCATTCGGAAAATGCGGGAATGGATACTGGCCAATGCCCTGGCCGCCGAAGAAGAACTGGACGATATAGAGCGGGAAACCAAGGAGCATGTACGCCAAAGCCGTGCGGCCGCCTGGGATGGTTACCTGACGCCCATCAGAAAGCAGGTAGAAAAGGCTGCGGAACTGATGACCGATGTGGCCGGCAGACTGCCGGCTGCCGCCAGTGAGCTAACGGCCCTGATGAATGAATTAAAAGCAATTCGGGAGCCCCTCCGCCGCGATGTGATGCGCCTCCTGAAAACGGCCGTTACACTGACCAGTGGGGCCGAAGCGGCGTTTTGGTTACATGACTACTACAGCGACCTGCAAAAAGAAGCAAAAGCGCTTTACAACTCGCACCTGTATAACGAAGGGCCAAAAAGCGCCCTGAATGTAGCCGAAGTAAGGCCGGTGTATGCCGGCGATGCGCCCACTGTCAATGGGTTTGAGGTGCTGAACCGTTATTTTGACGAACTGTTTGCCACCAATCCAAAAGTACTGGCCTTTGGCGAAGACCTCGGCTATATTGGCGACGTAAACCAGGGTTTTGCAGGTTTGCAGGCAAAGCATGGCGAAGAACGCATTTTTGATACCGGCATTCGCGAACTGACCATTATGGGTCAGGGCATTGGCCTGGCCATGCGTGGCCTGCGGCCTATTGCCGAGATTCAATACCTTGACTATTTGCTGTACGGCCTCGAGCCGCTGAGCGATGATGCGGCCACGCTGCACTATCGCACCAAGGGCCAGCAAAGTTGCCCCATCATTGTGCGTACCCGTGGCCACCGTCTCGAAGGCATCTGGCACAGCGGGTCGCCCATGGGAATGGTCATCAACTCGCTGCGGGGCTTTTATGTATGTGTGCCACGCAACATGACGCAGGCGGCCGGCATGTACAACACCCTGTTGCGCAGCAACGATCCGGGCATCGTCATTGAAAGCCTCAACGGCTACCGGCTAAAGGAAAAATTGCCTTCCAATTTGCTCGATTTTACAGTGCCCATGGGCGTGCCGGAGGTGCTGAAGCGGGGCGAGGATATAACCGTGGTCAGCTACGGCTCTACCCTGCGCATTGTGATGGAAGTGGCCCAAAAGCTGGAGAAGGCCGGCATTGGCTGCGAGGTGATTGATGTGCAAACCTTGCTGCCATTCGATCTTCACCACCACATACTGGCTTCGCTGAAAAAAACGTCCCGCATTTTGTTTGTGGACGAAGATGTGCCGGGCGGCGCCACGGCTTATATGTTCCAGCAGGTGATGGAAGGCCAGGGCGGCTACCGGTACCTTGATGTGGCGCCCCGTACGTTGGCCGCCAGGGCACACCGCCCGCCCTACGGCAGCGACGGCGATTATTTCAGTAAACCGAATGCGGAGGAAATTGAAGATGTGATTCGCCAAATGATGGCGGAGTGACGAGTTGAAATGTTCACCAGTTGATAGGTTAATTTGTTTCGCGGGTTTAGGATAGCCTGGCCTGCGGCAGGTTAGATTTTAGGTTTGTTTAAATGTGCAAAAATGAAACTGACGATATACCAGGTAGATGCATTCGCCGAAACCGTATTTAAAGGCAACCCGGCTGCTGTGATTCCACTGGATAGCTGGATACCGGATGACCTGATGCAGCAAATCGCCATGGAAAACAACCTGAGCGAAACCGTGTTTTTTGTAAAGACCGATGCCGGTTATCATATCCGCTGGTTTACGCCGGAATATGAAATTGATCTTTGCGGCCATGCCACCCTGGCCTCAGCCTACATCATCAAAAATTTTATAGACCCGCCGGTGCAGGAAATTCATTTTTCCACCCAAAAAGCCGGTGTGCTGAAGGCCAGCGCCAAAGACGGCAGTTACACCCTCGACTTTCCTTCCCGCATGCCCGAAGCCTGCGACGTGCCCGAAAAATTGTTGGCGGCCATCGGTACAAAGGCGGTGGTGGAAGTGCTGCGTTCCCGCGACTATTTTGTCGTGTTACCCAACGAAGAAGCGGTGCGGAATGTGGAGCCGGATTATACCATCATGAAGGAGCTTGATACAATAGGGGTGATTGTAACGGCCAGGGGCCACGACGCCGACGTAGTGTCACGCTGCTTTTATCCCGGTGCGAGCATTCCCGAAGATCCGGTTACCGGTTCGGCCCATTGCAATATTGTTCCCTACTGGGCCGAAAAGCTGGGCAAAACAAAATTGTTCTGCCAACAGCTTTCGCCGCGAAGCGGCAACCTGCAGTGCGAACTGGTGGGTGACCGGGTGCTGATGAGCGGCACATGCGTGCTGTTTTTGCAGGGGGAGATTACGGTGTAGGAAAAGTAGGCAGTAAGCGGTAGGTGGTGGCTTGTGAGTTTCGCTTTCAGCACCGAAACGCTTTGCCAGTTTTTAGAAAATTGATGATAAAAAAAGAGGCCGTCTCTACCATTCGAGACAGCCTCTTTTGCGTATGGGCTATTGCTTATTGAACGGTGTAGTTGAAATTAAGGCGATGATGGCCGCCGGCATCTTTTACGATAATGAAGCCATCCGTTTTTGTCTTCAGGTAATTGTAATCCGCTTCGGTAAGGTTGCCGAAAACCGACTGCACCGTTTTACCCGAAGCAAACTGGATGCTGATGGTACCCGGCTGAATGATGTTGTCAAACTTCACTTCCGGCACGCTCCATTCGGTGTAGTCGCTGATGATGTCGTTTTTAAAGGTAAGCGAGAAGATGTAGCCGCCGTTGCTTACTTTTTTAATCACGGCAGCCGATACCTCGGCCGTTGTTGGCGTAAAGAAATATCGGGTATAGTTCTGTGTTGCGCTTTGGGTCTGGCTTTCATTACCGCCCCAGTTTAGTTTGAAGCGTACCCTCTTGCTTTCGCCAACCGGGAAGTCCTGCGTATTCAGGAACATCTTCACATGCATTTTCCCATTACCAAGATTCAGGAAATTTACCTGCACAGTGGACAGGCTTTTTTCTACATCATCTATGCTGTACGATGAGGCTGACGGATTGAACTGCCCGGCATATGGCTGAATCCATTCCACTTCGGCAACGTTGTTGATGGTGAAGCTGAAATTATTTTCCGGGCCATTGTTGGTCGTCACCTGCACGTTGTTGCTGGCCACTTCGCCGCCGTAGGCATCTTTTGCCACAATGGCCACCGTGTAGGCAGTGGCGGCATTCAGTCCTTTTAAAAAATAGGTATAACTGCCGTTCACCGGCGCTTCGGTCAGGGGAGTGAGGTTGCCGTTGCGGCTAAGGAAGTAGCTGAGCGAATCGTCGTTGGCATCGGTAGTGGCCGTCCACTTTAGCTTTACAAAAGAAAAGCCATGCTCCAGGGCTTCGGCTGTAAAACTGTAGGGCGACGAATTGGCGCCGGTTTGCAGGCTAATGGTTTTTTCTGTGCTTTTGCCACCGGCCGACTTTGCCACCACTTTTACGCTATAGCTTGTTTGCGGCGCCAGGCCGGTAACGAGATAGGTGGTTTGGGTAAGATTAGATGCCTTCAGCCCATTATTCACAAACACATCGTAGGTCACCGGTTCGCTGTTGGGCAGGGTGGAGGCCGTCCAGGAAAGTGTCAGGCTTTTATTGGTGCTGTCGTTCAGCTTCACTGTGAAATCCGAAGGCGCCGGCAGGTCGGAGGTATTGAACGTAAAGCTGATGGCCGTGTTGTTGCCGGAAACATCTTTCGCCACCACTTTGCCGCTATATGCCGTGTTTTTTACCAGCGATGTAAGCTGGTAGGTAGTGGCGCTTTGTGCGGCCGCCACCGACTGGCCGTTTAGTTCTATGCTGTAGGTCACGGGTTCGTTTTCGGGATCAGCGGCCGCAGTCCAGGTAAGCGTGGCGGTGTTGTAGCTCACATTGGTGACCGAAACAGTAAAGCTGGCCGGTGGCCGGTTGGGTTCTTCCTGCTGATTTGGCTTGCTGCAGGCAACAAGAGTAGCGATGGCGGAAAAAAGAAAAAGGCTTTTCCACAGGTGGTTGGTTTTGTGCATGTTACTGAGAAATTTTTGCTGCCCAAGATACTTGCCGCCTCGGCATAATGAAACTAACGGTGGTCAATAAGTCAAAATTGGGAACTTCTACGCCAGGTACCGGTTGCGGAAAATACGGAAGCCGGCCGACGGCCAGCGTGGCGGCCGTTACAGACAGGAGAAGCAATGGGGAAGTTTTGCAGGTCCGCCAAAATAAGGTCGCAGGCGCATTCCGTTTTATTGCAGAAAGCGGCTACGGACGTCGGGCGATGGCAGCATGCACTGCTCTTTTTTCCCAAACCATTTGTACCGGTTGCGGGCAATAAGATTGTACACACCGTCGCGTAGGGGCTGCGGCACTACCCGAAATATTTGCAGGCATTGGAGGTACCAGGAAAGTTTTGCTGCGATGCGAAGCGCCGCAGCCGAACGCTGAAAGACTTTTCCGTTTTCGATCAGCACAAAAGAATCGAAGCTGTTTTTGTTCAGTCCGTGCTGCGCCAGCAGTTTTTGGCCGGCTTCCCCCTGCAAGGGGGCAAAACGAAACACACCGGCTTTGTCTTGCCGGATGAGGAAGTTAATGGCGCCATTGCAAAAATTGCACACGCCGTCGAAAAGCACCACCGGATGATTTCCCATGACATAAAAATAGGCCGGCGCCGTGCGGCAGAAAAGGGTAAATTAGGGTAAACACTTGCTATGAAAAGAATATTCATGCTAGCCCTGCCGTTCTTCACCTTTCCGGCACAGGCACAAAATGTCGGCATCGGCACCGCCACTCCCGGCGCACCCCTGCATATAAAAGCCACATCGAGCGAAATTCTGCGGGTGGAGGCCCCGAATCCGTACATCAGCTTTTTCAATGGCGCGGCTTACAGCGGTTACCTCTGGTACAACAGCAATAAAATGGAGCTGGGCACGCCCACCGGCAGTGGCGAGCCGGTCGTGATTGCGCCCAGCCGCATTGCCACCGCTTATTTCACATCGGCCGGCCGTATGGGGCTGGGCCTGGCGGCGCCCACCGAAAGGCTGGATGTGAACGGCAACATCAATCTGAATGGCGTTATCAAGCTGAATGGCAGCAGCGGCACCACCGGCCAGGTGCTCACTTCCAACGGCGCTGCCGATCCAACCTGGAAGGCGGCTTCTTATGGCAACAACACCCGCTGTGCGGTGGATTTTAGTCAAACCGGCACCTGCTGCGCCCTTTCTATTTCTTCTACAAAATATAACCTCAACCCGTCGGACATTACCATTACCGCAAATACGATCAGCATCGTTCGCTCAGGGCTTTACCGCTTCGAAGGCGACTACCAGGGACTGATCCAGGGTAGTGGATTTACCGCCCTTCCCGAAGGCTCGTTCACCCTGAGCTTTGTGGAGGGCACCGAATTGAGCTATAACCTGGAGTCGTTTGCGCCGTTTCGGCTGCGCACATCTGTCAGCAATAATTATTGGCTTACCGGCCGGTTTTCGGTAGATGTGCATATCATCGCCCCAACCAATGTGCAGTTGCTGCGAAGCTTCCTGACAACGGGAGGCACTGTTACGAGTTCATCGGGCACCGGAACGCTGTTGGTACATTTGATCAGCGACTGAGCCAAACCTATTGGTATAAGCCGGCGGAACAGCATCGGCTCCCCGGATTCTGGTATTTGTTTAGTAGCTTTAATTATGAACAGCAGGCAAATACCGGTTGAATGGCTGCCACAATACACTTACCAGGATTATGAGCGATGGGAGGGAAACTGGGAGCTCATTTATGGTATTCCTTATGCAATGAGTCCTTCGCCTAAGCGGATGCACCAAGTAACCGGACGGAAATTCATGCGGATAGTGGAAGACGCCCTGGTGAAAGAAAGCGGTACTTGCAATTGCGAAGTGATTTATGAGCTGGATTGGATCATTGACGACAACACCGTTGTTCGTCCCGATGTGATGATTGTTTGCGGGAAGTTTGATGATGATTTCCTTCGCTTTCCGCCTTCGCTCATCTTAGAAATCACTTCGAAGAGCACCCAGATGGCCGATAGAAATGTTAAACGCAAACTTTACGAAAGTCAAAAAGTGCCGTATTACCTGATTGCAGATTCAGATCGAAAAATAACCGAAGTCTTCGAATTCGTTGGAGAAAGCTATCAACCCATGAAGCAATCCTTTTTTGCGTTGACAGCTACTTGTCAATTCCAGTTACGTCTGGACGACCTATGGGTATGATGAGCTTTCTGCCTTACAATAAATAAAACACCCCGCACTTGCGGGGTGTTTTATTTATTGTAGGTTGTGAAAAACCTTCTGCACATCTTCGTCCTGTTCCAGCTTATCCACCAGCTTCAGCACGTCTTCGGCCTGTTCTTCCGACAGCGAAACGGTGGTGGCCGGGATCCACTCCACCTCGGCGCTCAGCGGCGTCAGGCCTTTTTCTTCCAGGGCTTTTTGCATGGCGCCAAAATCGGTGAAGGCGCAGCGCAACACCAGCACTTCCTCGCCGTTTTCGCCGGTGCCTTCGCCCATTTCTTCCAGGCCGTGGTCTATCAGTTCAAATTCCAGCTCGTCGGTGTTGAGGCCGGCCGGCGCCAGTTTGAAGGTGCCCATCTTTTTAAACTGAAAAGCTACGCTGCCGCTGTTGCCCAGCGCCCCATCGCCTTTGTTGAAAATGGATTTGACATTAGCCACCGTACGCACATGATTGTCGGTGGCCGTTTCCACCAAAATGGCTACGCCGTGTGGCCCATAACCTTCATACAGGATTTCATCGTAGTTGGAGGTGTCTTTTCCCTGCGCTCTTTTAATGGCGGCTTCCACACGGTCCTTCGGCATGTTCACCGCTTTGCCGTTTTGAATGGCCCGGCGCAGGGCTGGGTTCGTGGCCGGGTCGGGGCCGCCGGCTTTTACGGCAATGACAATCTCTTTCCCAACACGGGTAAACTGTTTGGCCATCCGGTCCCACCGGGCAAACATGGTACTCTTTCTGACTTCAAATATGCGACCCATGAAACGTTTAAAGTTTAAGGTTCAAAGTTTACGGTTGTTTCCTTGCTCACAGCTTCTCTGCTCGCCGCGCAAATGTACAGCCTGAAAAAGAAAAACCCCGCCGAAAGCGGGGTTTGCCTTTTATAACCGTAACGGTTTTATTTTTTTTCGAAATCGGTTGCCGTAGGCAGCACATTGCTGAAGGCACGCAGCTTGCTATGCCTGCGGCTGTAGGCGAAATATACCACCAGGCCAATGATCATCCAAAAGAAAGCTACCACCAACGTGCGGGTATCAATGGCCACGATCATGCCGGTGCAGATAACGGCGCCCAACACCGATACCACCGGTGCCGCTGGCGTTCTGAAGGGCCGTTGAATGTTCGGTTCTTTTTTCCGCAGGATCAACACGCCCAGGCTTACCAGCACAAAGGCAAACAGTGTTCCGAACGAGGTAAGGTCACCGGCCACATGGCCCGGCACAAAGGCGGCAAACAGACCCACAAAAACAAAAAGAATCCAGTTGGCTTTATACGGTGTTTTGAATTTTGGATGCAGATCGCCAAAAGCTTTCGGTATCAGGCCATCATTGCTCATGGTGTAAAAAATGCGGCTTTGTCCCATCAGCATCACCAGGATCACCGACGAGAAACCAGCCAGAATGGCGATGGTCACAGCCGTGGAAAGCCAGTTGTAACCGGTCATGTATTGCGAAATGGCATAAGCCACCGATGCTTCGCGGCCTTTTTCCGGATCAACAAAATCTTTCCAGGGTGCCACGCCGGTAAGCACATGGCCAAAGAGGATGTAAAGAATGGTACACACCACCAGCGATCCCAGAATACCGATCGGCATGTCACGTTTTGGATTTTTGGCTTCCTGTGCGGCGGTAGATACGGCATCAAAACCAATAAAGGCGAAAAACACAATAGCCGCGCCACCTAACACGCCACCCCAGCCATGCTTGAACACGCCGTCGTAGTTCACAATCTCTTTCCCGGCGCTATCCAGCACCGGCGGCGTTCCTTCCGGAATCAGGTAAGGCGTATGGTTGGCCGACTGAATGAATTGCCAGCCGATGACGATAAAGAGAATCACGATGGCCACTTTAATAAACACGATAATGGCGTTTACCATGGCGCTTTCCTGGGTGCCCTTAATCAGCAGAAGGGTTAAGAGCAAAAGAATGACCAGCGCCGGCGCATTAATGATGCCCCTGTGCAGCACACCGGCCGAATCGGTGAAGCTTTCAAAGGGCGAGTGCGACCATTCGTATGGAATGCCGCCTCCAAACAGCTTGTTTAAATATTCGCTCCAGGCAATGGAAACCGTGGCGGCGCCGAGGGCATATTCCATGATGAGGGCCCAGCCAATGATCCAGGCAATCAGTTCGCCCATCGTTACATAAGAGTAGGCGTAGGCGCTGCCCGCAATGGGAATCATAGAGGCAAATTCGGCATAACACAAGCCGGCAAATGCACAGCCGATGGCTGCAATGATAAACGAAAGGGTAACGGCAGGTCCAGCGGCCTGTCCGGCCGCAGCCGCGGTACGCACAAACAAACCGGCGCCAATGATGGCGCCAATGCCCAGGGCAATGAGGTTGCCTGCCCCCAGTGTTCGCTTCAGGCCTTTTTCGTTGTCAGCCGCCTGTGCCAACACCTGATCAAGAGGTTTCCGAACAAATAAACTCATAATGGTGATTTAGAAAAGAAGGTTTTCAAAGCCCGTAAAATAAAGCAATAAATTCATTGAAACATTCATTCTTTTACACAGCCCGCCGCCTGTGGCGCCGCCTGCTTTTCCAATTCTCCTGTTTTCTGCCGGCCGGCCTGTTGCGCTGAGCCAAACCGGGGTAGCTCCGGGCCGGCGAGGGCGCCAAACCGAAATGGCCGCTGGTCCCCAAAACTTTCAACGTTGGTTTATTTTTACCGATATTCGGCCCCTCGAATAAAACCCTTCGCTGCATGAAAGGAAACCGGCTGACGTATTATATTGTAGGAGCCATGTTGCTTGGTATAGTCATCGGCTATGCCGTGCACACCAATGGCAGTCCTGATTTCCTGGCTTCCTTTTCCAAAAACATAAAACTGCTCAGCACCATCTTTATCCGGTTGGTGCAAATGATTATTGCACCGTTGGTGTTCACCACGCTGGTGGTGGGCATTGCCAAGCTGGGCGACCTGAAAACGGTGGGCCGGGTAGGGGGAAAGGCCATCCTTTGGTTTATCACCGCTTCGCTGGCATCTCTCCTCATTGGTATGGTGCTGGTGAATTTCTTCGAACCCGGCCGCTTTATTGACCTGTCGCAACGCGATACCGAAAGCCTGAAAGACCTGGCCAACAAGCAACAGGGTTTTTCGCTGCAGAATTTTATCGAGCACATTATTCCAAAAAGTTTTGTGGAGGCCATGGCCACCAATGAAATTCTGCAACTGGTGGTATTCTCCATCTTTTTCGGCGTGGCGGCAGCAGCAATCGGCGACTACACAAAACCCCTGATCAAAGCGCTGGAAGTGGCCTCGCACGTGATTCTGAAGATGGTGAATTACGTCATGAACTTTGCGCCGCTCGGCGTATTTGGCGCCATTGCAGCCGTGGTGGCGGCCAAGGGGCTGGGCATTTTTGAGTTTTACATAAAGTATTTCCTGTTTTTCTTATTGGGTATTGCGGTGCTTTGGACGCTGCTGCTGTCGGTTGGGTTTGTTATTTTGCGGGGCCGTATGAAGGAGTTGCTCCGGCGCATCAGCGGCCCGCTGCTCATTGCGTTCAGCACCACCAGCAGCGAGGCGGTTTTTCCCAAGCTTACTGAAGAACTGGAGCGCTTTGGCTGCCGCGACCGGATTGTGGCGTTTGTGCTTCCGTTGGGCTATTCGTTTAACCTCGATGGCAGTATGATGTACATGACCTTCGCTTCGCTGGCCATTGCACAGGCTTATGGCATAGACCTGCCGCTGGCCACGCAGCTCACGATGCTGCTGGTGCTGATGCTTACCAGCAAAGGCATTGCCGGCGTACCCCGTGCCTCGCTGGTAGTGGTGCTGGCCACCTGCGCCATGTTCAACATTCCGCCCGAGGGGGTGGCGCTCATCCTGCCCATTGATCATTTTTGCGACATGTTTCGCACCGCCACCAACGTGGTGGGCAACGCCCTGGCCACATCGGTGGTGAGCAAATGGGAGGGAGAGCTGGAAAATGCACCGGAGGGGCTGGTAACTTAGCTGGTCAGTTGAATTGTTGACCGGTCACCAAATGATAAATGACAGGTGGCGGGAAGTTCCCAAACGATTAAAAAACATTTACGAAATCTGAAAACCATACATGACACAGTTGCTTCATATTGTGCTTTTGAGCGGAGGAATCATTGACACCTTTATTAAATGGGTATTGGAAAACGGCGGCCTGATCTTTTTGTTGTTCATTGTGTTTGCCGAAACAGGTCTGTTCGTTGGCTTTTTTCTGCCCGGCGACTCCCTGCTTTTTGCTGCCGGCATTTACCTGCGCAATTTTCCCGAAGGGTTTTATAACATTCACTTTTTGCTGGTGGTGGTCATGATCATCATCGCCTCTTTTATCGGCAACATGGTGGGCTACTGGTTTGGATGGAAAACCGGTCCTTACCTTTTTCAGCGCAAGGATAGCTGGATTTTTAAAAAGAAGCACCTCTACCGCGCCAAGGACTTTTATGACCAGTACGGAAAAGGCACCATCTTCCTGGCCAAGTTTCTTCCGGTCATCCGCACGTTTGCTCCCATCGTGGCCGGCATTGTAAAGATGCCAAAGCCCACCTTTATTTTCTACAACTTCGTGGGCAGCGTAGCCTGGGTGATTTCGATGGTGTTGGGTGGTTATTACCTGGAAGCCTGGATTGTAAAGCAGTTTGGCTTCAGCCTCACCAGCTACATCGAGATGATTACGATCGTGATCATCCTCATCACCACAATTCCCATCATGTACAAGCTATTTTTTGCCAAAAAACATGTTGTGCCGCAGTCGGATAACGATCCGGATGCGATCCTGTAAAGTATGAAGCCCTCTACCACTTCTCCCTCAAAAAGCATCTTCAGCGTGGCTGTGGTTGTCGCCGCCTTGGGTTATTTTGTTGACATATATGATCTGTTGCTTTTTAGCATTATCCGTATTCCCAGCCTGACCGACCTGGGTTTAACAAAAGAGCAGCTCACCACCGATGGCGAAAGCATCATTTCCTGGCAAATGGCCGGGCTGCTGATTGGCGGTATCATCTGGGGTGTCATGGGCGACAAGAAAGGCCGCCTGAGTGTGCTCTTCGGTTCTATTTTGCTGTACTCGGTGGCCAATATTTTCAATGGCTTTGTGCAGAACGTAGAGCAGTATAAGCTCATACGCTTTGTGGCTGGCCTTGGCCTGGCGGGCGAGTTAGGCGCCGGCATCACCCTCGTGTCGGAACTGACGCCAAAGGAAAAAAGAGGGGTGGCCACTTCGATGGTGGCAGGTATTGGCCTAACCGGCGCCGTGGTGGCTTTTGTCATGAAAGAAAATTTCGACTGGCGCACCTGTTATTTCATTGGTGGCGGACTGGGCTTGCTGCTGCTGGTGCTAAGAATTTCGGTTTTTGAATCGGGTATGTTCAGCGACACGCAAAAAATGGATGTGCAACGTGGAAACCTGCTGATGTTCTTCAATAACGGCGACCGCTTCCGGCGATACTTTTTGGGCATCCTCATAGGCCTGCCCACCTGGTTTGTAATTGGCGTGCTGGTGACCTTTTCCGGTGAGTTTGCCGAAGCCATGGGCATCACCGAACGGGTGGACCCCGGCAAGGCTATTATGTACGCCTATGCCGCCATCTCTATTGGCGATATCCTGATAGGCCTGGTAAGCCAGCGCTTCCGAAGCCGGAAAAAAGCGTTGTTTCTTTTTTATGCCATCACCGCAGTGTTTATGGTGCTGTACTTTACCATTCAGTGGAATGGCAGCGCCGATAAAATGTACTGGATTTGCGCCGGGCTTGGCTTCGGCACCGGGTTTTGGGCCATTTTTGTTACCATGGCGGCCGAGCAGTTTGGCACCAATCTCCGGGCCACTGCGGCCACCACCATTCCCAATATGGTCAGGGGAATGCTGACCGTGCTGATACTGCCGTTGTTTAAGGGACTGCGCGGCGCCACCGATTATTACACCGGCGGCTGGATGACGGCTGCGATCATTATGGCCATCACCATCGTTGCCGCCATTTTTACCAAAGAAACATTCCATAAAGACCTTAACTACGTAGAGCGGTAAGCGGCCCCCTGTCCCACTAAAGGGAAGACGTAGGTGGGTCAATCCTTTTCTTTTCTGCCAGTTCTTAGCACAGCCTTTACGTGTGGAAGAAATAAGAACAAGCACCTTTGCAGGCGTCACAAAAGACTACGCTCATTTTTTATAATGTCGTTCATTTGAGTTATGGTTGATGAAAAAAACAGCAACAACGACCTAACTTCCCCCACCGGGGGACAGGAGGCTGTGCAAGCGAGAAAATTCCTTATCATCCGCTTTTCTTCCATCGGTGATATTGTGCTCACCACTCCCGTTGTCCGTTGCCTGAAAAAACAGGTGCCGGGTGCGGTGGTTCATTACCTCATCAAGCCGCAGTTTAAGATGGTGATGGAACCCAATCCTTACATTGATAAATTTCATTTGCTGCAGGCCCATTGGGACCAAATGATCGAAGAATTAAAGGCCGAACGTTTCGACTACATTATTGATCTGCATCACAACCTGCGAACGCTTCGGGTAAAAAAAGCATTGAAGGTTCCGGCCTTCTCGTTCAACAAGCTTAATGTCGAAAAGCTCATCTTCGTAAAGCTGAAGTGGAACGTGATGCCGAAGCTGCACATCATTGACCGCTATCTCCAAACGGTGGCTTCTTTCGGTGTAAAGAACGATGGGGAGGGAATGGATTATTTTATTCCCGAAAATCAAAAAGTTCCGCTGAGCGATATACCCGCATCGCATCATGCCGGTTTTATTTCCATCGTTATCGGCGCCTCCTTTTACACTAAAAAATTACCGGTGCACAAGCTGCAGGAGCTTTGCAGCCAGATCAACCATCCCATTATTTTATTAGGCGCCAAAGAAGAACGGGAAGAAGGCGAGGCCATCGCGTCTGTAGATCCCATCAAAGTGTACAATGCCTGCGGCAAGTTTTCCTTGCACGAAAGCGCCGACCTGGTGCGCCAGTCGAAGGTGGTGATTGCCCACGATACCGGGTTAATGCACATTGCCGCCGCTCTGCGCAAACAAGTGATTGCTATCTGGGGCAGCACAACGCCATCGTTTGGGATGGTTCCGTATTACGGCCACAATTTTCTACAGCGGGTCCCGCCGCCTTCCGATGATGTGCAGGTACACAAACTGTGGTGCCGGCCCTGTACCAAGATCGGCCGGCACAAATGCCCTCAGGGCCATTTTAAGTGCATGAAAAACATAGCTGTTGATGAGATTGTGGCTTGTGTGGAAAAACGGCTTCGCCTGGTGCAAAGGTTTTGAATGCGGTTGATCACCGACAACTTCGGGGTGCCCCGGATTGGGGAATGATCAGCTTTTGGTTTGAAAATTGTTTTTGTTTGGTCGAACAAAAAAACGATCATATGAAAACAAGCATTGTTTTTAGCGCCGCCGCGGCGGTGGTCATTGGCCTTAGCGCCTGCAGCAGCAACGAAGGCCGTTTTCTCAACCTGGCATCGGGCGAAGAAGTCACTATTGTGAAAGACGACGAAGGCCGTATGGTGAATAAAGAAACCGGCAGGCCGGTTTTATTGTACGTGGACACGAAGGAAAAAGACACGTTCTATGGCCTCACCGGCGAAAAGGTGAACGGCCATCTGGAACCGATGGGTAAAGGTATTTATGTGTACACCGATGGTGACACCAAGATCAAGATTGACGGCGAGGAGTACAAGATCAAAGACGCTAACAGCAAGGAAAAATGGGAAGGCGAGGAGTACAAGTACAAAGACGGCGACACCAAGCTGAAGGCCGAAGGAGGCGAGTTTAAGGTGGAAACCGACGGTTACGAAAAAAAGGTGGATGAGGACGGTGATGTAAAAATCAAAACCCGTGACAAAAAGATCAAAATAGATGGCGAAACCGGCGAACGCAAGGTTAAAGACCGGAGCATCTTTGGCAAGGTGAAGGACAAAGTCACCGGCGAATAATGGCGCTGCTTTCGGCCAATCGCAGCCCATGCGCCTGCCGCTATTTTTCGGGCCGGCAAATTCAACCCGGAATTTTTACATTTGGTGGCGCTTGCTGCTGATTCTTCCACCAGACACTCGCCGAACCATGTCATATGCCATCGAGATTATTTTAAACCGACAAATTGCGGATTGCCTGGCCATCCCGGTGTTCATCACCGATACGGCGGGCAATCTGCTTTTTTACAACGAACCGGCCGAAGAAATTTTGGGCCGGCGCTACGAAGACACCGGCGAAATGGCGGTGGAAGAATGGGGAACCATCTTTAAGAACAAAAACGATTTGGGTGAGCCGCTGCCGGCCGGTGAACTGCCGCTGGTAAAAACGCTGCGGAACCAGTTGCCCTATCATAAAACATTTTGGATCGAGAGCCTGCAGGGCAAGTCGGAACGGATTTCGGTGACATCATATCCCATCATTGGCCGCGCCGGTGCTTTTTTGGGAGCGGTTGCTATATTCTGGAGGCCATCCGAAGAATGAACATCACCTTACATGGCGTGCGGGGTTCTATACCCACCACCAATCCGGCTACCAAAAAGTACGGAGGCAACACCTCCTGTGTGGAGGTGGCGGCCGATGGCTGGCGCCTGATTCTGGACGCAGGCAGCGGCATGCATAATGTAGATACCACGCAGCCTTTTTTGCACAACCGGGTGGACATTTTGCTGACCCACCTGCACATGGACCACATACAGGGCCTGGGATTTTTCCGCCCTTTGTTCGATCCCGCGGCGGAGATTCACATCTGGGGTCCGGCCAGCAAATCGCAAAGCCTGCGGGCCCGGTTGGGGAAGTATTTTTCACCACCGCTTTTTCCCGTTTATTTCCGCAATCTCAGTTGCAAGCTGGTGCTGCACGAGGTGGAAGACAACAGCTTTGAGATCGGGCCCTTCACCATTCAGTCGCGGTACGTGATTCACCCGGGGCCTACGGTGGGTTACCGCATCAATCACGGCGCTTCTTCGCTGGCCTATCTCCCTGACCACGAGCCCTCGCTTGGCCGCAGCGGTTTGCTGCCCGATCTGCGGTGGCTTTCGGGCAGCGACCTGGCCCTGAATGCTGACTTGCTGCTGCACGATGCCCAGTACACGGCCGAAGAATATGAAGCCCGGGTGGGCTGGGGACATACCTCCCTGCCCGACGCCATGCGTTTTGCCCACCTTACCCGGGTAAAGCACCTCTTGCTTACCCACCACGATCCTTCCCGCACCGATGCCGCTCTTGACCTGCTGCTGGCCCGGCTGCAGGAATCGGCTGCCTCGTATGCGTTTACTTGTGATATGGCCTGGGAAGGGCTGCAGGTGCAGTTATAGCTGGCGGCAACGCAGGCTTCTGTGTCACCGCCCTTCTACATGATTGTTTTACCCGCCCACTCAGCCTTTCCGGAAATTTATTATGTTTATCCCCTCTGATTAACCCCAGAACTACTTCGTGTGAGAAAGTTTTTACTGTCCGTTATCCTTTGGTTGATTGCCATTGGCTTTTCCCTGCCCGCATTTTCACAGCCCTGCGCTGCGCCGCTCAACGGCGGCACACTCACAGCCCTTGCCGACAGTGTCTGCGCCACGCAGGCCATTGCTATTAGCGTGGCCGGTGGCTCTACTGGTACAGGGTTTACCTACCAATGGGAAGCCTCCACGGATAACGCTACCTGGACCACCCTTGCGGGTTATAGCCAGGAGGGCCTTTTTAACCTTTGGCAGACCACGTCGCGCTGGTACCGGCGCAAGGTAAAATGCAACGCCGGCGACTCTGCCTATTCCAGCAGCCTCCGGATTGTTACCAAAACCTACAACGATTGCTATTGCAAGCCTTTCGGTTATGCCTGCAACCCGGCGTACCGCATCAGCAAAGTGGAGTTTGGCAGTCTGTCAAAAAGCAGCACCTGCGGCCCCACCAATTACACCAGCTATGTTGACTCGATGTCGGCAATGGACCTGCCGCAGGGCTCCTGGCTGCCCATCCGCGTAACGGCCGGCACCGGCCCTATCGCCAACTATGTGCATTGCTTTATTGACTTCGACCAGGGCGGCAATTTTGGCGGACGGGGCGAACACGTACTGCTGCTGGCGCCCACTGCCAATGTTTACAGTGGTTTTATTAAAGTGCCCTTCCGGGCAAAAACCGGCACTATCCGCCTTCGGATTATCTATTCCGCATCAGCCGAAATTTTCGACGGTTGTTACCCCGACCAAAATGCCGAAACAGAAGACTATCCCATCCGCATTGTGCCGAAAACATCGCCGGCCAACGGGCACGTCATTTATGTAAAGCCGAACCCTGTAGGCACCAACGGCTCCGGTGCCTCCTGGGCCAATGCGCTTTTTGACATGCGAAGCGCCATAAACCTGGCTACGGCCGGAGACACGATAAAAGCGGCTAAAGGCACCTATTACAACGGCACAGCACAAACCAATGGGCTCACGCTGGTGGATTCTATTACTCTGCTCGGTGGCTATCCCGATAGCGGCAATCCCACCGATGCGCAGCGGGCCTGGGCGCAAAACCCCACTGTCCTTGTAGGTGCACCGTCGGCCGCCAGCACAAATTTCGATTACCATACAATCTTTGCCTCCGGCACAATGAACGATTGCACCGTGGATGGCTTTGTAATACAGAAAGGCGGCAACTATTATGGATCGTCGGCCGAGCAATCCCGCGGCGGCGGCATCAGCATCGAAAACGGGGCTAACATCACCGTTCGCAACACCGTGTTTCGCCTCAACAGCGAGGCGGCCGAAGGATCGGCTATTTCCGTGTACAACGCTAAACCAGTGTTTGAAAACTGTATTGTCACGGCGCAGAGCCCCTGGAAAAGCAGCATCGTCATTCAAAACGGAAGCGACGTGCGGTTTACCAACCTGCTGGCGGCAAAAAACGGCGGCGAATCGCTGCTGCACGTGGCGGGAAGCAAGGTGGCATTCCGAAACAGTACCATCGCCGGCAACACGCTGACCCGGGGACTGGGCCTGGCGGCTGGTGGCAGCGAGGTTTCGTTCACCAACTCAATTCTTTATTACAACGCCGTGTACAACGCCTCCTGGCAAAGCACTTCGCTTGACTCCACAGAAATACAGCTCGATGGGGCAACGGCCGCCTTTCACCACAGCCTTACCCAGGTGCGCAACAACGGTACGGAACTGCTGCTGGGCCAGTCGCCAAAATTCCGCGACACCGCTGCGTTGGCTGGCGCCGATGGTTTTTATTTTACCGGCGATGACGGCTTTACCCTGCAAAACCCCTGTTCGCCAGCCATCAACGCCGGTTCTACGTCCGATGCGGCCGGCATTGCCACTGACATTAAAGGTGCGCCAAGGGTATTTGAAAACAAGGTGGATATCGGCGCTTACGAAACGCAGCAAAATCTTGGGCTGGTTCCAAAACTGTTGTATGTAAATGCGGCCGCCACCGGTGCCAACGACGGCAGCAGTTGGGCCAATGCCTTCACCGATCTGCACAAAGCGTTGCAGGCCTGCAGCGATACCATTAAAGTGGCAGCGGGTACTTATTCGCCCTGGAAAAGCAGCACCCCACAACCGTACTGGTTCGAAAACAAGCGTATCGTCTGGGGCGGTTATCCGGCTACGGGTAATCCGGGAAATAGTGCCCGCAACTTCACGCTTCATCCGTCAATTGTTGACGGCCTGCAGCCCGACGGCGAAAGGGGCGAGATCGTTATCCGCGGTCAAAACCTCGACAGCACATCTGTTGTGGATGGATTTACGGTGACGAATACGGGCCGCTATACCTATCATTACGAATACGGGGCGGTCATATATAGCCACTGCAACAATCCTGTTATCAGCAATGTGTTGTTTACCGGTAATCAGGCAAGGCTTTTTTGGGGCCGTCACAACAAACGTCCCCAATTTCTTCACTGCCGTTTTAATAACAATTCGTCGCCCACCAGTTACCGCCTTGATTTTGTCTTCTTGCAAAACAGCGGGCAAACAGCATTTCGCCATTGCGAGTTCCGCAACAACACCCTGGCCAATGAAACCGGCATTACCTACGAGTTTGGCCGGGTGCTAATCATTTCCGGTACCGATGCGCAGTTTGATAGTTGTGTATTCAGCGGCAACCGCTCGGCGGCCCTGCACATTGTTGGGAGCAGGCCGGCCTTCCGGGCCGTACAGTTTCTGCAAAACTTTGCCAGTGGCCACACCTCCGTCATGCGCAACGTACTGGCCGAACCTGTTTTTCGTCACTGTGTTTTTCGCGACAGTGTCTGGTCTTCGGTCGGTTCGCATACCAGTGGCATGATGAAAAATCAGCAGAGCGCCCCTTCTTTTTACGATTGCCAGTTTTACAACGGCATCTCCGAACGCGGCGGTGTGGCGTTTAACGAAGCATCGAAGGCCCGCTTTGTCCGTTGTGTTTTCAGCCGCTCCAACAATACATTTTACAATACTAACGGCAGCCATATGGAACTGACCAATTGTATCAACAATGGCAGCAATGCACCGGAAGCGGCCTATGTCGGCTGGGGCCGAACCGGCTCTTTTATGCAGAATATTGCCAGTAGCCCTGTGCTTCGCAACTGCATCGTGGTGAACAGCATTAGCGGCCAGGCCGGGGTTATCAACAACGATGCGGCCTCGCACCCCGAAATCTATAATTCCATTTTCTGGAAAAATTTCAGGGCCGCCACGGCGGATCACAATGCACTGAAATCAAGGATGGACATTGTAAATGCCGCGGGGGCAATGCCGGTCATTCGGCATTCGATGTTTGAATTTTACAACGCCGGTTCGTTGGGCAATAATACCACCGGTGTGGATCCGCGGCTAAAACGCCTGGAAAGCCCCATCGGCAACGACAGCACCTGGTTTACCGCCGACGATGGCCTGCAGCTTTGCGATTGCAGCCCGGCTCTCAACAGCGGCGATAACTCCGTTGTAGCCGAGCCTACCGACATTGCTCTGAAAAACCGCACGGTAGGAGGTGCTGTTGACCGCGGCGCTTACGAATTTCAGTCCACGCCTGTACCGGCAGCACCTACCGTATATGTAGATGCGGCCAAAGCCGTCGCCGGCAACGGCCAGTCGTGGTCATTAGCTTATAGTCGTCTGCAGGATGCGCTGGCCAATGCCTGCGCCGATACCATAAAACTGGCTGCCGGCGTGTACAAGCCGGCTGGTACAGCCCGCGACAGTTCTTTTTTTCTGAACCGCAATGCCGTGATTTCTGGCAGTTTTTCGCCGGCCACCGGCAAGCAGGATGTTGAAAAGACACCCTCTGTTCTTTCCGGCGACATTGGCGTGGATGGCGACAGCACCGACAACAGTTTTGGGCTGATGAAGGTCATCTATGCCGATTCGGTGACGCTGGATGGACTGGTGTTTCGCGACGCCAATAACGGCAACCAGCCTGCGTCCGCGAACAACAGCGGCTTGTGGGCAGAGTATGTGCAAAAACTGACGGTGGCCAACAGCCGTTTTTACAACAATACGGCGCATAACAATGGCGGTGGCCTTCTGTTGCAGGCCGTGTTTCATAGTCACATTTCGTCCACGGTTTTTCAGCGCAACAAAGCCGGGTGGGGCGGCGGCCTATATGCCGGGTACAATGGCCCGGTGCATACGGTAACCAATACCGTATTTGACCGAAACATCGGTAGTATTGGCGGCGGCGCCTATATTACCGTCAGCGGTTATTCGTTCGCCAACTGCGTATTCACCGGCAACAGGGCACAGCAGGGCGGCGGTTTGCTCCTGGAAAACAACCCGGCCGGCGCTATCACCAACTGCACGTTCGCCAGCAACCGCATTGAAGGAGGTTGGGTAGGCGCCGGCATTTATGCCACCGCTTATTCCTGGCAGGGCAGTGGTATTGGACCGCTGATTGGCAACTGCATTTTTACCGGTAATGGTGATGGCGGACCAAACGGCCAATTACCGTATGCCGATATCTACTTCCCGAAAAACGGTTATACACCTTCTGATGGTAAAGTGGAGATGCGCATTCACCATACGGCTTCCAGCACGGCGCCTATCTACTATTACGGAGGCGGGATGGTATCGCCTGGCAGCGTTTCGTATAGCAATGAAAAGGTGCCGGCCGGGGCCGATGGCATCTGGTTTACGGCCGACGACGGCCTGCAGCCCACGGTTTGTTCCCCCACCATTGATGCGGGTGATAACGACGCCAGTCAACTTGCAATAGACATGGCCGGCAACAATCGCCGTTATGGTGCCAAGATTGACCTGGGTGCATATGAGTATAACGGGCAATTGCTTTATACTGGCTTGCTGGCTTCGGCCAACGATTCGCTCACGGCGAATAAAGAAGTTACCGATACCCTTGGCTGGACGCATTATTTTGCCGACTGCCGGTACCTGCTTTCCATTAAAAAAGAAGGAAAAAATATCGGCAAAGTAGGCGATGGCAGCTTTGAGCTGAAAGTATTTACCTCGCCCAACTATGGTTCTGGTTTTGGAACAAATCTTACCGCAGCGGCCTACAATACCGGTGGTAAACCCTGGTATGTCATGAACCGCTACTGGAATGTAAAATCGGTTGCCACCATCGGCGATAGCATCCTCATTCGTTTCCCTTACACGACGGCCGATTTCAACGATACCAAAGGTTCTAACCCGGCGCTGACAAAACATGAGGATATGGATTTCTTTAAGGTCGGCGGCACCAACAATCCATTTGACCTGTCGGTAACGGCAGCCAATTTTGTCCGTTACAAAAACGATGCATTGGCATCGCTCAAAACCTGGCGCTACCTGCAGCAGGATACCATCCACCTCAGCGAGTTTTACGTAAAGAGCTTTAGCGGTGGCGGCGGTGGTGCCCTTTACGCCGGGCCCTTACCCGACCTCACCATCGCTGCACAGGCGGTGGCGCCGGCACCGGTGGGCACCGGC
Organism: uncultured Flavisolibacter sp.; assembly: GCA_965365435.1. Classification (GTDB taxonomy): domain Bacteria; phylum Bacteroidota; class Bacteroidia; order Chitinophagales; family Chitinophagaceae; genus Flavisolibacter. Next base: position 145,110 of record CBDUBQ010000006.1, read on the forward strand.
AACAAAATAACCGTTTCGTTTACCGAAGCTAACAATGCCGCCGGCGGCGATGCCGGGGGCCATAAAGTGCACCTTTACCTTTCGGCTGATGCCAACCTGACGCCGGGCATCAGCGGCGATACGCTGCTTGGCACGGTAACAGTGGGTGGACTGAAGGCCGGCGAAAATACCGGCAGCCTGCAAAAAGAATTACTCATCGCCTGCACCACCACACCCGGTAACTACCGCTTGTTCGTGGTGGCCGATGGCAGCAATGCCGTGGTGGAAACCGACGAAAACAACAACCTCGCGTCGGTACCGTTCACGATTGTTGCCGGGCTGACAAAGCCCGCCACACCAGTGATTACCGCTTCGCCGGGCACTACAGTTTGTGCCGGCACCAAGGTAACGCTCACGGTGCTGAGCCCGGGCTGCACCAACTGCACTTATTCCTGGAACCAGGGCACCGGTGGTGCTACTACCACCAACGAGGTTTATTCCGCCGGCACCTACACCGTCACCGCCACCAATGTGTGCGGCACGGCCACGTCCAGCCAGCAAATCGTGGTTAATATGGTGCCGCAGGTCAGCGGATTCTCCGAAAGGGATTTCATTTGCCAGGGCGATTCGGTAACGCTTCGCGGCTTTGGCGCTGACACCTATTTATGGCGTGGCGAAGGCATTGGTGACAGCACCAGCGCCTCCATCAGGGTAAAGCCGGCCAGCACCGGTGCTGTGCGCTATACTGTTACGGGCACCAAAAACGGTTGTTCGGCTACAGCCACAGCGCAGGTGGGCGTGTTGGTATCGCCGCTATTGACCATTTCGCCGGCCGACACTAGTTTCTGCGCCGGTGCGTCGCTTACACTCACCGCCAGCGGTGCCGCCGCTTACGCCTGGTCGCCAGCCACCGGGCTGAACACGACAACCGGCCCATCCGTGATTGCTTCGCCAACAGCCGTCACCACCTACACGCTTACCGGCACCGGCACCAATGGTTGCCAGTCAACGTTAACACGAACCCTCCGGCCACAGGCTTCCGTGACGCCATCGGTATCTATTGCCTACAGTGGCTGCCCCGATAACAGGCTGCAGTTTACAGCCACACCGTCGGGCGGCGGTACCAATCCCCAATACCAATGGTACCTGAATGGTGTGCTGCAGGGCAGCGGCGCCAGCATCACGCTTTCGAACGTGGTGAACGGCGCTGAAGTGTATGCGCAAATGACATCGGGCATAGCCTGCGCCTCGCCGCAAACAGTTCGGTCCGATACGGTAAAAGTGGCCTGCATCACCACCGCCCTGCCGCAGATAGATGCCGTGGAAGTGCTGACGGTATCGCCCAACCCATCTACCGGTTTGGTGAACGTGCGGCTGAAACTGACACAACGCCGCACCGTGTCGTTCAAGGCAACAACCGCCGGAGGAAAAGTGGTTTATCAAAGCACGCCTGAAAACATAATTGGGCAGGTGGTGAAGCCAATTGACCTGGGTGGCTTGCCGCAAGGATTGTACTTCCTGCACATCTACATTGGTAACAAGACTGCCGTGGAGAAGCTGGTGATAGCCCGGTAGCACAGCCTTTTGAGCAAACAAAAAACCCTCGCGACCGGCGAGGGTTTTTTGTTATTTAATTTCGATCATTCGCGGTGGCTTTTGCTTGGCTTCTTCCCGTTTCGGGATAAGCAGGTGCAGCACACCGTTCTCGTATCGGGCATTGATCTGGTCCACATCCACCACATTCTTTGGCAGGGTAAAGCTGCGCTGGAAGCTTTGGTAGCTGAACTCGCGGCGGGTGTAGCGCTCGCCTTCTTTCATCTCATTTTCCTGCCGCATTTCGCTGCCAATAGTCAGGTTGTTGCCGTCGAGTTCCACGCGAAAATCTTCTTTCCGCATGCCCGGCGCGGCCATCTCCACCACAAAGCCTTCCGCCGTTTCTTTAATGTTTACGGCCGGGATGGTGGTGTTGGTGGATGAATTGTTGGCCAAACCCCAGTTCCACAGATCTCTGGAAAAGAAATCGTCGAAGAGGTTCGTCATGCTTTGGCCGTTGTTCCATTTTGTCATTGACATAAATACCTCCGTTTTAGTTTGGTTGAATAATGTTTACGCTTGTTTTTTTCAAGGAGAATACCAAACAAAAAATGCTGAAAAATTTTCAGCATTTTTTGTATAGTTTGACATTCTGCCTGCAAAAATTACCACCCCACTGCCGCTCAACTATTCAACCAATCAACTAAACAACCAACCACTCACGCCCCTGTCCGGTTCTCATTTGGCTGCGTGGTATCCGTATCGCTTTCGCTGAAGTGCTGATTTTCCTCATCGCCCTGCCCCATCGCATCCGCTTTTTCGTCGGCATCGGCGGCATCTATGTCAAGGTCGCTGCCCGATAGCGACTGGCCTTCGCCAAACCCGGCTTCGTTCAGCGGCTCACCCTGAAAGTCCACATTGTCCATACGGGCCTGCCGCAGGCGGTCTTCGTCGCGGGTAGGCATATAGGTGGTGTCCCGCAACGCCTCCCGTTCGTCGGGCCGCACATCAAAATCGGCCGAGCCGGGTGCCGCGGACACATTTTGATCGGAGCCAAATACGCTTTCGCCCTCCTCGTCGGCCGAAGAAATCGTGGTATCGGCCATTTCGCCAATGGCCGGCACGTTTACAAATTCCTGCCCGGGAATGTCTTTTACATCGGGTAGGTCAATCGTTGTTTCCACGCCTTTCAGCTTTTCCTGGTCTTCGGGGCTATCGGGCAAATCGCCCGGAATTGTTGAGCGTCCTTCCAGCCGGTTATTTGTCATGTCCCTTTCGGGCCCGGGGGGCATTCTGTTTTCTGCCATAATCTTTGTTTTCTCTACGTTCTAAAAATTTTGTGCCGTAAGCGAAAGGAGAGGCCATTGGCTGGCGGCCTTTGTGAATGATAGAAGATGCGGGGCCCGGCCTTTTTTGTGTTGACGCCCTTATAAATAAGCTTCGCGAAACTTTTCCAACAGGAACGGCGCGACCTCCGGCTTTGAAAAACAAAAACGATCCACTTGCGAAACAGGAAGAATTTGTTTGGTGGTGCTGGTTAAAAAGGCCTCTTTGGCTTCGGCCAGCTCGCTGAAGGAAATGGGGCGTTCTTCCACCCGGAAATGTTTGGCGGCCACCTGCAGCAGTTTTTTTCGGGTAATACCGGCCAGCACGCCGTCGGCCGGCGTCACAAGGGTATGGTTGTTTTTTACGAGGAAAAAATTGCTGCGGGGGCTTTCGCTGATAAAACCATTGTGGTGATAAAGAAGGTCGTCGGCGCCTTTTTCTTTGCGCAGAGGCTGCAGCCAGATGGCGGTGAGGTAATCAATTGTTTTCAGGTGCGGTAACTGGCGCTGGTAACCATAGGATAAAAGCCGGATGCCCTGCCCGGTTTGCGCATGGGTAGGTGAAGGAAAAGAATGCTGCGATACCACCAGCGCCGGCTGGCCAATGGAGAAGCCGTCATCCGACACGCCACCGGTAAGGCTGAGCCGTATGCCGGTACCGGGGCGGTTATTCTTTCGCACCAGTTCGACAATGATATCCTTCAGGCCGGCACGGTCGAACGGAACGGTGAGGTGCAGCCCGGTGGCCGAGAAAAAGAACCGGTCGAGGTGGTCGTCGAGAAACAATGGCGTATCGTTTACCAGGCGGAAAAAATCAAAAACGCCGTAGCCTCTTTGAAACGACAAGTCGCGGAAATGCACCATTGCCGCCTCTTCGGCCCGAAACCCATCGTGGAGAAAAACCCAGTTTGCCATCGTTGGTCAAAAGTAAATGCAGACTCCGGTGTTTTCGGAAATGCCGCCGATCTTTGCCGGGCATCTTTGCCTTCCACATTGTTCATTTGCTGCGGCGATTGCCAATAAACATCTAAAATCATAAATTTTTTATCGGGGCCTTTTCCTCTTCGTCATTTTTCCCCTACCTTCGCCGTCCCAAAATTTAAGGTTTGTAATGCCTACTATACAACAATTAGTACGTAAAGGAAGAGAAATCATTCGTGCAAAGAGCAAATCAAGAGCACTGGATGCCTGCCCGCAACGCCGCGGTGTTTGTACCCGCGTTTATACCACAACGCCCAAAAAGCCAAACTCTGCCCTTCGCAAGGTGGCCAAAGTGCGCCTGACCAACAAGGTGGAGGTGATTGCTTACATCCCCGGTGAAGGCCACAACCTGCAGGAGCACTCCATTGTGCTGATTCGCGGCGGTCGTGTGAAGGATCTTCCGGGTGTACGTTACCACATTGTACGCGGCTCGCTGGATACGGCCGGTGTAAAAGACCGTAAGCAAAGCCGCTCCAAGTACGGTACCAAAAAGGAAAAAGCCGGTGCAAAAGGCGCCGCTCCTGCCAAAAAGAAATAATTTTTCTCCCTAACACAACCGCGGTACAGAGTAAAGTTTTAAAGCTTGAAGACAGTCTGCCGCCGCGGGGCTATTAAAAATTAAGAACAAATGCGTAAAGCACAAGCCAAAAAGCTTCCCCTTGCTCCGGATCCCCGTTACAGCGATAAACTGGTGACCCGTTTTGTAAACAACATTATGTGGGAAGGAAAAAAGAGCGTTGCCTTTGATATTTTCTACAACGCCATTGACAAAGTTTCGAAACAAACCGGCGAAGAGGGATACGACATCTGGCGCAAGGCGCTGGCCAATGTAACCCCGGCTGTGGAAGTGCGTAGCCGCCGCATTGGTGGTGCCACCTTCCAGATTCCTTCGGAGGTGCGCCCCGACCGCAAAATTTCGCTGAGCATTAAATGGTTGATTCGCTATAGCCGCGAACGCAACGGCCGCAGCATGGCCGACAAACTGGCCAACGAGATTGTGGCTGCCGCCAAAGGCGAAGGTGCCGCCTACAAAAAGAAAGAAGATACGCATCGTATGGCCGAAGCCAACAAAGCGTTCGCTCACTTTAAGGTATAATCTGACGACACTGTATAAAACGAAAATATCCCGCCAAAAGCGGGATATTTTTTTATGCTGACATTGGCCGGTGCTTATTAGGATCCGGCGTTGCCGTTGTCGGTCCCTTGTCCGCCGTTTCCGATCCCTCCGCCTTCTTCGCCGCTCGCTGCGGCATCGGCCGTTGTGGGAGAGGTGACGTTTTCGGGTGTTTGCGAGCCGGTAGAAAAATCGGCGCCCTCGTAGCTTCCGCTTCCGGTCATAGCCGTTGTATCGGGTACGGCTGCGGCATTGTCGCTGCTGCTGCCTCCACCGCGGTTACTGGTGCTGCGGCTGCTGCCGGAACGGCTACCACCGCCCGATGAACGTCCGCCTTTTGCTGCCGCACTGCTGCGGGTGCTTTTTGATGCCGAAGCCAGCCCTTTCGTGGCGCTGCTTTTGGAAGCCGGGCTGCCGCCGCTGCGGGATGCCGACGAACCACCGCTGCGGGTGGCACTGCGACCACCACCGCTGCTTTTAGCGGCCGGTTTGGCTGCGCTGCCCTTGCTCATGCCGCCTCTCGACGCCATGCTTTTAGACGGTGCGCTGCTCCTTTTGGCGGCACCGCCACCACCGGAGCGACTGGCGCCTTTTCCGGCTACACCTTTGGTAGAAGCACTAACTTTCTTTGCTGCTCCTTTCGATGCTGCGCTGCTTTTCTTTGCCGCGCCTTTGGACGAAGCCTTTGAAGCCGCACTGCCTTTTTTAGCGGCACCTTTCGAGGAAGCGCTGCTTTTTTTGGCTGCGCCTTTAGCGGCAGATTTTGACGAAGCTTTCGACGAAGCACTGCCTTTCTTAGCGGCCGCCACTTTGGAAGAGGCACTGCCTTTTTTGGCCGCACCTTTGCTAGATGCACTGCCTTTTTTCGACGCTGTTTTAGACGAAGCGCTGCCTTTCTTTGCAGCAGTTTTGCCGGCTGCGCCACCTTTTTTGGCGGCTGCTTTTGAGGATGCTCCTTTGGATGAAGAGCCTTTGGACGAAGCACCTTTCGATGCCGATTTGGTGGCGCCTTTTTTGGCGGCGCCTTTGGACGAAGCCTTCGAAGCCGCACTGCCTTTTTTCGCGGCACCTTTCGACGAAGCGCTGCTTTTTTTAGCGGCGGCTTTCTTTGTTGCTTTTGCCATGTTTAATGGGTTTAAGTAAGGGGTTAATAAATTCCGTATTGAAATTACGAATGATACATTACCTGCAAAAATTGTGCACCGCTATTTTTTGCAATGAATGCCGGTACGGCAACCTTCATAATCTGTGAATTAAGGGAGCTATCAACCCACGGCTGCAGCCGGTCCTTTGGCCGAACAAACGATTGAATAACACCGATCGTATGCTGTCAGAAAAAAGCCGGAATATTTGCCAGGCAAAAGGCGGAAAGAGCACCGCTTCAACGATGCGGTCGGGCGGTAAGCAACAGCCGGCCGGCGGCGGCAACGGGTGTAGAAGAGCCGTTGGTTTGGCCGCTCCCGGTTGGTTTACTGCAATGTAGCCCCGGTGCTGCCTTCACCGGTTTTGCAAGGGCCCTTGCAAAGGCCGTCCGGCCTCCGGTTGCATTGAACCGGATTTAATCTTGGGTTAACGATTTGCGCCTTTCATTTTCGCATATTTCTGGCCCAAACGCTTACCTTTGCGCTCCAAATTCAATTTAATTCTATCATGGCAGACTTAAGATTTCAACGCAACTTTGGTATCGCCGCCCACATTGATGCGGGTAAGACGACCACTACAGAGCGTATTTTGCGCTATACCGGCATGATCCATAAGATTGGTGAAGTGCATGACGGTGCTGCTACAACCGACTGGATGGAGCAGGAAAAGGAGCGGGGCATTACGATTACCTCTGCGGCGGTAAGCTGCCAGTGGAACTTTCCGACAGTGCTGGGCAAAGCAACTCCCGATACAAAAAAATATTCTTTCAACATTATTGATACGCCGGGTCACGTGGACTTTACCGTAGAGGTGGAGCGCTCCATGCGTGTACTCGATGGCCTCATTGCCTTGTTCTCTGCCGTTGATGGTGTAGAGCCGCAGTCGGAAACCGTTTGGCGCCAGGCCAACCGCTACAATGTTCCGCGGATTGGTTTTGTGAACAAAATGGACCGCTCGGGTGCCGACTTCCTGATGGTGGTAAACCAGGTAAAGGAAATGCTGGGTTCGAAAGCCGTTCCGCTGCAGCTTCCCATCGGTGCGGAAGACGATTTCAAAGGTGTGGTTGACCTTATCAAAATGAAAGGCATCATCTGGCACATGGAAACAGAAGGAATGACCTTCGACGAAATTGACATTCCGGCTGACATGGTAGAAGAGGCCAACGAGTGGAGAGCGAACCTGGTAGAAGCTGTTGCCGAATACGACGACAAGCTGATGGAGAAGTTCTTCGACGATCCCAACACCATCACCGAAGACGAAATTCACGAAGCCGTACGGAAAGCCACCATTGACCTGAGCATTGTGCCGATGATGTGTGGTTCTTCGTTCAAAAATAAAGGTGTGCAGACCGCCCTGGATGCTGTTTGCCGTTACCTGCCTTCGCCGGTAGATATCGAAGCCGTAAAAGGTACCGATCCGAACACTGGTGAAGAGTTAACCCGCAAGCCCGATGCAAAAGAGCCGTTTGCTGCCCTGGCCTTTAAGATCATGACCGATCCGTTCGTTGGCCGCCTGGCCTTCTTCCGGGTGTATTCGGGTAAGCTCGATGCCGGCTCGTACGTGCTGAACGTGCGCAGCGGTAAAAAAGAGCGTATCTCCCGTATCATGAAGATGTTTGCCAACAAGCAAAACCCGATTGATTTTATCGAAGCCGGTGATATTGGTGCGGCCGTTGGTTTCAAGGAAATCAAAACCGGTGATACACTCTGCCACGAAGATCATCCGATCACACTGGAAAATATGTTTATCCCCGAGCCGGTGATCGCCATTGCCGTTGAGCCAAAAACACAGGCCGACGTGGATAAAATGGGTATGGCCATTGCGAAGCTGGTGGAAGAAGATCCGACGCTGCGTGTAAACACCGACGAAGAAACCGGCCAGACTATTCTTCGGGGTATGGGTGAATTGCACCTTGAGATCATCATTGACCGTATGCGTCGTGAGTTCAAAGTGGAAGTAAACCAGGGTGCGCCCCAGGTGGCTTATAAAGAAGCGTTCAACCAAACGGTTGCTCACCGCGAAACGTTGAAGAAGCAAACGGGTGGCCGTGGTAAATTTGCCGACATCCATTTTGAATTAGGACCAGTGGACGCTGAGTGGAAAACTGAAAACCCCGACAAAAACTATCAGTTCGTCAACGACCTGTTTGGTGGTTCAATTCCCCGCGAATTTGTACCGGCTATTCAGAAAGGCTTTGAAACATCCATGGGCACCGGTGTGCTGGCTTCTTACCCGGTTGACAACCTGAAAGTAAGGGTGTACGATGGTTCATTCCACGCGGTTGACTCCGATGCCATGTCGTTTGAATTGTGTGCGAAGCAAGGCTTCCGCGAAGCAGCCCGCAAAGCAAAGCCGGTGTTGCTGGAGCCGATCATGAAAGTGGAAGTGCTGACGCCTGACCAATACATGGGTGATGTGACGGGTGACCTGAACCGCCGCCGCGGCATGCTGGAAGGCATGGACACCCGTGCCGGTGTGCAGGTGATCAAAGCCAAAGTTCCGCTGAGCGAAATGTTTGGTTATGTAACCCAGCTTCGTTCGCTGTCTTCGGGCCGTGCCTCTTCTACCATGGAGTTCTCGCATTACGCCCCGGCGCCCAACAACATCGCTGAAGAAGTGATTGCGAAGAGCAAGGGCAAAGTGAGCGCTGAGTAATTGACTTTTCCTGAAATACAGATCCCGTTTCGTCATAAGCGAGACGGGATTTTTTTTGCCAAAAAGGCTAAAATGTCTATGCATGCAACCGTTTAGGCATTGATTTTGTCTAACATCCGAAGATAATTTGCCCTTATTCATACTGGTCGTTACTGACCTATGATAAAACACCAACCGGGCGATTGTCCTGTTGGGCTCTTCGGAGCCCATTTTTGTATCTGCACGGCCTATTAGAATGCGCTTTCGCACTTTTCCCGCAAGAAAAGCCCGGGCGTTCGCTCAATCTGTTTCAAAGACTCATTCCCATCCTTCGCACCCGTTTATTGAATGTTAATGCCGGAACGTTCCGCGTGGTAGTGTAAAAAGCCGGTGATTGTTTATGAACAATGGCCTCCCGTTCATTGGCTTTTGCCGGTTGTGGGATGGGCATCGCCGGCCAGGGGATCGTTGAAAATAAAATAAGCACCTCCTGCCGCACCTGCCACACTGCTCAGGTAAAACAGCAGGCTGATGATGACGCCCAAATGAGCATCGAGGCCAAAAAAGGCTGCTCCTTCGGCAAAAACCAGTTCACGTGTGCCCAGACCGCCGCCCAGCGAGAGGGGCAAAACGGAAATAACCGAGGCCGACAAAAAAATAAACAGCCATTCCTGGCGACCCGTGTTGATCTGCAAGGCAGAAAGAATAAGGTACACGCCGCCAACCTGGATGGCCTGAACAAGGATGCCCCAAAAAAACGTTGGGAAAAAGCCGGAAAGGAAGGCCGGGAAGAACCGGCGCACAAGCAAATACAGCGTTGCAATAGAAAAGAGGCATCCGCCCACAAGCAGCGCCGCCATCACACCGGGGCCAAATACAAACAAGCCATAAAAGCAAAGCAGCACACCAAGTCCCAACAGCCCGCTAAAGCGGTCGAGCAATACCGCTGTGCTGGTTTTTTTATAAGGGGCGCCACACCACCTGTTTAGCAGTACCACTTTATAAGCATCGCCGCTGATGGAGCCGGGCAGAAACAGGTTGTAAAACATGCCCAGCCAATAGAGCCGTAAGTTTTTCCACTCCGGCAGCCGAAGGTTGATGTTGCGGAAGTAAATGTTCAGGCGAAAGGCGGATACAAGTTTCGATGCCACATAGGCCACGATGGCCAGGATAAACAGGGCCCAGTTGGCTGTCTGCAACGCATCAAAAGCTACAGCAAAATCAATTTTCCGGGAGATATACCAGAAGCAGGCAACCGTTACCACGATCTTCACGAGCAACAGGAGCAGCTTGCGAGTTTTCGACTCTTTTTTTTCCGGGATCGTCTCGGACGCCATTGGTTATTTTTAGGCTTTGCAAAAAACGGTGCAAGTAAAACGAAAAGCATGAATAAAAAAACAGGGCTGCTGATCTTTCTCTCGACCCTTTTTTTGGCGGCAATGGCACAGGTAACGCCAACCAGGGGAATGTCTATCAGCAGAACGGTGAAGATGAAAAAAGGCACCTATTTGCTGCCCGGTCGCCAGGACCTGGAAAAGGGCGTGATTGTAATACAAGGAAATAATATCACCGTGGATTTCAATTGTGCCCAGCTAAGGGGTACGAACAATGTACAGAATCCGGATGGTTTTGTGGGGGTGGCCGTGCAGGTAAAAGGAGGGAAGAACATCACCATAAAAAACCTTACGGCCCGCGGTTACAAGGTAGCCCTGCTTGCCCGTAACGTGGAAGGACTGACGATTGAAAACTGTGACTTCAGTTACAATTACCGGCCGAGGCTTGCCAGTACACAGGAGAAAGAAGATGTGTCGGATTGGATGAGCTATCATCAAAATGAAAAAGACGAGTGGCTGCGATATGGTGCTGCCATTTACCTTCGGGCCTGTACCGGTGCCATTATAAAGGGCAATAAAGTATCCGGCGGGCAAAATGCATTAATGATGACGGAGTGCCATCTCGGCACCGTTTACAACAACGACTTTTCCTTCAACTCCGGCATTGGGATGGGCTTTTACCGGAGCAGCCACAATAAAGTGCTGCACAACCGGGTGAATTTTAATGTGCGGGGTTACAGCCACGGCGTGTACAACCGCGGACAGGACAGTGCCGGTTTTTTGGTGTACGAACAAAGCAGTGGAAACCATTTTTACAAAAATTCGGCTACCCATAGCGGCGACGGCTTTTTTCTTTGGGCCGGGCAAACCACAATGGATACGGGACAGGGGGGCTGCAACGATAACCATATTCTTTACAATGACTTTTCCTATGCGCCGACAAATGGGGTAGAAGTCACCTTTAGCCGGAACGTGGTTGCTTACAACCGGATTTTCGAATGCGATCACGGCATCTGGGGTGGCTACAGCTTTCAATCGTCATTTGCCGACAATCAGTTTCGTAACAACCGCATTGCCATTGCCATTGAACACGGGCAGCGAAACCAAATTACCGGCAACACCTTTATCCAGAACAAAGAGGCGGTAAAGCTTTGGGCAAGGCCACAGCAACCATCCGATTGGGGCTATGCCAGGCTCAGAGATACCCGGTGTGTTGACTACACCATCGGTACTAACAATTTCAGCCGTAACGGCACCGTATTTAACCTTCAGCGCACCGATAGTCTTTTCATTTTCGACAACCTTTATGCGGATAACGAAAAACAAATGCTGGCCGACAGCACCGTAACCAACATAGATACCGCATCTATCAGGCTCTACGATACGGCTGCGGTGGATTATTCGCTGCCAGACGGCATTGACGCCTTCAAGGGCAATGGCCGGATGGCGGGCCGGAAAAACATCCGGATGACGGAGTGGGGCCCTTATGATTTTCGGTATCCGGTGATCTGGCATGCCAATCCTACCGACACATCGGGGTGGATGAATTTTGAGGTGTTGGGACCCCGCGGCCGATGGCGCATTGTTTCGGCAAAAGGAGTGGAGCCGCTGCCGCAGCGTTGGGATAGTTTCCCGGCGGGCTTTCGGACCCGGCTGGTGCCGGATACAAAGACCGACCTGGAGATCGTTGCCGAATACCGCGGCCCTTCCTTTACTGACCAGTTCGGTACGGTTATTCCGGCAAACCAGCCCTACCGTTTTCACTACCGTAAATTTTTCCAGCCCATCGCTTTCACAGTCAGCATTTATGCATTTGATTCGGCATCAAACCCCATCAGCACCACCTACACCGAACGGATGAAAACACAACGGCCATTCAAAATAGAGTCGGCGGATAAATTGGACTATGCCTGGTGGGGAGGGGTAAAGGCCGGTGAGGTGCTGCATCGTCAATTTTTAACCATAGCCGAGGGCACTGCTTCTTTGGACAACGGCCTGTACGAAATAAGCCTGACCTGGGACGATGCCGTGCGGCTTTACGTTGACGGCAAATTAGTGCTGGACGAATGGACGCCGTCGAAGTACAATTTTGACCAGGCTCCTCATAAAAAGATCAAACTTCCGCTTGGCGGTACCCATATTTTTCGGGTAGAACATGCTGAACTGGGCGGTTTTGCCACCTTAAGCCTGAAACTAAATAAGGTTTCGGGTCGGGCAAAATGATAAAACTGCCGGAATAAGGGCCAAAAAGACGATTTGTTAGCCCTTTCTTCACAAAATTTATTTCCGGTTTCTTTGTCCGTATCAACTGTTCCCGTACTTTTGCACTCCCATTGTAAAAAATGGGATTTGCTTATGTCACAGCGTATCAGAATCAAACTTCAGTCATACGATCACAACCTGGTAGATAAATCAGCAGAGAAAATTGTAAAGACCGTTCGCAGCACCGGTGCGGTGGTTACAGGCCCAATCCCCCTGCCTACCCGCAAAAAAATCTTTACGGTTTTGCGTTCGCCGCACGTTAACAAAAAGAGCCGTGAGCAGTTTCAGTTGGCCACTCACAAGCGCCTGCTGGACATCTACACATCGAGCTCAAGAACCGTGGATGCGCTGTCGAAGCTGGACCTGCCCTCTGGCGTAGAAGTGGAAATCAAGGCTTAAAAGCCGGGACCGACTGAAGTCCGAACAGCAAAAAAGTTCTTATCAAATAATTGTTCATCTCTCAATCTTAATCCGCCATCGGCGGATGATGAAAAAAGAGCTCTGAAAAAGAAACGGCAGAAAAGGGGCATCAGCGTAAGCTGATGAATTTCCTTCGCTGCGATTACATATAAACAAGCCCTTCGAGGTTTGTTTGTCGCCGGTACTTCCCCAGACTTAATTGATCGAATCGGGAAAAGGTCGGTTGATAAACCAGGATTGAATCACGCTGCCCAGCGTGATGTCTTGCATAACCTTGCGGGGATTAAACCGCAAAAAGAATGAAAGGTATCATTGGTAAAAAAATTGGGATGACCAGCATCTTCGATCCAAGCGGCAAGCAAACAGCCTGCACGATTATCGAAGCTGGTCCCTGCGTAGTGACGCAGGTAAAAACACAGGACACCGACGGCTACAACGCACTTCAGGTAGCATTTGGCGACAAAAAAGACAAAAACGCCACCGCGGCCGAAAAGGGCCACTTCTCTAAAGCCAGCACTCCGGCTAAGAAATTTGTAAAAGAATTCCGCAACTCTTCTCTCGAAAAAAATATTGGCGACACCATCACGGTTGACATTTTTGCCGAAGGCGAAAAAGTGGAAGTCGTGGGTACCACCAAGGGCAAAGGTTTCCAGGGCGTGGTAAAGCGTCATGGCTTCCACGGTGTGGGCGAAGGCTCGCATGGCCAGCACGACCGTCAGCGTGCCCCGGGTTCTATCGGCGGCTCATCTTACCCCTCCCGTGTATTTAAAGGCATGCGCATGGCCGGCCGTATGGGTACCGACAGGGTGAAAGTGAAAGGGCTGAAAGTTGTGAAGATCTTCCCGGAGAAGAATTACATATTGGTAAGTGGTTCCGTTCCGGGCCACAATGGTTCAATCGTTTTAATCCAAAAGTAGGGACACGCCGTGGCGTGTCTGTACAAGACATGACCGCTGTTAAAAAATAGTCATCATGGAAGTAAAAGTATTCAACATACAAGGACAGGAAACAGGTAGAACCGTTGAGCTGCCTGAAGAGATCTTCGGTATTGAGCCGAACGACCACGCCATTTACCTTGCCGTAAAGCAGTATCTGGCTGCCCAGCGCCAGGGTACGCACAAAGTAAAGACCCGCGCCGAGGTGCAGGGCGCCAGCCGCAAGCTGCACAAGCAAAAAGGAACCGGTGGTTCTCGTAAGGGCAACATCCGCAACCCGTTGTACAAAGGCGGTGGTACCATCTTCGGCCCCAAGCCGCACAAATACGACATTAAGCTGAACCGCAAGGTAAAAGACCTGGCCAAAATGTCGGCCCTTTCGCACAAGGCAAAAGAAAATGCGATTGTGGTAGTGGAAGATGTAACGCTGGATGCGCCGAAGACAAAAACATTTGCCGGCATGCTGAAGAGCCTGAACGTAGGCGAGAAGAAGCTGATGTTTGTGCTCCCTGAGTACAACAACAACGTTTACGTTTCCAGCCGCAATATTCCGTCGGTGCTGACCACATTGCTTAGCGATGTGAACACTTACGACATCGTCAACTCGGAAGTGTTGGTGCTGACCGAAGGTGCCGCGAAGATTTTTGCCGGTACCGAAGAAGCAACGGCATAAGCCCGGTGCAAATGAGCAAATGTGAAAATCTGAAAATGATAAAACAGCAATTCACGAAAACTCATTTTCAAATTTTCAAATTTTCAAATTTTCAAATTTTTTTCAGATGAGACCTTCTGAAGTTCTGATAAAACCCATTCTTACCGAAAAGGCAAACAGCCAGCAGGAATCCCTGCGCCGGTACGCTTTTAAGGTAGCCCGTAAAGCCAACAAGCTGGAAATTAAGAAAGCGGTGGAGGCTATGTACGGTGTAACGATCGTTGATGTGAATACGGTGGTGGTTCCCGGAAAAAACAAAACCCGCTATACCAAAAAGGGATTTGTCCAGGGACAGAAGCAGGCTTACAAAAAAGCCCTGGTCACCGTTGCCGAAGGCGAAACGATTGACCTGTATTCGAACATCTAATTTCTAAATGAAAGGCATCAACAGCCGCAAATGTTGAAAAGATAACGTCATGGCACTAAGAAAATACAAACCAGTTACAGCCGGTACTCGTTGGAGAATCGGTAATGCATATGCTGAGATCACCACTGACACTCCCGAAAAGTCGCTGATTGAATCGAAGAAAGGGACCGGTGGCCGTAACTCATCGGGCCGCCGGGCAATGCGCTACATCGGTGGCGGCAACAAAAACGCTTACCGTATCATAGACTTCAAGCGTGACAAAAAAGGAATTGCCGCAAAAGTTGCCACTATCGAGTACGACCCCAACCGTACAACTTTTATTGCCCTGCTCAATTATGTTGATGGCGAAAAGCGGTACATCCTTGCACCCCAGGGCCTGACCGTTGGTATGACGGTAGAAAGTGGCGATGCCGTGGCCCCGGAGCTTGGCAATGCTTTAATGCTGAAAAACATGCCCCTTGGTACGGTGATTCACAACATTGAAATGCAGCCTGGCCAGGGTGGTAAGATTGCCCGTTCTGCCGGTGCATCTGCCCAGTTGGCCAACAAAGAAGAAAAATATGCCGTGTTGAAGATGCCAAGCGGCGAACTGAGAAAAGTGCTCATCAACTGTTATGCAACGGTTGGTGTGGCCTCCAATTCCGATCACCAGTTACAGTCAATGGGTAAAGCCGGACGTAACCGTTGGAAGGGCATCAAACCAAGAAACCGCGGTGTGGCGATGAACCCTGTTGATCACCCGATGGGTGGTGGCGAAGGCCGTGCTTCCGGTGGTCAGCCCCGCAGCAGAACCGGCCAATACTCCCGTGGTTTGAAAACGCGGACGAAAGGTAAGGGCAGCGACAAGCTGATCATCCAGCGCAAAAACGGTAACAAGCTGGCGAAATAATGAGACAATGTGATAAGCTGATAATGTGATAATGAAAACAATATCAGGTGTCACCATCAATAAAAGAATAGATAACGTGGTATTTCAACCATTATCACATTATCGAATTAGCAAATTATCAAATTAAGATATGGCTCGTTCAATTAAAAAAGGTCCTTACGTAGCAGCTCATCTGGAGGATAAAGTTGTTGCGATCAATGACGGGAAAGCAAAAAAAGGCGTGATCAAAACCTGGAGCCGCCGTTCTACGATCACTCCGGACTTTGTGGGTCACACATTTGCCGTACACAACGGAAATAAATTCATCCCTGTGTACGTGACAGAATTCATGGTTGGCCACAAACTCGGCGAGTTTGCCCCCACCCGCAACTTTAAAGGACACTCAAGCAAAAAAGGATAAACTGTTTGGAGTTAGGAGTTTGGAGTTTGGTGTTACGCTAACGGACACAACTCCAAACCCCAAACACCAGACCCCAAACTCAAAATAAAATGGAAGCAGTAGCTAAACTGAGAAATTATCCCACGTCGCCCCGCAAAATGCGCCTTCTGGCCGACTTAATCCGCGGCATGCAGGTGGAAAAAGCCCTGGCGGTGTTGGAGCACAATCCAAAGCATCCGGCAGTGCCCATGCGGAAACTGGTATTGAGTGCCATCAGCAACTGGAAGCAGCAGAACGAAGGTGGCGATGAAGGCCAGCTGTTTGTAAAAACCGTTTTTGTGGACGGCGCCAGGACATTGAAGCGTATGCGACCGGCCCCGCAGGGCCGTGGTTACCGCGTTCGCAAACGCAGCAATCACGTCACTGTTATCGTTGACGCAAAACCATAAGACAATATGCAAATTTGAAAATGTGCAAATGTGCAAATGAAGAAGCGCTAAAGCAATTTTCAAACTTTCAAATACTCAAATTTTCAAATTTAAATAATGGGTCAAAAAGCAAATCCGATTGGTAACAGGTTAGGCATCATCCGCGGATGGGAATCTAACTGGTATGGCAACAAAAAAGACTTTGCCAACAAGCTGATTGAGGATAACAAAATCAGAACATATCTGAATGCCCGTATCAATAAAGGTGGTATCTCCAAAATCGTGATTGAGCGTACCCTGGGTAAGCTGATCATTACCGTTCACACCTCCAAGCCCGGTATCATCATCGGTAAGGGTGGCGGTGAGGTTGACCGCATCAAAGAAGAGCTGAAGAAGCTTACCGGCAAGGAAGACGTTCAGATCAACATCCTGGAGATCCGTCGTCCCGAGTTGGATGCCATGATCGTAGGCGATACCATTGCCCGGCAGATCGAAAACCGTATCAACTTCAAACGGGCCACTAAAATGGCTATTGCTTCTGCGCTTCGTATGGGTGCCGAAGGCATCAAAGTTCAGTTGAGCGGCCGCCTGGGTGGTGCTGAAATTGCCCGGAGCGAAAAGTTCATGCAAGGCCGTGTACCCCTGCACACCTTCCGGATGGATATAGATTACGCCAACGTATTTGCACAAACTGTTTACGGGAAGATCGGTATCAAAGTATGGATCTGCCGTGGCGAAGTATTGGCGAAGCGTGACCTCAACCCCAACTTCATCGGCGGTAAAGAAGGTGAAATGGGTGGCCGTCGCGAAGGACGTGGCGACTTCGGCGACCGTCGGCGCGATGACCGTGGCGGCGACCGCAGAGGCGGTGGCGACCGTCGTGGTGGCGGTGGCGACAACCGTGGCCGTTCGGGTGGCGGTGGCGGACGCCGCTAAGCCGATAGCTTATTGCTACAAGGTGAAAAACGTTTAAAAATTATAAAGACAGGTTTTAGTGAAAGGTTCAACCTCAAACTATAAACCACAAACTATAAACAAGCTATGTTACAGCCGAAAAGAACAAAGCACCGGAAGATGCAGAAAGGCCGGATGAAGGGCGACGCTAAGCGTGGCACTACCATCTCCTTTGGCTCTTACGCTCTGAAGGCTTTGGAAGATCACTGGATCACTGACCGCCAGATCGAAGCTGCCCGTCAGGCGCTGACCCGTCACATGAAACGGGAAGGTAATGTGTGGATTCGCATTTTCCCCGATAAGCCCATCACCAACAAACCGGCCGAGGTGCGTATGGGTAAGGGTAAAGGTAACCTCGAATACTGGGCTGCCGTCGTAAAGCCAGGCCGCATCATCTTCGAAGTGGATGGTGTATCGGAAGAAGTGGCACAGGGCGCCCTGAAATTGGCTGCCGGCAAACTGCCCATCGCCACCAAGTTCGTAAAGCGTCACGACCTGGCAGAAGCGTAAGCAATGCGATAGTGGGATAATATGATAATGTGATAATTCTGATTTCAACATTATCACGCCTCATTATCAAATTATCGAATTATCAAATTATCAAATTAGAATACAATGTCAAAGACAGTTGATTTTAAAAAGAGCATACAGGGCCTGGACGAGCAGGATCTTGTAGCCCGCATTCAGGAAGACGAGCTGCGCCTGAAAAAGCTGGAGTTTGCTCATGCCATTTCTCCGCTGGAGAATCCCATGAGCATCCGTAGCCTGCGCCGCGAAATTTCCCGCCTGAAAACGGAACTGAGAAAGAAACAATTAAGTGCATAAATAAGCTGTTAGCAATTAGCTGTTAGCTGTTAGCCGGAGCGCTAAGGAGCTAAAAGCTAAAAGCTAAAGGCTAAAAGCTAATCAAAATGGCTGAAGTAACAACAGACAGAAATCTACGCAAAGAAAGAGTTGGCGTAGTCACCAGCAACAAGATGAATAAAACCATCACCGTTGCCGTAGAGCGTAAGGTGAAGCACCCGATATACGGGAAATTCATCAAAAAAACCACCAAGTTCCATGCCCACGACGAAAAGAACGAAGCGAGCATTGGCGACCTGGTACGCATCCACGAAACCCGCCCCCTGAGCAAAACAAAGCGCTGGAGACTGGTGGAGATCGTTGAGAAAGTGAAGTAAGAAAAGCTGTTAGCTGTTAGCTGTTAGCTAATAGCCGGCTTTCGAAATAAATATTGTTTAATAGGCCTTGGCTAATCGCTAAAGGCTAAGAGCTAAAAGCTAAATAAAATGATCCAGCAAGAATCCCGTTTGGCTGTAGCGGACAACAGTGGTGCAAAAGAAGTCCTCTGTATCCGCGTATTGGGAAACAGCGGCCAGCGTTACGCCGGTGTAGGCGATAAAATAGTGGTGACGGTGAAAGACGCCATCCCGGCCGGCGGTATCAAAAAAGGAACCGTTGCCAAGGCGGTGATCGTTCGCACCAAAAACAAGCTCCGCCGGAAGGACGGTTCTTACATCCGGTTCGACGATAACGCTGTTGTAATTCTCAACGCAGCCGACGAGCCAAGAGGCACCCGCATCTTTGGCCCCGTTGCTCGCGAATTGCGTGACAAAGGCTACATGAAGATTATCTCTCTGGCGCCGGAAGTGCTCTAAAACGTCAAACGTGACACGGTAAACGTGAAACAGGAGCGGAGTTCTGAATTTGTAGTTAACTATTGGCTCGCGTTTCACCTTTCACGTTTCACTTAACTAATTTTGCAAACTCCTCCTCCCGTTGGAATGGGAGGGAAAAAGGAACCATAAAGAATGAAAACAAGATTTAAACCGAAGTATAACATCCGCAAAGGCGACCAGGTGGTTGTGATTGCCGGTGACGACAAGGACCTGAAAAAACCCCGCGAGGTAAAAGAGGTCATGGTGGAAGAAGGTAAAGTAATTGTTGACGGTGTCAATATCATTACCAAGCATACCAAACCTTCTGCGCAAAATACCAAAGGCGGCATTGTGAAGAAAGAAGCGCCGATTGCGATCTCCAACGTGATGTTGTGGGACGGCAAGCAGGGCACCAAGGTAAAGCGTGAAGTAAAGGACGATAAAAAAGTTCGTGTATCTAAAAAATCGGGAGGGATCATCTAATGGCAACAACAAAAGTTACCCCCAGATTAAAGGCAAAATATAGCTCCGAAGTGGTGCCTGCCCTGCAGAAGCGCTTTAACTACAAGTCCACCATGCAGGTGCCCCGCCTGGAGAAGATTTCCATCAACCGCGGTGTAAACGGCGCGGTAAACGACAAAAAGCTGGTTGATATAGCCATAGATGAGCTATCTACCATCAGTGGTCAGAAAGCAGTTGCCACCATGTCGAAAAAGGACATCTCTAACTTTAAGCTGCGGAAGAACATGCCCATCGGCGCCAAAGTAACGCTTCGTGGTGAGAAGATGTACGAGTTCCTCGATCGCCTGATTGCGGTGGCGCTTCCGCGTGTACGCGATTTTAAAGGCGTGAACGAAAAATCGTTCGACGGCCGCGGCAACTACACCATGGGTGTTACCGAACAGATCATCTTCCCGGAGATTGATATTGACAAGGTGAACCGCATTACCGGTATGGATATTACGTTCGTGACCACAGCCCAAAACGATGAAGAAGCGTACGAGCTTTTGAAAGAGCTGGGCATGCCGTTCAAGAACGTCAAGAAATAGTTAGCAAATCGGCAGATGTGAAAATTCGAAAATGGGTTTCACATTGCGATAAAGAACAGTTCCCATTTTCACATTGGCTAATTTTCAAATTTTCAAATTAACACTATGGCTAAAGAGTCAGTAAAGGCCAGACAACGCAAGCGGGAAAGAATGGTGGCCCAATATGCTGAAAAAAGAGAAGCATTAAAAGCGGCCGGCGACTTTAAAGCGCTGGATGCGTTGCCTAAAAATTCGTCCAAAGTGCGTTTGCACAACCGCTGCCAAATGACCGGCCGTCCGCGTGGCTACAGCCGTTACTTCGGCGTATCCCGTGTGGCGCTTCGCGACATGGCGCTGAACGGCACCATTCCGGGACTGAGGAAAGCAAGCTGGTAATTTAGTTGACTGGTTGATTGGTTGGTTAGCAACCAGTCAACGAAGCAACTGATCAACTCATCATTTTAAATTAAACAATCCAATTGCTCCGGTCAACCGGAGTGTAGGAGGGAAACATAACATGGTAACAGATCCTATTGCAGATTTTTTGACAAGAATCCGGAATGCCCAGATGGCTGGTCACCGCATTGTTGAAATCCCGGCTTCTAACCTTAAAAAGCGGATGACGGAAATCCTGTACAATCAGGGCTATATCCTGAAGTACAAGTTTGAAGACGATAATAAGCAGGGCCTTATCAAGATTGCCCTTAAGTACGATGCCGCTACCAAGCAGCCGGCCATCCAGTCCATGGAAAGAGTCAGCCGTCCGGGTCTGCGTACCTACGCCAAGCCGGCTGAATTCCGCCGGGTGAAAAATGGTTTGGGTATCGCCATCGTATCTACCTCCAAGGGTGTGTTGACCGATAAGGAAGCCAAGGCGCAGAATGTAGGCGGCGAAGTTCTTTGCTACATCTACTAATGTGCTAACGTGACAATTTGAAAATGAGGAAATGGTTTTCAGATTGTCTTGAAACAGGAAGTCGAATGATAATTTAAGTTCTCTATACGGTAACTGAACACGTTTGGCGACATTTTCAAATTTTCAAATTTTCAAATTAACTCATTATGTCTCGTATAGGTAAAGCACCCATCTCCGTTCCTTCGGGTGTTACAGTTTCGGTCGGTAACGACAATGTGGTAACAGTGAAAGGCCCTAAAGGCCAATTGCAGGAAACGATTGACCGCGATATTAAAGTGGATGTGGCCGACGGCACCATCAACATCACCCGGCCAACCGATCAAATTCGCCACCGTGCCCTGCATGGCTTGTCGCGGGCCCTGGTAGCCAATATGGTGAAAGGCGTGACGGAAGGATACACCAAAAAGCTGGAGCTGATTGGTGTAGGTTTTAAAGCCGCCAATACCGGCAACCTGCTGGATCTTGCCCTTGGTTATTCGCACAACATCATTTTCGAAGTGCCAAAGGAGCTGAAGGTCGCCACAGAGCAACTGAAAGGTCAAAATCCCACCATCACGCTCGAAGGTTTCGACCGCCAGTTGATTGGTGCGGTAGCGGCTAAGATCCGCAGCCTCCGCAAGCCCGAGCCGTACAAAGGCAAAGGTGTTCGTTACGTGGGCGAAATCGTTCGCAAGAAAGCGGGCAAAGCAGCCGGTAAATAGTTTCATAAGTTGACAAGTTGATAGGTTAATAAGTCCTTATCAACTTGTCAACCTTTCAACCTATCAACATTTCCCTGGCAGTATCAGGGAGACAAATAAAGTAAAATGAGAACAAGCGCAAAAACAACAAGAAGGCAAAATATCCGGTACCGCATTCGCCGGAAGATTGCGGGCACTGCACAGAAGCCGCGTCTGTCTGTTTTCCGTAGCAATAAAGACATCTACGTGCAACTGATAGATGATGATGCCGCTGTTACCCTTGCAGCCGCTTCGTCGAGAGACAAAGACATTGCTGCCCAAACCGGCACCAAAACCGAAATGAGCAAACTGTTAGGCCAGGCCATTGCCCGCAAGGCAAAAGAGCTGGGCCTGGAGGCCGTGGTTTTTGACCGTGGCGGTTACCTGTATCACGGCCGTGTAAAGGCTGTTGCCGACGGCGCAAGAGAAGGTGGGTTGGTATTCTAAAATAGCTGTTAGCCATAAGCGATTAGCCGTTAGCGGGAAAACTAACAGCTAACGGCTAAAAGCTAAAAGCTTCAACAAAAACAAGTAATTACTAAGTAACATAAAATGGCAAAAGCAATTTTAAACAGAGTAAAAGCAGGCGACCTCGAATTGAAAGAAAAGGTAGTTGCTATCAATCGTGTGGTAAAAACTACCAAGGGTGGTCGTACCTTCTCTTTCTCTGCCTTAGTGGTGGTGGGCAACGAAGCAGGCGTAGTTGGCCACGGCCTCGGTAAAGCCAAAGAAGTGCAGGAAGCCATTACCAAAGGAATTGAGGATGCAAAAAAGAACCTCATCAAAGTTCCGGTAATGCATGGTACCATTCCGCACGATCAACTGGCAAAAGTGGGCGCCGCCAAAGTATTGATCAAGCCGGCCGCTCACGGTACCGGAGTAATTGCGGGTGGCTCTATGCGTGCCGTACTGGAAAGCGCTGGCGTTACAGACGTATTGGCCAAGTCGCTGGGTTCGGCTAACCCTCACAACGTGGTAAAGGCAACTTTTGAAGCCCTGGCTTTGTTGCGTGAGCCGATTGCCGTATCGAAAACCCGCCGGGTGGCACTGAAGAAAGTATTTAACGGATAAAACAGTTGACAGTTTACCGTTTACGTTTTGCAGTTGGGTGGCCACTGAAACAAGAAATGGTAAGCCGAAAACGGCAAACTTATTTTCATGAAAAAGATAAAGATCACTTTAGTAAAAAGCCCCATTGACCGGCCGGAGCGTCAGAAACTGACCCTGCAGGCACTGGGCCTGAACAAGCTGAACGCTTCGAAAGAAGTAGAAGCCACTCCGCAGATCCTAGGCATGGTGCGCAAGGTTGAGCACATGATCAGCGTTGAGGAAATCTAAGGCGTTCACGAGTTGGCGGAACCAAACTTGTAAACTCGTGAATTCGTGAACTTGTAAACTTAAAAAAAGCGAGGGGAAGAAAACCCCGTAAGTAAAAATCAAACAAACATGAAACTACACAATCTGCGGCCTGCAAAAGGCGCTGTACACAAAGAAAAAAGATTAGGTCGCGGGGAAGCTTCCGGACATGGTGGCACTTCTACAAAAGGTAACAAAGGCGGCCAGAGCCGTGCCGGTTACAAGAGCAAAAGAGCACATGAAGGCGGCCAGATGCCGATCCAGCGTCGCGTACCGAAACGTGGCTTTAAAAACCCCGATCGTATCGAGTACAAAGTCTTCAACCTTGGACAAATAGAACAACTGCAGGAGAAATACAGCCTGCAGGAATTTTCACTGGAGAACCTTTATACCAATGGCCTGATCAGCCAGACCGACCGGGTGAAAATTCTCGGCAACGGAGAATTGAAAGCCAAGCTCACCTTCAAAGTAAACGCAATCAGCGAAAAAGCCAAGCAGGCCATCGAAGCCGCCGGCGGCAGTGTTGAATTGGTGAAGTAAATTTTGTTATATTGCACGGCCGGTAACCCCGGCTTTTTACATGCTTAGATCAAAAAGTCAAAAGTAAAAACAGCTTCCCGCCCCGGCGGGACAACGGGTCGCAAAATCCATTGTCAGCATTTTTACTTTTGGCTTTTGAATTTTGACCTAAAAACAATTCTCTTCAGTGAAAAATCTAATTAAGACCTTAAAAAACATCTGGAGCATTGAGGAACTGCGGAGCAAGATTCTTTTTACCCTGCTTCTCCTTTTCATCTATCGCCTTGGTACCCACATCGTATTGCCGGGTATTGATCCGGCCGGCCTCGAAGACCTGCAAAATCAAACAAAGAGCAACGGCATCCTGGGCCTTATCAACACCTTTGCCGGTGGCGCCTTTTCCCAGGCTTCCATCTTTGCCCTCGGCATCATGCCGTATATCTCGGCTTCTATCTTCGTGCAACTGATGACGGTGCTGGTGCCCCAGTTTCAGAAAATGCAGAAAGAAGGCGAAAGCGGACGCAAAAAGATCAACCAGTGGACACGCTACCTTACCGTGGCGGTAACGTTGGTTCAGGCATCTGCTTATGTGGCTTACCTGCGCCAGATCACGGCCCAAAGCGGCGGCGTGCTGCCATCGTATATTGATTATTTCTGGCTTTCCACAGTTGTGATTCTTACCGCCGGCACCATGTTCGTCATGTGGCTGGGCGAAAAGATCACCGACAAAGGACTGGGCAATGGTACCTCGCTCATTATCATGATCGGTATCCTGGCCCGCCTTCCGCAAAGTTTTATGCAGGAACTGGGAAGTAAGTCAACCCGTTCGGGCCTCATCCTGGTATTCATCATCGAAATCGCTATCCTGATTGCCATCATCATGGGTTGTATTATGCTGGTGCAGGGTGTGCGTAAGATTCCGGTGAACTACGCCAAGCAGATCGTTGGCAACCGCCAGTTTGGTGGTGCCCGCCAGTTTTTGCCCATCAAGGTAAATAGTGCCGGTGTAATGCCGATCATCTTTGCCCAGGCAGTTTTGTTCTTGCCAACCTTGTTTAACCTGACCGGCACCGCAACGGGTACGGGCATTGCCTCCGTTTTCCAGGACCATTCCAATGTAATTTACATGGTGGTGTATGCCGTAGTGGTCATTGGCTTTACCTTTCTGTACACGGCCCTCATCTTTAATCCCAAGCAAATAGCGGATAACCTGAAGCAGAACAACGGCTTTATTCCGGGTGTAAAGCCTGGTCAGCCTACGGCCGATTATATCGGCAGCATCATGGACCGGATCACGCTACCGGGCGCCATTCTGCTTGCCTTTGTCGGTATTCTTCCGGGTATTGCCCAGCGCCTTGGCGTGCAGCCCAGCTTTTCGACCTTTTTCGGCGGCACATCGCTGCTGATTATGGTAGGGGTGATTTTGGATACGCTGCAGCAGATTGAAACACAACTACTGATGCGCCAGTACGACGGCCTGATGAAGAGCGGACGCATTCAGGGCCGAACCGTCACCCAGGCTTCTTATTAAGCCAGTTTTTAAGAGAAACCGAATTTTTTTTTGAATAGAAAACCTGGTGAGACCTTCTTGCCGGGTTTTTTTTTGGAGAGGCTGTGGGCCACCGGGAGTTGGCGGCCAGCCCGTAACTTGCACCCGCTTTGCTTGCGGCTTGATGCTAAAAGCCCTGATGTTTTTTTATGATCCATTACAAAAACGAAGAACAGATAGAACTCATGCGGCACAGTGCCCTGCTGGTCAGCAAAACACTGTCCGAAGTAGCAAAAACCCTGAAACCGGGAATAAAAACCATAGACATTGACAAATTCATCGGCAGCCTGATTCAGGAATATGGCGGCAAGCCGTCGTTTCTTCATTACCAGGGGTATCCTTTTAATTCCTGCATTTCGGTGAACGATGTGGTAGTGCACGGTTTTCCCGGCCAGTATGAACTAAAGGAAGGCGATGTTGTTTCGATAGACGTTGGCGTTTATAAAAACGGCTACCATGGCGATCATGCCTATACGTTCATGATTGGTCAGCCGAGCGACGATGTGCTGAAGCTGGTAAAAGTCACCAAAGAGAGCCTCTACAAAGGCATTGAAAAAGCAACAGCCGGCAACCGTATCGGCGATGTGGCGTTTGCCATTCAGGAGCACACCGAACGGAAAAACGGCTACGGTGTAGTACGGGAGTTGGTTGGCCATGGGCTGGGAAAGAACATGCATGAAGATCCACAGGTGCCCAACTATGGCAAACGCGGCTCGGGACCGGTGATGAAAGAAGGGTTGGTGATTGCCATTGAACCCATGATCAACATGGGACGAAAGGAAGTGTACACCGAGAGCGACGGCTGGACCGTTCGCACAAAAGACGGAAAGCCTTCGGTACACTTTGAACACGATGTTTGCGTTAGAAAGGGAAAGGCCGATGTTTTGTCCAATTACACCGAAATTGAGGCGGCCGAAAAAGCCAATGCAAACCTTTTTGACTATCATTGAACCACCTGATAAAGTTGATATTGCTTATGAAGAAGTCTTTTCTGCCGCTGCTGGCAATTCTTTGCTCTTTTGCCACCCACGCCCAGCAGGTAATGATGCAGGGTTGGTATTGGGACTATCCCAAAACATCGGAAGGAAAGGCCTGGGCTGACACCCTGCGGCTGAAAGCTGCTTCGCTGAAGCAGGCCGGCATTACGCACATGTGGATTCCGCCTCACGTGCCGGCTTCATTCGGGCCGGGCAGCAACGGCTACGATCCCCGTGATTTGTTTATTGGCAACACCACCACCGGCCTTGGTACAAGACCGGCGCTGAATGCGATGATGAGTGAATTGGCAACACAAGGCATTGCGCCGGTGGCCGATATGATCTACAACCATCGCGATGGCGGCAAAGCCGAAACCAACCCCGCCGTAAAGGCTTACATCACTACCCACTATATCGCAGACAAAGAACCGTTTCCATCCGATCGTTTTCGGTGTATTCTGCCACTTGGCGGAGCATCGGGCAATGGCGCCGGCGATTATTATATTAAGCTCAGCTCCAAATCAGCGGCCAGTAAGTTTAATGGAAAGGGCTATAAGCTGTACATGGAGACAAGGGCGAAAGGCTGGCAAAGTCAACCGGCCCTTTCGGAGGCCGAGCCAAACGGCGGTGGCGATTGTGGCCAGGGGTTTAACAATGTTGAGTTGGGCCGTGATATGAATGCTACCGTGGAAACCGGCGGTGGTTGCGGCACCGATGAATTTAAGCTGACGCTGACGGCGTCGGACTTTAATGCTAGTGGGGACACACTGATTATCTATATGGGCAATCCCGGTGGCAACTACTCCGACCACCGTATTTACGGAATCTGGAATGCCAGTCGCGGCGCCGATGTGGTCAATGAACTGCTTTATCAAACCTATACTGACTACAGCGACATGCCCAGCGGCCGCGGCCAGATGAACTATAATTTCTTTAAGCCGAACGATGGCAATACCGCCACCCAATACCTCAATGGCGACTGGGACGGCATGTACTTCTTTTACGACTACGACCAGTTTCAGCCGCAGACAAGAGACACACTC
This sequence comes from uncultured Flavisolibacter sp., assembly GCA_965365435.1. Classification (GTDB taxonomy): domain Bacteria; phylum Bacteroidota; class Bacteroidia; order Chitinophagales; family Chitinophagaceae; genus Flavisolibacter. The sequence goes on from CBDUBQ010000006.1 coordinate 172,264, forward strand.
ATTGCCTGGACAAAATGGAACTGGACGGAGTTGGGTGTACGCGGCTTGCGCATGGATGCCATTAAACACTTTACGCCGTCTTTTGTGTCGGACATGCTTAACAGCCTGCATACCGACGGCATGAATCCGTCAATGGTGGTAGGAGAGTGGTACGGCACCAACACCGGCGAGTTGAGTGGATGGGTGAATCAGGTGCTTGCCGGTATGTCGGCGAGCGCAAAGGCAGCCATACAGCCGAAGATTTTTGATTTTGCCCTCCGGGAAAATTTGCGCAAAGTGCTGGACGAAGGCATGGATGCCCGCAACCTGTACAGCGGCAGCCTTCGGGATGGCGGCGGGTTGAGCGGCTTTAACGTGGTGACTTTCGTAAACAACCACGACTTCCGCGACGGCAATGGTTTTGCCTCGCTTATAAAAAATCATCCGGCCCTGGGTTATGCTTATATCCTTACCAATAATCAGCTTGGCGTGCCCACCATTTTTTATCCCGATTATTACGGCTACCCGGCTCCGGATGGCGGCAAATACAGCTATCACCCCACCACACAGGCCCCGCTGAAAACTGAGCTGGATAAACTGATGCAGGTGCTGAAGCAATACATCAACGGGTCGCCTTCGGTAGATTACCTGAACCGGTTCTCTACTCCTTATACCAGCAATTTTATTGAAGGGCAGCAAAACCGCGTACTGGTGTATCAACTGCAGGGCACACCCGAAAACGGCAACCGTGCGGTGATTGTCGCCATCAACTTTGGTTCTACAGCGCTGAAGGTGGATCACCAGATTAATACCTATGGCGGCGCCATTCCGCTGAACACACAGTTTACCGATGTGCTGGGCCGCTCGGCCTACCCTTATGCAATGGTGAATGGCGGCGGACAGATTTACATGGAACTTCCGGCCAACAGCTACTCGGTTTGGGTGCAGGGTGCTGCCACCGTGCTGCCGCTGCAACTCGTTCGCTTTACTGCGCAAACGGTAGATAAAGTAGTGCAGTTAAAATGGGCCGTGGAGCAGAACGAAGAGATCAAAAGCTTTGACGTGGAACGGTCGGATAATGGGGCCACCTACACCAAAGTAGGCAGCCGCCTGGCGCTAAACCGCACGGGTGGCGTCAGCTATGAGTTTGTAGATGCCACGCCAAAGAAAAACACCGGGCTTCTTTACCGCCTGAAGCTGATTGGCCGCGACGGCACCGAACTGTACTCGGATCTGAAAATGGTAAGGGTTGACGAGGGTGAAGTAGTGGTGAAAATGAAACAAAACCCCGTACGCAATCAATTGGATTTTGACATCAGTGCCACGGAAAACGGCAGGGCTGTTGTATCGGTGATTTCGTCGGCCGGCCAACGCGTACTGATGCAGAACATAAGGTTGGCCAGTGGCCAGAACCCGGTTTCGATGCCAGTGGCTTCGCTGGCTACCGGCGTTTACCAACTGGTGGTGGAAGCCGGCAGCAAAAGCAAGATTATCTCATTTGTAAAAGAATAGATGCAGAAACGGCTGGTGGTGATTGGCGGCGGCGCCGGTGGTTTTTTTTGTGCGGTCAATGCAGCCCGCATGACCGCCGGCCTGCAGGTGACAGTGCTGGAAAAAACTTCCAAAATTCTTTCCAAAGTAAAAATATCGGGAGGGGGCAGGTGTAATGTGACACATGCCCTTTTTGATATTGGGGAAATGAGCAAACGCTATCCCCGCGGCCAAAACTTCGTCAAAAAAACTTTCCATCAGTTTTTTACCACCGATACTGTTCACTGGTTTGAGACTCGTGGCGTAAAGCTGAAGGCTGAAAAAGATGGCCGGATGTTTCCGGTAACCGATTCTTCGCAATCGGTGATTGATTGCCTGCTGCAGGAAGCCAATTTGTATGGCGTGGAAATCCGGATGAACGCAGAAGTGCGCCAGCTTACAATGAGCAGGGAGCAAGGGGCAATGGGCAGTGCAACGGAAGGCACCAATTCGCAGTGGACGGTTCATCTGGCCAACGGACAGCATTTGACGGCTGATTATGTTTGCCTCGCCACGGGAGGTTATCCAAAGGCGGCTATGTTCCACTGGCTGAAAAATTTGGGTCACCAGTTTGCCGAGCCGGTGCCATCGCTTTTTACCTTCAATTTGCCCGGGCATCCCATCACCCAATTGATGGGTGTAAGCGTGGAGAAGGCAAGGGTAAAAATTGCAGGAAGCAAGCTGGTGGAAGAAGGCCCGGTGCTCATTACTCACTGGGGCCTGAGCGGACCGGCAATCCTTCGGCTGAGCGCCTGGGGAGCAAGACAACTGGCAGCGGGCAATTGGCAGTTTACGGTTCATATCAACTGGCTGCCCGCCAGTAATGAACAATCTGTGAGGGAACAATGGCAACACCTGCGGAAAGACCAGCCAACAAAAAAAATAGCTAACATCAACACACAGTTGCCGGCACGCCTTTGGCAATTCCTGCTGGAGCAATCGGGCGTCACCAGCGAAATGCGTTTTGCCGATCTTCCGGCAAAAGCCGAAAATGCCTTGCTCAAAAACCTGCTCGATTTCGTGCTGGAAGTAAAAGGCAAAACCACGTTCAAGGAAGAATTTGTAACGGCTGGCGGCGTCAACCTGTCCGAGGTTGACCCCAACACCATGATGAGCAAAAAAGTGCCGAACCTGTTTTTTGCCGGTGAGGTACTGGATGTGGATGGCATCACCGGCGGTTTTAATTTTCAGCATGCCTGGACGAGTGGCTGGATTGCTGCGAAAAGCATTAGTGCAATGACCAACGCTGAAGATATTGCTCACGGGTAATGCGATAGTACAAGCCCGGGTGTTCATCAAAATCAAACTCCTTCCAGAACTGCATGCCGATCTTTTCTAACACTTTTATGGAAGCGATGTTGTCTTTCATCACCCGCCCAACGATGGCCGGCAGCTTTACAATTTCAAATCCATAGTGCAGGCAGATTTCGCTAGCTTCGGTGGCAAAGCCGCGGTTCCAAAACTTCTTTTTAAACCGGTAGCCCAAATCGGTTTCGTCTTTGTCGGGATGATATTTCAGGCCACACCAGCCAATGTATTCGCCGGTGCTGCGCAGGTAGCAATTAAGCCGGCCGTAGCCCCATTTTTCGTAGGCATCATAGTTTTCTAAAAAATGCCTGGCTTCATCTACCGAAGCAAACGCACCATCGCCGGTGTACCGAACCACATCGGGATCGCTGTTCAGCTCAAAGGCGTCTTGTGCATCATCGGGATGCATTTTGCGCAGCAAAAGGCGGGTGGTGTACAAGGGCATTGGCAGAAGAAAGAATCGTTGATGACGGGGGTTTGATAGAAACCGCCGTTGCACCCACTTTATTGTTTTTGAAAAAACAAAGTCTTGCCGGTGGTAGTAATGCGAAGCTCCCTGCATTCGATACGGTAGGATTGAGCGGCCGTTATGTTGTCCATAAAAAGAGCGCCCCACGGTGTCTCCGCCGCCTTTGAGGCCGCCACGCCGGGAATGTGGATACTGTTTCCCGAACCTCTTGTAAAGCCACCCGACAATACGTTTGTTGGCGTATTGCCGGTGATGGTTCCGGACGTATCGGTTTGCAGACCTATGTTCAGCACCACATCGCCATTGACCGACGATGGCTTTGTTGTGGTAGCACCGTTTGCAGCGTCTGTCACCTTTACCATCTTCCATTGCCCATTGAGAGCCGCAGGCGATTGGTCCTGCTCTTTCTTGCACGAGCTACAAGCGATTATGGCAGCCAGGAACAACAAGACGCTTTTCATACAACCTTTTTTTTTAAGATGACAAAGACAAACCGGAAAACGCTGCATGCCCACAAAGGCGATTGGAAACTGCGATGTAAAAAACTGCGGCCCTTTTAACGGCGAAAAAGAACATAGGCCGTTGTTCCCGGAAGAGAGACGGTGCCTGATTGCTGCCGGATTCCGCCCTCGTTGATAGTCAGGCCGTCGCAGGCCAGCGTCCAGTTGCCCGCCGGCAGGCGAAACGACTTTGCTTCTTTGTCGCCGTTGAGCAATACAATAATCTCTTTCCAGGCGTCGCCGCTTACGCCCGATAAGGTGTAGGCCACAAAAAGCGGGTCGGCCGTTTCGGAAAAACGCAGGTGCTTTTGTATGAGTGCGGTGGAGGGCAACCGGAAAGAAGGGTGCGCCTTTCGCAAAGCAATCAGCCCTTTGTAATACTGGAATACGTCTTTGTATTTCACCTTGCGGCTCCAGTCTAGCTGGTTGATGGAGTCGGGCGATTTGTACGAGTTGTGCACGCCGAATTTGGTGCGCAGAAGCTCCGCACCCGAATGAAGAAAAGGAATTCCCTGCGACGTAAAAACAACGGTTTGCGCCAGCTTATCCATAGCAATCAACTCTTCTTCCGATGCACCATGGTTGGCTTCTTCCAACCGGTCGAAGAGGGTGGGGTCGTCGTGGCACGACACATAGGAAACAGTTTGATACGGCTCTTTGGCCCAGGGCTCTTTGCTATAGGCTACGGTTTTGTAATCAATCTGCGGATGTTGCGTGGAGGCGACAATCCCAAACTTCACATTCTCCGCATTGCCTTTTTTTCCGCTGACAAAACCTTTTTCTTTCGTATTGCTGAACGGGCCGCGAAGGCCGTCACGTATATCATCGCTGAAGGCGGCAATGCCGTCAAGACGGTGGGTGTATTTCTTTACAGCCCGTTGCTCTTCCGGAAGGGGAGAAGCGCCGGCCGTCCAGCCTTCGCCATACAATACAATCGAAGGGTTGATCTTGCGAAGCGCTGCGGCAATCTGGTTCATGGTTTCAATATCATGAATGCCCATCAGGTCAAAACGAAAACCGTCTATGTGGTATTCCTTTACCCAATACACCAGCGACTCGATCATGAACTTGCGCATCATGGCCCGTTCCGAAGCGGTTTCGTTGCCGCAGGCACTGGCATCGGAGTACCTACCATTGGCGTTTTGGCGGTAGAAATAACCGGGCACAAACTGGTTGAACGGCGTTTTAAGGTTGGAGGTGTGGTTGTACACCACATCCATCACCACACCAATGCCGGCGCTGTGCAGGGCCTGCACCATGGATTTAAATTCCTTTATCCGCACATTGCCATCGTAAGCATCGGAGGCAAAGCTGCCTTCGGGCACGTTGTAATGCAGCGGATCGTAACCCCAGTTGTATTGCTTTTCGGCCAGCCGGCTTTCATCTACCGAATTAAAGTCGAAGGAAGGCAGCAGGTGAATATGGGTGATGCCAAGCTCTTTCAGGTGATCGAGGCCGGTAGCAACGCCGCCGGGGCCCTTCGTTCCCTTTTCGGCCAGGCCAAGGTACTTGCCTTTCTGGCGAATGCCGGAGGCCGGGCTGATAGAAATATCCCGGATATGCGATTCGTACAACACCACATCGGTCTGCGATTTCACCACCGGTCCTTTGTCGCGGTTCCAGCCCGGTGGGTTGGTAGCAGCGAGGTTAACGATCATGCCGCGTTTGCCGTTGACGCCCGTTGCCCTGGCGTAGATGTCGGCGCTTTCATCAAGCCACTGGCCAAACTGTTTCACCTGGAAGGTGTAAAACTGGTTTTTCTGATCGCCCGCGATAGTGGTTTGCCAGGTGCCACTGTTGCCTTTTGCCAGACCGAAAGTTTTGTACGCCTCGCCACCATCGCCGGAGCGGTAGAGCCGCAGTTTTACCTCCTCGGCATAGGGCGCCCACACTTTAAAAACCGTGTTGCCGGGCGAATAGCGGACGCCTAAATCGGAACCGGTATAAACCGGGTAATCTTCGTAGCGAACAGCGGCAAACTGGCCAAAAACGCCGGGGGTGTGCAGGAGAGATAGCGTCATAGCAAGAACCGGAAAGGTGAATTTTTTCGTCATACCAATAAAAACTGAACGGTGAATTTGCGGTGGTAAATATAATTGGAATTGGCAGGCATCTTCAATGCTCCGGCTATCGAATGGCTGGCAGCACCATGCCAAATGGAAACAAAGGAAATTGCTCATTTATTCAAAAAGGCTCACCGTATAATCGAGCAAAGCGGTATCGCCCCATTTTCCGTGACCGGGAATGACCACCCTGGCTTGCGGATAACGCTGTTTTACCCGGCGCACGGTGGCCGGCCAGGCAGCTAGATTCGCATCTTCCAGATTGCCACTGCCAGCGCCGGCCGCTTTAATCAAACAGCCTCCAAACAGTGCGCCGCCTTCGGCAAAATACCCAACGATATTGTCCTTCGTATGGCCCTCGCCATAAAATCCTGCGTGAACGGTTTTGCCGCCGGCGGATAAAGCAAGGCTGTCTTTGAAAGGCTGTATTGGTTTGGAAAAGCTGCGGGCTTTTTCTTTCAGCAATACAATGGTTTTGTCCAGCGCATAAGCCGGAATGTTGTGTTGCAAGAACGCCTCCAGGCCACCCAAACAGTCTTCGTGAAAATGCGTTGGAATAACAGCGATAATTTTGCAGTTTAGTTGGGTGACGACATAATTGATCAGCGCCGTTGCGCTTTCCTCGTCGGCCGGCGTATCGAAGACGATAGCCTCCCCACCGGTGGCCACCACCATCCCGTTGCAATCTACCCGGCCAAAGCTGGTGGTGGTTAAAAATGAGGTATGCAGATAAACCTGCGGTGACAGCTTTTTAATGACCAGGCCTTCCGTTTTCAGCAGGTCTGTGCCGCTGCTGTCTTTTGCCTGTTGCTGAATGCTCGCCTGCCCGGTTGCGGGCTTTTGTCGAAGCCGGGGCGCTTTGCAGGCAATAAGCCACAAACCGACGCACAGAAGCCACAGAGCCGAATGATTTTTCCTTATGATAAATTGTTTTGCCATAACCGGACAACATTGGACGGTATTGCGGACCAACGCATTGAGGAGCGAATCTGTTGGATGTTTTCATTCAGGAAAACCATCGCACCACGGGGTGGGCGCCCACTCCTCATTGTTTGCAGGAAGCATCCGTTACCTGGCTCATGCCGCCATCCATATTGATGACATTGGTAAAGCCGTTTTGCGTAAGCAGATAACTGGCCCTTGGGCTGCGGTGGCTGTGCGAACAAAACACCAGCACCGGTTTGTTCTTTAGATGGCTGATACTGGCAAGCTTGCTTTCCAACTCTTGCAGGGGAATATTAATGGCGCCTTTGAGAGTGCCAAAATTGGGTGCTGCCTTGCCTTCAAATTCGGCTTTGGTGCGTACATCGAGCAAAACTGCCCCGGGGTTTTGGCGGATAAAACCGCAGATGGCCGATGGCGGAACGGAGCCGAATGTCACCGTAGATGTTTCCACCAGCTTCATATGGCAGTGCGAACATTCGCCCGGTGCGGAATGCACTTCTCTATCGCAGGCTAACCCGCAGGGAAGGCATTGGTAAGCCGTTTGCACTGCGCCGGCCGGTGCCGGCGGTCGCGAATTGACACAGCTTGCCGCTGGCAGAAAAACAGCCGCGGAAAAAAAGAAAAGGAGGGCGGTTGACGGTTTCATCTTTTAAAGATAACGGCAGATGAAGGCTTGCGCCATACGGAATGGTGGTTGGTTGTTCGGCTGGTCCAAAGGTCGGTTTTGGGTTTCCGGTGGCTGGCTTACATGGTTGTTTTGGCGCCAATCTGCCGGCCCAGTTTTTCAAACTCCACATCGTTCGGTTCCCACAGTTCAATCTTATTGCCTTCGATGTCGAGAATGTGCACAAACTTGCCATACTCAACCGATTGAATGGAATCGGTAACGGTGACGCCTTCCAGCTTCAGTTGCTTCACCAGTGCTTCCAGGTTGGCCACGCGGTAATTGATCATGAAGTCTTTGGTGGAGGGCTCGAAGTATTTGGTTTTTTCCGAAAACGGGCTCCATTGGGTAAAGCCTTTTTGGGTGCTGTCGGCGCCCTGGTGCCACTCAAACACGCAGCCGTATTGGTTGGTGTTGAGGCCCAGGTGTGCCTGGTACCATTCCCGCACTTTAGCGGGCTCCTTACATTTGAAAAAAATGCCGCCAATGCCGGTGACGCGTTTGAGCGTTGCTCTTTCGGCCGCCGGTATTGTCATTGAGCGGAAGGCGAAACCAAGGCAAAAGGTGGTGGCAAGTGCAAGAACGGAGAAGGCTGATTTTTTCATGGCGTTGTGCGTTTTGGTGGAGGGAAGGTAGGTGTTCCTGGGATGGGAATGAAATGGGAAATGTTGGTAGGATGGATCTGAACTGTGCGACGCGGTGGGTGAGCGGTGGAGGCTGGCTGTCATGCAGTTGTTGGTGGGCTAAGCACGTCTCCTACGCCTCACACGCAACAACGGCGGGCTGGCGGAGTGCAGAAAGACCAACGAAGGCGAAAAAATTGCCTGTAACGAACTGGTATTGCCGATGGTTGGGTATTCATTCAACGCCCAGTTTGGCAACCGAAGTTGAATTTAAATTCAATTTTTTAAAGTTTGTTCTTATGCCCAACAGAATTCCGTCAAGCCGGGATGAAGCTGATTAATGATTTGCTGCCGATTGCTCCAACGTCCCGCCCAACTATTGGCAATACCCATTTTGTGCGCTCGCCTTACTCAAGCACTTTTAGGGTTTCTATTCTGCCAAAATGCTTTCGGTTCAGTGTCACTAAAGGTAGGTTAAAAGCAACTGCTGTAACTGCGATAAAAAGGTCAGCCAAGTCAATTTGCTTTCTTTTCTTTTTCAATGTACTATTCAATGTTACAGCAGTATCCACCGAAAGTTCGTCAAGTGGCATAACAGTAATAGCTTCAAAAACTTTATTCCAAAATACCAATTGGTTGGCGGTCGCACCTGCGTAAATTTCGTATTTCGTCACAGCAGAAACAGCAAATGAATAACCCTCTCGCACAAGGCTTATCCAAATAGATTTTTCTTTATCAGTTTTACGGTAGTAGTCAATAAGAATGGAAGTGTCAACCAATACTATTTTGTCCGCCATTGGTTGATATCTTTTCTGTTCGTAGCAATAGTCTCCAATTGTTTTTTAGTAGCAGTCGGTCCATTAAGAAGAAGCGTTTCCAAATCAACAAACTTTTCGATTTTAGTTTCTTTTTCAATCTCCGCTTTAAGTTGCTTCAATTGTCCAGAAGGCAAAATCTTGACGATTTTGAGTAACTGGTCAAATCCTATTTCTACCTGTACTTGCATGAAAACAAACTTATGAAAAGTTGTTGAAATTAAGAGGTTTGAAAAGGTGACGCACAACGGGTCAGGGCTTGCTGCTGTGCCGGGATTTTATAATTATTTACGACAGAAGCCGCTTGAAAAACCAAAGAACAAAATACATCTTCTGTTCATCAGCCCGAACTGCTACTGGCTTTAGCTTTGCAAGATGCTGAAGTTACGGACGGACCTCAGTCACAGACTCAGGCCAGCAGTCCTATAGTTTTTAGTTAGTTTACTGGTTGGTAAGTATAGAGTGAGGAACATTACGGATAGCAGGGTTGCAATAGCTGAAGCAAGCAGTGTCCAGATGAACAGAAACCGAAGTTGCTTCTTAAAGTTTTTGTCTAACTGCTTTAGCCACTTGTCAACGATTTTAAGTTCTTTGTCTTTTAATGGTCGTTGCAGTTTCACGGTTTCTGAATTAATTGCCGGTAACACGTAAATATATGCTACAAAATTCTCCACTGCAAAACAACGCCCCCTTGATAATCAGTTAACTAACGTTATATTTTTTGTATTGTCGTTAGGACAATCCACCGCGTTATACATTTTGTATTGTTGCTCTGTTCACCCGCAAAAGGGATGGAAGCGGATACCCCGCTGAGGGACCGTGCGCCTGCCTTGTGGCGGAGTAGCAGCGAACAGCCCGACGGCGCTTCCGGTGATGTGCAAGGCCAGCGCCGGTTTGCCCAAAACAAAAAAGCCCTGCATGGCTGCAAGGCTTTTCCATTTATTCTGATGAGCTGCTTACGCCGCAGCGCCACCCATTTTTTTCTTCAGGTTCTCGTCAATGGCGTCGAGGAACTGCTCGGTGTACAGGTAGTCTTCGCCAGCTACCAGCTTTTTGTCGGGGTGCACGTTCATGGCGAGGTCCTTCGTCATCTTGCCGCTCTCCACGGTTTCGATGCACACGGCTTCCAGTGCGTCGCAGAAGTCGACCAATTCCTGGTTGTCATCGAGCTTGCCGCGGAAGGCCAGGCCACGGGTCCAGGCAAAAATGGAAGCGATAGGATTGGTTGAGGTAGGGTTGCCTTTTTGGTGTTCGCGGTAGTGGCGTGTTACCGTGCCGTGGGCTGCTTCGGCTTCCATGGTTTGTCCGTCGGGCGTCACCAGCACAGAGGTCATAAGGCCCAGCGAGCCGAAGCCTTGCGCTACGGAGTCGCTCTGCACATCGCCATCGTAGTTTTTACAAGCCCATACAAATCCGCCGTTCCACTTCATGGCAGAAGCCACCATGTCGTCAATGAGGCGGTGCTCGTACACAATGCCTGCTTCTTTAAATTTGGCGGCAAATTCGTTGGTGAACACTTCTTCAAAAATGTCTTTGAAGCGGCCGTCGTATTTTTTCAGGATGGTGTTTTTGGTGCTCAGGTACAGCGGCCAGCCTTTTTGCAGGGCCATGTTCATGCAACTGCGGGCAAAGCCGCGGATGCTTTCGTCGGTATTATACATGGCCATGGCCACGCCACCTTCGCCGGTGAAGTTGTACACTTCATACTCTTGCTTGGTGCCGTCTTCGCCTTCGAAGGTCACACGCAGCTTTCCTTTGCCTTTCACCACGAAATCGGTAGCCCGATACTGGTCGCCAAACGCATGGCGGCCCACCACGATGGGGCGGTCCCAGGTAGTAACGAGGCGGGGAATGTTTTTAATCACGATGGGTTCGCGGAAAACGGTGCCATCGAGAATGTTGCGAATGGTGCCGTTGGGGCTCTTCCACATTTGCTTTAGCTTGAATTCTTCCACGCGGGCTTCGTCGGGGGTGATGGTGGCGCACTTGATGCCTACACCATACTGCCGGATGGCGTTGGCGGCGTCAACGGTTACCTGGTCATTGGTTTGGTCGCGGTACTCCACGCCCAGGTCATAGTATTTTATATCAACATCTATATAAGGGAGGATCAGCTTGTCTTTAATGAATTTCCAGATAATCCGGGTCATTTCATCGCCATCCAGTTCCACCACCGGGTTGGCTACCTTGATTTTTTGTGTCATAAGAGCGGTGATTTTTTTAAAAAGATTGCGCAAAACTAAGGCTTTCGCCTAGTTTTTTCCTCGGAAAAATGGCGTAAGTTTATACCACAAGCCACCACTAATATCCTTACAATGGAACCGCTCCACCTCTTTCTCAGCTTTCTCAACAAATTCGTTCCACTATCGGCCGGCGATTTTCAAACCATCATATCCCCGCATATTGAAGTGCGCCAGTTTCGCAAGAAAGAAACGGTATTGCAGACGGGCGAACTGGAAAACTATATGAACTTCGTAGGCAAGGGCTTGGTGCGCAAGTATTTTATCAACGACAAAAGCGAGATCATTACGCAGATCTCCCGCGAAGGCCAGATCATTCATGCGCAGGAGTCGTTTTACAGCCGCACGCCATCGAACTATACGGTGGAGACAATTGAGGCCACCACGCTGCTTTCGATCAGGCACGAGCAACTGGAGAAAATCTTTACCACCAATGCCATGATGGAGCGCATGGGACGCTTGATCATTACATACATTATGGTTATTAACGACCGCTGGCAAATGAGCCTGCTGAAGCTGTCGCCGCGAGACCGTTTTGTGCAGTTTGTACAAAACAACTCTGAATTAATGCAACGGGTGCCGCAGAAATTTTTGGCGTCGCTGCTCAATATCCAGCCCGAAACATTCAGCCGGTTTAAGCATTTGCTGCGAACGCCATCGGCGCAGCAGCGGGATAAGGAGGTATAGATTGGAGAGAGTCGCCTGTTGCAACAATTGAATGCTTATATAAGTTCGATAGGCTGTGTCGCATTGGTGCCTGTCGGCAGCCCTCGCAAATGCCCCTTGCCGTTTTTTCCAAAAAACTGAGTGACTGCAATACCATTTGAAAAAAGGGGACAGCGGTCAGTTCGACGAAATGATGAGGGGGATTCTGTCGGTGCAGGCCGGCAGGTTTAAAATGCCGGTTGATTAAACCCTTTACCGGTTTGCCGGATTCTTCCAACCTTTGGATAATCGTTCAACAGATTCCTTTACTCTCGTCGCTCTTGTTTCTTCTCTTTTGGCTGTTACAATCCACTCCACGTATTCTTTTTTATTGGTGAACGAAAGCGACTCGAAAAATGCTTTTTCTTTTTCTGATTTGTTCAATAAACTTTCGAAGTCTTCCGGCAACCTGATGGTTTTTTTGACGGCATCAATGTAGTGGAAGATGGGCCGCTCTTTTGGCTTTTCTTCCTTCTTTTTGTCGGCCGCAGTCTTTAGCCGCATTCCAAATGCCGACCAGGTTTCGTTGAAGGAAATAAGGCTGATCCATTGCAGATGATCATATTTCAGCAGCGTTTCCCAGCCTTTGTCTCTTGTCAGGTCGGTTTGCATTTTTGATGTCCCCTTTGGATAGTAGATCCAGCAGACAACATCTTCTTTCAGCAATACCACAACCCGGGCAAGTTCTTTTTCCATTTGCGCCCTGTCCTTTACAAACCAGTGAATTTGGCTGTAAGATTTTGCTTTCTCTGAAATGGATACGTCAGACGGCAGAGGGGCTATATCCGTTTCAAAGCCGGCTGGTGCATGAATGGTGAGCAGCGAGTGGCCTTCTTTTATCTTTAGTTTTTGCGCAAGGGTGGTTGCCATAAGCAAGTTTTAGGGAGGATTGAAATTAGGCGTTTTGGGAGAAGTTGAAAGCGTTGCCCTATTTATTCACTGTTGTAGCTCATCTGCAATACCTCACCCCCTTGCATTTTTTTAAATATCGGAGCAACTGCGTCCCCGTCTCCATGTGGAGAGGGGTGGGACGGCACTGTGGTTGTAGAAAAGAAAGTTGGGGTGAGGTAGAAGAAGGGCAATGGGCAAATTGTCTTCGGCCTGCCTTTCCATTTCATTTATTCATCTGATGAATGATCATATATCCGATTACGGCAAGCAGGAGAATCAATGCAATAGCCAAAAGCAACCACGTTTCCACCCCAACCACCCTGGCCAGTTTCCCTTTTTTCCGTTGTGACGTTTTCTTTTTCAGGTCGCGGTTAAGCTGCGCCACCACCGACGATATTTTCTGCTTGTTTTCAATAGCCGAAAGACCTTCCAGCGCATCTGCTTCAAACGGATCGTCAAGCAACGATTTTTCCACCTCGTGCTGTTCATCGGCCGAAAGCTGACCCTGCAGGTATTTCAACAGGGTTTCCTGGTCCACCGCGGGGTTTAAATTGGTCAATATGTCTTTCAGGTTTTCTTTCATTGCCGGCTTCGGCCTTGCTGGCTCAGCTTTTTTTCCAAAAGTATTTTCAAGTTACGCTTTCCGTTCTGAATATAGCTCTTCACCTGCAGCAGGCTATAGCCTGTTTTACCGGCTATTTGCTGGTAGCTTTGCTTTTGCAGGTAAAATAGGGTGACGCACCGTCTCTGGTCTTCATTCAGCTCTCCAATGGCTTCTTCCAGCAGATCATACGTCAGCTCATTTTGCAGCAGGTCCTGCTTATCGGTTTCGTGGTGGGCCAACTGGTTTTTCTCCGTCAGTTCCCGGGCACCTTTTGTCCGGTCCCGCAACCGCATCAGGCAATGGTTTTTGGCCACCATATACAACCAGCTTTTAAAAAAATCAACTTTGTATTTGGGCAGCTCCGTCAGCACTTTTAAAAATATCTGCTGCACGCAATCCCTGGCTTCGGTTTCGTCTTTCAGGTATTTCATGCACACACCCAGCAACAACACTGTATAGCGTTGCAGCAGTATGCCTATCCATTCCTGGTTGCCATCGCGGTAAAAGTTTTCCAGCAAGGCCTGGTCGGTAATATGTTGGTAGCGGTCGGCCATTCAGCGTGAATCGTCAATCGTCAATCGTCAATCGTGAACATAAGCCGAAACAATGTATGAGGCATTTTTATTCACGATTGACGATTCACCATTCACGTTTGTATTTGAGATGCGGACACTGCAAATTTGCATACCAAAAACGATATTCTTTTTATGCCGACCGCAATTTCCCTTTTAGCCGTAGTGCCTATGCGCAAAGAACCCTCGCACAGGAGCGAGATAGTGAGCCAGCTGCTGTTTGGTGAATATGTAGAAACGGGAGATTCGAAGGAGGATTTTGTGGCGGTAAGCTGCTTGTTCGATGGTTACGAAGGCTGGGTGCAGGCGAGTCAGCTAACGCCGGTGGCGGCAGATGAGGTGCTGCAGCCTGTTGGTTATATTTCTTCCTTTACCGGTGAGGTGATGATTGACGGCCAAAGCCGGAAGGCGCCTTTTGGCGCGCCGGTGTACGGATGTCAAAATGTGCCGTTGTCCCTTGGTGGCCGTACTGTGTTGAGTATCTTACCGCCGGCCGGCGTTTGGCCATCGGGCGGCAGGGAGTTTACACCAAATGCGGCACAGCCGGTGTTTGACTTGTTTCTACATGCACCTTATCTCTGGGGCGGAAAATCGGTTTTCGGCACGGACTGCAGCGGTTTCGTGCAACAGGTCTTTAAACTGTTTGGCTGCAGGCTGCTGCGTGATGCTTACCTGCAGGCCGGGCAGGGCCGGCCGGTTGAAAGATTTGACCAGGCGATGTTTGGCGATTTGCTGTTTTTTCAGAACGAAAAGGGCCGGGTCACCCATGTAGGGCTGCTTTTACCCGGCCGCCAAATTATACATGCATCGGGCCGTGTGCGTATTGATACGGCCGACAGTGAGGGCATCATCAATGCCGAAACCGGCGAGCGGACCCACCGGCTGCATTCCATCAGAAGATTTTTTTAACGCCCTGCGTCACCAGGCCAATCAAGTCAATGCCAAGCATTTTTAGCCCGGTGTAAAAAAGTACAATGGCAAAGATTTTCTTTAAGGCTTCCTCGGAAATAGCCAGTGCTATTTTGCTTCCGAGGAAGCCGCCAAGAATAAAAGCAATCGCCATCACCAATACCACCCGTACATCAATCAGTCCTTTGTTGTAGTAATTGATCACCGCCAGTATGCCAATCGGCAGCAGCAGCAACCCCAGCGAAGTGCCTTGTGCTTCTTTTTGTGTAAAGCCTAAAAAGAACACAAGCGCCGGCACAATGATAATGCCGCCACCAACGCCAATCATCCCGGCCAGCATGCCGGCCAGCAGCCCAATCAGGGAAAGAAGCAGAACCAGTTGCAGTGTCATGGGTGTTCGTTTAGGCGGCATGTGTCAGGCAAACGTTTCTTTGTAGTGGGCGATGGCGTCGGTAATGACTTTGTACGCATCTTCCTTGTTCTGGAAGTTTTCAATAAAAACCTGTTTGCTCTCCAGCACCTTGTATTGCTCAAAATAGTTGCGCAGCTCGGAGATAAAATGCCGCGGAATTTCGTCAATGGACCGGTAGTGATTTACCGATGGATCGTTGGTGGCAACGGCAATGATCTTATCGTCGTGTTCGCCGCTGTCTATCATTTGCATGTTGCCAATCACGGTCGCCTCTACCAGGCAAAGCGGCTGAATGCTTTGCGAGCAAAGCACAAGAATGTCCAGCGGATCGCCATCCCAGCCCAGCGTTTGCGGAATAAAGCCGTAATTCACCGGGTAGTGAAACGATGAATAAATCACACGGTCCAGTACCAGCAGGCCGGTTTCTTTGTCAATTTCGTACTTGGTGCGGGAGCCCTGCGAAATTTCAATCAGCGCCATCACTTTCTCCGGTGTGTTGTGGCCATACGAGGCGCCGTGCCATGGATGCAGTACCTGTGTTATTCTTTGTTTCATGATTGAATTAGTTTAAATCCTGTGAACGTCGCCAAAAGGCCCAAAACGATTGTTGCAAAGGTGTAGAGAAAAAAGGTTGTAAACTTCGACTGCTGCAATAATTGCAGGCCTTCGAGGCTAAAGGCCGAAAACGTGGTAAAGCCACCGCAGAAACCGGTGATGAGCAGCAGCCGTTTGCTTTCACCGGCTTCGTTTGCCAATAAGGCCAAAAACAAGCCTATCAAAAAACTGCCGACAATGTTTACAGCAAAAGTGCCGTAAGGAAAAGCGGCGCCGTTCAGCCATTTGCTGCAGGCAAAACGAAGCGCACTGCCCAAAGCGCCGCCTACCGCTACCAACAGATAGTTCATTCCCGTATCTGCGTTTGCGGAAAAGAATACTTAAGGTCAATCAGCCAATCGTTGCCCGACTTTACGGCTTTTACCGAGTCGCGTTTGTTTTTAAAAGAGTTGGAATAAATCACCACCGACTCGCTGTCGCTCAGCCGCCGTGTGTCGAATACACGGATAGAGGCTTCGCGGTAGCCACGCTGCTCCAGGGCGCCATACTGCAGGTAGGTTCGCTCCCAGGTGTCCAGCAGCTCCATGTTGGTAGAGTCTTGCACGACATGGCTGCGCACTTTTTTAAATTTTCCGTCCAGCGCCTCGCGTATAAAAGTACGGGCGGCATCCACGTCGCCTTCGGGCTTTTCCAGGGCCGGCGGCGCTTCGTTGGTGCCGCAACTGTACAGGAGCACCATAACAGCAGCAAGCGACAGAAGTTTTTTCATGGCGACAAAGCTAACCGCTAATCCGGAAAGAATCGCCACCGGCTGCCGCGAACTGCTAATGGCTTTGCCCGGCGGAAAAAGAAAAAGAGGCTGTCTCAAAAGTAGGCAGCCTTTTTTTATTTTCAGTTTTTGGGGT
>CBDUBQ010000007.1:0-182828 GCA_965365435.1 uncultured Flavisolibacter sp.
CACCCCAAAAACTGAAAATAAAAAAAGGCTGCCTACTTTTGAGACAGCCTCTTTTCCTGTTGTCAGCCTTAATCGCTCACAATCTATTCTCAATAAAATTTGCTGCGGTAGTCTTTGATGTCCGCTTTTTTCTGCAGAATGTCCACCGGCGACCGGAACATCTGCCGGGCCTGCATTTCCAGCATCTGGCGCTGCTGCTCAATGCTGGCGTTTTCAACGGCTGTTGTATAAACCGCATCAGTACGAATGGCGTACACACCTGCCTGTCCGGCAATGCCTTCGGGACAAACCTTGCCTTTGTTGGCCGGGTTAAAAATGGCGCCTAATACTTTTGACTCGTAACCCAGCGCACCGCCACCGCCAAAGCGAATGCTGTCAGCTGGCTGCACAGGTTGGTTAAATTTGGTGGAAACCGCCGTCAGGTCGCTCACCTTGCCCATCTGGCTCCTGATCATTTCGGCTTTCTTACGGTTGCGCAGCACCGGCTCTACCAATGAGCGTACGGCACTGGCCGACGGGACACCGGCTTCCTGCACGTCGGTGACAACGGCAACGATGTAGGTATTGTTGATAGGCTGGCTGGGGCTGATGACATCACCTTTTTCGGCGCTAAAGGTTTCTTTCACCAGTTCTCTTGCCGATCCGTTAATACCGGTAACAAAAAAATCCATCGGCTTCAGGTTGGTGGCCACCAGCTTGTTGTAGCCCTTTCCCTTCAAGTTCTTTTCAAAATAGTCGTTGAAGCTTTTTTCATCTTTTGCCGTACCGGCAAACATGTTGGCGCCGTTGCTGGCCTCGCTTACCGTTTCGGGGCTGGCCTCAATGGGCAGGGCAAAGAAGGCCACCTGGTACACCGGCGAAGAGCCCCTTTGCGACAATACTTCCATGTAGTGGTAGCCAAACTGCGTTTTTACCACGCCCCTGGCACCGGTAGGATTGTTAAAGGCAAAATCTTTAAACTCCGGCACAAACTGCGTTTGCCGGGTAATGCTGTCGTACACGCCCCCTTTAAACTTGCTGCCGGCATCGTCGGATACACGAACAGCGACCGAATCGAAATTGGCGCCGGCGGCAATCACGTTCTGCACACTGTCGGCCAGGCGCTTGGCAGTAACCGAATCACGGGCAGCACCCGGCTGGCCGGTAGCATCGGTCGGGTTCAGTGCCACCAGGATGTGGCGAACTTTTACCGTATCGGGCTGGGTTTTTTTGGCCAGCATTTTTGCCATGATAAAGGCTTCCTGCTCGGCAAAAGGACCGGCAACGGCACCAACAGGCGTATTAAAGATGGAATCTTTGCTTTGCATGTTGATATCGTCTTTCGAAATATAAGTCTCGTTGAACTGGGCCAGGCTGCGGTTGGCAATCAAAAACTCTTTTACGTTGCCAGTACGCTGGAACGAATCCCGCAGCGACAGCAACTGGTTGCGTACCTGGGCGCTGTCGGCTGCCGAGGGGGCAGCGCTAAACTGTACGTAGCTGATAGAACGGGTGGCTTCTTTTTGGTCATAATCGGCCTGGTGGGCTTTTACATACTCATTGATCTCGGCATCGGTCACTTTTACGGTGCTGTCGGCAATGGTGGTATAAGGCACCGATACGTAAGCGGCGTTGGCCATCTGGCTGTTGTCCACATTACGTTTTTCCAAAAACCATTTGGGAATGTAAACCGAGTTGGTCAAAAGGGCATTGTATTTTTTCTGCAGGGTCAGCTTTTCCAGGTACTCCATGGTTTCGTTGAGCTGCGATTTTTCTTCGGGGGTACCGCTTCTTTTGATCTGGTTGACCCGCTGGCGCAAAGCGGCCGGGTCCCACTGCTGCGGATTGCCGAAGATCTGCTTTACTTCTTCAGAAGGTTCGGCGGCAAACAGGATCTGGTCGAGCTCTTTCTCGCTGACGGTAAGGCCCAGCTCGTCGTATTGTTCGCCCATGATCCGGTCGGTGATTTCCTGCTGCCACAAACCGTTTACAGCCTGGGCGGTTCCGTTCTCGCCTTCGAAACCCTGGCGGCGGGAAATTTCTGAGACCCGGCGGGTAAAGGCATCGGCCTCGATCTTGTCGCCATTGATCTTACCAATAGTGGTATCAGGCCCGCCAAAAATGGAGGTGCCGCCGGAAAACGCATCCATCAGGATAAATCCCAACAGCGCCACGCCAATGGCAATCACCGAAACACGGGCGTACTTGTCTCTGATTTTCTGAATAAGTGACATAAATGGTGGTGTTCTTTTTTAAAGGATGGCGAAAATAGGGCAAATGGTTTTATACACAAAATGTGGAAAACCGCCATGGAGCCTTGTTTTCGACGGAGTTGGTAAAGAAAACGCTAAGATGTGTTTGGGGTTTGGGGTCTGGAGTTTGGCGTTGCTGATTGGCTGGTTAGTTTCTATATATATTATGCACGCCGGCAGCAAAAGCTTTTGCATTTGACGAATTGTACCCACAGCCCTAATATGAAGCTGCCGTTTAATGAAATGAGTATGGAGAATGCATCAAACGGCTATACCTATTGAAACAGTGAACATTTGCCCTAAGCCGAAACCGCTTGCATTCACAACAACCCCAAACACCCAACGCCAAACTCCGAACCTACCCATGCTGTGCATAACCCCCTTTTTCGGTGAACAAGTCCGGAATTCCGGTGAACGGAGTGGTGATGTTTTGGCGAACAAGTTTCCGGAACGGTTGCCGGCACGCCCGGCCTGTTCATTTCCCCCGGTTTATCCCGGTGCTATTCACATCCCGAAAAAAGAACATAGTTCGTTGCCTTTACCGAATCCCGAAATCCACAAGTTTGTGAATATCCCCTGTAACACCCGGTGCGCCCTAACTTTGCCTTGCAGATAGCTGCGGATAGTGTGGATAACTGCATGCTATTTGTACGTTCTGCCGGCGGGGTTTGCACAATCCCCATATTCACACCTATAATAGTAATAGGTTCTATTTATAAAAATTAAAAGTATTAGTATTTATTACATGGACGAACAATTGTTGATAGCGAAGAATGACGTGCAGGAAAAGGGCTTTCTGGACGTGGAGATAGACCCTACGCTTGACCTGTTTGCGGAGATCGAACGGCTGAAGAAGGAAAAGAACGCCATCATCCTGGCGCACCTGTACCAGGAGCCCGACATTCAGGACATTGCCGATTACATTGGCGACAGCCTGGGGCTGGCGCAGCAGGCGGCTAAAACCGATGCTGACATGATCGTGTTTGCCGGTGTGCACTTTATGGCCGAAACGGCCAAGATCCTGAATCCCACCAAAAAAGTGGTGATCCCCGACCTGAAGGCCGGCTGCTCGCTGAGCGAAAGCTGTCCGCCACCCCTCTTTAAACGCTTTAAAGAGCAGCATCCTGACCATGTGGTGATTTCGTACATCAACTGCAGCGCCGGGATCAAAGCCCTTACAGACGTCATTTGTACGTCGTCTAATGCCAAAGCAATCGTGGAGAGCTTCCCGCCCGAGCAGCCGATCATCTTTGCGCCCGACAAAAATCTCGGCGGCTGGATCAACCGAAGCACCGGCCGCAATATGGTGCTGTGGAACGGCGCCTGCATGGTACACGAGATCTTTAGCCTGGAGAAACTGGCCAAACTGAAGGTGCGCCATCCGGCCGCAAAAGTGATAGCCCATCCCGAATGTGAAGAACCACTGTTGCGGGAGGCGGATTTTATTGGTTCCACCACGCAGTTGCTGAATTATACCAAAAATAACCCGGCCACTGAGTTTATCGTGGCCACCGAAGCCGGTATTCTGCACCAGATGGTCAAAACATCACCCCACAAAACCTTTATTCCGGCGCCGCCCGACAATAGCTGCGCCTGCAACGACTGCCCGCACATGAAGCGCAACACGCTGGAAAAAGTGTACCTGTGCATGGAGTATGAGCAGCCGGAGCTGATCATGGATGAGGAACTGCGGGTGCAGGCAAAAAAGAGCCTGGACCGGATGCTGGAGATCAGTGCGAAGCTCGGCTTGTAAACACGTGACACGTCAAACAGGAGACAGGAGAAAGGCAGCCTTTGGGGTTGCCTTTTTTAGTTTGCTGCAGACAGCAGGCTATCGGCCCGCCTGAACCGAAAGCCTTGTTGCCGGAGATGGCGGATGATTTCGGGCAGGTGGTGATAGAGTTTATCCTTGCGCCGTGGATCGGTGCCGGCATGAACCAGGATAAACGATCCATTCAGTTTTTGTGGCGTGGCGGCTGTTGTTTCTTTCAGCCATTGCCGTATCCAGCTGCTGCTTTTGTAGGCGCTGCCCATTTCCGGCCAGGTATAATCGGCATTGGTGCGGACGCCGGGGGTGAACGAAATGAGCTGTAAGCCTATTTTAAGGCTCCAGGCGGCGATGGAGTCGTTCCACCACTCGTAAGGCGGCACAAAAAGCTGCGGCGCTGTAAAGGGCAGGCCAATGGCTTCCATGGCAATGCGGTTTTTGTTCATGTCCCGCCGAAAACTGTCATTTGTCACCAGCAGGCTGTCGCGGCGTGCCCAATCGCAATAGAGCAGGTGGCTGTTGGAATGCGGGCCGAAGTAGTGGCCATCGGCAGCCAGTTGGCGGATGGATTGACGGAAGGCTGGGTTGCGGTAAGTGCGGCCGGTGAAAAAGAAGGCGGCTTTTACGCCTTCTTTTTTAAGGGTTTTGCGGATAAAGGGAAGGCCTTCGGCCCAGCTATCGGCGGTGAAAAGCAAGGCAAGTTCTTGTTTGGTAGAATCGGAGCGGACGATAGCGCCCTGCACGAGGGTTTGGTGACTGGCACTCTGTGCTCTGGCAATTGAGAAAACAAACAGCAAGTAAACAACGGGAAAAATGGCCATGTGGAAAAGATAGGGAAGGAGAATGAAAGCAGGACTTCTGATTTTCTATCTGTATTCATGACTCTATAGTAGATGAATGGGTGTACGTACTAATAAAGAAACTGATCTAATAGCCGAAAGGCGAAAAAAAACCATGTCGTTAATGGGTGTCAGTTGAAAGGTGTGAAGATCAAGTGGCAAAACTTGAATGGATGACTTTTTGTAAAATTTGAAAGTGACAGTCCATAATTTGGACTTATAGGTGATTTTAAATCAAAATAAGTTACTTGCATATGCACTGCCTGTAAAATCAAAACCATCCAACACATATGATGACAGCGGCAGCTTTCGCAGCATTAGCGCTTTCTTTTCCGGGAACGGAGCAAACCCCTCATTTTGAACGGACAGGTTTTAAGGTAACCGGAAAACGCATGTTCGCTACACATTTATCGAACGACAATACCGCCAATATTTTCCTGACCCCGGTAGAGCAGTCTGTTTTTTGCCAAATGGATGCCAAAAATATCTATCCCGTTCCGAACAAGTGGGGCGAAAAAGGTGCAACGACCTTTGCACTCGACCGGGTGGCAAAAGAGGTGGTGATGGAGGCACTACTTTCTGCCTATAACGAGACGGTTAAACCGAAAAAGAAAGGCTGAGAAAACCATATCAAAACTTGTCCATTTTCGGGCAACAACAAAAGTTTAGATGGCGAATCCTAGCTATCGAAACGCAGGCAAACGCAGGATGGCCGAAAGCTGAATCCGCTTCGACAACCGCCAGCCTCCACGAAGCTTTTATGAACTGAAAAAAGACGTAAACGCATAATAGACAATGAATTTGGCCAAAGATTGCAGTAGAAAACAACGTATATTAGCCCGATGTAGAAACACCGGCCTGCATGAGATACATTTTGCTGTTCATCACCTTTTACCTCATTTTTCTAAACCAATGTTTTTCGCAAACGCCGGCGGGTTTCAGCGATAGCCTAGTGCGATTAATTCAAAACAAACAGGCAGATACTGCGGTTGTTAACACGCAAAACAAATTGGCTTCTTACTTCGCAAAACGCCAGTCCGATTCGGCCCTGATCATAGCGGCGCAAGCCATTGCAACAGGCAGGCAAATCGGTTATCAAAAGGGGGTTGCCGATGCGCTGCTGATCGTAAGCAAATACGAGCGGAGCAAGGGCAACTTTGGCGTGGCGTTGCAAAAAGGCCTGGAGGCTTTTCGTGCATTTGAGGCCATTAACCAAAAGCAACCGGCTGCAGCAACGCTGGTCGAAATTGCCCAGATCTACAAAGACATGGTGGGCAAAAACAATACGGATGAATACATTCAAACCGGTGTGCAATATGCCAGGCAGGCTTTTAATTTGTTTCAACGCATTGGCGACACTGCAGGAATGGTATCGAGCCTGAACATGCAGGGTATCTTATTTCGTGATAAAGGAAAAACCGCCGGCAACGGCCATTATTACGATACGGCGCTTAACCTTTACCATGCGGCTTTTCGACTTATAACCCTATCCGGAAAAGGCGCCGATCAGAAAGGCAAATTGTTCAACAACATCAGCCAGGTTTATACCGAGTATAAAAAAGACTACCGGCAGTCGCTGCAATACCTGGCGCAGGCGATTGCGTTCAATACGGAAAGGCGTAACACCTCGAGCCTTTCGTACAACTATGGCAACATGGCCGAAGTTTATTCACGCATGGGTAATTACGATAGGGCACTTACCTATTCCCGCATGATGGTGTGGGCAACACGGGAGCAGGGAGCGCCTGCCCGCATTCAAAACGCCTACCAGTCAATGTATAAATCGTTCAAAACCGGTGGGCAGATGGATTCAGCCCTGCACTACTATATTTTGTCAGATGCTATCAATGACTCGTTAACCAACCTGGCCAGAACCAACCAGGTAATGAACCTGCAGGTACAATATGAAACAGCTAAAAAGCAACTGGAAATAGACCGGCTTGCCAGGGAACGATCGGGCCAGAACAAACGCATCATGGCACTCATTGTTGGTTTTGTTCTGATCGCCTGCCTGGCCGCCGCCATGCTTTACTTGTTGCGGCGTGTGTCCAGGCAAAAAAAACAAATTGAATTGCAAAGCCGCCGGCTGGAAGTGGTGATGAAAGAACTTCACCACCGCGTAAAAAATAACCTGCAAATTGTAAGCAGCCTGTTGAGCTTGCAAACCTATAAGCTGGAAGATGCCGAAACGATTTCGGTGCTGAAAGAAAGCCAGCAGCGGGTGCAGGCCATGAGCCTTATTCACCAGCGCTTGTACACGGCCGATATGCTTACTGCGGTAAACATGAAGGAGTATATTACCGACCTGGTAGAGTCCTTGCTTTTGGCTTACGGATACGGCCCGGGAGAGTTTGATCTGAACATCAGCATAAAGAAGGAACTGCTTGATGTAGAAAAAGCCCTGCCGATAGGATTGCTGGTCAACGAAATGGTGACCAATGCCCTGAAATACGCCTATCATTCCATTTCTAATCCTTCGCTGGTGGTTCAGCTTACCGAAACGGCCGATCATTTATCATTGATGGTAAAAGATAACGGTGCCGGCCTGGACGTGGTAGGATGGAGCCAAAAAGGAACGTCGTTTGGTAAACAGCTTATTTCAGTGTTGGGCAAACAACTAAGGGCACAGCAATCGGTAGCGGTTGATAACGGGACAACATTTACCATTGAAATACCGCATAAAGCGGCATGATCATGAACGAAACTAAAGTGAATGTACTGGTGGTGGAAGATGAGGCAATCGTGGCGCTTGATCTTTGTGCTGGGCTGGAAAAAGACGGATATAATGTGGTGGGCACTGCCGACAATGCCGCTGATGCGGTGGCGCTTTTCCGCACGAACGATGTGGACATTGTACTCATGGATATTCACATCATGGGCGATAAAGATGGCGTTGACACGCCTGCTGAACTCTTAAAGCTAAAGCAGGTACCTGTTATTTACTTAACTGCTTTTACGGACACCGCAACGGTAAACCGTGTAAAGCACACGCACCCGGCTGCCTTTCTTACCAAGCCGTATAACATCAGTAATGTGCGCATAGCTATTGAACTGGCGCTGACGAATTTTGCCGTGGCAAAAACCGGGGCAAACAGTGCCAAAGTTATTTCGCTGCAGGCCGGTGACACGAAATCTGCAGCGCTGGCCGACAAAGAACTGATCCTTCAGCTCAATGATTTTATTTTCGTAAAGCACAACTACAACTTCATCAAACTTCCGCTCAATGATTTGTTGTATGTAGAAGCAGACAATAACTACATCAACATTGTTACTCTCGACAAAAAAATAGCGGTGCGCCTTTCCCTGAACCAGTTCGTGGAGAATATCAGGTTTAAGCAACTGGCAAGGATCCACCGGTCGTATGTGGTTAACATGAACGCC
Organism: uncultured Flavisolibacter sp.; assembly: GCA_965365435.1. Classification (GTDB taxonomy): domain Bacteria; phylum Bacteroidota; class Bacteroidia; order Chitinophagales; family Chitinophagaceae; genus Flavisolibacter. The sequence goes on from CBDUBQ010000007.1 coordinate 8,220, forward strand.
ATTCAATCGTTCAATGAACACCAGGTGGTTGTTGACAAAACAGAGCTGCCGATTGGCCGGAATTACCGGGATTCGTTTTTGAAACAATTTAATTTCTCATGAGGAAGTGGTAGGCCTGAAGTACGGCCGAAGGTTTTTTGCGTCGTTTATTTCTATGCCATTTTTCTGCTGAAGCTTGAGGGCGGAGCTTTTGCCGCTTTTCTTTTTTGGCAGGGATTAGTTAGGCTCTCTTGGTTTTCGCTTGATTGCAGCTTCTTTTCACCGTGGATACGGTATTCTACTCTTTAATTCTTCCTGCGATCCGTTCTCCCCGGCTTTCATTTCGCATACAGAATCGGGTATTTCACCACAGGCTGGCGGTTGTTGACATACAAAGACTTTAAACGCTTTGGCGTAGCCGATACTTTAGTGAACGCTTAAACGTTCACACATGAAAAAAAATTCCACCCAAAACCAATTCCGGATCAGGCAAAAAGCGCCTCGTCCGAGGCCAGTCTCAGTAGCCAACAGGTACCTGCTTATGGCCGCATTTCTTTCGGGCTTTAGCATCAGTGCCCAGGCACAATCGGTCGTATCAGCAGCCGGGGGATCCGGTAAAGGAAAACAGGTTTTGCTCGAGTGGACGGTAGGAGAGCTTTGCGTTGAAACCATTGGCACAGCAAAAGGCTTGCACACGCAGGGATTTCATCAGCCCCTGCTCATCCGTTCGGTAACGATGGTAGCCGAAGCCACAACGGAATTACCCGACCACTTTTTTAAAGTAGCTCCCAACCCGCTTGTCAACTCCTTTGTGGTGAGCGTGGTTGGCCAGGTACAATCGGCCGTTAGTCTCCAGTTGGCCGATGCGCAGGGAAGAGTCATTTTCACCAAAACACCTTCGCAAAACAAAGTCTTCAACTTGTCGCTTGGCAACCAGGCCACCGGCACTTATTTTCTTTTTATCCGGGATGATAAGGGTCTTCTGCTGAAAACCTTCTCCATCATCAAAGCCAACTAACTCTCCTAAACCAGTCCAAAAATTTCAGAAAATGAAACAAGTAACATTTGTCATAGCAATTTTATTCGCTGTGGGCAACAGCGTATTTTCTCAAGCCATACCATCGGGTATGAAGTACCAGGCCGTAGCCAGGAACCTGAAAGGAGACATCCTGGCGAATGAAAAGATTTCGCTGGAGATTTCACTGGGTGAGCAGGGTGACAGGAGCGGAACAGCCTATTACACAGAAGTTCACGACGTGGTCACCAATCAGATAGGCTTGTTTGACCTGGTGATCGGCGGTGGCAAAGTATCGAAAGGCGTTTTTAAAGACATTCCCTGGAGCACACAGGACATCTGGATGAAAGTGGCCATTAAAGAAAAAGGATCAAACGGCTTTACCACTATCAGCAACAGTAAATTGTTAGCGGTGCCCTATGCCTTCCACGCGGTAACGGCATCGAGCCTTACAGGTGCGCAAGCCCTGCAACCGGAAGGAGTGGCGCAGGAAGGTGTGCCATCCCAGGTTTGGTCCTTAAAAGGCAACCGCAATACGGTGCCCGGCGACGACAATTTGGGTACTACCGATTACAAAGACCTCATTTTTATCACCAATAATTTAGAAAGGCTGCGGATAAAAGCAAATGGCGACATAGACCTTAAAACCAACTTGAAAGTAGGTAACAGCTTAACCATTGTAAACAATCTGGACATTGGCAATGACCTCACTGTTAAGAACAACGTGAAACTTAATACGGTAGGTGGCACCACGGTTGTAAACGGTGCTACCACCGTGGCCAAGCTAAGCCCAACCCTGCTCACGGGCACCTTAACTGTTGATGGCAATACGTTGTTGAATAAAAACCTACGGGTGGCTAACGCGAGTCCTACAACACTCACAGGCACGCTGACCGTTGATGATAACACATTGCTGAACAAAAACCTGACCGTTGCTAACGCTGGCGCCACTGCTCTTACCGGTACATTAGTGGTGGATAAACTGGCTACTTTCAAAGACCGTGTGTTGCTGCAAAACACAACAGCCTCCAGTCTGCCCACCAACGGAGCGTTGGTGGTTACTGGCGGCACCGGCATTGGCGGCAATCTGAATGTCGCTGGTCTTACCCGATTCCACAACACCACGGCTTCTTCCGGCATCAGTTCCGGTGCATTGGTGGTAGATGGCGGTGTGGGAATAGCCAAACAACTAAATGTTGGCGAAGCAGCGAAGTTCAACAGTACGCTGGAAGTAACAGGTGTTACCACTTTTCAGTCGGGTGTGTCCATGAATTCTTCGTTGAGCACACAGGGATTAACGGTGGCTAATAATAACGCCAACTACCTGGCTACGTTTCAAAACACCAATACGAGCAATGGCGATGGCATCAAAATCAAATTGGGCAAAACCAATCCAATGTGGGACGGCGCCAATTACATTTCGGTGCCCAATGTAGCTGCCGACGCCTTCCAGCAGCCCATCAATACCATTCGCGGTTGGGTGATTGATAAAAACCCTTTCCAGGCGAGTGACCTCATTACGCTGTTTCCTTCTTCCGTCATTGCCGGCACCGTGGTAAACGTGGTGAATATGGTAACGGGTAAGATCAACACCGAGCTGAACCTGCCGTTGAAAATTGGTCCGTATGGCATTCCGGCATTTAATGTTGTGCCGGAGCTGGACCTTGGTGTTGCTAAGATCGGGCCGTATGGTATTCCCGCCACCAACGTTATTCCGCAACTGACCGTGTTCCCAAGCATCCCGCAAATTCCAAACGCCGGTTTGCCTTCTTTGTCTATGCCGAACCTTTCCTTTACATCCGTCACCAATTCGCTGACGAAAGAAAATGAGTTCATTGCCTTTGTAGATAAGGACGACCGCAAGCTGGGCAGCATCAGGGCGCAATCAATTAACGACTGGACAGAAAGTTACCTGGACGGCGCCTACTTCGTTAATGTCATGGCTTCACTGATCGGCATTGATATCGTGGGTGGAATTGCCGGTGGCATCAAGGAGTTTACCAACCTGGCCAAGGCCTACAACGGCATTGGGGTTGAATACAGTTCGGGCCATGGCGACTATGCAGAATGGCTGGAGCGGTTGGATAACAAAGAACCAATTGATGCCGGCGATATTGTAGCGGTAAAGGGCGGTAAGATTACCCGCAACCTGGAGGGAGCCGAACAAATAATGGCCATCAGCTCTAAGCCCATCATGCTGGGAAATGTACCGGCCGAAGGAAAAGAGAAAGCCGGAAATAAAGTGGCGTTTCTCGGGCAAATCCCGGTGAAGGTGCAAGGACCTGTGCAGTCGGGCGACTTCATTGTAGCAAAAAGCAATATGCCTGGTTATGGCGTAGCCGTACGGCCATCAGCCATGACAGCCGATGATTTTAAACTGGTCGTAGGCCGTTCGTGGGTGAACAATCCCAATGCGGGCCCTAAGATGGTGAACACACTGGTGGGTGTGCAAAACATGACCTTCCTGGAAGTGCTGAAAAAAGAGCAGGCTAAGTCAGAAACACTGGATGCACGGGTAAAAAGTCTGGAAGAAAAAATGGAAGCGATTGTAGGTGGCTTTCGCCGCGAAGAAAACAGGCTGAAAAAACAAAAAGAAAACAAAAACTAATCGCCCTGTAAACTGACCGTTATGATAAAAGTAATTGTGATCGCACTGGTTCTTTTTGCAAATACTGCCAATGGCCAGGTAAAAGACAAAACAGTAAGCTTTACGCCAGATAACGATAAACAATGGGAAAGCTGGGTTAGCAACTTGTATGATGTTGGCGTTGGATTAAACAAAGACACGTTGCGAATAAATGAAGAAGCGAGAAAAGTCTTTTCGGATACCAATCAACGGAAACTGGTGTACCCGGTGCAATACACCTGGCAATCCACCGTGTCGTTGTTAAAGGCGCTGGAGATAAAGAAGGCTTGCTGGTACCTGATTAACCTGTATGGCACAGACACCACCAACCAGCGAATGGTGATGGAAACGTTGTTGCCGCTCGATAAGGTATTGCAGATGGACAAGGTGCTCATCAATTCCTTTTATACTTATGGCTTGTTTGATCCATCTGTTTGTGTGGTGAAGAATGGCAGCCCGGAAATTTCGAATCCTGCCAGACTGGAACAAAAGTTTGTAATAGTCAAACAAATGATCGAAAAGGTCATGAGCGAACGACAAAAAATGTAGCGAGGTTACCTATCAGTAGAAAGCCCGACCGGTCAGTGATGACTGGCGGGCATTTCTGTTTTGAAGAATCGGGAGACAGTTAGTCAGAATCAATTATGGCCGTTACCACTGAAACACCAATTTAGTTTTCGCTTAGTCTATGCGCCTTCAATATCCTTTGCAACTGCCTTGCGGTTTTAAAGCCGCATTTCCGGGCGATATAGGAGATGGTGAAAGCCGGATTATTCAGCATGGTTTTCGCAAACTCCAAACGTAGCAGGGTAAGGTATTCCAGAACCGTTACACCCGTTTTATCCTTGAACACACGGCTCAGGTTTCGCGGACTCATGGCCACCAATGAAGCCAGGTGGTCCAGCGAGTTTTCTTCAGAAAGATGTTCGATCATATAGTCCTGAACGGTATGAATACTCGGGTTGATATGATTGCGGTAATCAAGATAGATGCTTTGCTGCGTATGGTTATGGCTTCTCCGGTGATAAACCACCAGGCCTCTTGCCACTTTATGGGTAAACAGCGGACCTTTTAATTCTTCCAGTATGGATAAGGCCAGGTCAATGCCCGAGCTGATGCCGGCACTGGTATATACATGGTTGCTCTTTTTGAATAAAACATCCGAAACCACTTTCGCTGCCGGAAACTCTTTTTGCATTTCGTCAATGCGGCGCCAATGGGTGGTGCATTCCGTATCGGTCAGCAAACCGGCATGCCCGATAGCGAAAGCGCCGTTGCAAACAGAACATACAGCAACTGTTTTGTCGGCACAGGCTTTTAGCCAGTTAAAAAAATCTCTTTCCGCTTTAAAGCTTACACTGCGCACATATTTATCGTCCATCCCGGGCATAAAAACAAAATCACCTTCCTGCAGGTCGGCCTCGCTGTAATGTTTAAGACCGTTGAACGGAAGCCCGCAGGTGCTGACCACTTCCGGTTGGTACGAATAATACTCCAACGCCAGTTCAAAGCCATTGAATTTTGCTTCGGTGAATACCTGTACCGGCCCTGCCAGGTCCAACAATTCAACCGTAGGCGGAATGATGAAGGCTATTTTTCTCATACTGGTGGTTTGAAAGTCTCCTTTACTTCCTCACGGGTTCGGGGCGGTTACAGGACGTTAAAAAGTGTATGCTCAAAGCGCACAAAAAAGCCGTTGGGAGATGTTCGGATCAGCGACGTACTGATCTCTTTCCGGTAGCCGATATCCAGCCGGCTTTGACTGTTGACAATGAATTGCAGGGAGGGCGCAATGTCTATAAAATACTTTCCCGAACCTGTAATTACCTGCGATAAAAATTCCACCATCAGGTTCAGATTCGTTTGCTTGTAACTGGCATACTCCTTTGGCAACATCAGCTTGCCCACCGAAAAGGTATAGTTTACCGCCCTTCGGTTCTCCGGTCCATAGATAAACTTGTTGCCGCCGCCGTTGTCCTCTGCATTTGCATACGATACACATGAAGATAGCGCAACCTTGCGTAGCAACTGTGTGGCCACCAGCCCAACTTCCACGCCGGTATTGTGGCCGTAAAGATTAATTTCCTCCTGGTGTATATCGCTGTTGTTATAGCTCACTCGCCCGAAAACGGCCATACTGAAATGCCGCTGTACACGGTCATTGCTCAGGAAGCGGTACTTGGCATATACGCTGCCACCTTCTGCCCGAAGCCTGCTGGTGCGGTTGCTGATAAAAACATTGCCGCTTATCATCAGTGTTTTTGAAACGCCCACCATGATTTCAGGAATCAGGTGGTAATTGATCTTCGCTGTCTCCAGTTCATCCATCAGGGAATGATCTACCCGGAAGCTGATGCTTCGCGAAGGTTTGTTGCTGGCGGGTTCTGTCATGGAGAACAGCTCCTGCGAATGGGCAGACAGTGCCATAATAGCGGAAATTGAGATCAGGATTGCTTTCATTGGAAGAGTTAATGAGTTAGTAGATGAGAGTGATCATAGGCTCACATGGTAAATGCCGGCTTCGGCTGGTGCCTGGAGTACCAGCTTGTTTTTATTGCTGTTTTTTATGAATCCCCTGTCCAGCAATGTTATCCGCTGCATTCCATTTAATGACGATTGAACCGGACTGACAAAAATGAATCGGTGATTTTGTATGGCCAATGGTTCGTTGTTGTTGATGGTAACGTTGTCGAAGTTTATGGTAGCGACGAAGGATGAAACGGAAAAACCGGCATCTTCAACCTTTTGTTTAATCCGATCAAAATTGATGATGGCTCCCGGTTTAAACGATAGTGTAAATGTGTATTGCTTAAGATCGGTTTTGATGGTATCAATAAAGTCAAGCTTACGCAGGGCTTTGTTTATGGCATTGCTGCACATGCTGCAGGTAAGGCCGCTTGCCTGCAGCTCAACGCTGCGTACCTGAGCGTTTGTGGCGGCGGAAAAAGCGAGGGCGATTACAAAAAGAAAGACGTTCATGGTTTGTATGTTTAACGGTGAATAAGACTTGCCGGTAACTGGTTTGCGTTTCTGGCTGTAGAGAATCCTACTGAATTTCCTGACGGAGAAACAGTCTTTTAAATCCAAAATGATAGACCTCAGTTTGGCCGGAGCGTACTGGGAAGGCATTGATAAAACGCCAGCCTTCTTTTCCCATAAAATTCAGCGCATCAATGATGGTGTTGAATTTTTTCAGGCGGCCGTCGTAGGTTCTCAGCCTGTTATCTGCCCAGAAACTTCTTTCCTCGCCTAAATCAATGGCAATGGTGACCTTGTTGCTGAACAGGCGGGGTGTGGCTATAACCTGGCAATACTGTTCAAGTTGCGCTGTGTCGCATTGTGCAATTGCCATTAAGGACGCCAAAAGCGTAATGGCTGCGAAGGCTATTTTTTTCATGACGATAAAGTTTTGCAGGTGATGACTGATGCTGTTGACTTGGGAAGGGGAGTGTGTAAGCAAAGCTGGTTGCCGAATGCTGTTCAGGAAAAAGGATTTAGCTTTTGTAGGCAATATTGCCTTGGGCTGCGGCTTTATCCGGCTTAAAAAGGTAGTAGAAATAAATGCCGTCAATCAAGTCCACTGTCAGGCAGAAGGGTGGCCAGAATTGAGGCACATCTGTTTTGACCAAAGCACTGGCATGGTGAATGATGTCCCATAGCCCGTGAAGCAGTACACCAACTGCCAATAGCTTATTATTCTGAGTGTACCCCACGAGGGCCAGAAAATAGAAGCTTAATGCTACCAGGCATTCGAGAACCACAGATCCCGCCGGATTATTTTTTAAGGAAAAGCCCACATAGATGAAAGCAATGGCGGTTAACATAGTGGCGCAGACAAGCGCCGGCGAAAAATAGGCGGCGCACCACCTTGTTATACCAATAATGCCGACGGCTACAATGATGCCTATGATTGTTTCCAGCATGGTAGAAGTTTTTAGACGCTTTTTGTTGTTGATTTTCTAACACAAAGTTGTATCGCTAAAAAGGCGGCGGGTGGACAATCAAACGTCAGAAACGGACAAGTGTTGACAATTGCCGTTGAGTGCGGCGCCTGAGAAAGTGGTTGATGAAAACCGGAAACCTTCTTCCAACTTTACAGCCGATTTATCATTGATTATGATCGTTCGACAAGCAAGAATTGCCGATGCAGAAGCCATTGCCAGCTGCTTATTATTGGCTATGGAAGAAATTGTTTACGGCTTTATCGGTACGAAAGAGCCGGCGTCTGCACTTGATTTTATGCGCCATTTTACGCAAGGCCAAAACAACCAATATTCCTGGCAGAACTGTTGGGTGGTGGAGTCGGAGGGGGCGATAGTGGGTGCCGTTAACGTTTACGACGGCGCAGCGTTGCACTTGCTACGGCAACCTGTGATTGATTATATCCAAACGCATTACAACAAAAGCCTTTTGGTGGAAGATGAAACGGAAGCCGGTGAATTTTATATTGACAGTGTAGGTGTGTTACCCGCCTGCAGGGGCGCCGGGATAGGGACAAATCTGCTGCAGTTCCTGATTAATGAATACGTAGGGAAAAATGGTCAGACACTTGGATTGCTGGTGGAGAAAGAAAACCTTGGGGCGCAGCGGCTATACCAAAAGCTCGGGTTTCAGCTAGTGAGTGACAGGGTCATTTTCGGTAAGCCGATGCTACACCTTCGGTGCTGGCCCTGATTGTGTTTTGTTCACAAACAAAACGATTTCTACAAAACGAAAACCCCTGCAAATACCGCAGGGGTTTTCGTTCAAAAAGGCCGTTGGTCTTTTATGGTTCAGCACCCTTCGTTTCGTGCCAACAATCAATTTTGTTTATTGTCCTTATCCACGGCGTCTTCAATTTTATCGCCGGCTTTTTTGGCGGCGTCGCCTACTTTGTCAGCCGCTTTTTTTACGCCTTCTTTGGTGTCTTCCCAGGCGTTTTCAACCGCCCTTCCCGCTTTGTCAAAAAAATTGCCGGCGCGGTTCACTGTTTCGCCTTCTTCCAGTTCGGTTTCTTTTCCGTCGCGGGTTACACGGCCGTTGCGGTTCACCACCACGCCGTTATCAAGGCGCACGTCATTATTGGCCTCTACCCACTGGCCGTTTTCATACACCATCACCTTGCCGTCGCGGCGGGTCACGTCGCCTTCGCCGGGAGCGTAGGCGGCATTATCATCGGTGGTCGTGGTGGTGGTGGTCACAGTTGTTGTATCGTCACGGTCGGTGTCGGTGGTGTCGGTGGTGCTGTTACAGGCGGCTAACGACAGGGCTGCCATAGCCAGGGCTACAATCTGTTTCATATGTTTTAATTTTTGTTTTATTGCAGGGGTTGTTGGTTTTGAACCCTATTCTGCAGACGAATGCTGAGGTATCTAAAATTTCTGTGCCAGTATTTGTTGAGGAAACAAGCTGAACTAGTTCAGTAGGGCAGAGGCTTTTTGTTATTGAATAAACACGGAGGCCTCACGCAAGTCGGGATAGACATGGATTCGGTAGGGACTTATTAATTATCGGTCTCTGTTCTGCAAAAAAGGTCAACGGCATAAAGCCTGATAACCGGACTGCGTTGTTATTTTGAAGTTATGAAAGCTTACGGTTGGCTATCACCGGTTCACAAACATGCGGTAATAAAAAGCTGGCTTCCACAGCATTTTTTTCTTCTTTTCCACATTGGCCAGCGCATCTATCAAAAACTTCTGCACATACCGGCTTTGCCCGGCTCTGCGTACCACAAAATTGAAAAACCAGGGGTAGCGGACAAGGTTTTGCAGCGTACGGCTGATCCTGAATTCCATCCACATGCGGCGGTAAATCTCTTTATCGTAGGCTTTGTTGAAGGAAGCAGAAAAGTTGTTATCTCTAAAACATGCCAGCACATGATCGGCGGCCACCCGTCCGCTTCTGATAGCATTGGCAACGCCTTCGCCGGAGAAGGGGTCAATCAGCGCCGCCGCATCGCCTGCCAGTAAAAACCGGTTGCCCGAAAGGTTCCGTTTTTTAGAGCCCAGCGGAAGGCCAAAACCTTTGATGGTTTCCAGCGGCCGGGCATTTTTAAAACGCTCCTGTAGGTGTGGATGTGTTTTTAAAAGCCTGGTCAGCACTTCCTTCAGGTTTACTTTCTTTTTGGCCACATCCGACGATAGCATGCCAATGCCTACATTGGCCCGGTTGCCGGCCAGCGGAAAGATCCACAGGTAGCCCGGCAGCACCTCTTTAAAAAAATGCAACTCTATAAAATTTTCCGCGTGAAATTGCGTCACGTTCTCATAATAAACCCGCAGGCCGGCACTGTAGTGATCCTTTTCCACCGGGATGGTTCCGAGTGATTTTGCCACCACCGAATGGGCGCCATCCGCACCAATAACAATACTGCCGGTAAACCTCCCAAAGCCCGAATCAATCATTACCCGGTCAGTGGTTACCTGCACTTTACTGATGTGGCAATCCTGGTAAACACGAACGTTTGGGTAAGCGCCGGCCTGTTGAAAAAGCAGGTGATCGAAGCTGAGGCGGGGAGAAATAAAGCCGCAGCTTTTTTTGTTTTTGTGAATGAAGGGAAGGTTGACATGATTATGGTCGGGCGAAAAGATTTTGACACCATAAGAAGCCACCTTGTTTTCCAGGCTTTCAAACTTCGGCACCAATTCTTCCGAGAGCATCGGCAACTGGTTAATGACATCTACACTCAGGGCATCGCCACAGGTTTTGTCGCGGGGAAAACGGGCTTTGTCAAGCAAGGCTATCGAAAGACCGCTGTTGGCCAGTTTTATGGCCGCTGAGCACCCGGCGGGCCCGGCGCCAACAATAACCACATCAAAATGCTTCTCTGTCATGAACTTCGTTTCTGCGGCCAAATATAGAGGGTAAATAAGGTCCTGGGCTGTTGCTTTCTTTCCGCATCAGGCGTGTTCGGCGGGGAAGGCCAGGTGCATAAACGCAAAAAAGAACCGGTAGGGTTCTTTGTCTGGTCAGCACTGCTGATTGGTGAGGGATGCCTCGTTACCTCAATCTTCTTCTGCACTAACGTCCTTGATCTTTTCGCTTGTGTACTGGCTTTTGATGTATTCGTTAAAGAACGATCCGGGCGAACCTTCGCACTCGATGTAAAGCTGAAACACCTTCCAGAGCCGTTGCGGTACGTTGGCGTAACGGTACACATTCCCACTGCGAAACTCAATGTCCAACGACTTTTCGGACTCGTTGTAATCAACCCGGTGTATAGAAGTTGATTTGGTGGTGAATATAGGTTTTGACATATCATATAAGCTGAAAAAACTATACCATCAAAGCCTGCTCTACTGTTAATTTCTTATCATTTTCCATAGATAAATTCGGGGCAAAATGGGCTGTCATTGCACCAATTTCCGAACGGCTGCCGAACGGCAATAGCGGCGTTTTTTTTAAAGACAAATCAAGCCGGTTTGCCATCTTCGCACAGCATTTGCAACAGAACGTCTATGTTCAAACGATTTTCCGTCAAAGTGAAAAAAGCGTGGGCTGCGGTGGCTTTGTTGTCGGCTGAGATGGCGCTGATCGTGGCTATTTTTTTGGTATCGCTTCTTCTCTTTGCTTATCTCATCCGTAAGGTAATTGTGTTGCAGCGGACCGGCTTCGACGAGCAGGTTTTTGCGCTGTTGCAGCCTTTGGTTTCTGAAACCGCCAACCGTTTGATGCTCTTCTTTACCTTTCTGGGAACGCACAAGTTTTTGATACCGGCTAACCTGTTGCTGATTGCTTATTTCCTTTTCATCAAGCGGCACAAATGGTACTCCATCAAGGTGCCGGCTATTGCACTCAGTAGCCTGGGGCTGATGTTTGGACTCAAGCACCTGTTTGGCCGTCCACGCCCCGAGGTGCCGTTACTTTTCGAGGCCGAAGGCCTCAGCTTTCCCAGCGGCCATGCCTTGTTCAGCATCACGTTTTACGGATTGCTGGTGTACATTATTTTCCATTCGGTAAAAAGAAAGGGCCTTCGGCTGGCCCTGATTATTTTTCTTATTCTTTTGATGTGCGTCATCGGCTTCAGTCGGGTTTACCTGCGGGTGCATTACGCCAGTGACGTTATTGCCGGGTTTTGTGTAGGCTTTATGTGGCTGGTGTTTGCCATCTGGATGCTGAACCGGATGGAACGCTTTAGCCGCCGCCAGATAGACCCGGTGGTGCAGCAACCGGCCGTGCCTTCCTGACTAAGGCTTGTTTTTAAATGTGTCTCTTGTGGAAATATCCACCCGGTGTTCCATTTTTGATGTGTCGGTGGCACCTTGGTTGTGATAGGGGGTGTCTGCCACACCACCGTTGGTATCGCCGGGGTGCGTTCCGTCGTTCTGCACGCCGGTTTGCCCGCCATTGTTGCTGCATGCCGCCAACAAAACAGTGCCCGCCAGTATCGCCATTAGTTTTTTCATCGTTTTCGTTTTTTTTGTTGTTACAAGTTTGTTGCCATGATTAGGCGCGGCTGGCCATGCATCATCTCGGTTGCTTCGGCAGCTTACAAAATGATGGCCGGTAGCGAAAGGCAAGGCGGCTTTTTTTTCTTTGCTGAAAATTTTTGCCATGAAACTTCTTTTCATCCTTTTGTTTATCGTTTTGGCCGCTGCGGTGTCGGCGCAGGAGGCGCCGGCCAGTAAAAAGAAATTCCATTGGGGCCGGCAGCAGGACACGGCGGCCGGCTACACACAGGCCATTCTTTCCAATAATGTATTGTACATCTCCGGCACAGTGGGCAGGGGACAAACAATGGCCGAGCAGCTGAAAAGTATTTACGAAGGCATTGAACGAACGCTCAACCATTACGGCGCCGGCTTTCAGCATGTGGTGAAAGAAAACCTATACACCACCGACATTGAAGCCACAAAGGCTGCCAACGGCGTGCGAAAGCCATTCTACAAGGGCGATTTTCCCGCCGCCACCTGGGTGCAAATCAGCCGGCTTTATATGCCTGCGGCGTTGGTGGAGGTAGAAGTAATAGCGCATCTGCCCGCCAAACAAGGCAATAACTAAGGTTTTATTAACCAATCGGCCCCCTGCTTTCCCTCCCGAAAACTTACCTTTGCCGCTTCAAAAACGGCCGTGATCTTTTGTTAGCCGTTAGCTGTTAGCAATATTGCTCGGCTAGAGACTAAAAGCTTTCGGCCAATAGCTTTTACTTATGATTTCAGTTAATAATGTTACACTGTCGTTTGGTAAGCGGGTGTTGTTCGATGAGGTAAACATATCGTTCACCAAAGGCAACTGTTACGGCATCATTGGAGCCAACGGTGCCGGCAAGTCCACTTTTCTGAAGATTCTTTCGGGCGAGATTGAGCCGAACAAAGGCAGGGTAGATATTACTCCCGGTGAGCGTATGGCGGTGCTGAAGCAGAACCATTTTGAATTCGACGAGCAATCGGTACTGAATACGGTGCTGATGGGCCACAAAAAGATGTGGGAGGTGATGCACAGGAAAGACGCTATTTACGCCGACCCCAATGCTACCGAAGACGATTACATGAAAGCCGGTGAGCTGGAGGCCGAGTTTGGCGAGATGGGCGGTTACACCGCCGAAAGCGATGCGGCCAGCCTGCTGAGCGAATTGGGGGTAAAGGAAGAGTTTCACCCGTCGTTGCTGAAAGACATCCCATCGAACATGCGGGTGCGGGTGTTGCTGGCACAGGCGCTGTTTGGCAATCCCGATATTCTGCTGCTCGACGAACCGACCAACGGGCTCGACATTGAAACCATCGGGTGGCTCGAAAATTTCCTGGCCGACTACGAAAACATTGTGTTAGTGGTGTCGCACGACCGTCACTTTCTGGATGCGGTTTGTACCCATGTGTCGGATGTGGACCGTTCGAAAATTAAAACCTACACAGGCAACTATACCTTCTGGTACGAGTCGTCGCAACTGATGGCCCGCCAGATTTCGGATAAGAACAAAAAAACTGAAGAAAAACGGCAGGCCCTGCTGGATTTTATCGCCCGCTTTTCGGCCAATGCCTCTAAGTCGAAGCAGGCTACGTCCCGTAAAAAGGCTTTGGAAAAACTGACGATTGAGGAGATTGAGCCCTCCAACCGCCGTTACCCGGGCATCATCTTCCAGCCCCAACGCGAGGTGGGCAACCAAATCCTGAACGTGGAAAACCTGTCGAAAGCAGTGGATGGGCGTGTATTGTTTAATAAAGCCAGCTTTAGTGTGAACAAGGGTGAAAAGATTGCTTTCTTCAGCAAAGACCCCTCGGCGGTTACCGCATTCTTCGAAATCATCAACGGCAACACCACCGCCGACACAGGCAAGTTTGAATGGGGTACCACCATCACAAAAGCTTATTTGCCGGTAGAGAACAACGAATTCTTTGGTAATGGTCTTACGCTGATGGAGTGGTTGCGGCAATACGTTCCGCCGCATGTAACCGATGCCGATGAGCCGTTTCTGCGTGGTTTTTTGGGCAAGATGCTTTTCAGCGGCGATGATATTCAGAAGAAGACAGATGTGTTAAGCGGGGGCGAGAAGGTGCGTTGTATGATCAGCCGCATGATGTTGCAGAATCCAAACGTGATTGTGCTGGACCAGCCCACCAACCACCTCGACCTCGAAAGCATTCAAAGCTTCAACGAAGGTTGCGTGGTTTTTCCCGGCATCGTGTTTCTTACCTCGCACGACCATACATTTATGCAAACCGTGGCCAACCGGGTTATTGAGCTGACACCAAAAGGAATCATAGACCGCCTGATGACTTTTGACGAATACCTGGACGACAAGCGGGTGAAAGAGCTGCGGGAAGAAATGTACGGTGAGGTGGTGATGGCCTGACCTTTTAATTGTGGATCAAACCAATGATTTTTATAGAAAGCCGCCCCGGTAAAGGGAGCGGCTTTTTCGTTGTTTATATTGGAGGGGTTGTTTATCCGCCGGGGGAGAGGCGGAGGCCAAAACTTCCCTAATTTTAGTTTGCTATGATGCTGCGTCACGTCCCTTTTCTGAAGAATGTTTTTTTGTATAGCATCACGGCGTTTGGTGGTCCGCAGGCCCACGTGGCCATGATGATGAAAATTTTTGTGCACAAGACGCCTTACGTTAGCAAGCAGGAGCTGCTGGAGTACAATGCGTTTTGCAATCTTCTTCCCGGCGCTTCGTCCACGCAAACCGTGACGTTGATCGGTTACAAGCGCGGCGGGCTTTCGCTGGCATTGCTGACTTTATTGATTTGGATTTCGCCGGCTTGTTTGCTCATGGGAGCGTTTTCATTTTTCCTTCACCGGTTCAACACCGATTCAAATAACGATATTTTTAAATATGTTCCCGCTATGGCGGTGGGGTTTTTAGCCTATGCTTCTATGATGGCATTCGGCATTTCGGTAAAAAACCTGATTACCTGGGTCATCATGCTTCTTTGTGTTGGAGCCACTTACCTGTTTTTTCAATCGCCGTGGATTTTTCCCACGCTAATTATTTTTAGCGGGCTGGCAACAAATGTTAGCCAAAAGCGCATACCCGAATTCGAAACATCAAGACGTAAGGTGGCTTGGGGCAATGTTTGGCTTTTTGCCCTGATTTTTTTATTGGCCGGAGCGGCCAGCGAAACAGCAAGAAAAAAAGAGTGGGATGTACGAAAACCGTTGAACCTGTTTGAGAATACTTACCGCATGGGCAGCCTTGTTTTTGGTGGCGGCCACGTATTGATGCCAATGATGTATGAACAATATTCGGTTCGGCCGGAGGTAAGGCTGCAGAACGACCCTGCGTCGGCCCGCAATCAGATTTACATCGAAAAAGAAGATATGGCCACGGGAATGGGTATTGTACGGGCTATACCGGGCCCTGTCTTTTCTATTGCATCGTTTGCCGGCGGTATGGCTTTGCGGGATATGGGGCCAGGTATGCAACTGCTCGGCTGCGTTATTGGCACCATCGCCATATTTCTGCCGAGTGCTTTGCTGGTTCTCTTCTTTTTTCCGGTATGGAATTACCTGAAAAAGTATGCTGTGGTGTACCGTTCACTTGAAGGTATCAATGCTGCCGTAGTAGGAATCATGATTGCTTCCACTCTTTATATTATGCGGGATATTTCGCTGATGCAGGCAAATGTGACCAGCTTTGTCAACATTACTGTTATTGTACTCACGTTTCTGCTGCTTCAGCTTACCCGCATCCCTTCGCCCTTTATTGTGGTGGCTTGCCTTTTGGCCGGTTATTTTTTCTGAGCCTTTTTATAGAAAGAGCTTTTATCAATCTCATCCCGCACGGCATCAGGCACCAAGTATCGGATGGATTTACCGTTTTGAATTGCTTCACGAATTTGGGTAGCAGAGATTTCCAGCAAGGGGGCGTCCATGATCGTCACCTTCAGTTTATTGTATTCCGGAATTTCGAAACCCGGCCGCCGGTAAATGTAAAGGGGAAAATTTGCTTTGATAAAATCCGCATTCTTCCATTTATCCAGGTTTTGGAAACTGTCGCCGCCCATTAGCACAGCAAACTCATGGCTTGGATACTTTTCGCAGAGGTAAGTCAGGGTATGGGCAGTGAACGAGGGTTTGGGAAGCGAGAACTCGATGTCACTGGCCTTTAACCGGTCATCGCCCTCTATAGCTTTTTGTACCAGGTGCAGCCGGTCGTATTCGTTCAGCAGGGTGGAAGAAGGCTTAAACGGGTTTTGCGGCGAAACTACAAACCAGACTTTTTGCAGGTCTGTTTCATTGAGCAGGTGATTGGCAATGATCAGGTGGCCGGTATGGATGGGATTGAACGAGCCGAAATAAAGGCCGATCTTCATAGGTGCTGACTTCGTTAAACGATCTCAAGTAATATTTGATTGGCTTCATCTTTCCGGAGGCTAAGTGAATAGCCGGCGACACGGATAGAGATCGGATCGCCGAGGGGCGCAATTTTTTCCACCATGATCTTTTCGCCAGGTATGCAGCCCATTTCCATTAGCTTAAGCTCCAGGTCTGAAGTCGTAAAACCTTGGATCAATCCGGCCTCGCCCGCTTTCAACTCAGATAGCCTCATCATATTTTCAAAGCTACTCTCAATCATTGACAAGCGTTCAACGAAATTTGCCGAATGAAGCCTGACACAGCCAAGATTCGCTTCCATTATGTAGATGTATGCTTTTCTTTTCCCCAACGCAATGCTCTAAAAGCTTTTTTATTGAAGCAGTTAAAGAAAGAGGGAAAAACGGTGGAGGCTATCAACTACATTTTTTGCACAGATGAATACCTGCTGCATATGAACCGTCATTATCTGCAGCACGACACGCTTACTGATATTATCAGTTTCGAGTTATCGGAAAAAGGGAAGGCTTTATTGGCCGATATTTTCATTTCGGTAGAAAGGGTTCGCGAAAATGCTGGATTGTTCAGGACTGGGATTGGAATGGAATTGAAGAGGGTAATATTTCACGGTGCGCTTCACTTGGCTGGTTATGGAGATAAAACGGCCGGTGAGAAGAAGAGAATGCGTGATAAAGAAGAAGAGTGGTTAAATGCTTTTGCTGTTTCACGTAACACAGTTTCGGGTTGAAACGCAACAGAGCTTTTTTCAATTCTTTTAGTGCGATGATCTCTCACAGCCGAATCCAATGTTCCACATGACACAGTTTCGGGTTGAAACATAATGGTAGCTTTGTAAAATGAATTCGCCAAATAAAAACAATTTTCCCTTACATGTATCTTCCCACAACCATCTACGGGAAAAGCGAAAATGGCAAATTGCACTGCGCCGGTATGTATTGGAACAACAAAAGTCCACACATTATGCGCCATACTTCGCCCTCGACATTCCGCGTTTCCGCGAATGGATATCGCTACAATTCACCGATCAACTCTCGTGGGAAAACTTTTCATCGGCCTGGCAATTCGACCATCTGGTGCCGGTTTCCTTTTTCGATTTCAGCAATGAGCAGGAACTAAAACTCTGCTGGAACTTTACCAACATCCGGGTGCTGCCTCTTTCGGACCAACATAGCCGCCGTGCCGGCGCCGACCTCACAGTCGCTGAAACGTTTTTTAAAACCCTGTTTCACCAAACCGGTTATCCTGTTTGCGGGCAAATGATTCAAAAAATCAACGAATTGCAGCAACAGGACGTGCTCCCGAATGAAGGACTTCCTGAATTCCTGCTAAGGCATAAAGAATACCTTGAGCTTTCTGCCGGCTTTACCGAAGATGATTTCGTTCAGCTTAATGGCGGCAAATCCTTCCAATCTATCATTTACGAAAAGGAATTCCTAAAAAAATTTGGCGGTTGAACATTCACATTCTGCCCCGGGCCATTCAATTAATTTTGTAAGCTATGTTTCAGGAATATGATGTGATAGTAGTGGGCGCCGGCCATGCCGGTTGCGAAGCCGCTGCCGCTGCCGCCAATATGGGATCGAGGGTGCTGCTTATCACAATGAATCTGCAGACGATTGCCCAAATGAGCTGTAATCCGGCTATGGGAGGCATTGCCAAAGGGCAGATTGTGCGGGAAGTGGATGCCCTGGGCGGTTACTCCGGCGTTGTATCAGATGCTTCTATGATCCAGTTCCGGATGCTGAACCGTTCGAAGGGGCCGGCCATGTGGAGCCCGCGGTCGCAAAACGACCGGATGCTTTTTGCCCTGAAATGGCGGGAAATGCTGGAGAATACGCCCAATGTGGACTTTTACCAGGACATGGTTAGCGGTCTTCTGGTGAAAAACGGCAAAGCAGCCGGCGTCATTACGGGTTTAGGTCACGAGATCAGGGCAAAAGCTGTCGTACTGACCAACGGCACTTTTTTGAATGGAGTGATTCATATTGGTGAAAAGCGCCTTGGCGGCGGACGGGTGGCCGAACGGGCCGCCGAAGGTCTTACCGAACAATTGGTAAGCCTTGGTTTTGAAAGCGATCGCCTGAAAACCGGTACGCCGCCGCGGGTGGACGGCCGTTCGCTCGATTACACTAAAATGGAAGAGCAGAAAGGCGATGACATCATCACCGGCTTTTCTTTTTTGGATACCGAAAAGCCTAAAACGCAACGAAGCTGCTGGATTACTTACACGTCAACCGAAGTGCATGAGGTATTAAAAACCGGCTTCGATCGCAGCCCTATGTTCACCGGACGGATAGAAGGAGTGGGGCCGCGGTACTGTCCCAGCATAGAAGACAAGATCAATCGCTTTGCCGAGCGGGAACGCCATCAGTTGTTTGTGGAACCCGAAGGCTGGAATACGGTGGAAGTTTATGTGAATGGTTTTTCAACTTCCCTTCCCGAGGAAGTACAATACGAAGCCCTGCGCAAAGTGCCGGGATTTGAGAACGTTCGCTTTTTTCGTCCGGGCTATGCTATCGAGTATGACTATTTTCCGCCAACCCAGCTACACTACAGCCTTGAAACAAAGGGGCTTGAAAATCTGTTTTTTGCCGGACAGATCAACGGCACTACCGGCTATGAAGAGGCAGCTTGTCAGGGTTTGATGGCCGGCATCAATGCCCACCTGAAAACAAAAGGCGATGCGCCATTTATCCTAAAGCGCAGCGACGCCTACATTGGTGTGTTGGTAGACGATTTGATCAGCAAAGGCACGCAGGAACCCTACCGCATGTTCACCTCGCGGGCCGAGTTCCGCACTTTGTTGCGGCAGGACAATGCTGACCTGCGGCTGACGGAAATGAGTTACCGCATGGGACTGGCTTCGCAGGAGCGGATGGAAAAGGTGATGCAAAAGCGGAAAGAGGTAGAAGAAATTAAAAAACTGCTGAAGGCAACGGCGCTTGAACCATCTGAAGTAAATCCCTTTTTCGAAGACATCAGCAGCTCGGCCATTACCGAAAAACAGCGCCTCGAAAAGATCGTTCTCCGGCCAAACCTCGGATTGAACGACCTGATAGCGGCCGTTCCAACGGTGGCAAAGGCATTAAAAAACTTTACACCAGACGCCCTGGAGCAGGCGGAAATACAAACAAAATATCAGGTTTACATTGACAAGGAAAAAGAACTGGTTGACCGTATGCGCCAATTGGAAGACCTGGAAATACCCGACAAGTTCGACTACCAGCGCATCATTGCCCTGGGTGCCGAGGCCAGAGAAAAGCTGATAAGGGTAAAACCCAGGACCCTTGGCCAGGCCAGCCGCATCTCCGGTATCAATCCGGCCGATGTGCAGATACTGATGGTTTATATGGGCCGTTAAAGCAGGCCCAAAGGCAGCCAGCCTTTTTGCCCGCCGGCTTCCACAAACGTAAAATCACCAAAATAACCCAGCACCTTTACCGGCGTGGCGGCCTTCAATAAATTCTTCCGGGGCGAACCTTGCAAAGGAGATTCCAGTAAAAAGGAATCTCTTTTTGTTTTGTTCTGCCGTAAGGCATTTTCTGCCGGCTGCAGGGCCGGCGCCGCTATTTCCGCCGCTGTGCCATCGGGCAGTTCTACCCGGAAAGCCCGGGCCGAAGCTGCCAGCGGAGCCACAACGGCGTTGGCGGCATAAGACCGGTTTTCGGTTGTTATGGCCGTAGTGGCCCTGAGCAAATTGGTTAGCCGGTTGCGGTTAACGGTCACCGCCGCCGGCTTTTTCACCTCCGGGTTTACAAAAGGCAGCGGATTAACGGCGCCACCCTGTGCATAAATGCCAAAGTGCAAATGCGGTGGGGTAGTAGCGGCATTGCCGGTATTTCCCACCAGGCCAATCGTGTCGCCCTGCTTTACCCGCTGTCCATCGGCCACCAGTTGCTCATCGAGATGGGCGTAATACAGGCTGTACATTTTGCCCGAAGGGCGCATAAAAATGGCTTTTCCGCCAATGCCGCCATTCCGTACCGAAGTGATCACCCCATCGGCGGCGGCAACAGTCGGCGTTCGCTTGGGCGCAAATATGTCAATGCCTTCGTGCTGGCGGGCTCCGGCATCACGGGCATCGCCCCACACACTTCCTACCCGGCCGCCCGGCACCGGGTAAGCAAGCGATGGACCTATCGAAATGGTGAGCGTATAATCGCCGCTCTTTAGCAGTTCCGGCTGCAGCCGAAGAATGTAAGTTTCGTCTCCGTCGGCCTCCTGTTCAAAACTGCGTTGGGCGGAGTCGGTGGCCTGGATAAACGAGGGCTGCCCACTGGCGTTTGCCCGCCATAACTCCACATAAAGGGCAAAGCCCGATGCAGGATTTTTTTCAATCTTAAAAAACAGCTTTTCGCCTTGTTTGGCCGAAAATTTCAACCCCGCGGCCCTTGGCTTTTCGGCCGCGAAATAGCCGGTTTCTTGATAAGGAATGGTGATGGGTTGGGGTGAAGCCAGCGCCGCATCGGCTGCCGCAAACCAGGAGCGGCCCAACGCGGTTTCCTGCAGACCGGCATCTTTGAGCTTTTCGGCATACTGCTCGTGCAGGCGCTTGCTGCCAAAAAGATTGCGGCCGGATTTGCAGGAGTAAATAAAGGAAACGAGCGAAAGAAAAAGAACCAGTCGTATCATAGCCGGTGATTTGCCAAACACCGCACAAATGATGCGCCACCGCAATCAGGCCGGTTGATTTTTTCGCTCCTGCATTAAACGGTAATGATTCATTACGGCTCTGATCTCGCCATACGAATAATCGTCGCCCAGGCGCTGCTTCAGCGTGGTAGCCGTCATTCCAGCGCTGTCAATAGCGGCCAGAATTACTTTGCTTTTTGCCGGCGGCACCAGCTCGTCCAGTTCCAGATCGCCGGAATAAATAAAGGAGGAAAGATGGCTTTCAATGGTGCTGACCGCCAGGTTGCGCAAGTGCGCTATTTCTTCCATGGATTTTCCTTCGCGGAAAAGCGTCAGCGTATCGCTTTTGCTGGCCCCCTTCGGCGCCTTTTCCTTTTTGTTTTTCGGCATTACCGGTGCTGGCTTTACCGCCGGAGCTTCGTACTTTACAAACCGCAGATCGGCATACACAATCTGGTTCATTCGTTCGAGCTGCTGCAGGATAACGCTTTCGGTTACCCGCAAATCCTTTACGTATTTTGTCACCTTACTGGCAAAGCGCAGGGTGCCAATGTGCTGCTGAAGCGGAAGCACAATTTCGTCCACCAGGGCTTTGGCAAAATATAAAATGGCTTTGTTGGTCCTTTCGAGCAATAGGTCTTTATCGCTGCTATTCAGCACCTGCCGCAACTGGAGTTGAAACTTATCGGCAATGGTTGCCTGGGCCGCTGCTGTTTTCATCAGTGCCGTACAAAGCGTAAGCGCTTCGTCCGGGTCGGGGAGCTTTTTACCGGGAATGGATTCGCGCCAGTCGTTGAGCGCCGACAACACCTTGCTCCAGCTGAAAGTTTTCACCAACATATCAGCCTGAAATTTTTCCTTTTCGGCTTTCAGCAGTGCCTGCAGGTGTTCGTCGTCTTCTTCGCGCCGGGCAAATTCCAGTACCCGCTTGTCGGTGGAGATGGCGTATGGGTGAATTTTGGAGTGAAGCACCAGGCCCTGAAGCGAAGTGCATCGGCTCAGGGCCACATATACCTGTCCGGCGGCAAACGAAGCGCCGGCATCAATCACTGCTTTTTCAAACGTCAGTCCCTGGCTTTTGTGTATGGTGATGGCCCAGGCCAGCCGTACCGGGTACTGGCGAAAAGAGCCCAGCTCTTCCTCCTCGATATCGTCTTTTTCTTTGTTGTAGTTGTAACGAACATTCTTCCACTCTTCCTTTTCCAGCACCAGCTCTTCGCCATCATCAAACACCACGGTAATGTCCTCGCCGGCAATTTTTTTAATAAGCGCAAGTTTGCCGTTGTAATACCGCCGGGCCGCCCCCGAATCGTTTTTTACAAACATGACCTGCGCTCCCTGTTTTAGCTGCAGGTTCATTTCGGTTGGCAGCGCCTTATCCGAAAACTCTCCCTTTACCTCGGCGGCAAATGTGTGCATCTTTCCCGGCAGCTTTTGCAATTCGGCCTCGTTTATCACATCGGCCTTGCGGTTGTGGGTGGTGAGGGTAATGTACTTTTCGCCTGCCGGCGCGGCAAAAGCCGGTTGGTAGCGGCTGTTTAATTCGTCGAAATCCTGTTGCGCCGGAGCATTATCGCGAATGCGGTTCAGGATATCAATAAAATGCTGCTCGTTTTGCCGGTAGATCTTTTTCAGCTCAATGTACAGCGGCGGCGCTTCCTTTACTACGTTGGCATCGAAGAAGAACGGACTGGCATAATGCTCGCCCAGGATGCTCCACTCGTGCTGCTGCGTTACCGGCGGCAGCTGGTACATGTCGCCGATGTAAAGCACTTGTACCCCGCCAAACGGCACATCCGGCCGGCGGCGAAAATGGCGCAGAATCACATCAATAGCATCGAGCATATCGCACCGCACCATGCTTACCTCGTCAATAATCAGCAGTTCCAGCTCCTGCAGCATTTCCCGCTTATTACCGGTGAAATGAATGTTGCGGAAAAGGCTGTGCCGGTCGGTGGCCTGCACGCCACTGTTAAAGGCGGGTAGCGAAGAGGGCACAAAAGGGCCGAACGGCAACTGAAAAAACGAATGCATGGTAACACCGCCGGCATTGATGGCCGCCACACCGGTTGGCGCTACGATGACCGCATTTTTCTGCGTTGTTTCTTTAATATACCGCAGAAAGGTGGTTTTACCGGTTCCGGCTTTTCCCGTCAGAAAAAGGTGCCTCGAGGTATAGTTCACCAGATCGGCGGCAAGGGAAAAAATCGTATTTGTCTTATCGTGCTGCATGAAGGGGTGCGCTCCTGTCGAACAAGTTAAACGTCTGTCTTCAAACATCAAAAGCGGCGGACTGCCGGCCTGGCCAGCGAGCCATCTCCTCAAAAAGATAGTTGATGCCGGAAGGAAGATTTAACTAATTGATTGCCAATGAAATAATAACGTAAGTTACGAAAAGTCAGGGGCGTGGAAGGTTAGTGATATGATAAAAAAGGTAAGAAAGGGTAGGCTTTAGAAATAGCGCAGAAAAAGCAGAAACGGATACCATGCCATAGGACCGTTTCTGCTTTTTACAAATAAAGCAATTGAATTGGTTACGCCTCTGCCGATGCTTTTGATGCACCGGAGCCGAGCAGCAGCAGCTCGGCCACCTGCACCTCCGTCACATAGCGTTTGATGCCTTCCTTATCGGTATAGTTGCGGTTAACGAGTTTGCCTTCCAGGGCCACCTCCGATCCTTTGGTGAGGTATTTTTCGGCAATCTCGGCCACCTTCCCAAAAGCCACCAGGTTGTGCCACTGCGTATCGGTCACCTTTACTCCCTGTGCATTGCGGTAGGTTTCGTTGGTGGCTACCGAAAAGCGAACCATTTTTTTATCGCCTTCCAGCAGGCGGGTTTGCGGTGCCTGGCCCACATGGCCAATCAGTTGAACTTTGTTTTTAAGAGCGTACATAACGAAAGATTTACAGTGTTGATAAATTTGTTATTTCAGCCATTGCGTGGCGCCAACGCTTCGACAACACAAAGATGGCCGATGCAGAAAGCAAAAGCCGGTTTTTACCCGTTTGCTTACGGAAGGAAACGTTTACAAGCGTTTGTACACGGATAAAAGATTGATTATCTTTCTTATCACAATGCCCGATACAACCACCATAAAACGCCAATGCGGGGCTTGCGGCAAGGTGTTGCACGGTCGTGCCGACAAAAAATTTTGCAACGACTACTGCCGTAATGCTTACAACAACAATCTAAAGGCTCCTGCCAGCACCGTGGTACGCAATATCAACAATGCGCTGCTCAAAAACCGCCGCCTGCTGGAGGCAGCCCTGGGCGAAGAAGAAATGCAAAAACTGCCAAAAGAAAAGCTGGTGCAGCAGGGTTTTCAATTTCGGTTTTTAACGCATACCTACATCAACAAAAAAGGCAACACCTATTTTTTCTGCTACGAATACGGCTACCTGCCGCTGGAGAACGACTGGCTGCTGATTGTAAAGCGCAAAGAAACGCCTTAGTGTAAACAGCTCCCAAAGCAGGTTGTAATCCCGACAACGCTTTTACGCAACCAATCTGCTACCTTGTTATTCTGCACGGTGCTGTTTATCTTGTAAGGAACAAAAGCTTGCTGTATGAAAAAACTTCTACTTGTGCCTGCATTGGCCGTGTTGCTATCGGCCTGTAACAATACCACTCCCAAAGAAACGGCGCAGCAGTTCATCAAAGCCCTGTCATCGGCAGATATGGTCACCGCCACGTTGCTGGCGAGCAACGATACCAGGGCCGTAATAAAGGGAGCAAATACAGAGGCAAAAACATCGGCTTCGCCGGAAGAGCTGTTTCTTTTGTCCGAACTGACCGAAACCGAAAGCGGCAGCAAGGCCGTAGTGAAAAACAGCATTCTTGCCCTTACGCTGGTAAAGGAAAGCGAAGGCTGGCGGGTGATGCTGAACGAAACCCTGCTAAAGACCATTCAAAACAGGGAAGTATTGCTGGCCGAAGTAAGAGCAGCCTGGGAGGCGCTGGAAAAAGAATATGCAGCCCGGCGAAAAATTGTAGATGAATACATTGGCTATAAAAAAACAACCGGTGGCCTTTCGGCGAAGATGCAGGCGCTCAGCAATGCCGTCAGCAAACTGCCTTCCTTAAAAGATAGCAGTGGCACCACACGGCTGGTGTATGTGCAGAGCCAGCATCATTTAAACAGCGCCATTGATGATGCCTTAGAGCCAACCACCGCAGCCAACAGCGATCTCACCCTGAATTATTTTCTGCAGATCAGCAACGCCGGCGACCGGATAAAGGTGGCGGAGGACTTTTATCAAAGCAAGGCGATGGAGGCCCGTTCGAGCCGGTATCCGCCGCTGCCGTTTGCCACCAGCAATGCGCCTAAAACAGCCGGCCGGTAAGGGGTTCAGCAGCAATCAAATTGACCGGAAACAGCCCGCCAGCGATGAAAATTTAACGGCCTGCGGGGCTCCAAAAGCAGGCGGTGTAAACGTACCTTCGCGGCTATGCAAGATTACCTGAAGGGATTGAATGAACGGCAGCGGGATGCCGTGGAAACCACCGAAGGCCCGCTGATGATTGTGGCCGGCGCCGGCAGCGGAAAAACCAAAGTACTGACCACCCGTATTGCCCACCTGATGAACAAGGGGGTAGATGCATTTAATATCCTGGCCCTGACATTTACCAACAAGGCGGCCGCCGAAATGAAGGAAAGGGTGGAGCATACCCTGCAAAACCGCGAAGCCCGCAATTTGTACATCGGCACCTTTCACTCCGTGTTTGCCCGCATCATGCGGGCCGAAGCTCACCGCATTGGTTATCCCAACTCCTTTACTATCTACGATACCGACGACGCCAAAAGCGTGGTAAAAGCCGTAACGGCCGAGCTGAACCTGGATGTACAGCATTACAAACCCAATGCTGTGTACAACCGCATATCGGCCGCTAAAAATGCACTGGTAGGCCCCAAAGAATACATGGCCGACTATCACCTGCAGCAGGAAGACATGCGGGCCAACCGGCCCATGATCGGGCATATTTATGATGCCTATGCCAAACGCTGTTTTAAAAACGGCGCTATGGATTTCGACGACCTGCTTTTTAAAATGTACGAGCTGCTGAAGCATTTTCCGGAGGTGCTGTACAAATACCAGCACAAGTTCAAGTACATCCTGATTGATGAGTACCAGGATACCAACCCGGCGCAGTACGAGATCATTAAACTATTAGGTGCTGCACACGAAAATGTGTGTGTGGTGGGCGATGATGCACAGAGTATTTATTCGTTCCGCGGCGCTACCATTCAAAACATCCTCCAGTTTCAGAAAGATTATGATGATGTAAAAGTGATCAAGCTGGAACAAAACTATCGCAGCACACAAACCATTCTGAACATCGCCAACGAGGTCATAAAAAACAACAAGGGCCAGATTCCGAAAACGCTTTTTACCGAAAACGTAGCCGGCGAAAAAATAAAGCTGGTGCGGACGATGACCGATAACGACGAAGGAAAGTTTGTGGCCGATCAGATCCAGGAAAACCGTTTGCGCAATCACTATAAAAACAAAGAGTTTGCGATTCTCTATCGCACCAATGCCCAAAGCCGTTCGTACGAAGAAAGCCTGCGCCGCGCCAACATACCTTATACTATCTATGGAGGCATTTCCTTCTACCAGCGCAAGGAGGTGAAAGACTACATTGCCTACCTGCGCATTATTGTCAATCCAAAAGATGAAGAGGCGCTGAAGCGCATTATCAACTATCCCATCCGAGGAATTGGTAAAACCACCATTGACAAGGTTATTCTGGCCGCCAACACCCGCAACATTACCATGTGGGATGTGCTGGAAGACGCCGCCGCCTCGGGGTTCCGGGCCGGCACGCTGCAGGCCATTGAAGAATTTGTGCTGATGATCAAAAGCTTTCACAGCATGCAGGGCAACAAAAATGCCTACGACATTGCGTTTCATGTGGGCAAGCAAACCGGCTTTGTAAAAGAGCTGTTCAACGATAAAAGCACCGAAGGCGTACAGCGCTACGAGAATGTGCAGGAATTGCTGAACTCCATCAAGGAATTTACCGAAACACCGGTAAGCGAAGAAAGTGGCGAAGTAGGCGACAAAAGCCTGGGCGCTTACCTGCAGCAGATTACGCTGCTTACCGATGCAGATCAGAAAGATCCGGACGCTGACACCGTAAAACTGATGACCATTCATGCGGCCAAAGGCCTTGAATTTCCCGTTGTGTTTGTAGGCGGATTGGAAGAAGGCCTTTTTCCCAATGCCATGAGCATAAACACAAGAGAGGAGCTGGAAGAAGAACGACGGTTATTTTATGTAGCCATCACCCGCGCAAAAGGCCGGCTGTACCTGACCTATGCCAATACCCGTTATAAATTCGGGCAACTGGTGCAGGCCGACGAAAGCCGTTTCCTGAGCGAGATACCGGCCGAACATATTGACAAAACCTTTGCCGGCGGCGGCGTTAAAAACCAGGGCGCTCCGGGCATGATGGGCTCAGCCTTTGAGCGCATGCAACGCGGCTTTGGCGGCGAAGCCAAACCGGAGAAGGCCTTTGTATCCATGCTGGTGAACAATGGTGGCAAGCTGAAAGAAGTATCGCATACGCCATCAACCAATTTTGTACCCAGCGATATCACCAAACTGGAAGAAGGCATGCGGGTAGAGCACCAGAAGTTTGGCTTTGGCCATGTGGTAAAGCTGGAAGGTTCGGCGCACAACCCGGTGGCCACCATTCGCTTTGATCAGAATGGGGAGAAAAAGATCATGCTGAATTACGCCAAGCTGATGATCGTGACTTCATAGGCAGGTTTGCCACACAAAAACAAGAGTAGCCGCAGATGATCTGCGGCTACTCTTGTCAGGGACATATATCATCTGCTATGAAATAAATCCGGTTTACAACTCGTAAGCAATTAAACTAATCTCCGTTATCGCCCGGAATTGTTTATCGGCTGTTATGAAAGGAAGATCGGTGGAAATCGCCGTAGCAGCTATCACGGCATCTGCCAACTTCAGTTGATAACCTCTTCTCAGCGAAGCATAAACTTTTTTTGTCTCGGCGGTTAAAGGAAGAATTACACATTCATCAAGGAGGGCCTGTATCTGTTCTTCTTCGGGTGCTATTTTTTTGAATCCAATCAGTTCCAGTTCGGTGATGAACGAAATATAGATGGTTTTTCCTTGCAGCATGTCTTGCAGGGTATCGTTGCCGCGGAGCAGGTACAAAATAATATTCGTGTCAACTAAGATTTCTTTCCCACTCATCACGAAGTTTTTTCTGAATTTCCATAGGGTCTTCCTCTATTTTTAGCAAGCCATTGTATTTTTTGGCATCAAAACCCGGAGATGCGTTTTTAGTACAAAGCAGTTTTTCCAGTTCTGCAATTTCCTTTTTTGTAGCACCTTTTTTTAAGATTAAAACCATGCGGTATGTGTTTGTAACAAATTTACCTTTTATGCTTCTTTGACAAAAGGCATTTTTGCTAAAACCTATTATGAAACGGCAAGACCTATTGCGGACAGAGCACCAGAAGTTTGGCTTTGGCCATGTGGTAAAGCTCGAAGGTTCGGCGCACAATCTGGTTGCGACCATCGGTTTTGATCAGAATGGCGAAAAGAAGATCATGCTGAATTATGCCAAGCTGATGATTGTTAAGTCAGAATGAAAACATGTATAATAAGAATTAAGCAAAGCCGGAATGATCTGCGGTTTTGCATTTTTAGGGATTTATCAGGATCGTGTTCCTGATTGACAAACATCAGCACCGCCTTGCTTCATAACCGTAGTTTTACCCTATGAAAATCGCCTTCTTCTCCTCCCAGCCATACGACAAACAATTCTTCAAAGCACACAATGAAGCTTATGGCTTTGACCTGCAATTTTTTGATGCGGCCCTGACGGGCCAAACCGCAGGCCTCGCCAATGGTTTCGATGCCGTTTGTGTGTTTGTCAACGACAAGGCAGATGCCGGAACAATTGCGCAGCTGAAAGAACAAGGCATTAAATTCATTGCTCTCCGCTGTGCCGGCTTCAACAACGTTGATCTCGATGCAGCAAGGCAGGCGGGTGTTCGTGTTTGCCGCGTACCGGCTTATTCGCCCGAGGCCGTGGCCGAACATGCCGTGGCAATGATGCTTACATTAAACCGTAAAACGCACAAAGCCTACAACCGCGTTCGCGAACAAAACTTTGCCCTGCAGGGACTGATGGGTTTTGACCTGCACGGCAAAACCATTGGCGTCATCGGCACCGGTAAAATAGGTCAGGCCTTTTGCCGCATTATGCTGGGCTTTGGCTGCCGGGTGCTGGCTTTTGATGTTGTGGCCAACCGCAATTTGGAAAGCATCGGTGTGGAATACCTGCCGCTGACAGAACTGCTGCAGCAATCCGATGTTGTATCGCTTCACACACCGCTTAATGACCAGACCCTTCACCTAATTAGTAACGAAACTATCTGCTATCTGAAAGAAGGCATGATGCTGATTAACACCAGCCGCGGAGCCCTGATTGATACACCGGCCGTGATAGCCGCTTTAAAAACGGGGCGCATTGGCCACCTGGGCATTGATGTGTACGAGCAGGAAGAGCAGTTGTTTTTCCGCGACCGTTCCGGCGACATCATCGAAGACGATACCATCCAGCGTCTCATGAGCTTTCCCAATGTGTTGGTCACGGCCCACCAGGCATTTTTTACACGTGAGGCCTTGGATCAGATAGCCGATACCACCTTTTATCATCTTTCGCAATTGAAACAGGGCATTGCACAACCATTGCCGGGACTACTGGTATAAATAGGCTGCCGCGAAGAAAACATCGGCCGGAGGCCAATAAACCCTGGCAATACAAGTATAAACAAAAACAGAAACGGCGCTTCGGCGCCGTTTCTGTTTTTCAACCATCCGGCATCATGTGTTTACATATGGCTGTCTCTTTCTTCGTCGGCTTCTTTCTTCGTCTCACTGGTGTTAAAAGCTTCACCGGTGCCGTGCATCAGCGACGAAACGGGGCCTTCCATGTTTTTTTGCGGATCGGTGGTGTGGGTGGTTCCGGGATCGGGCTTCGGCCCGCTGTTGTCTTCCGGCGTGGTGCCTGTTTTTTTGTCGTCTGTCATACGTTTTGCTTTCACTCATCAGATGCAATTTGAGGGCCATGAACGCACTGGCATTAAATTCAGGGCAGGGAAAGGAGTAGCGTAGTTTTTCGCAATTTTCAGCATGGCAAAATTTAGCGTGGTTTTATTGTCCAGTTTGGCACAGATTTTCCATTTAGCTCGCCACAAAACCATTTTAATCATGAAAACTATGAAACAAGCACTCCTGATTGCAACCGGATCATTGATCGGTACCCTGTCATTTGCACAAGTAGGCGTAGGCGTTACCAACACTACCAATGCCGCAGTAAGAAGTTCGGTAAATGCGGCCGCTGTTACCAAAACCACCACCGGCGCTGCCGCCCGGGCTACTACCGGCGCCACGGCCGCTACCCGAAGCACCGTATCGGCCGCCACGTCAAAAGTGGCTGATGTAAAAGCAACTACTGGCGCTGCTACGCAGGCCACCACGCAAAAAGTATTGCAAAGCACCGATATGCAGGCCAATGCCCGCGTTAATGCGCAAGCCGAAACAAAGGCCACCGAACAAGCTACGGTGAATAGCGCCGACAAGGCCGCCGTTTTTGGGGCTAAAGCCGAAGGCAATACGCAGGCAGATGCCGGCGCCGGCGTGAGCATAAACGGAAACAAAGTGCTGAGCAACACCGAAGACGGCGCCGGAAAGGTCAAGGCCAAAGTGGAAACCACTGCCGATGGCACCGTTACCAAAGTGAAGCAAAAAGGCGATGAGACAAAGGTTAAGGTAAAGAGCACCGCCAAGGCATCAAAAGAAAAGGTGGAGAGCACTCGTGTGGAAGGCGGCGCGGAAGTAAAGTCCGAAACAAAGGTGAAAGCCAGCCAACAATAAATTTTCGTTTAACTGTTACCGGCCACTCTTTCGGGAGTGGCCTCTTTTTGCAAATTCCGCCCACTATGAAACAACATTTGATCGTCGTTCTTCTATCATCTGTTATGCTATGGCAGGCAGCCTATGCGCAAACGGATTCAACGCCTGCCAAACCGCAGGTAAAGCTGAGCGTAAACTACAACACCCGCCTGCATTTTTTTGGCCGCACCGACAGCCTGCAAAGCAGCGGTTTTTTTCCGCTGGCAGAGCTTTGGCTTACGCCGGAGTTTTATATCAATGCCGCTCCGGTTTTTGTAAACAATAACCTGCAGCAATTTGATTATGCCGGCACTGTGGCTACAGCGGGCTATCAGAAAGTGTCCACGCATTGGATCGCCGGGGCTTATCTCACCAAACCTTTTTACCGCGAAAGCGCCGCCCTTGTACAATCGGCACTGAAAGCGCAAACGGGTGTTAACCTCACCTGGCGCAACCCGGTGCTGAACCTCACGGCCGGCGGCGACGTGAAGCTCAGCGACCGTACCGATTATGGCGCCACCGCCGGTGTGGATCATGTGATCCGTATTGAAAACAACGACAAAAGCGTAGTGATCATTGATCCATCATTTTATGCCTACGCAGGCACGCAAAACTTTCAGCGCACCTATCTGAAAAAGAACAACGGGTTTCTGCTTTTTCCGGGCAGCAGCCAGTCTGTTACAGAGAATGTAAGCCGCTTCAACATACTGGCTTACGAGGCTTCGGTTCCGGTTATTTACGCCAGGGGAAAGATGATGCTGATCGCCACGCCTACGTACATTCTGCCACAAAACCTGGTGACCGTCCAGGGCCGGCCCGACCTGTCGGAACGGGGCGAAAACCTGTTTTCGGCAACGCTTACGGCGAAGTACAGTTTCTGAAAGCTAAGCGAAAACAAAAAGAGAGAAAGAGGAAAAGGGAGGGATTGTTACCCAACACAATTCCTCTCTTTCTTTTTTGGCCTCTTCGCTTAGCTTTGATTGCATGAAGCTCGTTTCGCTCAACGTTGGCCAGCCGCAGGAGCAGGAATGGAATGGAAAACCAGTGCGGACCAGCATCTTCAAATCGCCGGTCGAAGGCAGGCATCGTGTTTCTTTTTTAAATATTGAAGGCGATGCGCAGGCTGACCTCCGGGTACACGGCGGGGCCAATAAGGCGGTGTATGCCTACGACCTTTCGCATTATCATCATTGGAAAAGACTGTTGCCACGAACGGATTGGACACCCGGCCTTTTTGGCGAAAACCTTACAACAGAAGGCCTCCCTGACAGCAATGTCCGCATTGGCGATGTGTACCGCATTGGCACCGTCAGGCTCCGCGTGGTGCAGCCACGGTTTCCGTGCACAAAACTAAACCTGCGGTTTGCACTGCCCGATATGATGGAACGGTTTATAGGGCAAAAGCGTAACGGTATCTATTTCAGCGTGGCGGAAGAAGGCTGGTTAGCGGCCGGCGATGCCATTGTGCTGGAAGAGCGGTCGGCTTTTGCGGTAACCGTTCAGGATTATGTTGATTGTTACTACGCCAAAGGCCAGAACAAAACAATGGTGGAAACCATTCTTTCCATACCGTTTTTGCCCGAAGGGCAGCGAAAGGCGTTTGAAGCATTTGGCCGGCAATGACTCTGCTCATTTTTTACCGCGAAGCGGTATGCGAACGCTTCTTTTGGCGCTTCATTTGCACCGTAATTTAACGGCTCATTTCCGGCTGCTGTTAGAAAAGTGGAGCGGGAGAGCTTAAATTTGCAACTTAAATCAGACAGATATGATAAAGACAGGCAATCCCATCATCAGCATATACACCGAAATGACGCCCAACCCGGAAACCATGAAATTTGTGGCCAACAAGCTGCTGTTTCCCGGCAAAAGCGCTGATTTTCAGGACGTGGAAAGCGCCAAACCCTCGCCGCTGGCGCAGGAGCTTTTTGGTTTTCCCTTCATCAGGGCCGTGTTTGTAGCATCTAACTTTGTAACGCTGACAAAAACACCGGAGACGGACTGGAACGATGTCATTCCCACCATTCGCCAGTTTTTGAAAGAATACCTGGAAGAAGGCAAAGCGGTGATTAACGAAGAAGAGCTGGCCACCGTAAAGCAGGAGAGCAGCAACGAAGTGGCTGCCGACGACGACGATGTGGTAGTACGCATTAAAGAACTGTTGGAGAATTATGTAAAGCCGGCGGTGGAAATGGACGGCGGCGCCATTCAGTTTAAAAGCTACGACGCCGGTGTGGTAAACCTGATGCTGCAGGGAAGCTGCTCGGGTTGTCCCTCTTCTATGATTACCCTGAAGGCGGGTATTGAAGGCATGATGAAGCGCATGATTCCCGAAGTAAAAGAAGTGGTGGCCGAAGCCGAATAACGTTTAACTGTAACCATACGAAAAGCACCGCACCCGGTGCTTTTCTTTTTTTGTGGCGGCACGAATTCTGCCTCTCTACAAAAGTATCAATCGGCTGCACCATGAATATCGGGGGGGTTGTCTGCACGCTTCTTTTTTTCTGCTCCTGTTCGCTGTTGCAGAACAGTGGTTTTGTAGCCCGTCTTGACAAAACGCTCCCCAACACCGCCTATGCTTATGCCCTGCCTTATGCAAAAGGCACCGCTCACCAGGTTTGGCAAGGCTATCATTCGGTTTTTTCGCACTATGGCAACCTGGCCGTTGATTTTAAAATGAAGCCCGGCACACCGGTACATGCGGCCAGAGGAGGCGTGGTGGTGAAAGTGGTGGAACACAACACCAGGGGCGGCGTGGGGCGGCGCTTTGTTGGCCGCGAAAACAGCATTGTTATTCGGCATAGCGACAGCTCTTTTGGCCATTACCTGCACCTGCAGCAGCAGGGCGCCTTTGTAGCAGCAGGCGATACGGTGTACGAAGGGCAGGCCATTGGCCTCAGCGGCGATACCGGCTTCAGCGCTTTTCCGCACCTGCATTTTGAGCTGACAAAAGGGTTGCAAAAAGGCAGGGACGAACTGCCGGTACGTTTTAGAACGGAAGCAGGAGTGCAGTTTCTGCAGCCATTGCGCCGGTACAAAGCGGTGTAACCTGCAGCCGGCCAACAGGGCAGAAATGGTTGCTGGCAGCAGCTTGATGCAGCCAAAATTTCCCAGCCCAAAGCGCATCGCTATTCTTCCTGTAGGTTTGCGCTTTCATGCAGGAACTCATTCAGCAATTTGTCCAGGGCATTCAGGCTACCACACTTATCGAATACATTGCTGTTTTTGCCGGCGTAGCCAGTGTTGTGTTTTCCCGCATCGAAAACAGTTGGGTATATCCTACCGGATTAATCAATACTATCATCTACATCTACATCAGCCTTAAGGCCAGTCTTCTTGGCGAAGCCGCCGTGAACCTTTACTACACCATCATGAGTGTTTACGGCTGGTGGCTCTGGACGCGGAAAGATCAGCAACACCGCCCGCTGGTGAAGGTTACTTTTTCAAACCGTAAAGAGTGGCTGCAGGAAATCTTTTTTTTCCTTGGCTTTTACGTGGTGATTTTCGTGGCGCTCACCTACCTGAAAAAGAATTTTGTCGAAGGCGTAATTCCCTGGGGCGATGCCTTTGCATCGGCAACGGCCTTTACCGGCATGTGGCTGATGGCAAAAAAAAAGGTGGAAAGCTGGTGGTGGTGGATTGCCACCAACATTGCGTCCATCCCGCTTTATTTTGTAAAAGGTTTTGTATTTACCAGCGTGTATTATGTTGTGCTGCTGCTGCTGGCGGTGGCGGGGCTAATGGAATGGAGCAGAAGGGCAGTGAACGGTCAGCGCCACAGTACATTTGAACCCGAAAAATGAAGAAGATCGTCGTCATTGGCCCGGAGTCAACCGGCAAAAGCACATTGTGCGAAGAGCTGGCCGAACATTACCAAACGGTTTGGTGTCCGGAGTATGCACGGGAGTATTTGCTGAAAAACGGAACGGCCTATACCGAGGCCAGCCTGGCAGCCATTGCCAAAGGCCAGTTGGCGCTGGAGGAGGCGTTGGCGGGCAATGCGGCCAACAGTTATTATTTTGTTGACACGGATTTATACGTGATGAAAGTATGGTACGAGGTGGCTTTTGCCAATTGCCCAACCTGGATCTTGCGGCAGATTGCCAAAAACACCTGCGACCTTTACCTGCTTTGCCACACCGACCTGCCCTGGGCCAAAGACGAGCTGCGTGAGTACCCCGATTTGAAAACCCGCCGCCGCCTGTTTGCCATGTACAAAGACATCGTCATCAACAGCGGCACGCCCTGGGTAGAAATCAGCGGCACCGAAACCCGGCGGCGGCAAAAGGCCATTCACAGCATTGATGCTATTTTCCACACAAACAATTTCGCTTGACTTCTTTTTTCAAAAAATACCACCGCGCCGTTTTTTATACCGGCTGGTTTTTGCTGGGCCTTTTGCAATGCATATTTACCGAGCTGCAGGACGATGAAGCCTATTATTGGGTGTTTGCCCGCTATCTCGATTGGGGCTATTTTGACCATCCGCCCATGATTGCCTTGCTGATTAAAGCCGGCACGCTGGTCTTTGGCGGCGAGCTGGGGGTGCGGCTGTTGCCGTTGGTGCTGAACACGGCCACCATCTATCTCACCGGAAAGCTAACCGAAAACAGAGCGCCGGGGCTGTTCTATGCCATTGCCCTGTCGGTGGCCGTGTTGCAGGTGGCGGGCTTTGTGGCGGCGCCCGATGTGCCGCTGATGTTTTTTACGGCGCTTTTCCTGTGGCTGTACCGCCGGTTCCTGCAAAACGATTCCTGGAAAAATGCGATGTTGCTGGGCCTTACGGCCAGTGCACTTTTGTATAGTAAGTATCACGGAGTGCTGGTGCTTTTTTTTGTGCTGCTGTCAAACCCGGGGTTGTTTCGAACGGCAAAGGTGTATGCTGCCGGAGCGGTGGCCCTGCTGCTTTTTTTGCCACACCTGTACTGGCAAAGCCAGCACAACTGGATCAGCTTCCGGTACCATCTTTTCGAAAGCAATGTAAACCCGTATAAAGTTTCGTACACGTCCGACTACCTCCTTGGGCAGCTTTTGCTGGCTGGCCCTTTTGCCGGCTTTCTGCTTTGGCCGGCAGCTTTTCTTTTTCGCATGGAAAACAAGTTTGAAAAAGCACTGAAGTTTACGGCCGTTGGGTTTTTTCTTTTTTTCCTGCTGAGTACCCTCAAAGGAAAAGTAGAGCCCAACTGGACCTCGCCGGCTATTGTACCGGTGATGGTGCTGGCGCATCACTATTTTTTGCAGAAAAAAAGCTGGCGCCGCTGGCTGTTTGCACAATTGCCGCTGACGCTTTTGCTGGTGATCCTTTTTCGGGTGGTGATGGTGGTGGACCTGGTGCCGGCACAACCGATTGTTGAACGCTACCATGCCTGGAAAGGCTGGCCACAGGTGCTGAAAGAAAAAACCCACGGCCTACCGGTAGTCTTCAACAACAGTTATCAACGGGCATCGAAGTTTTGGTTTTACACCGGGCAGATGACGTATTCGGCCAATAAATTCGACGACCGGCGAAACAATTATAATTTCTGGCCGGTAGAGGACCTGCTGCTGGGCCAGCCCGCTTATGTGATGGATATTTACAATGTGGAAAGTTTTGAAGACTCCCTTAAAACGCCGCTATACACCATCGGCTACCGGTTCGACAGTGCATATCATTCCTTTGCCAAAATACAGTTCCGGAGCAATGATTACAGCATAAAAGCAGGCGACTCATTACACCTTCGTTTTGGTGTGCAGCTTCCGTACCACTACGGCCGCTACCTGGAAGAAAACCCGGCGGTGGATGAAAAAATAGCCCTTGCTGTTTTCAGTGGCAGGGAAAGGGTGGCCATCATTGAAGCGCCCTTTACGCTGCAACAGGTGATACGGGAGAAGCGTTCGTCCTGGATGCTTTTGCCTGCCCTGCCAAAAGGCGATTATTTTTTCCGCTTCGGGGTGATGTCCGGAAGCCGCTTTTATACGCATAACAGCGAAAAAATAAATCTTGTTGTTCAATGATGGCACACGTCCGTTCGCCAATAAGCTGTTTACCGGTTTACAATTTCAGTTCGTTAGCCATCATAAAAGACGTCGAAATCCCATCCCTACCAGTTTGGATTTATCGCCTACTTTTGCGCCGCAATTCAACGACATGAAACTCTCCCATTTATCCGAAACATTGATTGGCTCCGAGATTGTAAAGCTGGGCGGCGAAATAAGAGAACGCATCCGCAAGGGCGAACGCATATATAATTTTACCGTTGGTGATTTTGATCCCAAGATCTTTCCCATTCCCACCGAACTGGAAGAAAATATAGTAGAGGCTTACCGGGCGCATTTCACTAACTATCCTCCCGGCGAAGGCAGCCTCGAATTAAGAGAAGCCCTCAGCAAGTTTATCAAACAATACCAGGGGCTCGATTATGGTGTGGACGAGATACTGGTGGCCTCCGGTGGCCGTCCGCTGATCTATGCGCTCTTTCGTGCAGTGGTTGACAAAGGCGAAAAAGTGATCTACGCCGTGCCATCCTGGAACAACAATCACTATACGCATTTTGTAGAAGCAGAGCATGTGGTGGTGGAAGCCAAACCCGAAAACGCCTTTATGCCCACGGCCGATGACCTGCGGCCTTATATCAACGACGCCTCCTTCCTGGCGCTTTGCTCGCCGCAAAATCCCACGGGCACCACGTTTCGCAAAGAAGAACTGGCGGCCATTTGCGAGATGGTAGTGGAAGAAAACAAGCGCCGTGGCGATGGCAAAAAGCTGTATGTGATGTACGACCAGATGTACTGGCACCTTACTTACAATGGCATTGAGCACTACGATCCGGTTTCGCTCAATCCGGAAATGCGTCCGTACACAGTTTTTATTGATGCCATTTCAAAATGCTTTGCCGCTACCGGTGTAAGGGTTGGCTGGAGCATTGGTCCCGCTAATGTGCTGAATAAGATGAAAGCCATCCTCTCGCATGTAGGCGCCTGGGCGCCCATGCCCGAGCAAAAAGGCCTCACCAAATTTTTGGGACAAACAGCGGCCATTGACACTTACCTCACCCATTTCAAAGCCGAAGTGGAAGAGCGGCTCCGCCGGATTTACGAAGGGTTTATCGCTCTCAAAAACGAGGGCTTTGCGGTGGATGCGGTATCGCCGGAGGCGGCCATTTATCTGACAATAAAAATTGATTTAGCAGGAAAGAAAACCGCGGGTGGTCAACTGCTGGCTACACAAGCCGATGTAACCGCCTACCTGCTGCAGCATGCCGGGCTGGCCATTGTGCCGTTCTATGCCTTTGGCGCTGATAAAACATCGCCCTGGTACCGCCTTAGCGTGGGAACATGTAAGAAGGAAGAAATTGAAGAAATGATCCAAAAATTAAAAGCCGCTTTGAGGCAGCTTTCTTAATTTTTGTTGATCAGGAAATAAAAAGGTTTCAGCTCAGGCCATTCTACCGCTTTCAGGATGGCCTTTGCTTTTTGTGTGATTTTGGTGCGGGTGACCAGCTCGTGCGAACGACAAAAAACATCGTTGCGCTCCACTGTCATGAGGATGCGGTGAAGGCATTCCACTTCAAATTGAATCAGTTCGTCGTTATACACTTCCTCCTTGTACAACAGCAACAGGTCTCGATTATAGTTTTTCATGGCTCATCCTTTTTTCCTATACCTTTCCGGGACATCCGCAACTGCTTCCTTTGCCTGTACCGGAGTAATAATTACGGGAGCAACCGGTTATACCAAGGATAGTCAAGAACAGTGCCACATAGAACAGCTTTTTCATAACAAGGTTTGTAAAATAACTATTTTGTTTAGCTGTTTAGTATAACCTCCGTTCGACAACGAAAAATTTAACGTGAATCAACCTTCTCAGTCGCCGAACATACTGGTGGCGCCGCTCGATTGGGGCCTTGGTCATGCCACGCGTTGCGTACCGCTAATTCACAAGCTCCTTCAGCATCAATGCCGTGTGGTGCTGGCGGCATCGGGCCGTGGCCTGGTGCTGCTGCAGCAGGAATTTCCTTCGCTGCCTGTGCTGCCTTTACCGGGTTACGAAATTAGCTATGCTTCGGGCGGCTGGGGACTGGCAGCTAAAATTGTGGCGCAAATTCCCAAACTCCTTTCTGCCATTAACAAAGAACACCTGTGGCTGCAAAAGGTTGTAAAAGAACACCGCATTGATGCAGTCATTTCCGACAACCGCTACGGGCTATACCATCCGGCTATACCATCGGTTTTTTTAACCCATCAGCTTTGCATAGAAACACCTTTCGGCCTTGGGAAAAATTCTTTGCAAACCCTCAACTACAGCTATATCAACCGCTTTGCTGAATGCTGGGTGCCCGATGCCGAAGGCAACGAAAACCTGGCCGGCAGCCTCTCGCATCCTGCCACCCTGCCGGCCATACCGGTGCGCTACACCGGCACGCTGTCACGCTTTGGCCACCTGCCGGCCAACGCCGGAAACGAGATTGTGTTCTTGCTGTCGGGTCCCGAACCGTCACGCACCCGGCTGGAAGAACAGCTTGTGGCGGAGCTCAGGGATTTTACACAACCTTTTGTTCTTCTTCGCGGCCTGCCGGGCGAAACCGGTTCTATTGCCGTGAACGGATATGGTACGGTGCACAACCACCTGCCGGCTTACCAACTGGGGCCGCTGCTGGCAGGAGCCCGGCTGGTCATCGGCCGGTCGGGCTACAGCACTGTTATGGACCTGGCAGCCCTTCAAAAACGCAGCATCCTCCTTCCTACCCCCGGCCAAACCGAACAGGAATACCTGGCCGGGCACCTTATGCAATCAAATTTTGCGCTGTGCATCCCGCAAAAAAAATTCAGGCTCAAAGCCGCCCTGGAACTTGCCGGCGCTTTTCGCTACTGCCTGCCCCAACCAGCCGAAGGCAGCTTGAACAAGGTGGTTGGC
The DNA here is from genome assembly GCA_965365435.1 of uncultured Flavisolibacter sp. GTDB lineage: Bacteria > Bacteroidota > Bacteroidia > Chitinophagales > Chitinophagaceae > Flavisolibacter. Next base: position 48,057 of record CBDUBQ010000007.1, read on the forward strand.
GACTTTGTGACCAGGCTGACCGCCCGTGCAGAATAACAAAGACAAAAACAGCCAAGCGGCGGGCGCAAAAACGCCCCGCAACGGGGGCGCTCTTGTTAACCTTCAACCATTTTTTTACGGCAGAACATTCAGTAATGCAGTAAAAGAAAGACAAGACGCACACCAGGAAACGCTGCGCCGGCCGCAAAAAAAATTCAGGGTTTTAACGGGTTGATCATTCTTGCGGCCCTGAGAGGTGGTTAACTACCACCTCTGCCGGAAAAAGGCCGGCCTGCTGGTAATGGAGCCGGAACGATTGCCGGTGGAAAATACAGGGGCCAAATGTGTTGAGGGCTTTCTGGTGGTCAAGCGTGGCGTAGCCCTTGTTTTTTGCCCAGTTGTACTGCGGAAATTGTTGGTGCAGGCCTTTCATGCAATCGTCGCGATAGGTTTTGGCCAGTATGCTGGCAGCGGCAATAGAAGCGTACTTGCCATCGCCGCCCACCACGCAGCGGTGCGGAATGAAGGGATAAGGAACAAAGCGGTTGCCGTCAATCAGCAAAAGCTGCGGCGCCACCGCCAGTTGGTCAATAGCCAGGTGCATACTCTTAAACGATGCTTTCAGAATATTCAATTCGTCTATCTGCCGGTTGCACACCTGGGCCACGGCAAAAGCAAGGGCATGCTGCTCAATAAAAGGCCGCAGTTGATAGCGCTGCTCTTCGGTAAGTTTTTTTGAATCGTTGAGCAAGGGGTGATGAAAGGTCTTTGGAAGTACCACCGCCGCTGCAAACACCGGCCCGGCCAGGCAGCCGCGGCCAGCTTCATCGCAACCGGCTTCGGTGAGTTCGTTTTGAAAAAACGGAAGAAGCATTGTACCGACGAATTTACGCTGCGAAAAGCAATTTGGCCGGCAGATGAGCATCCTTTACCACGCCGGCGCCGGCACTTTAGCAATACATTTTTTTGCCGGCTGGCCAGCAACAAGGGCACTGACTTGGGTGTTTCGATGGAGACTTTCAGCCCGGCATTTTCTTACCATTACACAAACGGCAAATGCCGGTGCCGGGATTGTTTTCCCCTTCTTAAAATCCCGCTAATCCGGCCCGCCTCACGCCTATCTGTGAGTAGTTTTGCCGCGTTATGGTAGAGGCTTTGTATCCGCAACAGCAAATCACCGTTCCGCAGCGAAGCAGCCAACCGGTTGCCATTTGGCTGCTGGTGGGTGTGTTTATGATCATTGTGCAGATCATTTTAGGCGGCATTACCCGCCTTACCGATTCCGGGCTTTCCATTACCGAGTGGCAGCCGCTATTAGGCACTGTTCCGCCGCTGAATGAGGGGCAATGGAACGAGGCCTTTGAAAAGTACCGGCAAATTGCCCAATATAAACACCTCCACTCTTATTTTACCCTGGCCGATTTTAAGGCCATTTTCTTTTGGGAATGGCTGCACCGTGTTTGGGGCCGGCTTATCGGCGTGGTGTTTTTTATTCCGTTCGTCATCTTCCTGCTGCAGCGGCGCTTTCGCAAAGAAATGGTGGTGCCGATGGTGATTTTATTTCTGCTCGGCGGCTTGCAGGGAGCTATTGGCTGGATTATGGTGAAAAGCGGGTTGAACGATGAAAACCTGTACGTCAGCCATATCCGCCTGGCAATTCATTTTCTTACGGCGCTTGGCCTGCTGGTGTACACCTGGTGGTTTGCCCTGCGGCTGTTGGTTCCGCAGCGGCAATTGGTTTCTTTGCCGGCATCAAAAAAATGGCTGGGCTGGATCATTGGTTTGCTGGTGGTGCAATTGGCGTACGGCGCCTTTATGGCCGGCCTCAAAGCGGCAACGGCGGCCCCTACCTGGCCCGCCATCAATGGTAGCTATCTACCCGCCGGCATTGGTTCTTTCCAGGGCAAAGAAGGAACCTTTCTTTCGGCACTGGTAAACAATCCGGTGACCATTCATTTTATTCACCGCAATCTGGCCTACCTGCTCACCATTCTTATTGTCATATGGGCTATCCGTGCTGCCCGGCAGCAAAGCAGCACATTGTTTACCAAAGTGCGGTGGGCCACCGTGCTGCTGGTGCTGCTGCAGGTAACGCTTGGTATTGCAGCGGTGCTGAGCTCACTGAAAAAAGTACCGCAGCAGTGGGGTGTTTTTGAGTGGAATGCGCAACTACACCAGGCCGTGGCTATGCTGCTCCTGCTTTCGTTGGTGACAGCGTTTTTTCTGAGCAGGGGACAACCGGCCTCCCCCGGCCCCTTTGGTGGAGGGGCTCAGGTGTAAGCCACTGCTTTTTTGCAAGCAGGCTGTCTTGGTGGCTGTAGCGTCCTGTAAAAAACGATTGCTACCAAGAAGAGCGTCTCCGGTCTGGGCTCTCCCACCGCGAGGGGCGGAGTGGGCACCCCATGCAGCGAACCCCCCGGCAAGCCCGTCTTATAAGGAGAGTAAATCCGCCAACCATGGAACATTTTTCTTTCCTTCCCCGCTACCTGCATAAACAGTTTCGCAGTACTTTACAACCCTTGAAAGAAAAGATTGCCCTGCTCGACTACCTGAGGGGTACGTTTTACTCCCTGCCTGTACAACTGCTATTCCTGCATTTCCGGAAATACCAGGTGCTGTTGCTCTTTTGGGTCTTGCTGTTTGCTACCACCGGCGGTGCTTTTATGAAAACATTTGGGGCGGAAGCCCTTTTTTTGGCCCCCGAATACATGGGTGATGTAAATGCACTGGGCGCCTCCTTGGTGGGTATGTCCCTTGGCATTTTTATCATGTGCTGGAATGTCACCACGTTTATTCTCTTCAGCCGGCATTTTACCTTTCTGGCGGCAACGCAATATCCCTTTCTGAAATATTGCATCAACAACGCCGCCATTCCGCTGACTTTTCTAGTGTATTATCTCATTAAAATATTTGGCTACCTGCACAACCGCGAACTGATCAATAACGTAGAGATTGGCGTCATCACCGGCGGCTTTTTGATTGGTCTTTTGTTGGTGCTTGCCATGTCGTTTTTTTATTTTTTCAGTGCCGACCGGACTATTTTCAAAATTCTGCAGCCCCTGTTTAGCAGCGCCAAAAATTATATTTCGCACCTACAGCCCGAAAAAGCCGCCGGCCGTTCGCTGATTCGGTCTGAATGGTTTCTTGATTCGTTTTACCGGGTGCGCCGCTGCCGCGACGTGTCGCACTATTCGGAGGAGCTGATGGAGAAGATTTTTAAACGCCACCACTTTGCGGCGGTGCTGTCCATCTTTATTGTTTACGTGTTTTTGCTGCTGGTGGGTTTTTTTATTGATTACCCCTTTTTCCAATTTCCGGCGGGGGCCTCGGTTACCCTGCTCTTTGCCATCCTGATTGGCGTAACCGGCGCCATTGTGTACTTTTTTCAAAGCTGGAGCGTGCCGGCCCTGATTATTTTCCTGCTTGTGCTCAATGCACTTTACCAGGTAGATTGGATTGACCCGCGAAACAAAGCGTATGGCCTCAATTACGGCAATGAAAACAATTACCCGGTGTACTCGCAGCCGGCACTCGACAGCATTACCACCTCGGCGGCGCCGGAGAACGACCGTAAAAACATGGAGCTGATCCTGGGCCGCTGGAAGGCCCGGCAGGCCGAAGAAAAACCCCTGCTGGTAGTGGTAACAACCAGCGGCGGCGGCAACCGCAGCGCCACCTTTACCATGAATGTGCTGCAGCGCCTCGACAGCCTCACCGGCGGCAGCATGATGAAAAAAACCTTTCTGTTCACGGGTGCTTCGGGCGGCATGATCGGCGCCACCTATTTCCGCGAACTGTATCGCCTTCGACAAAACAATGCGGCGATCAACCTGCAGTCGAAAGACTATGTGGACAACATTGCCTCTGACCTGCTGAACCCCACCTTTACCTCCTTTGTGGCCAGGGATGTGTTTGCGCCGGAGCGAAAGTTCAACGTGGGCCCATACACCTATCTCCGCGACCGCGGCCTGGCCTTTGAAGAAGCGCTTAATTACAACACCGAAAAGGTGCTGAACAAAAACCTGGGCGATTACGTGGCCGATGAGCGGGCCGCCTCCATCCCGCTGATGCTGTATCACACCCTCATTACCCGCGACGGTAAAAAAATGCACATCGGCACGCACCCCATGCGGTTTATGATGCAGCCGCTGCCCGACTCCGGCAATACGCTTCGCGTGGCGCCCGATGCCATTGACTTTACTTCGTTCTTTTCCAATCAGGACCCCTATAACCTGCGCATGCTCACGGTGCTGCGCATGAATGCCACCTTCCCGGTGGTGCTGCCCAACGTGTGGATGCCATCGGAACCCGTCATAGACGTAATGGACGGCGGCCTGCGGGATAATTTCGGCGTGGAAACGGCCATGCGTTTTCTCAGCCATCTGCAGGATTGGATACAGCAAAATACCCGTGGCGTGTTGCTGGTGCAGATCCGCGACCGCATGGACGGCGGCTGGGAAAATCCCTATGCGTTTGACGACATGGTGCAGAACGCCACCAAACCATTTTTTCTGCTGCAGCACAACTGGTATAAAATGATGGAATATTACCAGCGGGACATGGCCACTTATTTTCAACGCAGCAGCCGCTTTCCGGTTCACAACATCACCTTTCAGTACATTCCCCGCAAAGAAGAACACAAGGCAGCCCTCAGCTTTCACCTAACGCGGCAGGAGAAGATGGACATTGCCGGCTCGTTGCAGTCGGCGCACAACCAGGAAAGCTTTAAGCAGGTGTTGAAGTTGTTTAGCGACACGAAAAAATAAGATTCAGCTTCTCGTTTGCCGGCTCAATTCCTACCGGCTTTCCGTACCAGTTTATCAAAAATCACCTGTATTTCCGGCGACAGGCCCTGACTCGCCTTGAGCAAGGGAGCCTGGTCGAACGGTTGGGGAATGGTAGTCAGCAGGCGCTGCAAAATGACTTTTGCTTCTGACTCGTAAGGACGGCTTCGCGAAAACAACCCCGTGCTCTCCTCCTTACTGGCTTCAAGTGCCGTGACGGCCGCCGCCATAGTCCCGGTATGGGCCAACAGCCAGGCGGCGTCAAGCCTTTCCTCGGTTTCATTTTCGCTGTTCTGCATAAAAGCGGTCAGTTCGGCCGACCGGTCGCGGACAATGCTGATGCCGGTTCGGAAATCCGCGGCGTTTGCCTGAGGCATATACCGGCGCAACAGCGAAGCCAGCGTTTGCGCATCAATGAAACTTTTTAGTTCGGTCAATACCGAAACCGGGTAATTGCGGAGCAGAAACTGCAAGGCCGTAGCGGAGAGCGAAGTATAGATCGGCGACGGCGATCGTAAGCGGCTGATCTCGTTATACGATGGCATATTTGCCAGTCGTTCAGGCCCGCCGAGCATACTGTCAACTGCTAAGCCCAGGCCGCTTAATACCATCGCTGGCCGGCTGAACAGCGCCGTTTTTTTCTCTTTGTAAAAGAGGTTTAAGAAGGAGGGGCGGAGGATACTGCGCAGGCCCACCGCATTTTTCCGATGCAGCAGCAAAATGGCCAGCACCATTCTGGCTTCTTCCGAAGCCGCCTGCCGGTAGGCCACTTCCAGGCGGCTAACGGGGACTTCCAGGCCGTTCGTATTTAGCAGGTCAAACAGCCCGCTGTAAAAAAGGAGCAGTCGTTCTTCAAAACTTTTTTCGCTTTTAAAAAAGCCGCTGAAGTCAAGGCCATTTTTTGGTTTGTGCTGAAAGGGCGGCATGAGGGCTACATAACCGGGCTTGCTCAGTTCCTCTATCACCCGCAAAATAGTGACCGCCGCCACCGGCTTCGTTTGTAATAAACGCAGGCCTTTTTCTTTTACGTCGAGGCGTTTGTTGCCAAGCAGGCGCAGGGCCAGCCCGGCCGGTTCAAAATCGCCGCCACCGCTTCCCGGCATGGTAGTAAGCGCGGCAAAGGCCGTATCGGCCATCAGCGGTTCGCCTTTTTCCACCAATTGCAGGTAATCGGCTATCACCGATGCATGGGCCAGGTGACTCACAGCCGCAGCCACGCCTTCGCATTCGGCCGCCTGGTGGTGGTAGGCATAATCAACCGCCAGCGCGGCCACTTTTTGTGGCCAGGTATTCTTGGCCCTTTGCCGGATAGCCGCGGCATCGGCCGAATCGGGCATATCCTGCAGGTGCAACTGAATGTATGACTGTACCACCTGCCGGGGAAAGGGCGTCAACCGGCCGGCCAGCCCGGGCATCACAAATGGACTGACCAGAAAAAGGACAACGCCAAACACCAGCACCATGGCCGCCGAGGTGTAAGCAGTTTTTTTAAGGATGCCGGTGGTGTATTTGACCGGCACGCCGCCCTGAATGGCGGCCAGCACTGTGGCAATGCCTTCTTCCAACGCCGCCACGTCGGTCAGCTCGCTTTCACTGTCGTAGAAAAAAAGCGGAATATCGTAATCATCGTCCGGGTTGTCGTATTTCAGCTTCCATTCAAGGGCTGTTTCGCGGTTGGCCTCGTTGGCAACAACAATAATCTTCGACTCAAGGTTGAGCTTTTTTGTCGTGTTGGTTTCCCATTCCAGGGCCTCGGTAAACGTTGATACGTCAAAAATAATAAGGTCACATTCCCGCAATAAAATTAAAGCGGCTTCCTGCCACCACTCATCGGTGGTCTTTACAGCAAAAATTTTGGAGGAAGACAAAAACCAGTTGATGTTCAGCCATCCTCTGTTGCCGAGCGTTTTTCGCAGCTTATCCAGGTCATTAGCTTTTTTAATGGTTTGTTGCCGAAAATGGAAAAAGCTCATTTGCCCCAACACCACCGGTATGTGAACATACCAGGGTATCTTGAAATTTTTGTCCGACAGCGTAAACACGTGCCCGTAATTACCCAACACCGAACGGCTCAGCCGGCGAAGCGCCGCCTTGGAAACATCGCTGTTGAATTTGCGGAAAACAACAATTCTGTTGATGTTTTTATGGCGGATCGAAAAGGGCAGGATCACCGGCAGGCAAAACAAAAAAGGAAGAATAAAAAAGGCGCTGTAAACCAGCAAGAGGATGATCCAGAAAAAGTAGGCCGGCGTTTCGTTGAAAAGGCCGGGACCAATCATCAGCGTGAGGAAAGGCAGCATAACCAGGCAGCTCAGCACCGACACGATCATGAATAAAACCACGAGGATGCGGACAATTTGGGCATTCCGTTTCTGCAGCTTTGCCTGCTGGCGGATAGCGGCTGTTCTTTCATGCAGGGGTATTTGTGGTGCGGTGGCGCTTTGCATAGCGGGCCTTTAATGGTTTGGCAGGGCGGTTCTGTTTTCAATATACGAAACAACCGTGGCCAACAAAGAGGTTAACCGCAGCAGAAGATACTAAACGGTCGGCCGAAGCGTTTACCGGTGGTCAGCCAGGTTGTGTGTGTAATGGCGGGAGTATAGGTCTGTAGTTGCCTTTGCCAGCCATCTATTCCTTTCGAATGTGCCTTTATTAAAAAAATGTAGAAAATTGAGCCCTTTCACCCGCCTTATTTGTCTGATTCTTTTAATGATGGTTTCACTGGCCGCCGACGCTCAGGAGGGGCCCAGTTTCACCAGCTCGGGCCTTACACCGGCCGAAGCGGATGAAGCCCTTCGTTTTCACAACGAAAGCCGAAAAGAACTAGGCGTTGAGCCGCTCACCTGGTCGGCTACGCTGGCCTCTTTTGCACAAGCCTGGGCCGATCAGCTGGCCGCCTCCGGTTGCAAGCCCGCCCACCGCCCACGACATGGTGAGTGGAAGCAACAGTACGGCGAGAATATTTTTTGGGGCAACGGCAAACCCTATGTGGCGCTGGATGCATCGAAAAGCTGGCAGAGCGAAAAAAAGGACTACACCTATGGGCCCATTGCCGAAAACACCTGGTATGCCACTGGCCATTATACACAAATGGTGTGGCGAAATACACAACAGGTGGGCATAGGCAAAGCCACCTGTGCCAACGGCGCCGTGATCATTGTGGCCAATTACTATCCCGCCGGCAATGTAATGGGACAAAAGCCATATTAAACACCTTCAATAGACCCCAGGTATTAGAACCTTGACCGCCGCCTGCGGCAAATGAAATATCTTACGCACACAGTGCTCACTGCACCATTTCAAAGGGCTGTTAAAACGAATTGTCATTTATGGAGAAATACGCGGTGGACCCTTCCATTGCCCGGGCCAAAACACTGCACACGGATTTCTATACCGATCCTGTTGTTTTTGCGCAGGCTAAAGAAAAGCTGTTTTCGTCCTGGCAATTTATTGGCGACAGCGAAACGCTGCTGGCCGAAGGCAACTGCCGGCCGGTTACCTTGTTGCCCGGCTATCTTGACGAACCCCTGTTGCTGACAAAAGACAACGCTGGTGCCCTGCATTGCCTGTCGAATGTGTGCACCCACCGCGGCAATCTTTTAATTACGCAACCCTGCCAGGCGGCCCACCTCCGTTGCCGGTACCACGGACGGCTGTTTGGCCTCGACGGCCGCATTCAATCCATGCCGGAGTTTAAAGAAGTGGAGAATTTTCCATCGGCCGCCGACAACCTGCCCCACCTGCCACTTCATCGCTGGGGGCATTTGCTTTTTACGGCGCTGGATTGGTCCAAAACCAGCGATGCCTTTGCCGAAATGCAGCAGCGCCTCCACTGGCTGCCGGTGGAGGAATTTCGTTTTCGGCCCGACTTGTCAACCACCTACGCGGTAAAAGCCCATTGGGCCCTTTATTGCGAAAATTATCTCGAAGGATTTCATATTCCGTTTGTGCATGCCGGCCTCAACGCCGTAATTGACTACGGCAGCTACAGCACCGAATTGTTCCGGTACTCGAACCTGCAGTTGGGGCTTGCCAAAGAAGGCGAAGAAGCCTTTGACCTGCCGCCTTCTTCGCCCGACTACGGAAAGAACGTGGCCGCGTATTATTTCTGGGTGTTTCCCAATATGATGTTCAATTTTTATCCCTGGGGACTTTCCATCAATATCGTTAACCCGGTAACCACAGACCGCACCAACGTGTTTTTTTACACGTATATGTGGAAGGAAGAAAAGTACAACCGTGGGGCCGGCAGCGACCTGGATAAAGTGGAGCGGGAAGACGAAGAAGTGGTAGAAGCCGTGCAGAAAGGCATTCGCTCCAGGCTGTACAAACACGGCCGGTATTCAGTGACCAGGGAGCAGGGCATTCATCATTTTCACCGGCTTATCAGTGAGCATCTTTTTAGCTCCTCCAACCCATCTACCCCAACCCCGTAAACCCGTGAACTTTCCTCCACCATGCCCACAACTCTTCCCCGCCGCATAGGATTCTGGACCGCTGCCTCCATCGTTATTGGCTCGGTGGTGGGCAGCAGCATTTTTATGAAGCCGGCCATAATGGCGCAGCAGCTTCCGTCGCCGCTGTTGCTGCTGGGCGTATGGGTGCTGGCCGGTGGCGTGTCGGTCATTGGTGCCATGATCAACTCCGAAGTGGCCGGCATTTTTCCCGAAACCGGCGGGCAGTACGTTTTCTTCCGCCGCCTGTACGGGCCCTTTTTTTCTTTTTTGTTTGGATGGGCTTCTTTTATCGTCATCAACACCGCGGCCGTTGCCGCCATTGCTTTTGTGTTTGCCCAGTTCAGCCAAAGCTTTGTGATGCTTCCGCAATTTGCCCCCGTTACGGAAAAAGCCGTGGTTTGGACCATTCCGTTTTTGGGCACACTTTATCCGCTGCAAAATGCCGGTGTAAAGGCGCTGGCTATTCTGCTGATTGTCGGCATCACCGCCGTCAATGTGCGCAGCGTAAAATCGGGCGGGGCCGTGCAGGTGCTGTTCACCGCCTTGAAGATTGGCGCTCTTTTGCTCTTGCTCTTTTTTTTGTTTTCCGGAAATGGCTCGGCACAAAACGTGTGGAAGAACCCGGCATCTGCCAACCCCTCTTTCTGGCCCCTAACTTTTGGTGTGGTGGCCGCCATGTCGGGTGCCCTTGCCTCTTACGATGGCTGGAACAATTTAAGTTTTATGGCCGGCGAAATCCGGCAGCCGCAAAAGATCATCCCCCGCAGCTATCTTGCCGGCCTTGGCATTTGCATGTTGCTTTATATCCTCACTACGCTGGCTTATCTCTATGTTATTCCGGTTGACGATATGCAGCACAGCAGCCTGGTGGCGGGCGATGCCGTAAAGCGGGCCGGCAGTGGCGCCGGCGGCTCCTTTATTGCCCTGTTGGTGATCATTTCCTGTGCCGGTGCGGTCAATGGCAACGTCATGCCCTGCGCCCGCCTCAACTTTGCCATGGCCGAAGACGGCTGTTTTTTTAAAGGCGCCGATGCGGTGCATCCCCGCTATGGTACGCCGGCCAATGCGTTGTGGATACAATGTTTATGGTCCTGCGTATTTGTTGTTTCCGGCTCGTTCGATATGCTGGCCGATTTGTTTGTGTTTGTTACCTGGATCTTTTACGGCTTTGCCGGCTATGCCATTTTTATTGTACGCCGGCGTGGCCTGAAGCAGGCGAACGGCTTTCGCATGTGGGGCTACCCGGTACTGCCGGTCTTGTTTATCCTGTTTGCTGCGCTGTATTTTGGAATGACCATCTACAATGATGTGCTGAACTACCGGGCAGGAAAAACGCCGGTGATCAACTCGCTGCTTGGGCTTTTACTGGTGCTGACGGGCGTGCCGTTCTATTTATGGTTTAAGCGAAGGAAATAAAGCCGGCGGCCTTTGTTTGCGGCCAATCCGGCACTGCAAACAATTGTCCGGTGTAGGGGCGAATCGCCCGACGGTGAAATCAACAGGGCCCAAACAATGCGCTTAGGCGTTTGCCGGCCGGCCCAGTTGCCGCATGGTGCGTATATGCGAAGCAACCGCCGAAAGAAACGTAGGATAGCTATGATAGGGCAAGCCAAAGCGTTCGCACTCCTGCCGAACCAGTTGGCTGATGGCAGGGTAGTGCACATGGCTTACCCGCGGAAACAGGTGGTGTTCGATCTGGAAATTAAGGCCGCCCACCAGCCACGAAACCACCCGGCTGCCGGTAGCGAAATTGGCTGTTGTTTTCACCTCATGTACCGCCCATTCCGAAGCAATGTGATTCGCTTCATATTTCGCCTCTTCGAACGAGGCTTTTTCCACTACATGCGCCAGTTGAAAAACAAAAGAAAGGGCAAGGCCAAAAGCGGCATTCATGGCCAGGTAGCCGGCCAGCCAATGCCGCCAGCCAAGAACGGCAACAGGAAGCGCTATGTAAAAGACAACATACAGCAGCTTGCTGATCCAGAAAATAATATGCTCGCGGGTGGAAATGCGGATGGGCGTGGCCGTAATTTTTTGCGAAAAGTATTTGATAGGATCGGTGATAAATACCCAAAGGATGGTGTTGATGGCATAGAGTACAAACATGTACAGGTGCTGAAAGCGGTGGGCCGGCACCCAGCGCTGCGAGGCACATTGGCGAATGAATGGGCTCTTAGCAATGTCGTCGTCCACACCGTCCACATTGGTGTAGGTGTGATGGATAATGTTGTGTTTAATCTTCCAGATATAGCCATTGGCCCCCAGGCCATTCATGGTATAGCTCAGCAGGTCGTTCACCCAGCGGCGGCTGGAGTAGCTGCCGTGGCAGGCATCGTGCATGATATTAAACCCAATCAGGGCCAGGATAAAACCTAAGCCGGTGCTGAGGGCCAGGCCGGCAAGCGCTGTGTAGCTGCCCAGCATCAAAAAGCCATAGATAAAAAACGCCGACGGAAGCAACAGAAGCGTTTTGCTATACAGCTTCCAATTGCCCGTGCGTTTTTGTGCCGTGGATTGAAAATAGGCATCAACAGCCTGCTTTACCGCCGGGTAAAACTGCTGCTGCCGGTTGTTAAACAAAACTTTGCTCATAGCCTGTTGTTGAAGGTTGATGGTGGTGAAACTCTGTTACAAAACGGGATGTTTCATTGCCGCGATAGTAAGATCGGTAATTTGCCGGTGTTTACCCACGGCCCTGCGCCCTTTATCCATAAATCAGCAAAAAAGCGTCTTTGATAATGGCAAACCGCAGCTCTTTCATCGTTTCCACCGGGTCGCCGTCAATATGCAGCGGCGCCTCACTTTCGTTGACAATGGTTAGCGCTTCGGTTTGAAAATAAATCAGGCTGCTTTTTTCATCTACAAAATCAACGGTCTTTACGGTATTGAACCCGCTGATTTGTTTTAGCGTTTGAAACATTACACTCAGTTTGTTTTGCCGCGTCATCACCACCACATCCAGCAGGCCATCGTTCAACGAAGCCTTGGGCGCAATGGTAAAATGATTGCCGAACTGGTTGCTGTTGGCCACCGAGATAAAAAAAGCATCGGCACGGATTTCCCTGCCGGCCGTGGCCAGCACAAAAGGGTACGCTTTCGAGGTAAGGAAGTTTTGCACCGTTTTTTTTACGTAAGTGGATAGGCCGCGTTTGGGCGAATTGGCAAAATCGTGCGCCACCTGTGCATCAAACCCCAGCCCGCAAAGCATGCAGGCAAACTGGTTGTTGATGGTGAAGCCGTCGGTAAGTTTGGTTTTTCCGTTAAAAGCTATGCGGAGGGCCTTCACCGGGTCCTTTAAAATGCCGGCGCTAAAGGCAAGCCCATTGCCCGAGCCGCAGGGGATGATGCCAAACTGCACATTCTGTTTGCGCAGGCTGCTTACGGCCTGGTTGATGGTGCCGTCGCCGCCGGCAATGATCACATCGGTGAAGTTCTGTTCCTGGATAATGGGATATAGAAAGGAATAGTCGCCGTTGGCTACCGACGGATAAATGGCGTAAGTAAAGCCGGCCCGTTTTGTTTCGGCTTCAATGATCTGGTGTAAAGAGGTTTTGTTCGCTGTTCCGGATATGGGGTTTACGATGTAAAGCAATTTTCGCTGCACGGCTCTTCTTTGTTAGTGGGCACAAATGTAGGCTGCCGGCCGGTAGGCGCCTTATTTCGGCCCGGCCTCCTGCAGCCGCTTTTGCAGCTCGCTTTCATCCGTCAGGTCCAGCCGCAGTGGGGTAATGGATACATAACCGTTTTCCACCGCCCAGCGGTCGGTGCCTTCTTCGGCGGCCTCCAGCGGAATCACGGTAAACCAGTAGTGTTTGCGCCCCATCGGGTCCATGGCCGGTTCAATTTTATTGTCGTACAGCCGCACCGATTGTTTGGTCCATAAAATGCCTTTGGGTTGCGGCGGAAAGTTGACGTTGAACAGCGCCAGCTTGTCTTCTTTCAGTAGCAGCGTCAGCGTTTCTTCCACATAGGGCGCAAAAGCATCGAAGTCGGGATCCTGTTTACCCACCGGCGTGCTGAGGGCAATGCCTCTTACGCCCAGCAACACCGCCTGGCGGGCTGCGGCCAGTGTACCCGAATGCCAGATGGCGTTGCCCAGGTTGGGCCCCATGTTGATGCCGGAAAGAATCACATCAGTTTTGGCCAGGTGTGTACCCAGGGCCGCACAATCGGCCGGCGTTCCGTTTACCTTAAAGGCCTGCACGCCGTCAACCGGGATGTTTGCTTTTTTGTACGAAATAGGCAGATGCGCCGAGATGGCATGCGACGCCGCGGAGCGTTCCACATCCGGCGCCATTACAGTTACTTCGCCAAAATTGCGGGCAATGCGGGCCAAAGCGGCCAATCCCGGGCTATAAATTCCGTCGTCGTTGGTGATCAGGATATTCATGCCGGAAACCGCAACATTTTCGTGCCAGTTGCCGCTAGCGGTGGTATGCTTTTGTTGAGCTTCTTTCGTTTAGCAGCAATTATGAAGATCGTTCAACTGATACACAACCCCACAGCCGGCGATGAGGACCACGACAGAGAGGAACTCGTTAAGCAAATTGAGGAAGCCGGCTTTACCTGCCGGTACAGCTCAACCAAAAGCACAGGTTGGAAACTATTGCCCGAAGACACAGACCTGATTGCCGTTGCCGGCGGCGATGGCACCGTGCGGAAAGTAGTAAGGCAGTTGTTGAAGAACGAAGCCCTGGCCCGGCGAACTGCCGTGGCCGTGTTAGCTATGGGCACAGCCAACAACATTGCCAAAACGCTTAATGTGGGCAACGATGCCACTGCCGTGCAATTGTGGAAAGAAAGCCAGCGCAAGAAAGTTGACATAGGAGAGATTGAAAACGTTCCGGATGCATCTTTTTTTCTGGAAGGGCTTGGCTTTGGCATTTTTCCGGAACTGATGAAGGAAATGCAGGAGAAGGAGGAAGTCTATGCATCGCCCGAAGAAGAATTGAAAGGAGCGCTGAAGGTGCTGCACCAGGTGCTGCTTGGGTACAGGCCCTGCCGCTGCCAGCTCGAGGTGGACGGCACCGACCACTCCGGCCGCTTTTTTATGGTCGAAGTCATGAACATCCGCTCCATTGGCCCCAACCTGGTGCTGGCTCCGCAGGCCGATCCCGGCGATGGCGAATTTGAAGTGGTGCTGGTACCGGAAGCCCACCAGGAAAAATTTGCCGACTACCTGCTTCACAAAATCACCAGCGATGACGATCCCTACCAGTTTCCTACGCTGAAGGGAAAAAACATCCGCATACGCTGGGAAGGCAATCGCCTGCATGTGGACGACAAGCTGCTGAAACAGGAAAAAGGAACTGAAATCACCATTCGTTTGAAGGAAGGAGCTTTGCAATTTTTAGTGCCGAACGATGAACCAGCAAACGGGTAAATATCTTCTTCTTTTGGGCGCAGTCATCGGGGTGGCGGGAGCCATTGTATATTTTTTTGGCAACAAGCTGCACTGGCTCGGCCGGCTGCCCGGCGACATCCGGGTTGAACAGGAGAACTTTCGGTTTTATTTTCCCATTACCACAATGATTTTGTTCAGCGTGCTGCTGACGTTGATTGTGAATTTGGTGCGGCGGTTTTTATAGCACTAACAAAAAATCTTAACCTGTTTCAAAAATGACAGAACACCCCAACCTATTCAGGATCTACGGTTGGCTCTCTGGCCTCAGAAAACACCTGGCAAACGTATATTGCAGTGTCTGAAGAATAACGAGGCAATTTTTCTGCTGTTTAAATCGGCAGGGAAGTAAATGCTGAAAATGCAGAGTCAACAAGCATCGGTTCCCGATTGTCCACCCAATTCATCCCCTTCGCCGAAAACTTTTTGTTAACTATCCCTCTTCTTCTGGCTACCCCATTTAAGATGTGTACCTTTGCGCTCCCTAAAACAGCCGTTAGGCATTAGCCATTAGCTCTTCGCCCTTGCGGGTTTCAGCTAACAGGTAACAGCCGGCGGCTAATAGCTTAATTTATGGATATCAGAAACATCGCCATTATTGCCCACGTTGACCACGGAAAAACCACCCTGGTTGATAAAATTCTTCATGCCACCAAGGTGTTCCGCGACAATCAGGAAACCGGCGAGCTCATCATGGACAGCAACGACCTGGAGCGGGAGAGAGGAATTACCATCTTTAGCAAGAACGCAGCCGTTACCTACAAAGACACCAAAATCAACGTGATTGACACCCCCGGCCACGCCGACTTTGGCGGCGAAGTAGAAAGGGTGTTGAAGATGGCCGATGGCGTATGCCTCCTGGTAGATGCTTTTGAAGGGCCGATGCCGCAAACCCGTTTTGTGCTGCAAAAAGCGCTGGCCCTTGGCCTGAAGCCGATCGTGATCATCAACAAAGTGGACAAACCCAACTGCCGCCCCGATGAAGTACACGATGCGGTTTTTGAATTGTTTTTCAACCTCGATGCCACCGAGGAGCAGCTTGACTTTCCGACCTTTTATGGCTCGGGCAAGAATGGCTGGTTCAACGATAGCCTTACACCTATAGACAATATTAACCCGTTGCTCGATGGCATTTTAGAGCACGTGCCGCCGCCAACCGTTAGCGAGGGTACATTGCAGATGCAGATCACCTCGCTGGACTATTCTTCCTTCCTTGGCCGTATTGCCATTGGCAAGGTGGCCCGTGGTGTTATTAAGGAAAACCAGCCGATTTCGCTGGTGCAGGCCGATGGCGTTATCAAAAAGCAGCGTGTTAGGGAGCTTTATGTGTTTGAAGGCATGGGTAAGAAAAAAGTTTCGGAAGTGGTGGCCGGCGACCTCTGCGCCGTGGTAGGCCTCGAAGGCTTCAACATTGGCGATACCATTGCCGACTTTGAAAGCCCGGAAGCGCTGCCCGTAATTTCGGTGGACGAGCCAACCATGAACATGCAGTTTTCCATCAACAACTCGCCTTTCTTTGGTAAGGACGGCAAGTTTGTGACCTCCCGGCACCTCCGTGACCGCTTGATGAAAGAAACGGAAAAAAACCTGGCCCTGCGGGTTTATGATACAGACAGCGCCGACTCCTTTATGGTGTATGGCCGTGGTATTCTGCACCTGGGCGTACTGGTAGAAACCATGCGCCGCGAGGGCTACGAGCTGACCATTGGCCAGCCGCAGGTGATTACAAAAGACGTGGATGGCAGAAAACACGAGCCGTTTGAAACGCTGGTGGTGGATGTGCCGCAGGAATATGCTTCCAAAGTCATTGATCTGGTTACCCGCCGCAAAGGCGAAATGCTGGTGATGGAAACCAAAGGCGATATGCAGCACCTGGAGTTTGAAATCCCCTCCCGCGGTTTGCTGGGCCTGCGTACCAACATGCTCACCAACACCGCTGGCGAAGCGGTTATGAACCACCGTTTTTCGGAATACAAGCCCTGGAAAGGACCCATTCCGGGCCGCAACAACGGCGTGCTTATTGCCAAGGAAGCCGGTTCTACCACCGCTTACTCAATTGATAAATTGCAGGACCGTGGATTCTTTTTTGTGGATCCGGGTGAGGAGGTTTACCGCGGAATGATCATTGGCGAAAACAACAAGCCTGGCGATCTGGTGGTAAATCCCAACGAAGGAAAAAAGCTCACCAACATGCGTGCCTCCGGCAGCGATGGCACGGTTAGCCTTCCGCCGAAACGCCTTATGACACTGGAAGAGTGTATGGAATATATTCAGCAGGACGAGTGCATTGAGGTGACGCCCAACAGCATCCGCATGCGGAAAGTTATTCTCGACGAAGAAGAAAGAAAAAAGCAGGCAAAGCGCATGAGCGCCGAAGCGGTATAATAGCATCGGACTCCACAACCTAACGCTGTGGGGTGTTAGAAAAAGCCCGGCAACACAGTGTTGCCGGGCTTTTTTGTTTCAGCTCATACTCGCCAACCGGCATTATATCCGTTTTTTCATCAATCTGTCCGGTTGTCACTTACCTGTTTTCTATTTCTACCCCAACTTGCCGCCCAAAACCAAACCGTTGTTATGAGCAGCCACAACCTCACGGCTATATCGTCGCTGCCGCCCGGCACCCGGGTGTTGTTTGCCAACTTTCCGGCCGACGGGCATTTTAATCCGCTGACCGGCCTGGCCTTTCATCTGAAACAAAAAGGCTGCGATGTGCGGTGGTACACCGCCGAACGCTTCCGCACCAAAGTGGAGCAAATGGGTATTCTGTTTTACCCCCTCCAAAAAGCCAGCGATTTTTTTGCCCACCCCGCTGGCCCCGGGGCCGCCGAACGGGCCCGCTGCAAAACGGCCGTTGGCAAATTGAACTTCGACCTGACACATGCTTTTGTGCTGCGGGGCGCCGAGTATTACGAAGACATCCGCGCCATTCACCAGGAATTTGCCTTTGAAGTAGTGGTAGCCGACATTTGCTTTACCGGCATTCCCTTCATCACCGAAAAAATGAAGATACCGGTGGCAGCCATTGGCGTGCTGCCGCTTGGCAATACCTCCCGCGACCTGGCGCCGAACGGGCTTGGTATGACGCCGGCTACCAGCTTTTTTGGTCGGCTGAAGCAGTCCCTTTTGCGCAAGCTGGCCAAAGACTTCCTGTTTGCCCGGCCAAACAAGATTATGCATGCCGAACTGGCGCGGTACGGCATTGATGCCAACAACGAATTTTTGTTCGACCTGCTGTACACCAAGGCCACGGTGGTGCTGCAAAGTGGCAGCCCGGGGTTCGAATACCATCGCAGCGACCTTCATCCGAAAATTAAATTCATCGGGGCCTTGCTGCCCTACACTAAACCATCGGCACGGGAGCGGTATTGGTACGATGAACGGCTGCTGCAGTACCGCAAAATTGTTTTGGTCACCCAGGGCACGGTAGAAACCGATGTGAACAAACTCATTGTGCCGCTGCTGCAGGCATTTAAAAACAGTGATGTACTGGTAATTGCCACTACCGGCGGTGCCGGCACCGAAGCCTTGCGCAGGCGTTTTCCGCAGCAGAACCTTATTATCGAAGATTTTATTCCTTTTGGTGCGGTGATGCCTTACCTAAATGCCTACGTTACCAACGGTGGTTTTGGTGGGGTGATGCTGGCCGTTCAGCACAACCTGCCCATGGTGGTGGCCGGTATGCACGAAGGCAAGAATGAGATCAATGCCCGCATTGGTTATTTTAAGCTGGGCATCAACCTGCGCACCGAAACGCCAAAGCCCATGCAGCTTTTTAATGCGGTAGAGGAGGTCATTGCCAATCCAAAGTACCAGATCAATGTGGAAAAACTGAACGCCGAACTGGCAGGGTACGATCCGGCCCTGCTTTGCGAAGATGCCCTGGCAAAGCTGCTGCCCGAAAAACAAAAATTGCCGGCCGTGGAAAGGGAATTGTTATTGTCAGCGAAACAGGCTGTGTAAAGAGGCCCATCGTCTGCCACAACCCAGTGCTCCGGTTGTTAAAGAAAAACCGGCCGGCCAACCGCCATTTCTTTTGGCGAAGCGTTTGCAGGAAAACAAACATGCAACATCTTTTCTCATGCCTTGTGGTTTTGTGCTTCGGGCTTGCCGCCTGTAATCTTGTTGACAGCAAACAAGCCCCAAAAAGCACCGAAAACGTCACTTACTCTTACAGCTGTCTCGACAGCGCTATTGGCGGAAGCTCAACCAATAAGGCCATCAGCCGCACCACGGGTTTTATACGCGACATTGCCGTTAGCAAAAAAGCCATTACCGATGAGGTGCAGAGCGGTTACGGCGATGCATTTCACAAAGACGCCATCGAAACCGGCGCTTTTGTTTTGATGGAAGACGCCGGCATTCAGGCCCAATTGCAAAAAGTGCTCACCGACCTGCTGGCGGCCCGCGAAAAACCCTCCGGCATCCGGTACTCCATTCACCTGCTCAACGACAAACAGATCAACGCCTTTACGTTCGGCGGCTACATCTATCTTACCAGGGCCATGTACGATAAAATAAAGGGCGACCCCGACCTGCTGTACTCCATCATTGGGCACGAGATGGGCCATTCCGAAAAAGGGCACATTAAACAAACCATTCAGGAGCTGGAGCTTTCGGGCAAGCTGTTTGGCGACCAGGGCGCCACGTATTTTCAATTGAAAAAACTGCTGGCCGGTTCGTTTAACCAAAAAAATGAGTTGGAGGCCGACTACTACGGCATAGACCTCACCAATAGCCTCAACCGCAATCTGTGCTCTACCGTCTCGTTCTGGAAAGAGATGGCCAGCAGCGAAAACAGCTACAGCCGGCTGGAGGATTTTTTTCGTACCCATCCGTTTTCGGGTCTTCGGGCGCAGTGCCTGCAAACGCATATCGAGCAGAATTTCGACCAGCGTTGTGTGGCAAAATAAGCCCACCACTTCCGGGTCGTTTCCCCGATAGGGAATGGCCCTGGCGGCTGCAATCTATCCGCTGCCGCCGGTTATTCTTGACAGAACTTTCGCAACCGGCCGCCGAAAAAGCTGGTTCCCTTGCTAAATTTGTGCAGCACTTGGCGTATGAAAAACAAACTTCTTTTCTTTTTTCTTTTTGGCACCCTGCTGCTGTTCTTTGCTCTGCCGGCTATGGCACAATGTTCCATCTGCACCCGCACGGCGCAACAACTGGGCGAAAAACCGGCAGAAAATTTAAACGCCGGCATTTTGTATCTCGCCGCCGCCCCGCTAACGATTTGCGGCATTCTCGGCTATCGTTGGTGGAAGAAAAACAGCAGCGAATTTTAGCTGCCGGAAAGATAGGTTTGAACAAAGCGGTAAAGATTAAACTCACCCGAAGGCAACAGGCGCTGAATTTCTTTTTGTAAGCTGCCTTTTCTTATCCCCTGCATTCGTTTTTGCTGAATAAGGTAGTAAGCCCTTTCGGCCAGCAGCCAGGCTTTTTTTTCGTTGGTGAAAGCGGCCCGTTGGTGCTGCCCGATGGCGGCATACAATTCGGCAATGCCGGTGTGCGAAGGTGCCACGGTTTTTACCACTTTAACTTCTCCTGCCTGCCGGGCAAAGGCCGGGGCCAGCATCAGCCGCAGGTTTTTTACAAAGGCATCAGCATCGGGCCGGTCGCTCTTGTTCACCACAAAAATGTCGGCAATCTCCATCAGCCCGGCCTTCATGGTTTGCACCTCGTCGCCGGCTTCGGGCACCACCACCACCACGGTGGTATCGGCCAGTCCGGCAATCTCTATCTCACTTTGACCTACGCCAACCGTTTCTACCATCACTTCATCATAGCCGGCGGCTTTTACCAGTTCGGTTATCTCAATGATCTTTGGATGCAGGCCACCCATGGAGCCGCGGGTAGCCAGCGAACGGATAAAAACCGAAGGATGCGTGTACCAATGGCTCATGCGTATGCGGTCGCCCAGTACAGCGCCAAGATGAAAGGGCGACGAAGGGTCCACGCAAAGCACTGCTACTTTTTTCCCGTCTTTTATGGCTTCGCCAATCAGCGCATCCACCAGGGTGCTTTTGCCGGCACCCGGCGGCCCGGTAATGCCGGTGATTTTTGTATGGGGCGGTATGGAAAGAGATTGCAGGAGGGCCTCATAGCCATCATGGCTGTTCTCTACCAGCGAAATGCTACGGGCCAATGCTTTGCTATTGCCATCCTGTAAATCTTTCAGCAGTTGCTGCCACATGCGCTAATATTGTAACCGTTGATGACGGCGTACAAAAATAGAGGGATTCATACACTGCGGGAGGGGAAAGAATGGCTGCTGTTTGGCGCCATGGCAGCCATGGTCATCAGCCTGCTGATTTCGAGAGCGGCGCTTTC
Organism: uncultured Flavisolibacter sp.; assembly: GCA_965365435.1. Lineage (GTDB taxonomy): Bacteria > Bacteroidota > Bacteroidia > Chitinophagales > Chitinophagaceae > Flavisolibacter. The sequence goes on from CBDUBQ010000007.1 coordinate 69,008, forward strand.
TGTTTCAGTTATCGTCTTTGTGTTGTTGGCAGTTGTGCGGAAAGACTTCGGGCAGCAATGGCGCCATTTCCTGGGCACACCGTTTCTTCTTTTGTTCACCTTACTGTTTTTTATTCCGCTTGTATCGGGCCTGTGGAGCGAGAACCTGCTGAAGTGGGCCGATGTAGTGCGGCTAAAACTGCCGCTGCTTTTTTTTCCGCTGGCTGTTGCCGGTAGCTGGCAGTTTACCCGAAACCAGTGGCTGATGCTTGGCGGTATTTTTTTGCTGGTGGTGCTGCTTGGCTGTGCCTGGAGCCTGCTGCATTATCTGCAAAACGCACCCGCTATTCATGAAGGATACCTACGGGCAAAAACGCTGCTTACGCCGCTCGAAAATGATCATGTGCGGTTTAGCTGGCTGGTAAGCGTAGCGGTGGTCACCTGCTTTTTACTACAGCAGTTTGTAAGGCGGGGCCCGCTGTTGGTGCTGCTTTGGGCGCTACCGGTTTTTTTTGTTGTGTACCTGCACATTCTGGCGGCACGTACCGGCCTGCTATCGCTCTATCTTTTTTTGCTGCTTTATGCCGGATGGTTCCTGGTGGGAATGCGAAGGGTGAAAACAGCCGTTGCGCTTACCGCCTGTTTTACGGCGCTGCCGTTGCTGGCTTACCTGGTAGTGCCCACTTTTCAGGCCCGCCTCCGTTACCTGGTGTATGATTTTTCGTTGGTGAAAAAAGCGGAGTATCTGCCCGGCACCAATGATGGGGCAAGGGTAATGTCGCTCAAAGCGGGGTGGCAGGTGTTGCAGCAGCATCCGCTGGGCGCCGGTGCCGGAGATGTAATGCTGGAGGCCGATAAATGGTATGCGGAAAATGTGCCCGCTGTGTTACCAACGGATAAATTTTATCCCAGTTCCGAATGGCTGATGTATGGTGCGTTCGCCGGCTGGCCCGGCTTGGCCCTTTTCACTCTGATAATGCTGACGCCTTTTTTTGTTCAAATGGCTGCGCATAAAATCTTCTGGATAGCGCTGCAGGCCACAGCGGCCTTAAGCTTTGCGTTTGATATGGGCCTGGAAGTGCAGTATGGTATTTTCCTGTATGCCTTTCTGACGTTTTGGTGGTGGAAGTGGCTGGGAGCGTCGAACGTCAAACGTGAGACCTAAGATAAAAGTTGGTGCCAAAGTTTACATTCCCTCTTTTTCATATCTCCCATTTGACGTTTCACCTTAATGCTTTTGTCAATGAACAAAAACTTATCCATCGTCATCATTTGCAAAAACGAAAAAGGCAACATCGAACGGGTGTTGCAAAGCATCGCCGGCGTGGCCGATGATGCCGTGGTGTACGATAGCGGCAGCACCGATAGTACGCTCGATGTATTGCGTCAATTTAAGGTAAGGGTGGAGCAGGGCCCCTGGATGGGCTTTGGCAAAACAAAAGGCCATGCCGTGTCGCTGGCCGCACACGACTGGGTACTGTGCATTGATGCCGACGAAGCACTGGACGAAGAATTGCAGCAAAGCCTGAAAACGCTTTCGTTTGCTGATAGCAACACGGTGTATCAAATTCGCTTTAAAAACCTGCTGGGTACCAAACACCTGCGGTGGGGCGAGTGGGGCGGCGACCGGCACATCCGTTTGTTTAACCGCCAGGTGGTTCGCTGGGATGATGCCATCATTCACGAAAGCCTTCAGATTCCGCCGGCGGCAACGGTGGTGCAATTGAAAGGAAGCATCCTTCACCGCACCATGAAAGATACCGTGGAGTACAGCCAGAAGATGGTCAACTACGCTTTGCTGAACGCCGAAAAATATTACCGGCAGGGAAAAAAATCCACCTGGGTAAAACGCTACCTGGCGCCGCCGTTTTCTTTTCTGAAGCACTATCTTTTTCAGCTTGGTTTTTTAGATGGCTGGGAGGGGCTTCTCTCCGCCCGGATGACGGCGTTTTACACCTTTTTGAAGTATGCAAGGCTGCATGAGATGGAAGAGGGAAGTGGATAGGTTGATAAGTTGACAGGTTTACGGGAATTGGACGCGGTATAGTATTTCACTTGTCAACTTGTTAACCTATCAACTTGTTTTTCCCAACTTGCACCAAATTTGCAAGTCGAAACCCATGACCAATTTCGTTCCGATATTTCCGCTAGGCATTGTTGTTTATCCCGGCGAAAAACTGAACCTGCACATTTTTGAGCCGCGATACAAACAACTGATAAATGAATGCCATGCCGGCAACAAGCCCTTTGGCATTCCTACCGTTATTGATAAACGGATGCAGGACTATGGCACCATCGTTCGCATTAAAGAAATCACCACCGTGCACGACAATGGCGAAATGGATATTAAAACCGAAGGTGAGGAAGTGTTTCGTGTGCTAGAGGTGATAAAAGAGATACCGGACAAGCTCTACAGCGGGGCCATCGTCAACTACCCAGCCAACCAGCACATCGGCAGTGCCGATATGATGCGGCGGTTGCTGGATACGGTGAAAGAATTGTACAAGCTCCTGAAGGTGGAAAAAGATTTTAAGAAAAGCAGCGAAGAGATCAACAGCTACGACCTTGCCCACCATGTTGGTTTTTCGCTGCAGGAAGAATATGAGTTTCTCAACCTGATGCACGAACGGCAGCGGCAGGAATACCTGAAGCGCCATCTGCAGAAAGTCATTCCGCTGGTGGCCGAAATGGAAAGCCTGAAAGAAAAAGTAAAGCTGAACGGGCATTTCAAGAATCTGTCGGCGTTCAATTTCGAGGAGTAGGAAGTTCACCTGTTCACTCGTTCAAGAGTTCACGAGTTGGACTTCGGGCCGAAAGAACATACAAACCCGCGAACCGCAAACTTGTGAACTATCTTAGCGCCCATGACCACCCTCTGCCTCGACTTTGGCAATACCCGTTTAAAAGCGGCCGTTTTTCAAAACGATGATCTGAAGGAAGTAATCGTTCTTCGCGATCAATTGGAGCATCTGCCCCAAATCATAGAAGCCTTTAAGCCGGAGTGTTCAATTTTATCATCGGTGATCAACCACGAAGCGGCTGTAGAGGAAATCCTGGCCGGCAGCACCCGTTTTCACAAACTTTCCAACACCTCCAGGCTGCCTTTCACCATTCCCGTTGGCAAGCCCGAAACCATGGGCGCCGACCGCCTGGCCATTGCGGCTTCGGCTGTTTTCTTATTTCCGCGAATGAACAATGTAGCGGTCGGTTTGGGCACCTGCATCACCTTCAATTTCATCAATCAGCAGCACGAGTTTTTGGGCGGCTCCATCTCGCCGGGTATGGAAATGCGCTTTCAGGCCATGCATCATTTTACCGCCAAACTGCCGGTGGCAAAAGGCCATTGGAATGTGCCATTAATTGGCTACGACACGGCCACCAACCTGCAGAGTGGCGTGGTTTTGGGCATGGCGAAAGAGATAGATGGAATTCTTGATATGTACCAGGAACGCTTCGGGAACTTTAACGCCCTTTTAACCGGGGGTGATATTCAATTATTCAGGCCCTATTTGAAAAACAAGATATTTGCAGACCCTCATTTAATCTTTAAAGGTTTGTATGCGATCAGCCGGTTCAACAGTGCTTAAACATAAATTTTCCATAGCTGCTGCTTTCTTGGTTACCAGTTTTTTTTCTTCTCTACAGGCACAGGATAATTCACCTTATTCGCGGTACGGATTGGGCAACCAATACCCGCGAATGAATGTCATCAGCCGCGGCATGGGCGGCGTATCGGCGGCCTACGGCGATTATTTTTCCATCAACTACAACAACCCGGCCTCGTACGCCGGGTTTCAGGTCTATACTGAGCAGCGCTCGGGCAAAGTGTCGGCCGGCCGGGTCATCCTCGATGCCGCCCTCAATCTCGACAGCCGCAAGCTGGCCGAGCCCAACACCACGCAAAGCTTCCGGGCCAACGATCTGTTGTTTTCGCATGTGTATGTAGGCATACCTGTGCGCCGCAACTGGGGCCTTAGCTTTGGCCTGCGTCCCCTGAGCCGCGTTAGCTACAACATCGTAAGCCGCGACCGCCTTCAGTCGCCCACCGGGCAGGATGGTGACAGCATCTTTACCCAATACACCGGCACAGGCGGCTCTTTTTTACCCACCATCGGTACTGGCTTCGGCTCTAATCATTTTCGCATTGGCGCCAACATCGGCTACCTGTTTGGCAAAAAAGAACTGACCACCCGCCGCGGTTTTTTAAACGATTCTATTGAGTATGCCGCCGCCAACTATACTACAAACAGCAACTACGGCAGCTTATTTTTTACCGTGGGTACACAGTGGCTGATTGATATAGACTCAACCGTGCAGTTGCGCCTCGGCGCCTCGGGCAACTGGAAGCAAACATTAAAAGGTACGCAGGATATTTTGCGGCAGACCTATACCCGCAACGCATCGGGCCAGGAGCTGCAGATTGACAGTGTGTTTCAGCGGAGCGATGTGCCCGGCGAAGTGATTTACCCGGCTTCTTACACCGCCGGGTTTATGCTTGATATTGCTGCCGGCGAACGCACAGCCGGATGGAGCATTGGTGCGGACTACACCAGTCAGAAATGGAACGACTTCCGTTTTTTCGGCGCTTCCGACAGGGTTCAAAACAATTATGAAATCCGCGTGGGGGCACAGGTAAACCCTTCGATGACGGCCGCCCGCAACGGACGCCTGCGCAGTTACCGGTTTGGCTTTTTCACCGGTAAAGATTACATCAACGCCGGTCAGGACCTTCCCGTGTTTGGCGTAACGCTGGGCCTTGGCCTTCCGCTTCGCAACTACAGCCGCCTTACCAGCCAGGCCAGTATCCTCAACTTTGGCCTGGAGTATATCCGCCGTGGCAACGATCGCAACGTCATCAAAGAAGACCTTTTCCGTCTTTCGCTCGGCCTCAACTTTACCGACTTTTGGTTTAGCAAGCGCAAGTACGATTAACTACACCTGGTAATATTTTTTCGTGAAACGTCAAACGTCAAACGTGAAAGGGAGAGGGCAAAAACCTCAAAGCAAACCCTTGTTTCGCGTTGCACATTTGACGTTTTTCTTTTTGTGCAGTTGGGCTCTGTTGAGTTGCGAAAACGATCCGGATGTGGTGAACCGCACCAACGACCGGCGGCCGAATGTGGAAGAAGCACTGAAGATTGAAAGTTACCTGAGCACGGCCGGCCGCGTAAGGGCCAAGTTGATTGCGCCCTACATGAAACGCTTTACTCTGGATACATCTTATCTCGAATTTCCACGTTCGCTGCACGTGAATTTCTTCGACAGCACCGGCAAAACCGAAAGCCAGGTGGATGCCCTTTATGGTAAATACCTTGAAACGCAAAGCAAGGTGTATCTCCGCGACAGCGTGGTGGCGTTCAACGTAAAAGGCGATACCCTCCGCACACCAGACCTTTGGTGGGACCAGAACACTAAGAAATTTTACACCGATAAAGTAGTGCGGTTTAAATCCGCCTCGAAAGTGATCTATGGCGGCCGGGGCTTCGAAGCCGACCAGGACCTTTCGCACTACGTCATCTATCAGCCTACCGGAATTATCATTGTGCCGGATAGTATGCGGATGAATTAACCCCCCTTCAGGGGGGCGGGGGTTAATTATATTTGCCGCATGACCCTATCGGTGATCATTGTCAACTACAACGTCAAATACTTTTTGGAGCAATGCCTCCATTCGGTGCTGAAGGCGGCCGAAGAAGTGGAGACGGAAGTGATTGTAGTGGACAATCATTCTACCGACGAAAGCCTGCCTTACCTGGTACCCAAATTTCCGCAGGCAAAGTTTATTCGCAACAGCAGCAATTCGGGTTTTGGCAAAGCCTGCAATCGTGGCCTGGCCATCGCCACCGGCCAGTACGTTCTGTTTCTGAATCCAGACACGATTGTGGCCGAAGACAGTTTTGCGAAAACGCTTGCCTTCTTTAAAGCCCATCCCGATTGTGGTGCACTCGGTGTAAAAATGATTGATGGCAGCGGTGCTTTTCTAAAAGAAAGCAAACGGGCTTTTCCCTCGCCGCAAACCTCGCTGTTCAAGCTGTTTGGGCTTTCCTATCTTTTTCCTTCGTCCCGCCTGTTCAGCCGCTATCACCTGGGGCATCTCGACAAAGAAAAAAACCACGAAGTGGACGTGCTGGCCGGCGCCTACCTCATGGTTCGCCGCGACGTGCTGGAGGAAGTAGGGTCTTTTGACGAAGCGTTTTTTATGTATGGCGAAGATGTGGACCTGAGCTACCGCATTCAAAAGGCCGGCTATAAAAACTACTATGTGGCCGATACCACCATCATTCACTTTAAGGGCGAAAGCACCAAACGCGGAAGCCTGAATTATGTGCGCATGTTTTATCATGCCATGCGGGTCTTTGTCAATAAACATTACGGTGGTGTACGGGCCGGTATCTTCACCTTTTCCATTCAACTGGCCATCCGCATCAGGGCCCTTATTTCGGCGCTTACAAAAGGCATTGCTTTTATTGGCATACCGGTGTTCGATGCCATTTTTATTTTGCTTTCGTTCTGGCTGGTAAAAGAAGGCTGGTCGCGGCTTATCCGCACCGATACGGTGTATCCCAACCAGCTTTTGTTTTTTTCATTTCCCGCCTTTACACTGATCTACCTCACCGCGGCTTATTACGCCGGCCTTTATGATCGTTATTACAAGCTATCGAAGCTGCTGCGGTCCACATTGGTGGCAACTGTTACCCTGCTGACCTTATATGCCCTGCTGCCCGAATCGCTGCGTTTTTCGCGGGCCATCGTGGTATTGGGCGCCATCACGGCGTTTGCGGCCATTGCGCTGCAGCGCAGGCTGTTGATTAAAGCCGGTCTGCTAAAGCCTCCGCCCGATGCGTCGGGCAAGCCACACATCCTCGTAGCCGCCACGCCCGAGGAGTACAAAGGCATCGAACATTTTTTGGGAAAGAAGGGTTTTGCCAGCCGTATTATTGGCCGCGTGGGCATTAACGGCAGTGCTGCAAATGCATTGGCGCACATTGACAATCTTGCATCGGTCAGTAAAAGCCTGCAGGCAAAAGAGCTTATTTTTTGCGCCGGGCAGATGTCGTACAAACGGATCATTGGCCTGACAGGTAAAAAGAAAACAGGGTTAAAATACCGCTACCATGCCTATGGCAGTTGCAGCATTGTGGGCAGCGATACCAGCACAGCCAGCGGCGAAGTATTAGCGGCCGAAACCGAATATAGCCTTGCCAGCGCTGCCAACCGCCGCCTGAAGCGGCTGATTGATGTGTGTGCGGCTGTTTATTTTCTTCTCACCTTTCCGTTGCAGGTCTTTTTTGTAAACCAGCCGTTTCCCTTTCTTGTCAATTGCCTGAAAGTGCTGGCCGGCCGGGGCACCTGGGTAGGCTACTCAAAACCTTCTGCTTCGCTGCCGCGCCTGCGCCACAGCGTGCTGGCACCGAATGGCAAAAAGCAGCCGTCGAACGCACCGGCTGTTGAAAACCGCCAACTGCTCGACTACTGGTATGCCCGCAATTACGAACCCCTGCAGGACCTGAAAACAATTTTTCACCATTACCCCGAATTAGGCAGCGAAAAACTACCTTAGTGCATCCCCTAAGTGCAGTGCTGATGGCGAGAATCATTGATATCAAACTACCAAAAACGATTGCAACGGCGCTACGGCTTCCCAAACGCGACCCACGCAGCCAACAGGTAAGGGTGCTGAAAAAACTGTTGAAAAAAGCACGGTTCACCGCCTTTGGCCAGCACTATGGGTTCGATAAGATTCTTCTGCAAGCCAATGCCGGCGCCGCGTTTCAGCAGGCCGTGCCGGTGCACGACTACACAAAAATTTATAACGAGTGGTGGCAGAAAACACTGGAGGGTGTGCCGGATGTAGCCTGGCCCCGAAAGATTAAATTTTATGCCCTGAGCTCCGGTACCTCGGAAGCCGCCAGCAAATACATTCCGGTAACAAGAGAGATGCTGCGCAGCAACCGCGTCAACTACCTGCGCCAGTTTATTTCGCTGCTGGGCTATCATCATTTGCCACGCAATGCTATGACCAAGGGCTTTTTGATGCTGGGCGGCGCCACCGACCTGCAAAAAGGGGCGGCAGGCTGGTATGCCGGCGACCTGAGTGGGATACTGGCCCGCAACCGTCCCTTCTGGTTTCAGACGTTTTACAAGCCCGGCGGCCGCATTGCCAAAATAAGGGATTGGAACGAAAAGCTGCATGAAATTGTAGAGCATGCAAAGGACTGGGACATTGGCTACATCGTGGGCGTGCCGGCCTGGTGCCAGATGTGTATGGAAATGGTGATAGAACACTACGGCGTAAAAACCATTCACGACGTGTGGCCCAACCTGGGTTTTTTTGTGCATGGTGGCGTGGCGTTTGAGCCCTACAAAAAAGGGTTTGAAAAACTGCTGGGGAAGCCCATCGTTTACATTGAAAATTATTTGTCGAGCGAAGGCTTTATCGGGTACAAAGACCGCGAGGACGCAAAGGGCATGCGGCTGATTCTGGACAACAACATTTTTCTGGAGTTTGTGCCCTTCGACGATCACAATTTCGACAGCGAAGGAAAAATGGTAGAAAACCCACAGGCACTGATGATAGATGAGGTAGAAGAAGGCCGGGAGTATGCGCTGCTGATGAGCACCAACGCCGGCGCCTGGCGTTACCTGATAGGCGATACGGTGCGCTTTGTGAACAAAGAGCGAAGCGAGATTGTGATCACCGGCCGCACCAAACATTTTTTAAGCCTGGTGGGCGAACACCTGAGCGTAGAGAACATGAACAAGGCCATTGAGCTGGTGAGCAATGACCTGAATATCTCTATTCCTGAATTTACGGTGGTGGGCTTTCCGTACCAGAATTTTTTTGCGCACAAATGGTACATTGCCTGCAACGACGCGGTGGATGCCGATGGCCTCATACGCCGGATAGATCAGCACCTTTGCCAACTCAACGACGACTATGCCACCGAACGCACATCGGCCTTGAAAGATGTGTTTGTGGAAGTGCTGCCGGAAGATACTTTCCTGAAGTTTATGGAAGCCGAAGGCAAGCTGGGCAGCCAGCATAAATTTCCGCGGGTGTTAAAAGGAAAGATGCTGCAGGAGTGGGAGGCGTTTTTGCAGCAAAGAGGGGAAAATCCGGCTTTGCCTGCCTAATGTTTTTTTCTCCGGCCAACACCAGCTTCTCTTGAAAAAACCATCGGTTGCACAACGACTATTTTTCCCGCCACCATTTGTATCGTTATCTTGTTTTCCGCTTCCATTTGCCCCGCTGTTTTGCCTTCACGGGCTAAGTGTGCAAACCCTTATTTTCGCCTATGCTCGATGCCGTCATCAAAGGATTCACGCTTGGCTTGCTGCTGGCAATTTCTGTAGGGCCCATTGTCTTTACCGTCATCAAGCAAAGCCTCAACAGTGGACTGAAGGGCGGCCTGGCTTTTATCACCGGTATTTTTCTCTCGGATGTTTTTCTGGTGATCTGCTGTAATTTTTTTACGCAATTTTTTAAGGCGCTCAGCAATTACGACAAACAGCTGGGTATGGCCGGCAGCGTTTTGCTCATGGCTGTTGGCGTGTATTTTTTGTTTTTCAAAAAAGTAAAAGTGTCGGAAAGCGGGCAGCAAATGCTGCTTTTCAGCACTGGCGATTACGCCAAATTGTTTTTCACCGGAGCAGTGATGAACCTGCTTAATCCGGGCATTATTGTGTTCTGGTTTGTGTGGGCCACGGCTTACATCTCTCATTCGCTCAATCACCGGATGGTGATATTTGGCCTTGCTTTGCTGATTGCGCTGGGTGCCGATATTGCCAAGGTGGTGCTGGCCGATAAAATCCGCCGCAAGCTCACACCAAAAAATATTCACCGCATCAATCAGCTCAACGGAATTATTTTGCTCGGTTTCGGCATGGCCCTGTTGTGGGGATTGTTGATGTATGGGAAAGCAGGAGGGCATTGAGGAATGGTTGATTCATTGATGAGTAACAAGGTTGATCGGTAAAATTGTGTCATAGGGCCTGCATAATAAAATGGCATGAAGAAAACAGCACCAAAGAAAGAAAAAGGCGGCTTGGGCAGAAGAATCTGGCGGCGGGTGAAACGCATCGTTCTTATTTTGTTTATAGCACAGCTTCTCTACATTATTGCGCTGAAATGGATTGATCCGCCCCTTACACTAACGCAATTGGGTAGCCTGATCGGCGGCCATGGCCTTAAACGCGACTATGTTTCCGGCAGTGACATTTCCACGAACCTGAAGCTGGCCGTTATTGCCTCCGAAGACCAGATTTTTCCCGACCACAGCGGCTTTGATTGGAAGAACATTAAAAAAGCGATGGAGTACAACAAGCGCAAGCCTAACCGGGTGCGTGGCGCCAGTACCATCTCTCAGCAAACAGCAAAGAATGTATTTCTCTGGCAGGGCCGCGACTGGATACGCAAAGGGCTGGAACTGTACTTCACAAAAATGATTGAGTGGATCTGGGGCAAGGAACGCATCCTGGAGGTGTACCTGAACGTGATTGAAATGGGGCCGGGTATGTTTGGCGCCGAAGCGGCCGCGCAGGCTTATTTCTCGAAACCAGCGAAAACACTCACACGGAAAGAGGCCGCCATGATTGCAGCCGCCCTGCCAAACCCCAAACGCTTCAAGGTAAAACCGGCATCGCCTTTTGTCCGCGGCCGCAGCAACTGGATACTGGCACAAATGCTTTTTTTGGAACGGGATCCGGACGTTCGAAAAGTTATCCCCCTGTCCCCCTAAAAGGCAGACTTAGCTATATCACCCTGCTGTGGTTTTTAAACTGGTCTAACGCACAAGGTTTTTGGGTGCCCGGCGGAAGCACTACTGTAGATCTTTCGTTGCGTCGCACTCTTGTGCGTTCGGTAATTCTATTCAACCTTCTATTGAACCACATAGGCGCATAGGGGAGCCCATAGGCTCCACATCGAAACGAAAAGAGTTGTTTTGTGCCGGCGTAAGCTCTAGGTAAAACCTCAGTTTCCTATCCTCCTATCCAGCTTACTTCCTATTGTGTGGACAGATCTTTTTGCTCGCTGCGGTGGAAAAGGGGGCAGGACAGTGGTGAAGAAAGGCCCAAAGAGCTGTGCTGCCGGATCGTCGGCCAGCAGCAGCCACCACTGCGAAGCGGTCGGATGTCAATAGCCCCGGATGAAATCCAGGCAGGCCAAACGACAGCGTAAGCCGGTACCGCAACGCGGTACAATAGGGCCTTTGCGGGGAGTGACGGCAGCGGGAAAATAGCCAGTGCAGGAGCAAATGATTTTATTTTTTGCCGGCCGCGGTAACCACATTCTACCGCTTCGCGGTCGCTTCCACTTCCTTGTCCCACTTTCGTGGGTCGGCACCCACCGCTATTCATAGTTGACCGCTTCGCGGTCGGCCGATGGATTCCTGACAGCCGGCTGGTAAAAGGAGGCGCCAACGGGGGCCTGCAAAACAGGTTGGCGAAGAGCAAGGAAATGTGTCCACACGATAGGCCTGAGGCGGGCCAAATTGTGGAGAAACATTACTTCTCGAAAAGACCAGTAGAAAAAAAACAGCCTCACTGTCCTAAATCGCCCCTTCAGGGGGGACAGGGGGAATTACGGCACCGGGTCGTACCCGCTTCCACCCCAGGGATGGCAGCGGGCAATGCGGCGGGCCGTCAGCCAAAGCCCTTTAAACGGACCGTGTTTTTGAAACGCCTCCAACCCGTACTGCGAGCAGGTAGGCGTAAAGCGGCACCGTGGCCCCAGCAGGGGAGAGATCATCCACTGGTAGAGTTTGATCAGGGCAATAAATGGAAAGGACAATATTTTAAGAAGGATCTTCATTGGCGGCGATGGCACTGAGTTTTTTAAGGCATTTGCCCATGGCGTTTTTCACCGCCTCAAATTCGGGAAGCGTTTTGCCGGTATAAAGAAAAAAAACCACGCCGCTTTTGCCGGCCGCTGCCAGGCTGGCCTGCAAGGCCTCTTTTTGCAGCCGGTAGGCCTCCCGCAAAAGCCGCTTAACACGGTTGCGGTCAGTGGCTTTTTTAAACGAACGCTTACTGGCCGTTACGCCAATTTGCAACATCGTGCCGGCTTCTGCCGCCGCAAACCGGTAGGTGACACGAAGCGGGAAAACGGCGAACCCCTTTCCCCCCGCAAAAAGCGCATCAATTTGTTTGCGGCTTTTCAGCTTTTCCGGCTTCGATAAGCCAAAGCGTTTCACCATCGGATCAATTTAATGAAAAAAGCTCTCACCACAGAAAATGGGTTGAGAGCTTTTCAAGAAGTTTAAATAAGCAGCCCTTGTGCCAGGCACTCCTTCTCCAGTTGAAGAAGGCAGGGGTGATGTTATTTTAATTTCCTTTCGTCGCTGACAGTCAGCTTGTGGCGGCCTTTGGCACGGCGGCTGGCCAGTACTTTACGGCCGTTGGCGCTTTGCATACGCTTACGGAATCCATGCACGGTTTTACGACGACGACGATGCGGTTGAAATGTACGTTTCATTTTAAATGCGTTTTTTCACGTTTCTAAAATCACCCGTGGAGAACCGGGTTTGTTTCAGCTTATCACCGCCGGGTCACCACACCCTGACGGTTTTGTGAAAGGACGGCAAAAGTAGGGCGCATTTGCCACATTCGGGAACAGTTGCCGGAATTATTTTCAGGAAAGCTGTTAAAATCAGGCCCTTCCGGCCCTTACCAGGCAAACGCGGCCAAGGGATAGGCATGCCCTTTGCCAAACCTGCTGTATGAGAAAGAGCATATTCGGCATTGCAGCAGTGGTGATCTTCTGCTCATGCCAACAGGTGGCCGGATGGTTCGGCAACGTTGGTGAGGACGACAGCACAGGACAAACACTTAATTCGGAAAGTGCCAACAGGGCAAAAATTCTTCGCGACGAAAGCATTACCCGCGAAAATGCCTACTCCGACCTTTTCCTTGATAGTGCAACCCTGGAGAACTACATCGCAAAAGAAAAAATAGACGCCGGCAAGGCCGACCGCATGCGGGAGTTTTACCTTGTGCGCAACGGCCAGTTTGCCTGGTTTACGTCGGCCGGGCCTACCGAGCAGGTAAGGGGCCTGTGGGGGCTTTATGCCAGCGAAGAAAAAAAAGACCGGAATGAGCCCGCAGCCCGCCTGGAAGGCCGGATGGATTCGTTGCTGAATGGCAGTGCCGCCAACCCTACCGACACCGGTGCCGGAAACAAAGAGATGAATGCGCCAACCAAAAAACAGCCGGCGAAGCCTTCGGCAAAAGACAGTGCCGCAAAACGCAAAGACACTGCTGCCCAGGTACAGGCAGATACAACGAATAAACGGTTGCAACCCCTCTTTGCTGCCGGTGACTCCACGTTGGTGCAAAGCGAACTGGCGCTCACTGCCCAGTTCGTAACGCTGGCGCTGGAAAACAAAGCGCCGGTGACCACCGAAAATTTTTACTGGCTGGTGCCCCGCAAGAAGATGGATGCCCTTCAACTGGCCGACTCTCTGCTGAACAAAGAGCAGGACTCGTCGCTTTGGCGAAACAATGCTCAATACCAGGCACTGAAGGCCAGCCTGCAGCCGTATTACCAAGCGGCAAAAGATGGCGGGTGGCCGCAGATTACCACCACGGCCAACATGCGCAAAGGCACAAACTCACCGGCTGTGCTTCAACTAAAAAAGCGCCTGGCAGCTACCGGCCATTACTCCGCTGCTGATACCGCCAATAGGTTCACCGACTCGCTTGTGGTGGCGGTAAAAGCTGTTCAGCAGCAGTTTGGCCTGGCACCAACGGGGCAGGTAAATGATTCGCTGGTGCGGGAACTGAACGTGCCGGCGATAGAAAGAGTGCAACAAATTCTGGTGAATATGAACCGGGCCCTGTGGCTGCCGCCAATGCAGGACAGCAGCTATGTGATGGTGAATATACCGTCACAAGAGCTGGTGGTGTATGGCCACACGGCCGGAACGCTTAGAATGCCTGTGATTGTAGGAAAAGAAGGCGCCGGCACCATGGCCTTTGCCGACCAGATTACCAGCGTGGTGTTCAGCCCTTACTGGAACCTGCCGCAAAGCATTGTGGACAATGAGGTAAAGCCCGCCATGCAAAAAGACAAGGACTACCTGAAGAAAAAGAACATGGAAATTGTAAAGCAGGAAGGCGACTACCTGCAGATACGCCAGTTGCCCGGGAAAGACAATGCACTTGGGCAGGTGAAATTTTTGTTCCCCAACAGCATGGATATTTACCTGCACGATACACCGAACAAAGGTTTGTTTGCGCAGCAGAACCGGGCCCTCAGCCATGGCTGCATACGGGTAGCTAAGCCCGATTCGCTGGCGCTGTTTGTTCTGCGCAGCCAGCCCGAGTGGACGCCGGAAAAAATTCGTGAAGCCATGAACAGCGGAAAAGAGCAAGCGGTAGCCGTGAAGAAGCCTGTGCCGGTGGCCATCACTTATTACACCGCCTGGAGCCAGAATGGCAAGCTGCATTTCCGCACCGATCTGTATGGCTACGACCAGAAAACCGCGGCGCAATTGTTTACCAACGCAACGCTTCCGCCGGTATCGCCAGCCTAAGCTATATAGCGGCCTCCGGGATTGGCAAAGACCCCGGAGGACTTTTCTTTTTTTTATTCTTTTTGAACGAAGGAAGAATTGTTTTGCTACCGCCCGACAGGATGCACAGCCCCCGGCAGAGACGATCCGTCGGCATCCCTCACCAATGGCGAGGCCATCTTTTAATGCTTTCTGCCTTTAAAGAAGAAGGCATACAATTCGTCTTTGTGGAGGCCGAAGAACACGCCGGTTTCGTCGTACTGCAAATCAACACAAGCGGCTTCACCGTTTTTGTGCAGGAAGAGATAACCATCGTCGGGCGAAATTTTTAACTCCAGCTTCGCCGGCGTTGCAATACGGAAATTTGGGCCGCTAACATCTTCATCGAACCTGAACCTGTTATGGCCGGGCAGCCGCTGCGCCCGGCTGTGCAAAACAGCAGACGTTACCCTGATACAACCTTCATTCTTTTCAAATCTTACCCGTCCGCAATAATATGCCACACTGCCGCTTTGGCTGATGCGCATGCCGTTGACCCAACTATTCTTGTTGCCGCCGTTTTGCAATTGGTCCGTATAATGCTGGAGGGCCGTTGCTGCCTGTATTGACATGGGTTTAAAATTTTGATGGGAGAAATGGTTGGCTTTTGGCTGGATGCCTGAACCGGTGGTGAGGCTTGCCGGCTAAGGCGCCGAAATGCCTGTCATGGGAATGGGCTTAAAAAAACCCCTCCATGATAAGTCCGCTTTGGTAAGTGGACGTGTTTTTTAAATACGCTGCTGTGGCTATATCAATGGGTACCAAAAACGGCAACAGGCTTAAAAACGGGCGCCAAAGCTTAGCCCGGCCGAGAACTGGACGTTAAAAAGTTCAACCATCATTGGTGAAACAAATGCCCGGAAGGTAAACGCCTTTGCCGGCGCCTGCAGGCGGTAGCCAATGCTGGGCACGAAGTAAACAGAATTCTGGTAGCGGGCAAACTCGCTGGTGCCGATCGTAAGGCCCGCACCCATTTCAAGATGATGGGCGCCGGTGCCGGTGAGGTAATTTATACCAATGGGAATGGTGGGCACCAGCTCGGGAAAAATATGGCCGTCGCGGCCATCGGCTATGCCAATTCCTATACGGCCGCCGAAGCCGTTGTTGCGGGCCGAAAACCGCCGGTCGTAATTGAATGAAGCAATGCCGCCATTGCCGCCCAGTTCCAAAAACACAGAAGGAGATGCTGGCGACCAGCCGCCGGCCTTCTGACCAAAAGCCGGCGCCAAAAAAAGAAGGCCGGCAACGAGGAGAAAAACTAACCGCCCTGTACGCATAAAAAGGTTTTAAGGTGAGAAAATGGCCTGCCGCAGTCCGGGTGTTAATGGTTGGGCAAATCAACCGTGATCCCCGCCGGCGTTGTATAAAGCAATGCTGCCGGTACGAAAATAACAGGGCGCCATAGCCCTTGCCCAATCGAAATTGGGGCATAAAAAAACGGGTGTTGCAGATTTTGCAACAAGTAATACGCAAGTGCTTTTTTTCAGGGATCCGGCGCAAGTTTGTTGGCGGAAGCCCGTAAACCATCATTATCAGGGCAAAAAAACCGGTACAAAAAAATTAAGGCTGCTTTGTACAGCAACGGTGGCGGCAGCCGGCGGTGATAAAAACTTCAAGAAGTGGAAACGCCGACGGCGGAAAAGCAGCGCCGATACTGATCCGGTTTGGGGGATTTTAGCAGAAACAGGTTGTTGGGAAAAAAAGCAAAAGACCGGTGCAGGAGCAGCCTGCGGAAAAGCGTGGGGTCACTGGTTATCGGCCGGCTGATTTACCGTGAGCGCAGCACAAACTCCGCATCGAAAAGGCGGCTGGCCACCTTTACACGGCTGCAGATTCCGTTCTCATAAAAATATTCGTTGCTGTTGCCATCGGGGAAAGTGAGCTTGTAGTGGCCATCGGCCAGCTTTACAATGGGGATAAACTTTTTGTAATTGTCGGAAAAAACATTGGTGTAGGCAAGCGGCTCGGTGGCATACAGGCAATGGGTGCTGTATTTTACCCGGTAATTTTTCAGGTTCTGCTCTTTGCCTTCTTCCACTACTGTGAGGCCGCTGCCGTTGTTGCGGATTTTCTTATTGGCTTTTTCTTTGCCGTTCACATGCCGCACCAGCGAAGACGATTGCAGCACATCGTTTTCATAAACCGATTGTTCCTTTGCCTTTACCACTACCGAAACCAGCACGTTTACCTTTACTTCCGACTCGATATGATAGGTGGTGGTACTGCCTGTTTTGTTTTGGTGCACATTCAGCACACCTACTTTTTTGCCTTTGCGCTCAATGGAGTAAAGCAGCCGCTGGTCTTGCGAAAAAGCCAACACGCCTACCAGGGGCAAGGCCATTGCCAACACCAGCCGTAAAATTTTGTATGAAGTCTTTGCGTACATCTTTTCCTTCCTGCCACAGCAATTTAGTTTTCTGCAAGGGCGCTGCCAACGGTATTTTTCCCATGCGCCTTAAAGAAAAGAAGAAAACCATCGGTTTCCAATGCCATACGGGCAAAACCGGCGAAGAAACAGGCAGAATACCGGAATAGTGTGATCAACTGCCGGCAACCCTTGGATGGGCTGGCCGGTTATTTGAAACAGAAAGTCAAAACAATGCTATGTCCCGATACTTTTTCCCGCTGTTATGCACCGCTACTTTGCTCTTTTCCTGCGAAACGCTGTCGAACCTGCCGCAGTACAGCCCGGTGACACAGACAGAAGCGGCGCAGGCTATTCGCGAAGCCCTGGACCAGGGAACGGGGCGTGGCATTGGCGTGCTGAACAAACCGGATGGCTTTTTGGGTAACGAAACTTACAAGCTGTTTTTGCCGCCCGATGTGCGCCGGGTGGAGAACACGTTGCGCCAGGTGGGTTTTTCGTCGCTGGTGGACAAAGCCATTGTACAGATCAACCGGGCCGCCGAAGATGCGGTGGGTTTTGCCCGGCCCATTTTTCTGGATGCCATCCGGCAAATGACTATTGCCGATGCCATCAACATTATTCGTGGCCCGCGGGATGCCGCTACTGAATACTTCAAACAAAAAACAACCGAAAGGCTGGTGGCCGCTTTTCTGCCGGTGATCAGGAGTTCGCTGGATAAGTTCAGTGCTACAAAGTATTACCAGGACCTGATCAACACGTACAATAATTTTCCCACCACGGTCAACAAGCTCAATGCCGACCTGCCGGCGTATGTGGCCGGCAAAGCGGTGGATGCCTTGTTCGACCAAATTGCCAAAGAAGAAGTGAACATCCGGAACAACCCGGTGGCACGGACAACCGAGATATTGAAGAAGGTATTTGGCTGGGCCAATAAAAATTCCTGAGCTTAAACCTACAAGGTTATTAAAACCTCATAAGTTTTCGGCCGTCAGCAACACCTGCCAGGCCTCAGCAACTTTGTTTTGGTCAAGAAGTTTTGCCGCGTAAGCATGCACTTCCCGCTCCATATCGGCAGGGTTTAGGGCGTAGTATTGAAAGATGCTTTTCAGGTGCCCGTCGTCGAACGAAGGCTCTACCACCGGCAGTTCGTGCACATTGCCCAGCATGCCTAAATGATTGCCGGTAAGCAAGCGGCTGTTGCGAATGCTTTCGGGTAGTGCATCAATACCGATGCCCAGTTTTATATTGGGTTTGGGAACCATAAACAATGAATTTTTCGATACGCGGCAGTACCAGTCGCCACCGAGGCGGGCTATGAGCTCCAGCTTTGTCTGGTCCATCTTTTTATCGTCGTCGAGCAGGCTATCGTCAATGTGAATGCGCAGCACTTCGCAAATCACCAGTTGGCCGGCGCCGCCTTCATTGCCAAGCGATTTGATCTCGTTCACCACACATTCCAGCTTCACCTTGCTTTCATTTACCATGGGCGGCTTTACCACGGTTGCCGGCTCTTTGGTAAAACCCGCTTTTACAAATTCATCCACCCCCTTTGGAAACTCGCAACTGGCCAGCGAGGTTTGCTGCACCATGTCGTAGCTTACAATGTTGATGACCACTTCGGGCACTTCCAGTAAATTTTGCAAGGTGTGTTTGGTGGTGTTGTCCCTTACCCGCCGCGAAGGCGAAAAAATAACAACCGGAGGGTTCGATGAAAAAAGATTAAAAAACGAAAAGGGACTGAGGTTGACCTTACCGTCTTTGTCTATGGTAGAGGCAAAACAAACAGGCCGTGGCGCCACTACGTGTTGCAGATAATATTGCCGTTCTACGGTGGAGAGTTCTTTCAAGTCAAAAACCATGGAGCGAAGGTAGTTTAGGGGTTCACAAGCGCAAACGTCAGGATACCTTTTCGCGGCTCTCTATGACAGTAGCAGTATATCTTCTGCCAGCTTACTTGGTACGTACGGCTGAATGATATCTTTTTCATAATTGCTTAGGCTGATCCAAAAATTAAACGTTCGACTTCCTGGGATAAAACCTAAAGGCGCTCGTTTCTGTTTTTTACGATGTCATACACCAACACACCATACGCAGCCGCATAATCAGATAGTTTGGAGTCGGCTGTTATCAATAGCCTGCATTCCTTTGATAGTTCAAGAAGTAGTGAATCGGTGATACCGAGGTCAGAGAAGCTATCGCTCTGTGTTGCGGTCTGAGATAGGATATAAATTTCAGCAGTGGCTTTTATGCTTTTGGTTATTCGCTGTATGTATTCATATTTATGGCTTCCGGAGAAATCGTAACGTGATGTCCGCATCTACCTTCTATCCTGCTAATCGGCCATTTGTCCTAAAGGAACCATCCGGTGTAACATAGCGCCGCCTACATTCGTTCTACGAAGCAATTCGTTAAACCAAAAAAATCAATCAACATGCGTAAACTGTTCTTTCTTGCCACCGCGGCCTTGTTGGCAACAGCGTTCGCGAAAGCTCAAAAATCAGAGAGAGAAACCATTGAAGGAAACGGCAACCTGATCACCCGCGAAGTAGCTGTTTCTTCTTTTGAAAGCTTAAAGGCCAGCGGCGTGTACGAGCTGAAATTGTTGCAAGGCGACAAGGAAGCTGTAAAGATTGAAGCCGACGAAAACCTGCAGCCGTACTTCAGCGTAAAAAACGAAGGCGAGGCGCTGGTGATTGATATGAAGGCGCTGAAGAACGTGAACCTGAAGAACAAAAGCAAGATGCGGGTGTATGTTACGTTTAAGAAATTGAAAGAGCTTGACATCAGCACGGTAGGCAGTGTAAACACCGAGAAGGAGCTGAACTTTGCCGACCTTGAAATAAAAAACGCCAGCGTGGGCAAAGTGGATCTGCGCCTTACAGCCAACACGGTAAAGCTGAAAAACAGCAGCGTGGGCAATGTGATCCTCGCCGGCAAAGCACAATCGGCCGATTTTAAAAACAGCGGTGTGGGCAGCCTCGATGCCGGCAGCTTTGTGGTGCAAACGCTTAATATTGACAATAGCGGTGTGGGTAGCGCCACGGTAAATGCGGAAAAAAACCTGAAAGTAAAAGACAACATGCTGGGCCGTGTAAAAAACAAAGGCACAGCTCCTATGCGTAAGAATAACAAGGTGCTTATCTGAACCGCGATTCAGGGAAATTTTTCGGTTTGGGAAGAAATCAAATCATCTGTATAAAGAAAGAGGCGTTCGTTACAGAACGCCTCTCTTCATTGCCGGTAAATCTTATCATCTCCCCAAATCAGGGTTCAGATTTTTTCTGCTGCAGAATACTCCAGTCGCTTTCCTCTGCGGTTATAGTATTGCTTAAGATGCCGAGACCCTCTATCTGCAGTTCCACCACATCGCCCTCTTTCAACCACTGTTCCTCGTAATCAGGATTTTCCAGTTTGCCTGTTCCGTTGAGCTCCAGAAAGCAGCCGGTGCCCACGGTGCCGCTGCCGATGATATCGCCGGGATAAAGATCCACTCCATAAGAAGCCCGTTCAATGATCTCGGCAAAGGTCCAGTCCATATCGGCCAGGCTCCCTTCGCTCACCTGCACACCATTGACACGGCAGGTCATTTTCAGGTTCCAGTTGTGGCCGGTGTGCCCTTCTTTGGCTGCCACGGCCACTTCTTCCAGTTCATCGAGTGATACCAGCCAGGGACCGGTGGTGGTGGCAAAATCTTTTCCTTTGGCGGGGCCGAGGTTCAGCAGCATTTCTTCCATCTGCAGGCGGCGGGCACTGAGGTCGTTCATGATCATGATGCCACCGATGTATTCCTCCGCTACCTCGGCTTTGATGTTGCGGCCATGCCTGCAAATAACAATGGCCGCTTCCAGCTCAAAGTCCAGCTTTTCAAAATGATCGGGCATGCAGGACACCTCGCCGGGGCCTTTGATGCTGTGATGGTTGGTAAAATAAAAAATCGGGTATTGGTCAAACTCCGCAATCATATCCACCTTGCGGTTGCGGCGGGCCGCCGCCACATGCTGCCGGAAGGCGTACCCATCGCGGCAGGACGTAGGAAAAGGCACCGGCGCTAATAGCTGCACGCTTTCCACGGGGAAGCCTTTGCCATTGGCGATCTTTCCTTCTTCTATCATTCGCACGCCGTTTTGCACCACCGGAAAAGAATCTTCCCAATAGGTCAGGAACAGGCTCATGTTGGTGGGCAGGTCGGGGTGAAGGTATTCCATGTCGTAGAGCAGGCCGTTGATCAAAACCGCTAAATAATCATGGTCGTCTTTGAGGTAGGAGACAAGCTTCATTGGAAGGGAGTTTGGAGGGCAAAAGTAAGGGGTGGAGGGGCAGGGTAATGCGAACATGGCAGTTGCGTTCGGTATAGTACGATTTTTTGAAAATCCGACGGGCATTGCCGAAGTGTCGCTTTGCTCCGGTAGGACCGCTGTGTAAATAGAAAACAAAGCAAACAAAGGCGGTCAAGTCTTTGGTGGAGCCTTGTGTTCTTCCGACTTTACAGACGCGGCTCAGCATAAGTTCTAACCGGTAGCGAGTTTATGGAAAAAATGTTTGCCGGCGTCTTTTCAAAAACATAAAATGCCATTGCTTGTTCTGTTAACGGCCTTGATTTTATTAAGCTTTTCTTGCAACACAAAAGAAGGTCTTGGAAATCTGAAAGAAGATCATAGCCTTGAAGAAGAATTTGACCCCTGGAAAATTGACCGGAACCTTAGGATACAAATCAATTATGCCTTATCGTACAAGATCGATCTGACGGAAGAAAAGTACACTGTATTCTTGGTTGGCAACCCCGATTTTAAACAAGTCGCCGTGAAGTTCTCGCTGCTGGCAACTGAGCGAGAAGCGATCATCATGAAATATTATGCATTATCGCTGCACGAGTTGATACCGCATTACGATAGCACCGGTGATCATTCCATCGAGGATGAGTGTATGGTCATGCCTAAACTTTACACACAGTTGACCATCATTAGCGACAATAAGACGCAGAAAATTAAAGTTGATGAAGATTGTGAGGACTACAGCACGGCAGAGAGAAGCCGCCTTGCTAAACGGATTAAAGCTTTCAATCAGTTCGTGTATGACATTGTAAAAGTAAAACCGTCTGTAAAAAAAGCACCCCTTTCTGATATTATGTATTTGTAGAAGCTTAACGGCTTATCTAAACACCGTTGCCCCGGCTATCTATTCACTCAAACAACTGCAGGCTCGCAGCCTGCCACACCACCCAACTCCCCTCTTCAATTTCTGCCTCCAGTTCGCCGGCGTCCCAACCGCAATAGCCGACAAAAATCTTTATGTCTTTTTGCGTCAATACTTGTTGATTAATAGCCCTTACTGCTTCACTGAAATTTCCGCCCCAGTAAATATCATTATCTACCAGCATGCCGCCGGCAATAAGGTCCGGCCGGCGGTGCAAAAAAAACAGGTGTTCCTCATCTACCGGACCGCCGTGATACAAATGGAAATTGATGCTTTGGCGAAATTCTTCCAACTCGTTTAACGAACGGCCAAACGGCCGGTTGACCACGAGCCCCACCGCACCGTTCTCGTTGTATTCTTTTAAAAAGATCGTGGTCCGTTCAAAGGAAGAGCCATCGAGTGCCTCGGTACTTTTTAGAAAAGATCCGGCCCGTATGTTCATGCGTGAGGATTATGCAGATGGGAGCAAAGCATTTCTATTAAAACGAGCCGGGAACTGTTAGCTTACGAAGGCACAGCCGACTGCTCCAGCACTTTGCGAACAGCGGCCACCATCTTTTCCCCTTTCTCGCGGATTTGCGCTTCGGTCCACAACAGCGAAATGGAGGTGCAAATGCAACGGCTCATCACGGCGTCGGAGGCGGAAAAGTCCTGATCGGCTAACCGTAGCAACGCGGCCCGCTGGTCTTCCTGCAAGGGATAAAGCGCCGTTGCGTTCTTCAGGTGATCCCATTTGCGGATGTAGTGCCAGTTGTTGTCGAACCAGTAAAAATTGCCGGCCAGAATGCCCAGCGCTTTCAGTTCAGCCACCACGGCCCGGGTCATTTCTTCGGTCGGCAGGAACCAGCTAAGGAAGGTGCAGCTATCGCCTTCGGGATCGGGTACGCGGCGGAAGGTAATTTGTGGCAGAGTGGAAAGAATCTCTCTCAGCAGGCTGTTATTTCTTTTCTGTATCGCCAGAAACTCATCGAGCCGCTGCACCTGTGCCAGCCCCACGGCAGCATGCAACTCCGAAAGACGGAAATTATAGCCGAGAAAAGGATGCAGGTCGGCGCCGCGGTCAATGCCTTTGTGGTCATGGCCATGATCGCTGAAGGCATCGCATTTTACATATACGTCCTCGTTATTGGTCATCACCACGCCGCCCTCGCCGCAGGTGATGGTTTTTACAAAGTCGAACGAAAATGTGCCGGCATGGCCGATGGTGCCAAGATGCTTTCCCTTGTAGGTGCCGCCAATGCTTTGGCAGGCATCTTCTATCAGCACCAGGTTGTGTTCTTTGCAAATGGCCTGCAGGGCCTCCATGTCGGCCATGCTGCCGCACATGTGCACCGGCATCACGCATTTGGTTTTGGACGTGATGGCCGCCCGAACGGCATCGGGGTTCAGCGTCAGGGTATCATCCACATCTACCAGCACCGGTACAGCACCCGTGCTTAGCACAGCTTCAAACGAAGCCACAAACGTAAAGGCCGGCATGATCACTTCGTGGCCGGCGCCAATGCCAAGGGCCGCCATCGCCGTGGTCAGAGCCGCCGTGCCGCTCGATACAAGTTGTGCATGGCTACAACCAAAACGCTCACAAATAGCGGCCTCCAGCTCCCTGGCTTTCCAGTGGCCGTTGCGGGCTCCATCAAAGCCATAGCGCATCAGGATACCGCTGTCCACCACATCCATCAATTCCTTGCGTTCCTTGTCGCTCCACAGTTCAAAACCAGGCATATGAAAAATTTTAAGGAGGCAAAGTTAACCACGAATTTTTTCACGGATGGCACCAATTGCCGCGCCGGGCAGAACGTTTTTTGTCGCCCACAGCCATTTGCGGAGGTAGCTGTCCGCAAAACGGCAACGCGGTTGCCACCAGTTTATCCCGGTCTGGCAGCCGCATAGGCAAAGTCGGGGTATTGCTGCAGTTATAAAAACGAAGCGCTTTTAAGCACAATCCCGGGTTTACTGCCGGTTAATCTGCATCGGCAAAAAGCATAAATTTTCCTCATTGCGGCGTCGTAGGTTCTTGAGTTTAGCCAAATAGGCTCACCGGTGACAAAAACTTCTTTATCAGGAATGCCTGTACAGGATTTTTCAATCATGAGGCCAGAAGCGTTAACCCAATGTGGCCGCCGCGGTTTCCCGGCCGGGCCCGTTGGCATTTTACTCCCACGAGTTTTTGCCGCCGGCTTTTGCGCTACCACGGCTACACCGGACAGTAAAAAAACTTGCCTTGTTTTTTTTCTTTTTGTTCGCGGAGGTAAGCCTGGTCAAAAGCATACAATTCAGTCCTCCAGTTCAGCAATCAATTGCCTAAGCTTTTTCAGGTGGCGGCCGTAGGCATAGTTGAACATCCATTTCGCCAGGTAGTAACAGGCAGGAACAAGAATCACCATGCAAAGACCAAGAGCTATCAACACTTTGGTATTGTATAGAAAAGCTTCTACCGGCTTGCCTGATCCTATTTGTCCGCCCAGTATAAATCCTCCGGCAACAGCTACCGGGTAAATAAACAACGAAACCTTTTCCTGCAACCGCCACCACTGTTGAAAGCTGTCGTAATTTTTTTGCAGCTCCTGCCGCAGGGAATTGTTGGGCGAAATGGCCGGCGGCGTGTGCCGGTAAAGCAGCCAGCTTTTCCACATGATCCACAAGTTGAAGAGCGAAACGATAAAAAGCGCCACCCGCACCTGCCAGAGCGGGGTATTAAAAAACAAAACGCCATAAAAAGCCGTAATCACCGCTCCAAAGGCAATGCCACCAGCCAGTGCCTGCCGCAGCTTTTTGAGCGGCAACTTCGATTCCAGCTTTTCGGGTTTTGTTTGGTGCAAAAGCCGATGCAACTCATCGTCTTCGCCGGGGCTTTGCTGCCATATTGTTTGCCAATCCATCACAAATCTTTTAAAAGGTTTGCCAATTGTTGCTTCGCCCGGTGCAGCTTTACGCCAACGGCATTGGCGGTGATGCCAACGATGGCCGCCACTTCGTTATTGCCGTAACCATCGAGGTGAAGCGACATGATGGCTCGTTCCGTGTCGGGCAATGTGCGAATGGCTTTGTACAACCGTTCGGTATCGTCGTTTTGCGTAGTGACCAGCATGTTTGCCTGTACACCGGCATCGGTGAAGGCTATTTTGCGCTGGCGGCGCTGGAGCGAAAAAATAGTGTTGAGGGAAATCCGGTACAACCAGGTGCCGAACGAGGATTCGTTGCGAAACGTTGCATACCCCTTCCAGGCCTGCAGCACGATTTCCTGGTAAAAATCTTTTTTGTCTTCTTCAGTCTGGGCATACAGGTGCACCAACTTGTAGATGATGGCCTGATGGTGGCGAAGGCTGGTCAAAAAATCGTTTTCGCTCACGGATGAAGGCTGAATGGATGAAAAAGCCAGAATAATGCGGCCGGGCCTTCGGCCTCGAATAAGCGAAAAAAAGAGGGAGTTGCGGTTCTTTCTTCCACAACCATTGTTTGTACCGGGCGCTTATCAGGGCAATCTGTTCCGGCGCCGGCTGCCACTGGCTTAAGCTGGCAGGGAAACATAAAATGCCACAATACGAAAAAAATAAAATCCATTTGAACAGCTTTTTTTCGACGGGTTAGAAAAATACATTAGTTCAGGATGATCCAAAAAAAGCCGGCGAAAAGAATGAGGAGATGGGCCAGGAGCCAGACACGCTGGTAGATAGGCCGGTCATTCCACCTGACAGTGGTATCGAACGGATCGAAGATGAGGGCAATGCCGAGGTTTATGACGGCATCGTCATAATGGCCGGCGATGGTGCTATAAATGACTAAAACAAGGAAAAGCCCATAGGCCATCCGGTTAAAGCCCTGCCATTCTTTTACCGGGGTGGCAGCATTTTTTTTCATAATCGTTTTTCTTGTTAGTAGCCGGCCAGGAAAGAATATTACAGGTGTATTTATTTATTTTGAAAAAAGTGCGGTTTGTGTAAGGAAGCAAAAGACCCTTTGTGAGCACTTCAACAAAAACGGGCTTGCCAGTAGGCAGAACAAAAAAAACCTGCTATCCATTTAGCAGGCGATGCCACTCCCGAGGCTTGTAAAAAATTTTGCTTACTGGTTTTCCTTCATCCTGGCAGCCAGAAACCGCTGCCATTGCTCCGGCGAAAATTTTCCTGTTTTTTCCAGGACAAGCTGGCCGTTCACAAAGCCTTCTTCATCGGGAAGGTCTATACGGTATTTTTCAATCATAAAGCCGGATGCATTGACCCAGATGTGGCCGCCGCGGTTTTCCAGGCCGGGCCCATTGATACTGTATTTTAAAAGCGAACTGCCACCCGTTTTTTCTTCCCCTTCAAAAGCTACCTGTACTTCTCCTTTATTGACAAAAACCGGTTTTTGCCTGACCATGGCTACGTCGGCTATGTGAAAAGAAAAGGCTTCCCGCTTATTTTTCAATGCCCGCCAGGCAAAGCCGAGGCTGGCAAAATCAAAGTCATAACTGTGCCAAAGCTCACTGGCCAGCGTCATTGAGTCCCGGTTATCAGCCAACTGCAAAATCACTTTCCGCGGCTCGGTCACTGCCAGCTCGGCCACCAGCCGGCGGCTACCATCACGAAAGACCTGGTGGTTCTGAAACTTTTTCACGGTGGCGGTGGTCCAGTCGAAAAAAGCGGTTACCAGCGTGGCCCGTTCGTCGCCCTTGCTCCACTTAAACGACTCCAGCCTGCCACTGTCGGCCACATAAAGAAAGATGGTAGAGGAATGGCTGCCGTCCCAGTTGGACTTTTGGTAGGTGTACACGGTGCCGAGGTCGCGGAAATGGGCCGGCAATGAAAATTTACCCGGTTGTGCCGGCGCCGTGGCCATCAATGCCATCAACCAACCCAGAAAAAGACAGCGTTTCATGCCGCATTTGACCACCGCCAGAGAGCTCAGGTTACAATGGTTGGGCGGCAACATCCCGTTGGCCCGTGGCGGGGTTTTTCCGTGTGTAAAATTTGGTCAGTCGTACGAAAAAGAAAACGGTTAGCAGCAGGCAAAGCACGAGGGCGGTATTTTTTACCGCGCCGTCAAACTTCACTGCAAAGCCAAACAAGGCCCAGCAAAGTGGCAGGAGAAAAAACGGCTGCCGGAGCCGGGTGTAGGCTGCCACCACAATTACGGTGGCCACCACGTAAAGAACAACCGCCCAGGCGGGGCGGGACAGCGGGCCGCCGTCCCAGCCGGCTTGGTTCAGCAAGTCGGCCGTAAACGGGATCATGGCCACCGTAAGCCAGCCCGCATACAAGGCAAAAGGCACCGACAGTACGTTTTGCAGGGCCGAGCGATTGCCGGTTGTCAGGTTCCATTTTTTCAGCAGGTAAATGGCCAGCAGCAGCATCAGCCATTGCAGGGGATAAGCGGCTGTCCACCATTCCAGTCCTACAATAACAACCCAAAGCAGGTTCAGCAGAATGCTGACCGCCACCGGGTAGGCTGTGTGGTTCATCACTGCCTCCTGCTGCGCCGATGGCTTCAGCCCATACAATGCATAGGCTAAAAAACCGAGGTAAATCAGCCCCCAGATACTGAAAATAAAACCCGGCGGCAGGGTATAATTGATTACCCCGCCCTCATCGCCGGCCACTGCGCCGGTTTGCTTCAGCGGCGTGAGGCCGGCATTGACGAGGTAAATTCCGGCAATGCTAACAACAGTGGCGGCCAGTACAAAAAGCTGTTTTCTTTTCATATCTTAGAAACATCAGGCGTTTATTCTGCAACAAAACAAGCGCCACCTGCCGATTGTTGACCAACATTTTCCGCCAGCGCCACCACCGTTCGCAGCCTAAAACCTTCGCATGCACGAATTCATCAATACGCTACACACCGGCCGGTTCGAAAGCACCAATGCCTTGTGGAATCGGCTGATGCTGAACGATCCCTGGAGTGTGGGTTATGTGACCACGCTGATTGAAACCACCGAATTCCGGACAAAAGAAGAATGGGAAAGCTACTACTATCAATCCGGGGAAAAGCGAAATGCCCACCTGGCCGCAATGGACAGCAACACCCGCCACCTGCTGAACGATGAACAGCTTGTTCGGCGGAACAAGCAGGATATTCTTCGGCTCGACTGGCGCTTAAAAAGCCTGAACTACCAGTTTGGCAGAACACATGAACAACTGCAGCGCAAGGGAACCATCTTATACCAATCCGCTTTGCAGCAGGGCTTGCCCATAACCGAAGCCGAATGTGCCGAAGCCGTGCGCTTCCGTACCATCTGCCAAACCTGGAACGGTGTGGTGGTGCGGGAACGCAGGGCCGTAGCGCTGCTGCAACAGCAACTACCACAGTTTCGCTTTAACAAAACCAGCGGCGAAGCCGACTATGCTTTTGCCGTGGACTACGAGGTTTATGCGGACGGCCGGCTGCTTTGCGGCCTCCAGGTAAAACCGGTTTCGTACGCCACCAGCCAGGCAACTTATGTGGTCAATGCCCGTGCCGCCAACAAACGAAAGAATGCTCATTATTTCGAAAAATTTGGGGTGCCCGTGTTTGATGTGCTGTACGAAAAAGGGCAAATCATTAACGGAGACATAAGCAGTGAAATCAGCCGCCGGCTGTAAAGCCGCAGCGCATCCCGGTTCTGCCGCATTGCCAACAGAAAAAGCGACAGCTCATCACATTTTTCTCGCCGCCGTTCTTCCATTCAACGTATTTTTTGGGTATGAAAATGTGGCTGATTAGCTTTTTCTGTTTTGCCCTTGCCTGCCAAACCACGCAGGCACAGAATGCCGAAAAAATTGTGGTGAACCCAAAAGATTCCACATCGGGTTACTACCTGGCCGTAAAGCCGCCGGCTGCCATTAAAGGCGTGCTGGTACTACTCGATGGATTTGCCGGCAGCCCCGAAGCCGTGATGGTAGAATCTCACCTGCCGCAAGCAGCCTTTGCCAACGGCTTTCTTACCGTATGTGCCGCCATGGGCGAAAAAATCTATGCCGACAGTGTGGTGATAGGCCGCATGAACAGGATACTGGAAGATGTAAAACAACGCTACCGGGTGCCGGCCAACCAATTTGTTATCGGCGGTTTTTCGGCCGGCGGCACCATCTCGCTTCGCTACGCCGAATTGTGCAAAGAAGCACCCTCGCGGTATCCGGCAAACCCGGCTGCGGTGTTCGCCGTTGACTCGCCGGTGGACCTTATTGACCTCTGGCGGTTTTTTGAAAAGCAGATCGCCAAAAATTATTCCGACGTGGCGGTGAACGAAGCCCGGTTTGTTTCGGCACTAATGAAGCGGGAGCATGGTACACCAAACGAAAACCTGGTGAAATACCGCTGGCTAACGCCCTTTTATTTTGAAGAGAAGGGTGAGGGCAACGAGCGGTTTTTAAAAGATATTCCCGTACGGGTTTATCATGATGTGGACATTGTGTGGCAGTTGCAAAACCGCCGCCGCAGTGTGCACGAAGCCAATTACCTCAACACCTCGGAACTGATCTTACGATTGCTGCAAATGCAAAACACAGGGGCCGAATTTGTAGTGGGCCGAACCGGGTACCGCATCAACGGCATGCGGCATCCGCACTCCTGGAATATTGTGGATGAGATAGAATTTATTCAATGGATGAAAAAGATCCTGGAGCAATGAGCGACTGTTGTTGCTGCAAAAGCGGTGTAATGTTTTGCTTCTGTTTTTCTCCATTCCGCACTATAGCCAGTAGTCATTCCTGGCCTATTGGCTATTGCCCGTTGCTTATTTTCTCTTTTAACGCCCGGTTCAGGCTGCGCACCGACACACCCAGATAGGCTGCCATGTCTTCTTTCGTCAGTGTTATATTTTGCCGTCGCTGCCAGTCGAGCAATTTTTCCAGCCCATGCTCTAATGTATGGAGCTGCTGGAAGGCAGCACGCCTGCTGGTGTTGGCAATCCGGTCCGCTAATGCAGCCAGCAACAGGCGGCTGAAAGCAGCATCGTCCTGCAGCAACTTGTTGAAAAGCGGTAAGGCCAGCACAAAAACTTCTACTGGCGTAAGCGCTTCGATATTGCAGATGCAACGGCTGCTGCGGAGGGCCTCCACCTCACCGGCTATTTCGCCACGGCCCAAAAATTCTACGATAAAATCCTTCCCGTTTTCTTCCGCAATAAAGCATTTCACCACGCCTTCGCGAACAATAAGCACATGGGCCGGCAACGCATCCTGCTTTAGCAAAAATTGGTGCGATGAAAATTGTTTCAGGAAAAGCGCATCGCCGTACGTTTTGGCAGCATGAAGCTTTTCTGTAAAAACGAGTAAAGAAGTGTTTGTGCGAAGCATATGAATAACCTGGGACAAATGTCCGCGGAAATAAAATCGGATGAGACAGTTTTGTGGTGCAAAAAGAATAAAGCAAGAATTATGGATTACCGGCAAGCCCCAAAAATCGAGCTTCATCTGCATCTCGACTGTTCGCTGAGTTATGCCGTGGTAAAGCAGATTAACCCAGCCATCACCCCCCGAGAGTACCAACAGTCGTTTATTGCGCCGCCCAAATGCACCGACCTGGCCGACTATATCAAGCGGGCCATGAAAGGCTTTGAGCTGATGCAGACAAAAGGACAACTGCGGCTGGTGACGCTGGACCTGTTTCAGCAACTAAAAGCAGATAATGTTTTGTATGCGGAGATCAGGTTTGCACCGCTGCAACATACGTTACAGGGACTGACGCCCTCCGAAGTGGTGGAGGCTGTAAACGAGGCCACGGAAGAAGGCATTGAAACCTACGGTGTGGAAGCGGGAATCATCCTCTGCACGCTGCGGCACTACACCGAAGCGCAAAGCATGCAGACTGTAGAACTGGTAAAGCAGTTTAGGGGCACCCGTGTAGTAGGGTTTGATATTGCCGCCGATGAAGCCGGCTTTCCCATCACCAATCATATCAAAGCTTTTCAGTTTGCCCACGAAAGCGACATTCCCTGTACCGCACATGCCGGCGAAGCCAAAGGCGCCGAAAGCGTGTGGGAAACGCTGCAGAACTTTCATCCTTCACGGATTGGCCACGGTGTACGCAGCGCCGAAGACAGGGCCTTGTTGCATTTTTTAAAAGCTAACAACATTCACCTGGAAGTTTGTCCCACCAGCAATGTGCAAACCAATGTCTTTGATACGATCAACGAACATACGGCCAATACAATCTACAATGCTGGCGTGTCGCTGAGCATCAACACCGATGCCCGTACCATCTCCAACGTAACGCTGGCAGATGAATACAGCCTGATGGAACGTATTTTCCAATGGACGAAAGAGCATTTTAGAAAGTGCAATCTCGAAGCCATCAACCACTCATTTGCTACAAATGCAGTGAAAGAAAAGTTGCGCAAGCAGATTGAAGCGGCTTATGGCTGAATGAAATCCTACCTTATGACCGGAGACTGACTCAGCAACAAAAACTTTTCCCATGCTCACTTGTTTCACTGCTGAAGAAAGGTTATGAAGATTCTGCTCACGGGTGTCACCGGTTACATTGCGCAACGCCTCCTGCCTGTTCTGTTGCAGAACGGCCACCACGTGGTTTGCTGCCTGCGCGACAAAAACCGCTTTGTGAATAAGTACGGCTACGCTAACATCACGGTTATCGAGGCTGATTTTTTAAAGGCGGAGACGCTTGCGGCCATCCCCACAGATATAGAGGCCGCATATTATCTTATTCACTCCATGTCGGTTGAAAAAGGCGATTTTGAAAAGCTGGAAGAGACCTGCGCCATCAACTTCCGCCACAGCATGGCAAAAACAAGCGTGCAGCAGGTCATTTACCTCAGCGGCATCGTCAACGAAAGCCACCTGTCGAAGCACCTCAACTCGCGAAAAAATGTGGAGGACCTTCTTGCCGGCGGCAGCTATGCGCTCACTACGCTGCGGGCCGGCATTATTGTGGGCTCGGGCAGCGCCTCGTTCGAGATCATACGCGACCTGGTGGAAAAGCTGCCGCTGATGATAGCGCCACGGTGGTTGAAAACAAAATGCCAGCCCATCGCCATACGGAACGTGGTGGAATTTTTAAACGGCGTATTGCACCGGCCCGGTACCTACCACCGGAGCTTTGATATTGGCGGCCCGGACATTCTTACCTATAAACAAATGCTTTTGAAATTTGCGGCCATCCGCGGTTTAAAGCGGCGCATCCTTGTTGTGCCGGTGATGACGCCAAAAATTTCCTCCTACTGGCTGTATTTTGTTACAGCCACTTCTTTTGCCCTGGCCCGGAACCTTGTCGAAAGCATGAAAACGGAAGTCATTTGCCAGCCCAACAACCTGGCGGAGCAGCTTGGCATAAAGCTGCTGGATTACAATACGGCCATTCGGCTGGCCTTTGACAAGATTGAGCAGAACCAGGTTTTATCCAGTTGGAAAGATGCGCAATCGAGCCGCATCTTTCAGCATGGCATTTCAAAGTTTATTGAAGTGCCGGTGAATGGCTGCTTCCGCGATGTGCGGCGGAAAAAGCTGTCGGACCCGGCCGCCGCCCTAAACCGGATTTGGCGCATTGGCGGCAAAACCGGTTGGTACTATGGCAACTGGCTGTGGGGCCTGCGTGGGTTTATGGACCAATTGGTGGGCGGTGTAGGCATGCGGCGCGGCCGCCGCAGCGAAGCCGATATTTTTGCCGGCGATGCGCTGGATTTTTGGCGGGTGTTGCTGGCCAATAAGGAAGAAAAGCGCCTGTTGTTGTACGCCGAAATGAAGCTGCCGGGTGAGGCCTGGCTGGAGTTTCGCATCAACGAAAAAAATGTGCTGACACAAACGGCCACCTTCCGCCCGTTGGGCGTGCTGGGAAGATTATACTGGTACTCGGTGCTGCCGTTCCATGGATTTATTTTCCGTGGCATGATCAACAACATCGCCGGAACGGCGTAAAAAACTGTCCGGGCTGGGGCGGCGTGCGCCGGGCTGCGGTTGCGAAACGACAAGTTTTCTTTCCCGATTTTTACAGCATGGATTTTCGTTTGCGTCCCTGGGCGCTCACCGACCTTGCTTCGCTGGTGAACTATGCCAACAACCCGGCTATTGCCGGCAACCTCACCGATAGATTCCCCTATCCTTACACCGAGCAAAACGGCCGCGACTTTATTGCCTTTGCCACCGGCGGCCAGCCGGCACATATTTTCGCCATTGATATCAACGGCGAGGCTGTTGGCGGCATCGGCCTTCACCCGCAAAACGACATATACCGCAAAAACGTAGAGCTGGGCTACTGGCTGGCCGAGCCTTTCTGGGGTAAAGGGATTGTGACGGCCGCCGTGCGGCGGATAGTGGATCATGCGTTTAAACACTACGATGTGGAAAGGGTGTTTGCCAGGCCTTTTGGTCACAACACCGCGTCGCAAAAAGTGCTGCAAAAAGCCGGCTTTTTGCTGGAAGGCCGTTTTGAAAAAACCTTGTTCAAGAACGGCGAATTTGTGGATGAACTGGTTTATGCCCTGCGCCGCAAGAACTGGCAGCCATTGCCCAACGGCCACTTTATTTTAGAAACCATCTACCCGCCGGCGCAAACATGAAAGACAATTTTTCGGCCCACTCCGATGCTTATGCCCGGTACCGGCCGGTTTACCCGGATGCGTTTTTTACCTACCTGCAAACGCTTTTGCAAGGCCGAAACAATGCGTGGGATTGCGCCACGGGCAACGGACAGGCAGCGCAAAAGCTGGCGCCCTTGTTTCAGCAGGTGTATGCCACCGATATCAGCCAGGCGCAATTGAACAATGCCCTGCCGGCACCCAATATCCGGTACTCTCTGCATCCGGCCGAGGCCACCAATTTTCCTGCTGATTTTTTTGACCTTGTGTTGGTGGCACAGGCCGTGCACTGGTTCGATTTTGAAAGGTTTTATGCCGAGGTTAACCGCACGGCAAAGCCGGCTGCCCCAATCGTGATCATTGGCTACGGCAAACTGGAAGCAGCACCGGAACTTGATGCCATCATCAATCATTTTTATGTAAACATTGTAGGTCCTTACTGGGACAAAGAACGCCGCTACTTAGATGAAGCGTATCGAACAATTCCCTTTCCATTTGAAGAAATACCGCCGCCCTCTTTCACCATGCGGCACAGATGGACACTGGCCCACCTCACCGGGTATTTGCAAACCTGGTCGGCGGTAAAGCATTACCAAAACAAAACCGGCAATAATCCGCTTGACCTAATAACAGATGAACTGCAGGCGGCATGGGGT
Source organism: uncultured Flavisolibacter sp. (assembly GCA_965365435.1). Lineage (GTDB taxonomy): Bacteria > Bacteroidota > Bacteroidia > Chitinophagales > Chitinophagaceae > Flavisolibacter. The sequence goes on from CBDUBQ010000007.1 coordinate 103,244, forward strand.
GGCGAAGAAAAGAGAATGATAAATTTTCCATTGCTCTTACAAATAGGCAAGATCAATAAAACAGCATAGCTTTTTGAACTATTAAGGCACAAAGGGCATGGGGTTATCACAAAAACCTTTGAGCGGCTTTGTGTCCTTGTATCGCCGTGGTTCAAAAAAACTCACCCCACCATTCACTCCGTCTTTTCTACGGTTCAGGATTTTTTGCTTGACTGCCCTTTTTCTTACCGCCAATTTGCAGCCAGTAAACTAAACCGACATGAAAAATTGGCTCTTCACACTCCTGGTTTTGTGCCTTTCGATGATTTCTTATGCGCAAAAAAACACCCTGACCCAAACCCTGAAAGGTGTTGTTATTGATCAACTGTCCGGCGCCGGTGTCGCCAATGTTACCGTTCGCCTCGAAGGCAGCTCGCCATCCATTACCGCCCTAACCGATTCAGCGGGTCAATTTAAACTTACGCAGGTGCCTATTGGCCGGCGGGCCATTCGTGCTTCCTCGGTAGGCTTTGAAGATGCGGTAATGGCCGCTATCGAGGTCACGTCATCAAAAGAAGTCATTGTGGAAATTCGATTGAGGGAAAAGATCAGCGCCCTGGATGGCATTACGGTAAAGGCCGGCCCCAGGAAAAACAAAGCCATCAACGAAGCGGCGGTGGTCAGCGCCAGGCAGTTTAGTGTAGATGAAGCCGTGCGCTACGCCGGCTCCCGCAACGATCCCAGTCGCATGGCGCAAAGCTTTGCCGGCGTTAGTGGTAGCAACGATGCCCGCAATGATATTGTCATTCGCGGCAACTCGCCATCGGGTGTGCTCTGGCGCATGGAAGGCATTGACATTCCTAATCCCAATCACTACAGTACCTTGGGTTCCACCGGCGGACCGGTGACGATCCTGAACACCAACACGCTGAAAAATTCTGACTTTATCACCAGCGCTTTTCCATCGGCCTACGGCAATGCGGTGGCCGGCGTGTTTGACCTGCGCCTGCGCAATGGCAATAATGAGAAATATGAATTTTTGGGGCAGATGGGTTTCAACGGATTTGAAGCCGGTGTGGAAGGGCCCATCAGCAAAAGCAACAAATCTTCTTTCCTCGTCAACTACCGCTATTCGATGGTGGCGGTTATTCAAAAACTTGGGCTGGACGTAGGCACCGGCTCGGCCACGCCGTACTACCAGGACCTCAATTACAAGATCAATCTCCCTACTAAGAAGGCCGGCACCTTTAGCTTGTTTGGCATTGGCGGCACCAGCCATATCAACTTTGCCGCCATTGACGAAGACAACCTGTACGCCACGCCCGACGGCAGTTTGCGGGAACGGCGGTTTCAATCGCGGACCGGATTCACCGGGCTTTCGCATACGTATTTTTTCAATCCAACCACCTCCGGTAAACTCATCTTAGCCGTAGCCGGCTTTGGCGCCACCTACCGCGAATTGTTTTACAACATAACACCCGATAGCACGGCGTTTTACAAAAAGAACACGCAGGTGCGGTACTCGCTGAACTACACGCTGAACAAAAAATTCAGCGCCCGCAACAGCCTCACTGCCGGCGTATTGGCCGATGTGAGCAGGCTAAAGCTGGTGAACGATTACATTCCCGATGGCGGCACCGAATTAACCACGCTGTACGATACAAAGGACAACGCAACACTCGTCAGGGGCTTCGCCAATTTTTATCACCGCTTCAGCGATGTATTGTCAACCAACCTGGGTTTATACAGTCAAACGTTCACGCTCAACAACAGCACCAGCATTGAACCCCGCTGGAACCTGAAGTACCAGGTTACGCCCAATCAGTCCTTTTCGTTTGGCACCGGCCTGCACAGCCAAACACAGCCGCTGGAAGTGTATTTTTATCAAACCAAAAAGCCGGACGGCACCACGGTTTTAACAAACAGGGACCTTGACTTTGTGAAGAGTGTTCACTCGGTGCTGGGCTACGACATTTCTTTTTCCGGCAATATGCGGCTGAAGGCCGAAGCTTATGGCCAGTATATTTACAATGCTGCCGTGGAAAGAACACCTTCCTCTTTCAGCCTGCTCAACTCGGGCGCCGATTTTTACTTTCCGGATAAAACCAACCTGGTGAACAATGGAAAAGGCTACAACTATGGTGTGGAGCTGACGCTGGAACGCTTCCTGAACCGTGGCTTTTATTACCTGTTCACCGGTTCTGTTTTCCAATCGAAGTACAAAGGCAGCGACGATGTATGGCGCAACACCGCCTTCAACAGCAACTATACCACAAACCTGTTGGGTGGTAAAGAATTTAAGCTAAGCGATAAACGTTCGTTTGGCATAGATACCAAAATCACCTATGCCGGCGGCCAGCGCTATACCGCCTTTGACCTGGAACAGTCGGCAGCGAACAAGTACATAGTATTTCGCGAAAACCAGGCTTACGAGCTGAAAAATGCGGCGTATTTCCGCTGGGACTTTAAGCTTTCGTACACCAGCAACGGCCGCAAGGTGACGCAGAAGTGGTATATTGATTTCCAAAACCTTACCGGCCGCAAAAACATTTATGTGCGTACGCTGAACCCAAGTTCGGGAAAGGTTTCCGAGATCAACCAGATTGGTTTTTTCCCGAACGTCAATTACCAGATTACGTTTTGACGAATGGCGCCAAGACCTCCGGGTTTCTAAAAACCCCGGAGGTCTTGCTAACTTAGCTTTATGTATTACAGCATCCCCTTCATTCACCACAAAAAAGAATGCAACATCCGCATCGGCTTTCACGATGCCGGCCTGATGCTGGCCATGATACCACTACTGGCCTTTGTTATTCCGATTGTGTTTTTTGGTGTGCGGTTTCATAAACCTGTTTATTACACCTGGGACATTTACCTGCATACGCTTATTACCACCGCAGCCGTCTGGATCGGCAACCGGTATGTGATGATCTGGTCCCGCAACCGCTACCCCGATTTCAGGGATGTGCGAAGGCGCCTGATGATCCAGTCGGGGCTGATGCTGACTTACACTTTTCTATCCACCAATTTGCTCAGCATTTTCCTGAAAGATTTCTGCAATCTGGGCGAAGAAACATTTGCCGGCCGCAGCCTAGGCGACCTTCTTTTCAACGCCAACAGCACCTCTCTTTTCTGCACAGTCACCATTGCCGCCATTTACGAAAGCAAATATTTTATGAACGAGCTGAAACGGTCGGTAGAGGAAAAAGAGCTGCTGAAACGCGAAAGCCTCCATGCGCAGCTCGATGCGCTTCGCACGCAGATCAATCCGCATTTTCTGTTCAATAACCTGAATACGCTGACGGCCATTATCCCCGAAGATCCCGATACGGCCGTTAAGTTTGTGCAGCAGTTATCGAAGGTATACCGCCACATCCTGGAGGTTAAAGACGAACCGGCAATTCCGCTGAGCGAAGAGCTGGCAGTGCTCAACAGCTATGCATTTTTATTGCAAACGCGGTTTGGCCAAAACCTGCGCATCAAGGTAGAAATTGATGATGATCTGCTATCGCAAAAAGTGGTACCGCTGTCGCTGCAGTTGCTGCTCGAAAATTGTATAAAACACAACGTGGTGTCCGAAGATCATCCGCTCACCATTCATGTATTTGCCCGCAACGGCCGGCTGGTGGTGAGTAATAACCTGCAGCGCAAAAAGCATGTAAGCGAATCGGTAGGCATAGGCCTGGAGAACATTCGCCAACGTTCGGGCCTGCTCACCGATAAAGTGGTGGAAGTGGTTTCGGGGCCGGAAAAATTTATTGTTTCCATTCCGCTGATTGACAATTAAGCATGCAGGTATTTATTGTAGAAGACGAACTGCCCGCCGCCAACCGTTTGCAAAAAATGATCCTGGACCTGTACCCGGATACGACCCTCGCTGGCCGGGCCGACAGTATTGAATCGGCGGTGCGGGCCTTTTTGGAGCAGCAAGCCATAGATCTTGTTTTTATGGATATTCAACTGGCCGATGGGCTGAGCTTTGATATCTTCAACCAGGTAAAGCTAAAGGCGCCCGTGATCTTTACCACGGCGTTTGATCAATACACCCTGAAAGCATTTAAGGTCAACAGCATTGATTACCTGCTAAAACCTATTGACGAAGCGGAGCTGAAAGCAGCCATTGAAAAGCACCTGCAGCTTTCTGCCCACCGGCCGCCAATGCTGCCCGCCAACCTTATGAGCCTGCTGGCTGATTTCAACAAACCCAAATACCGCGAACGGCTGATGATTAAAAAAGGCAGCCAGTACCTTAGCCTGAAGACAACCGCCATTGCGTATTGTTTTGCCGATGGCAAATTGTGTTTTGCGGTGGACGGCAACGGTAATAAATATGTGTTGGAAGAAACCCTGTCGGACCTGGAAGAGCAACTGAAGCCATCGGAGTTTTACCGCATTAACCGGCATATGATTGTGCAGATTGATGCCATCCGGAAAGTACACACCTGGCTCGGTTCACGACTAAAGCTGGAGGTGGCCCCGGAAACCACCGTTGATACCGTTGTAAGCCGCGATAAAGTGACGGCCTTTAAAGACTGGCTCGATGGCAAACAGGTGTAAGGCACTCCTCTTTCACCTACATGATGGACGAAGCGCCGCTTTATTTAATTGGTACACTGCGTAACCTTTCTATCGGCAGAAATGGCGCTTTAACAAACTCCTTTCAATTCGGTAATGTTCTGTTCACACGCCGCTGGCAATTTTGCCATGCAACGCAACCAGCAACCGATTTAGAAAATATTTTTCTCATGTAGTACATGCCTGCTGTTTCCACAGCAGGCTTTTTATTTCCTGATTTTATTTTTCACGCCTGGTACCAACTGCACAAAAACAGTGTGGTGTATGTTCAGCGCTATTGCCAGGCTCCGGATGGAGCACCGTTTTATCCTGCCCTAAAACACGCAGCTCCTTTCATTGCTGAAAGGCATCGCTTTATCTTTTTCCGTAAACGCGAAGCTCCTACCGGAACCAGAATACCACTGTTCGAGCGGTACCCAGCTAACTAAATACTAACGCATCAGATTTGGCGTCTCACTGTTCAGGTGCTTTACATTTCGATAAACCTTTGTTCATATTGCGTTCACAATTTCCTAACACATTGCTGCTTTTTTTGCGCCACAAACCAAATGTTTACATGCAAAAGAACACGCTCCTGAAAACCGGCTTCGCCCTGACCACCGCATTGGTGTTTACATCCTGCGATCGCAATGACAGTGATGCAAACATGGCCGGCGTTGAATTCAAGAATCATTCTGTCACCCCATCGCTGGTCAAAAAATTATCCGGCTTCGAAGACCTGCAGCTTTATACCCTGGTAGGCAGCGACGATGTGCTGGAGCAAAGCCCGGGTTTTATTTACGGCGGATCGGCCGACGGTGCCGGCCTGCTGAAAAACGCGGATGGCACTTATACGCTACTAACGAATCACGAAGACAATTTTTCAGTGTCGCGTTTAACACTGGATAAAAACCTGAAGCCACTAAAAGGCGAGTACATTCTGAACTCCACCGGCGGCGTATGGCGCCTTTGTTCGGCCACCATGGCCACTCCCGACGAGCATGGCTTCGGGCCCCTTTTTCTTACCTGCGGCGAGAGTGGGGAAGAGTCCCGCACACATGCCATTCAGCCTTTCCTGAATCCGGCCAATCCGGCCGTGAGCAAAGAGGTAGCGGGCCTTGGCCGCTGGAATGCGGAGAATGCACTGCCCCTGAGTAAAAACGCCTTTCCGGGCAAAACGGTTATCCTCATTGGCGACGACGACAGCGGCGCCGAAGGCGGCCAGGTGGTGTTGTACGTTAGCAACACGCCCGGCGACCTGACCAATGGCAAGCTGTATGTCATGAAGCGCACCGACAACAATATTCGCGAAAGAGATATTCAAACCGGCAATCAATATGACGTGGAATTTGTGGAAATACCGAATGCCGCTGCCCTTACCGGGCGGCAGTTGCAACTGGCCTCCGTGGCGGCTAATTCGGTGCAGTTTGGCCGGGTAGAAGACCTGGACTATCGCAAAGGTGCGGCCGCTGCCAACCGCGAAATTTATTTCAATGTAACGGGCCAGAACAACACCGGCACCAACGCTGCCTACAGCCGCACCAAGTACGGCCGTGTGTACCGCCTGGTGCTCAACGCCACCGATCCCACAAGAGGTAAAATTGAATGTGTGCTGGACGGCGACGACCGCAGTGGCGTAGCAAAGGAGTTTCAGAACCCCGACAACATGCTGGTGACCGAAAACTACGTTTACATACAGGAAGACCCCAACGGCGGCTACAACGATCAAACACACGATTCGTATGTGTACCAGTACAGCCTGGCCACAAAGCAACTGCGCAAAGTGCTGGAGCTTGATCACCGGCGCACCTCCGAAGACGGCGCAAAATTCAATGCCTCGGCTGGTAGCGGGTATCCGACACCTGTTGCCGGCCGCTCTGGCTATGGCTCCTGGGAATATGGCGCCATGCTCGACATTTCGGATATTATCAATGAGCCCAATACATTTCTTCTGAATATTCAACCGCATACCTGGACGGGCGACAGATACAAAAACCCCGATGGCGGTACCATTCGTGTGAATGAAAACCAGGCCAGCCAAACCATTATCGTTCGCGGCTTGCCCAGGTAGTTGTGTTTAACTGTTGAAAAAAAAGCCCTGGCTGTGGCCGGGGCTTACTTCTTTTTGATATGATTCGTTTTGTTTTGTTTTTATGGATGGCAACACTGCTGGCAGCAGCGGTGCAATGCACAACGGGCAGTGCCAAAGAGCCGGCTTCTGGCGCAAAGCACATCTACCAGCGGCAACTGCAGGAGTTTGCCCGGGCAACCGATTCGCTCGTGATGGCCCTGCGGCAGCACCGGGCTGCCAACTGGCGGGCGGCCTTTCAAAAAGCCCGGATGGCGTACAAAAAGGCGGAGCTGCTGGCCGACTATTATTATCCCAGCACGGCAAAAGCCATCAACGGCCCGCCGGTAAACGAAGTAGAAGCCGATGACCCTTTCAAGATAGTGGAGCCATCGGGTTTCCAGGTAATGGAAGAGCGGTTGTTCCCCGCGGTTGATACCGCTGCGCAGGCTGACTTGCTGGTGCAGGCCCGGATGCTGCAATCGCTGGCGCTACGGTTGCTAAACGGCCTTCAGTCGCTCGAACTTACCGAAAGCCACCTGTTTGATGCCGCACGCCTGCAGCTTTTGCGCATCAGCGCCATTGGTATCACCGGTGCCGATAACGGCATTGCGCAAAACAGCATAGCTGAAGCAGCCGTTAGCCTGCAAAGCCTAACCGATTATCTTCTGCCCTACAGCCCGCCGGCTTCGTTCGCCAGCTTAGTTCGTGGCGCTATTCAGTTTGCCGAAACGCAAACTTCCTTTGCCGGTTTCGACCGGGCCACCTTCCTGGTTGATTATATACGGCCGCTGTGGCATGAGCTCTACCTGCTGCAAACCAAAAGAGGCATTCCGTTTTTGAAAGAAACGGGACTCGTCAACACAGCCTTGCCGCAGCTTTTTGCACCCGGTTTTTTCGATGCGGCATCGTTCAACGGGCTTACCGGAAAACCGTCTGCCGAGGTGGTACAGTTTGGCCGGCAGCTGTTTGCCGATGGCCGGCTGTCGGGCAATGGCCGGCGCAGTTGCGCTTCGTGCCACCAGCCGCAAAAAGCCTATACCGATAATTTGCCGAAAAACAGCAGCATTGATGGCCGCTCTGTCATTTTCCGCAATACGCCTACGGTACTGTACGCAGCTTTGCAGCCGGTGCAGTTTGCCGATGGCCGCCTTTCGTTTTTAGAAGACCAGGCAAAAGCCGTGATTGAAAACCACAGCGAAATGAAAGGCGATCTGAAAACAATTGCGGCCGCACTTTCGGCCGACACCGCCTGGCAGCAAAGGGCAAAAAAAGCCTTTGGTAAAACGGTGCTAAAGGAAGAAGACATCACCAAAGCACTGGCCGCATTCATCCGCTCTCTTTCGCCGTTTACATCACCTTTCGATGCGTTTTTGCAAGGCAACAAAAAAGCACTGACGGCCGAAGCGGCCAAAGGGTTTACCTTATTTATGGGCAAGGCAAAATGCGGCACTTGCCATTTTATGCCGCTGTTCAATGGTGTGGTGCCGCCGCATTTTTCAAAAATGGAATCCGAGATCATTGGTGTGCCGCAAACAGCCGAAGCGCCGTTCCGGCTCGACGGCGACGAGGGCCGGTACCGCTTTACCCAATCGCCCGTTCACCGGTTTGCCTTTAAAACGCCCACGCTGCGCAATGTTGCGTTAACGGCGCCATACATGCACAACGGTGTGTACAAAACCCTGGAAGAAGTGATGGAGTTCTACGACAAAGGCGGCGCAGCCGGGCTTGGGATTTCGTTGCCTGGCCAAACACTGCCGGCCGAACCGCTGCATTTATCAAAAGAAGAAAAAAGCGCCATTCTTCAGTTTTTGCATTCGCTTACCGACCGGTGAACCAAAGAGCGTTTTTGCAACGCCTCGCCCTGCCTATAACGGCACCGGGCAGCCGCTTGCCACCGGATGCATAAACCCCTCTTTTCCGGAGGCCTTGCCCAGGGCAATAAAAAGTCTCCGCTGTAGAAACAGCGGAGGGAACAACTACGTAAACATTATGGAAAACAGGCTGCCGGCAAACAACAACATTATTTGCTGCAGGCCAATAGGGACGTGATCTCGGAGATGTCAATCTGGTGCAGGTAGGGCTCTAATTTGCGCAAGCTGCTGAAACAATGCACCGAATGAATTTCGTCGGTTATTTTCTCCACCACCAGCTCCACATAAAAATCGTTGTAGGCAAACAGCACTGCTTCGGTGCCGCCGGTGTCGTAAGCCATGTCCAGGCTCACGGCATGCAGGGTCAATTGGTGAAGCTGTGTTTCGGGCAGCAGCGATCTAAACCGGTGAATCGAATACATGTTGACAGGTTGCATCAGTAATGAATAAGCTGCACCAGCAAGGCCATTGTGTAGAACGAATAACACAGAATGAGCAGAAGCAGCACAGCGAAAAAAAAGCTAAGGAGGCGTTGCATAACACATTGGATTTTTGAACGGGAACAAAGCAAAAGAACAGGCTCCGTGTGACCGCAATCTTACGCCAGTGTTAACTTAGTTTGAACAGAAGCTGCATAGCAGCGTTCCTTTTTGCATCCAGGGCTTTCTTTGGTATCTTGATCGCCGACAAAAACGTTTCACACCATGCGTTTCTTCACCGCCGCACTTGTGCTGGTTTTTATTCTAAGCTGTGTATCTTCCCGCAACGCCATGAACACCGCCGGCACATTGGATAAGCAAGGGCACCGCGGCTGCCGCGGGCTGCTGCCCGAAAACACCATTCCGGCCATGAAAAAGGCGCTTGATCTGGAGGTAACAACGCTGGAGATGGATGCCGTGATCACCAAAGACGGCGAAGTGGTACTGTCGCACGAGCCGTTTTTTAATCATGAGATCAGCACCAAGCCCGACGGCAGCCCGGTGACGGAAAAAGAAGAAAAAGGCCTGAACATTTATGCCATGACCTATAACGAGGTGCGGCAGTTCGATGTGGGCCGGCGGCCCCACCCGCGTTTTCCGCAACAGCAGAAATTAGCGGTAGCCAAGCCCCGGCTCCGGGATGTAATTGATTCTGTAAAACAATACTGCGCCGAAAAAAAAATCCCATTCCCGCAGTGGAATATCGAAACCAAGTCGTTGCCCTTTACCGATAATTTGTATCACCCGGCACCTGGTGTGTTTGTGGAAAAGCTGATGGCCGTGATCAATGAAAAAGGCATCGCTGAAAAAACCATTATCCAGTCGTTTGACTTTCGCACCCTGCAATACCTGCACCGGCAATACCCGGCCGTTAAAACAGCCATGCTGATAGAAGACTATGACAAGAGGCCGCTGGAACAACAACTGCAGGCGCTCGGCTTTGTGCCCACGATTTATAGTCCGCATTATTCGCTGATCAATCAAAAGCTGATGGAAGCTTGCCACGGAAAAGGCATGAAAGTGATTCCGTGGACGGTGAATGATAAAAAAACAATGGAGACGCTGGTCGGGTTCGGCGTAGATGGCCTCATCACCGATTATCCTGACTTGTTTCGTGAGTTCAGGCCTCACTGATAAAGCACCGGCCGCAGAACGCTTTTCAGATTGATTTTTGCCAGATAAGGTTCCAGCAGGGCAGGGTTCTGAAAAGAGGTGATCATCAGGAGCTCACTCATTTGCGGCTGGAACATCACTTCTACATAATAATTGTGCAGCGCCTACAGCACCACAAAAAATTCGCCGGCCGTACGTTCCGATAAATACACACCATCGCGGCAAACGATCTGTGCCTGCCTCGACAGCGTTTCGGTTTTAAAATCGGGAAAATGCATGGAAGGGGTGTTAACGGTTGTCAGATACACAAGGCAACTGTACACCGGGATAAATTACGCCATTTGGCTCTCGCAAACAACCACCGGTACCACCTCCTTATTTGTTTACCGGTGCCGCACGAGTGGTTGGGCCCATGAAGGCTGGCCAATACCCGGTCCTGATGCGCTACAAAAGGGTCTCATCTGAAAGAAAACAGAATCGTATTAACCACTGCCGGCACTACCCAAAAAAGAAGCCCTCTAAGAATAGAAGGCCGTCCTGTCTGAAAGTTAGTTAACTGCTACAAAGCATAAAAATAAACCGCCTGCACACACTGCAGGTTTCGGCAAGATGAACAAAACGTTAGCAAATCGTTACCGGTTCAAAAGCGCATTTGAATGCGGAGGGTAAACACATCATCTTTCAGGTCGGCCCGGTGAGTGTCAAGCGCCGTTTTTTCGTTGCGCACAAAAGAGTGGTAGGCCAGCATCTTCAGGTTATCAGAAAAATAGTGCGTCAGCCCAACGCCCAGTGTGGCAAATCGAATGTCGGTGGGCGTGAAGTTGGTGCCGCTTTTGCCGATCTGCAGGCCGCTGCTGCCGCTGTTGGGATCGTACCAGTCGTATTTCAGCAGCAGCTCCCATTTTTTGTTGAAGAGGCTTTGCAAAAAATAAAAGAAAGCACCATTGAACCGGCGGATGTACATGGGCCCTGTGGGCAATGTGCCCGGATTGACGGTGGTGGTGGCCGTGCCCGGCTGCGTACCCCACCAATATTCGGCCCGGCCTTCGGTATGGCCCCAGGCATGTTTGAGTTCGACCTGCACGTCGGCGCCATAGTAGCGCCGTGGCGCCTTGCTGCCGATGTTTGTCAGGCTCGAATCTACGGTAAACAAGGTGTTGTTGTTGACAGTGGCGGTGGTGTAGCGATACCGCGACTCCTGTAGCCAGCCGCCATTGAGCCACGACAAGCCACCGCTGAGCGTAACGGCTCTGGACAGGCGGTAGGGTTTAATGGTGAGCCGTGAGATCAGGTCTTTATAGCTGTCGAATTCGGCCGGACCCGATTTTCCCTGCCCGTTGAACACACCCATGTCGAGCTTCAACCGCAGTTTTTTATACACCGGCTTTTGCGGGTCGAAGCTGACCATGGCGCCCAGGTCGCGTTCGGACGGCATCAGTATCTGCGACATGCGGCCCCGCTCCGGCGACTCGCGGAAAGAGGAGGAAAGATTTACCTCAAAGCCAAACGGCCTTGCGAACAACCCCATGGTCATTGAAAAGTTTTGCTTTTTGGGCTCGTAAATACGTACAAACACGTCCCGGATGTTCAGGTCGCGTTCGGTGGCTTCAAATTGAAAAGTAAAAAGTGCCTTCGGAATTCCGCTTTGCTGGGCCGGCAATATATAATCAAGCTTTACCCTTGCCCGGCGCAGCATAAAACGGTTGGAAACTGCGGGGCCGAAATTGCCGCCCTCATAAGCCTGGGCCCCTTTTTCCTGTGCCACCTGAAACTGCGGCTGCATATAAGCGCTGATATGCAGGTTCTCGAAACGGCGCACCGTATTCACTACAGTATCGCGGAGAAAAAGGGTAGAGTCATAATCGGTAAGAAAGCGCTGGGCAGCAGAAAAACACGGCAAACAAAAGAGAAACAACACGATCCCACACGTTCCGGCAAATTTTGTTGGCATATAATATGAAGGCAATGAGGGTACAAAGCAAAGGAAAAAATGGTGCGCTTATTAAGTAATCATTAATTTTCCGTTACCAACCTCGTGCTCTGGAATTGAAGCTAATTTCGCCCAACATTTAAAGACAACGTAATGAACATCTTTGCAAAGTTTCTGGCACCCAAAAACAAGATCTTTTATGAGCTGTTTGAAAAAAGTGCAGACAACGTGAATCAAATGGGCGAGTTGCTGCTGCAGGTAGTTAGCGAGCCTGACTATGACAAACGCCAGACGATTATCTCTAAAATGGAAGATGTAGAGCACGCCAACGACGAGCTTACGCATAGCCTTTTTACCGAACTGGGGCGGAATTTTATCACTCCCTTCGACCGCGAAGACATCCACTATCTTGCTTCTGCCCTCGACGATGTGGCCGATTTTGTTTATGCATCGGCCAAAAAAATCAACTTTTACCGCGTTAATACCGACGACCTGGGTCTGCGCAAACTGGCCGATATTGTAGCGCAAAGCACCCGCGAAGTGCAAAAAGCAGTGGGCGAGCTGCGCAATATGAAGAACATGCGCCTGATCACCGACTCGCTGGTGAAAATCAACAGCCTTGAAAATGAGGCCGACGATATGTTTGATATGAGCATCGAGCGTCTGTTTGCCACCGAGCCCGATGCCAAGGAAGTGATCAAAAAGCGGGAGATCTACCAGGTGCTGGAAACCGCCACCGACAAGTGCGAAGATGCCGCTAATGTAATTGAGTCAATCATTGTAAAATACGCATAAGAACGTGAGACGTCAAACGTCAAACGTGAAACCTGAGTTCACTTTAACGAAAGTTGGTCTCTTGTTTCACGTCTCACTTTTCCCGTTTCACTTCATTGAGTAACTTATGACCTTTATTATCGTCATCATCGCACTGGCCCTGATATTCGATTATATCAACGGCTTTCACGATGCCGCCAATTCTATTGCCACCATCGTTTCCACCAAGGTGCTTACGCCGTTTCAGGCTGTGGTATGGGCGGCCATCTTCAACTTTGTTGCCTTCTTTATTTTCAAAGACCATGGTGTGGCCGATACAGTGGCAAAAACCGTTCATTCCGAAGACCTGGACAGAACTACCATGCTGATTGTGGTTTTTTCGGGGCTTATTGCCGCCATTGCCTGGAACCTGCTAACGTGGTGGTTTGGCATTCCGTCATCCTCGTCGCACACGCTCATTGGTGGTTTTGCCGGTGCCGGCATAGCGGCCGGCGGCATTGATGTTGTTAACTCCGATGTAGTGCTGCGCACGGCGTCGTTTATTTTTCTGGCGCCGCTGGTGGGCATGTTCATGGCCTTTGTGATTTCGCTCTGGTTTCTGTTTTCGTTCCGCAAAGACATCCTTCCCAGGCTTATTTCGCTCCTGTTTGTGGCCGGTATTGTCTTTTTTCTTTTTAATACCATTAAAATCAACCGTGCCGATATTGCGGGCCTGAAGTTGGCCACCGAAAGCGGCCAGACCGTTGTTGCTGATGTACCCAACAACTCGCCGGCGCAGCGCATGGGTTTCAAAAAAGGCGATGTGATCGTAAGCATTAACAGCGTGCCGGTCACCGGGAAAAAAGAGCTGGACGATGAATGGAAAAAGGCCGGCTCCGGCAACCAATTTGCCTACACCATTGTTCGTAAGGGCGAAACGGTGAGCAACACGTCACCCTACTTTACCAACTACACAACGAGAGTCAGCCAGATTGTTTTTTTTGGTGAGAACTTTAAGTGGCTGTTGCTGGGTTTGATCCTGCTGATTATGGCGGTGTTTACCTTCTGGCTTAATACGCTCAATGCCCACCGGTCGAACGTTTGGTTTAAGCGCCTGCAGCTGGTATCGTCGGCGGCGTTCAGCATTGGCCACGGCGGCAACGATGCGCAAAAAGTCATGGGCATCATCACCGCTGCGCTTATTGCCAATGGCAGCATCACCTCATTTGAGCAAATGCCGGCCTGGGTGCCGCTGGCCTGCTATACGGCTATTGGCCTGGGCACCATGAGCGGCGGCTGGAAGATTGTAAAAACCATGGGTACCCGCATCACGAAAGTGACACCCTTCGAAGGCGTGGCCGCCGAAACCGCCGGTGCCATTACCCTGTTTGTTACAGAAGCGCTGAAGATTCCGGTAAGCACCACCCATACCATCACCGGCGCCATTATGGGCGTAGGGGCCACCAAACGCCTGTCGGCGGTGCGCTGGGGCGTTACGATCAATCTGCTTTGGGCCTGGATTCTTACTATCCCCATTAGTGCCCTGCTGGCCATGGGCATCTTCCATGTGGCCAGGTTGTTCTTTTAGCGCAGCAAAAACAAAATGCAAGAAAGCGCCCCTGCAGTGATAAGCACCACTACAGGGGCGCTTTCTTTTACGGCCGGCTTTTGAATTCTGCCTTTTTCTCGCCACATTTGCCGTTCAATTTTTTATAACATGCCGAAAATACTGGTGACAGGAGGTTGTGGCTATATTGGTTCCCATACCCTTGTTGATTTAATTGAAAACGGTTACGACGTTGTTTCTGTTGATAACAATTCCCGGTCGAACCCCGCCATACTGAAAGGCGTGGAGCGTATTACCGGAAAGGCCGTAAAAAACTACAAAGTTGACTTGTGCAATTTCGATGATACCGCTGCTATTTTTCAGGAAAACGAAGACATTAAAGGCATCATTCATTTTGCGGCCTACAAAGCCGTGGGTGAGTCGGTGGAAAAACCGCTGATGTATTTTGAAAACAACCTGGTGTCGCTGATGAACCTCCTGAAATGTGTGCAGGAATTCAACACGCCTTGGTTTGTGTTTTCGTCGAGTTGCACGGTGTATGGCAACCCCGACCAGATTCCGGTGACGGAAGAAACGCCGCCCAAGCCGGCCGAATCGCCTTATGGCTACACCAAGCAAATGGGCGAACAAGTTTTGGGCGAGTTTCAAAAAGCGGCCGGAACCCACACCATCCTGCTGCGTTATTTTAATCCCGTTGGCGCCCATCCGTCAAACCTGATTGGCGAAATGCCCGTTGGCAGGCCGCAAAACCTGGTGCCGGCAATAACGCAAACCGCCATCGGCAAGCTGCCGAAAATGACGGTTTTCGGCGACGATTACGATACCCGCGACGGTAGTTGCGTCCGCGATTTCATCCATGTAAGTGACATTGCCCATGCGCATACGCTGGCCATCAAATACCTTGATGAGGGCCGCAACAAAGGCGGCTGCGAGGTCTTTAACCTGGGCACCGGCAACGGCGTAACGGTGCTGGAAGCCATCAAAGCCTTTGAAAAAGTAAGCGGCGTGGCGCTGAATTACGAAATCGGTCCGCGGCGGCCGGGAGATGTAATTGCCATTTATGCCAACAACGACAAGGCCAAAACCCGCCTTGGCTGGGACCCGAAAAAGACCATTGAAGACATGATGGCAACGGCCTGGCAATGGGAGCTTAAGCTGAAAGAAGATGAGGCCTTGTTTGCTGCGCCTAATTCGGAGTTGAACTGATCTCCCTGTCCCCCTAAAGGGGAGACTTAGGTCGGTGAGATTGCTCTTGTTCTCAATAAACATGACAGCACTTGAAAGGACACGCCAGCGGCGTGTCCTTTTTATTTCACGCAAAGCTGCAAAGGGCAAAGAAGCAAAGACTTTTTATGTACTAAGCTGACGTGCTACTATCATCGTCTCTTGCGTCGCACACATGTTCGTTTAGAACAACATTGAGCAAAGAATAAAAACAATTACTGTATGAAAAGTACCTAATCAGTCAACCCCACCGATCTAAGTCTCCCCTTCAGGGGGACAGGGGGATTTGTATCTTTACGCCATGCTGAAAGACATAAAACCAACCGGAAAAAAAGACACCCGCAGCGGCTTTGGCGACGCAATGACTGAACTTGGACGCACCAATCCCAACGTGGTGGCCCTCACCGCCGATCTCGCCGGGTCTATGAAGCTGCAGGGTTTTATGAAAGAGTTTCCCGAACGGTTTATACAGGTTGGTATTGCCGAGGCCAATATGATGGGCATTGCGGCCGGCCTTACCATCGGCGGAAAAATTCCCTTCACTACCACCTTTGCCAATTTTTCCACCGGCCGTGTGTACGACCAAATCCGGCAGAGCATAGCCTACAGCGACAAGAACGTAAAGATCTGCGCTTCGCATGCCGGCGTTACGCTGGGCGAAGACGGCGCCACCCACCAGATACTCGAAGACATCGGCATGATGAAAATGCTGCCGGGCATGACGGTGATTGTGCCTTGCGATTACAATCAAACGAAAGCGGCCACGCTGGCCATTGCCGAACATCACGGCCCCGTGTACCTGCGGTTTGGCCGCCCAAGCTGGCCCATATTCACAGCCGAAGAACCCTTCCGGATTGGTAAAGCGCAAAAATTTTCCGAAGGCACCGATGTTTCCATTTTTGCTTGTGGCCACCTCGTATGGCTGGCCATTCAGGCCGGTGTGCAGTTGGAAGAAAAAGGCATCAGCGTGGAAGTGATCAACCTGCATACCATTAAGCCGCTCGATGAAGGAGCGGTAATGGCATCTATACAAAAAACCGGCTGCGCCGTTACTGCCGAAGAGCACAATGTATTTGGCGGCATGGGCGATGCCGTAGCGCAGGTGGCCGCCCGTCATTTTCCCATCCCCATCGAGTATGTCGGCACCAACGACACGTTTGGCGAAAGTGGCACACCAGATCAGTTATTGGAAAAATATGGCCTGAGTGTTCAGCATATTGTATCGGCTGCCGAAAAAGCCATACAGCGTAAAAAGAAATAAGCCACTCTTTTGTTTTTTCCAGAGCTCCCGACAGGGAGCTTTTTTGTGGGCGGCAATGGCCGGGTTCGTTGAAGCGTTTTGACAAATGTTTTGCCGGCTGCTATACAGTTTTGGTCATTGGTTTTGCGCATGGCAAATTTCTGAAAGGAAATTGTACACAATTGCAAAAGCGCCGCGCCGGCAATAAGAATGTTTTGTAATTTTTCGGAACCTTACCAAACCAAACAAATATGAAATGGGTTCTTTCGCATGCTACGGACGAACTGCATCACTGGCTTTTGCAGTTGCAGGAGGGCTCCCGCTCATTAACGCTAAACCTTAAGCGGCTTTCACTTCGTTTACATGGCTTCTCAAAACGCCTTTTCTTTTTGCAGGTTCAGGGTTTTCTTAACAAAAAGGTGCTGCTGCGTAGCGAATATGGCGTAGTGCTGGGCGAAACGGCATTTGCCGAAAAGCCATCGGCAGCGCCATTGCTCTTTAATGGACAACGTTTTTTTTATACGCTGGAAAACGAAAAGCTGGTGCTGCTCGACAGCGAAAAAAACACGGTAGGCCAAAGCGATATCTCCGCAGAAGCCACCACCGGCAAATACGAATTTTATGCGTTGCTGTTTGGCCTTGCCTGGTTGTTAACGGCCGATGCGGCAGGCGTTAAGCCTCAGGAGCTGCCGGCAACGGCCTGAGGGCAAAAAAGGCAATAGGTAAAAACGGGCTGTTGGCGGCCGGAATGTTGTTCCCGCTTTTTCTCTCTTCGCGTTGCGCCTACTGGCTTTCTTTTTTCTTCCGGAAAAAACCTCGCAGCAGAAAATTGTGCTGCAGGGCTTCCATGTTTTCGTCGAGCTTTTGTGTGCCGGCCTGCAGATTTTTGATGGTGGCACGAATGTCGGCGGCGGTTTCTTTATCGTTCAGCAGCAAGCCCACCGGCGATGCCGGATCGTTCATTCGTTGATTGAGGTTTCCGGCGGTCACTTTCAGGTCTTCCACCACTTGCGTGGCCCGGCTCGAAAGGGCGTCAATTTCCCGCACGGTGCTCCGCAGCCGTGCAAAAATCACGGTATCGGTAATGAGGTCATTTGCCAGCGAACCGTTAGCCGTAAGGCGGGCGGTATAAGCGGTGACGTTTGCTACCATGCTTTGTGCATTGGCGGCGGCTATCTTCAGCGAGGCCATTGAGGTTTGCAGGTCACGATACAGGGCGTCATCGTTCAATAGTTTGCCTACGGTGCCCTGCCCGTTGATCATTTGATCGGAAAGAGTCTTGAAATTGTTGGTGATGGCCAAAATGTTTTTATTGTTCTGCTGCAGTGTTTCCATCATCTCTTCGGTGCTCAGCGCCGGTTCGGTTTGCACCAGATGATTATCGGGCACCACCGGCGCCGTGGGGCTGCCGCCATACAAAACCACAATCTTGTTGCCGATAAAGCCATCGGACCCAACTTTGGCCCTCACATCTTTTTTAATAATGCCCAGCGATTCTTTTTCGATGTTCATGCTCACATCCACCTTTCCGTCGCCGGTAAAAGTGATGGCTTTTACGGTGCCTACTTTTACACCGGCATACCGCACATTATTGCCCGGTTGCAAGCCGCTTACTTCATCAAATATGGCATGAATGGAAGCACCTTTGTTCAACAGGCTTTGCTGCCCGCCAAGCGTCATCACACCCAGCACAAAAATCACCAGTGCAATAAAAACAAAGGCACCCACAATGACGCCCTGTCTGTTTTTCTTTTCCATTTATTGTATAAAATTATAGTTGTAAAAACTTTTTATGCGTTCGTCCGCCGAGCTGAAAACTTCATCAAACGAGCCCTTGCGGGCAAACACGCCATCGAGCAAAATTGCCACGCGGTCGCCGGTTTCTTTGGCGCAGGTGAGGTCGTGGGTAATGATGATGGAGCTGGTTTGATACCGCTCTTTTACTTCGTTGATCAGTTCATTGATCTCCTCCGATGTAATGGGATCGAGGCCGGCCGTAGGCTCATCGTACAACATGATCGTTGGCTGAAGGATCAGCGTTCGGGCAATGCCGATGCGCTTTTTTTGCCCGCCCGAAAGCTCCGACGGCATCTGGTTTTTTGCCTTTAGCAGGCCTACACCGTCCAGCACCTCATCAATGGCTTTTTCCACCTGCGCCCGGCCAAGGCCGCGGCGATGGCGGTTCAGCGGAAACGAGAGGTTTTCCCGTACGCTCATACTATCGTACAACGCACTGTTCTGAAAGGAAAAGCCCAGTTGCAGGCGCAGTTCATTCAGGCTTTTTTCGTTGAGGCGCGGCACTTCTTTTCCCAGCACGTTTACCGTGCCGCTGTCGGGCTTCAGCAGGCCGGCAATGATCTTAATCAACACCGATTTTCCGGTACCCGACCGGCCCAGCACCACCAGGTTTTCGCCACGGTGCAGGTCCAGGTCCACACCCTTCAACACCTCATTGGCGCCAAATGCCTTGTAAAGGTGCCGGATGCTCACCACCGCTTCGTTGCTTTTGTTTGGTTCTGTTGCGGGCATGTCAGCGGAAGGTATTAATGAGTTGAAGGATGAGCATTTCTTCTATAAAGATGAGAAACATGGACACTACCACCGCCGCATTGGCCGCTCGGCCCACACCCTGTGTACCGCCCGATGTGTAAAACCCTTTGTAGCAACCCACGGCGCTGATGGTAAACCCATAGACTACCGACCGGATGATGGCCGAAGCATAATCGAGGAAGGTGATTTTTGAAAACGCGTTTTGCAGAAACGTGGTGAACGATGTTTGTTCGTTGGCGTAGATGTCGAGGTACGAACCCATCATGGCCACAAAGGCCGAATACATCATCAGCATGGGCAGCATTAGCGTGGCAGCGCCAATGCGGGTGTTCACCAGGTATTTAAATGGCCGCGTGGCCGACACTTCCATGGCATCAATCTGCTCGGTTACCCGCATGGAGCCCAGTTCGGCGCCAATGCCTGAACCAACCTTGCCGGCGCAGATTAGCGCTGTTACCAGCGGGGCCAGCGATTTGATAACGGCAATGGCCACCAGCGAGGGCAGCCAGGACTGGGCGCCAAATTCGGAAAGGGAAGGCCGCGACTGTTTGGTAAATACCACTCCGGTGATAAAAGCCGTCATGGTGATCAGCGCCAGCGAACGGTAACCGATCTCGTAGCACTGGCGCACAAATTCATTAAACTCCAGCGGCCGGCGGAACATTTCTTTAAAAAACCGGCCAATAAATGAAAGCACATCGGAGAAGATGGTAAAAAAACCATCTATTTTTTTCGAAATCACATACGGCCGTTTCCTGTCGCCTTCCATAAAATGCATTTAATGCCGGAGTTTGTTGGCTGCGAAAAGTGCGCAAAAGTAGGCCTAATCGTGCAAAACGGATTCATCTCACCGGATGGAAGGCTGTTAAAGTGGAATGAACTGCGCCGGTGGCGGCAGGGCCAGGGCCAGCCTTTTCGGCCCTATCTTTACGTTCCCAGCACAAGATTTGTTAACTACTTGCAATGGCTATAACCGACAGCGCAGATGCCCTCCTTCTACAACAGTTCCGGGACCCCCAAACAAAGGAACCGGCATTTACCGCCATTATTAAAAAATACCAGGAGCGCCTGTACTGGCACATTCGCCGCATGGTGGTGGACCACGACGATGCCAACGACGTGTTGCAGAACATGTTCATCCGTGTGTGGAACGGGCTGGAGAACTTTAAAGAAGAGTCGCAGCTTTACACCTGGCTTTACCGCATTGCCACCAATGAAAGCCTTAGTTTTTTGGAAGGAAAGAAAAAACGTTCGGCCGTTAGCCTGAGCGATGTGGAAACCGGCCTCAGCAACAAAATCAAAGCCGATAAGCACTTTGACCCTAACCGGCTGGAATGGAAACTTCAACTGGCTATTCAGCAACTGCCCGAAAAACAGCGGCTGGTTTTTGGCCTGCGCTATTACGACGAAATGCCTTACGAAGAAATGAGCCGGGTGTTGGAAACCAGCGAAGGAGCGTTGAAAGCCAGTTATCACCACGCGGTGAAAAAAATAGAAGACTACATTAAAAACCATTAAACTTTGCCTGCGGGCCAGCGTCTTAAACCCCGAAAATGAACGACCAGAAGAACATACAGGACGAACTGAGGAGCATGAACAGCAGCCTGCCTGTGAACGATGGCCAGCAACCGTACACTGTACCAGCCGGCTATTTCGATGGGTTGGCTGCGCAAATTTTGGCAAAAGCAAAAACACAGGAGGCGTCGGCGGCCGATGAGCTGCAGGCAATTTCGCCGCTGTTGGCCGGCCTCTCCAAAGAACTGCCTTACTCGGTGCCTGCTGGTTATTTTGAAAAAAATGCTGATTTCCTGTTGCCGTTGGTAAAGGAGGAAGAAACCTCGCCGGTATTGGCTGCCATTGGTAAAAAAATGCCCTTTGCCGTGCCCCCGAATTATTTTGAAGAGGTGCCGATGCAGGTCATGGCATCCCTCAACCGTCCAAAAGCTAAAGTGGTCCCGTTTTTTACCCGTACCTGGGCAAGAGCTGCCGTTGCTGCCGCCATTGGCGGTATTGTACTTTTTGGTGGCTACCGCCTGCTCACCGGCAACCCCTCAACGGAAGCGCCGCCGGTTGCCATCCAAAGCCCGGCCGATACCGCCGCTGGCCAGTTGGCACAAAACAAAACCGGCGTGGCAACTGATTTAAAAAACATCAGCGCGGAAGAAGTGGAAGTGTTTATGCAAAATCTGCCGGTGAACCCAGCCAGCGTGCAGCGCACGGCCGCCGCACCGGCCGAACGGCAGGACATGGCCAAATGGCTGAAAGATGTGCCGCAGGAGGAGATTGATGCTTTTTTGGAAGCCCTGCCAACCGCCGACGAAACCCTGCCTGTAATTGATTGACCTATGAAAAAAATTTTATTCATCCTGATTTTTTCTGTTTGCCTCCAGCCTGGGTTTGCGCAGGACGACCCGCCGGGGGCCAGCCGCCTCAAAGAAAAAATGATTGAGTACATCGGCAACAGGTTGGGCCTTAGCAGGGCCGAAGCCGAACGTTTTGAGCCTTTGTTCAGCGATTACCTGAACGAGCAGCGGCAGCTAAAGCGGGAGAACACGGAAGACCGGCTGCTGCTGCAGGAAAAAGTGATTCAACTGCGCATTAAGTTTCGTGATAAAGTAAAGCCGGTTATTGGAGAGAAGCGAAGCAACGATGTGTTCAACTACGAACGCGAATTCATTCAAAAAATACAGGACGTTCGAAAAGAACGCCTGCAGGAACGTAAAGGCGGCCGTCCTAACCAAAGAAAAAATTCCGAGTTGTAATCAAATGATATTTCCCCTATATTTGAGCTTGGTGTTTTTCATAGGTTAGCAACGGCCGGCTCTTTCCAGGGCAGGCCTTTTTTATAACCGGCATAAGTATTAGCTGTTTAAACATTAAAAGAAGATCGTAAGAAATAAAAATAAAACGGCCGGCCTGAAAAGGCCGGCCGTTTTATTGCCGGCGAAAATGCTGCCCATTGCCGGAATGTGTAACGAAAGCCGGTAGGAAAAACAAAAAATCCAACCTTTTTTTCGGTCCGGGGCCAACCAATCAATCTTTTCTTCCTGACCAGCCGGCGATTTTGTTGCGGGCGCCAAAATTGGTAGGGGCTTCCAGCAATTTGACTTTGGTGCCCGCAACAAAAAACGGCAAGCACTGGTTGGTGCCTGCCGTTTTCAAAACGATTGTTAGGGCCGGCGATCAAACTGCCGCTTGCCCGGCCATGATGCTTATTTCTTCTCCTTCTGCCGCGAGCCAATGTGGAAGCCAAAGAAAAAATCGGCTGCTTTGGAGTTGCCGAAGGCTGCCGATAACACACTGCCCGATCCAAAAAAGAAGCTGCCGAACCGGAACGATGCACCGGCTGTGAACTCGGTGAGTGAATTATACATCAGCGGGACATAGAGGCCAAAGCCCTTGCTCTCCAACCGTGGTGTCAGCACCAGTGAGTTGAAGTATTGGCTGGTTTCGGTTTTGGTGGTGTTTTTTACCAGGCTCAATTGCGAGGCCAGGTTGATATAAAAACCCTTGTTCAGGTGAACATCGGCGTTCAACTGTAGGGTTGAGGGCAAAGCCACGCGGTATTTGGTTGCGTTGTTGGCGGCATCAGGCGTAAAAAACTGCGGATAGCGGTTGAGTGTGTCCTTAAAATCATCTACGCTGGCTTCTGACAAAGCGCTCAGGTAAAAGCGTTGCGACGGGTTGATGCGGATGGTGTATCCGCCGCTGCGGGCCACGTCCCGTTCGTAGTTAATGCTGCCGGCGTCGAGCAGGGCGGCGCCAATGCGGAACTTGTATTTGTTCAAATCGCGGCGCTGCATGTCCACGCTGCCCGCCGGACGGTATTCGTACACCAGGCCAAGGTCGGCACCAAAGCCGGTGCTTTTAAACGCTAACAGATCGGTGGCTTCCACATCGGAGAAATTAATGCCGCCGAAGTTGAGGCCCATACGCCCGCTGCTGTTGGTAAGGTAAGCGTCGTCGCGGATAGGGTCAACATCCAGCGTGGTATTCAACTGATTAATTTGAATAGAAGCGTTGGCCGCACCGGCCAGGTATTTGAGGCTGAGCCCCCCTTTCAGGTAGTGCGAACCTTTGCTGAAAATTTCGCGGGCATAGCTAAGACCAAACTCTGTCCAGCCGTTGGCGTTTACGATCATGTTATTGGCCGATGAAATGTTGTAAGGCAAACCGGCGTTGTCGTCGCCATCAATCAATTGCCTGGCCAGCTTACCATCAACTTCCACAATATTGGTCATGACCCGGGAGCGGGTAGTTAGCGCCAGCGCCGACTTTCGGTTGAGATTAAAATAAAGCGATGGCCCCTGCACGGTTACTGAGGCAAACGCATTGGAACCGCCGGCCTTGTCGGAAAAAATCTGGTTCTTCAGGCTGTCGGTATCTATGGTGCGGCCAATATCTTTCAGGCTGAACGAAGCCTGGTCGTTGCCCACAAATGTGCCTACATTAAAAAGGCTGAAGCTCCAGCGGTGGCGGCTATCGGCAATGTTGGCCGGATTGACAAATACGCTGCTCACACCAGCATAATTGCTGGTACGAATGCCGGTGAATTCCTGGGCAAAGGCGGTGCTGGAAAGAAAAAAACCGCAGGCAGCCAATATAGCCATCCGGCGGCAGCGGGTGTTGAATGCTCTCATAAGCAGAAAGTTGTTTATTTTTTTACGTGTAAATAATTGATGCTGCAAGGTATTGTGATAAATCAGCATCTCCTATACCTCATTCGGATGAAACCCGGGAGAAGCCGGGCAGGTTTTGAATGCCTGCCCGGTTGTATTTTCTTTTTACATTTTTGGTTGGTTTGGCAAAAGCGGTGGCCTATACCACCACCAGCTCGTAAAACTTATCGTCCAGCAGGTATTTATTGGCCAGCTCCTGAAGTTCGCCGGCCGGCACCGTGCGGATGGTTTCGAGCTGGCGCTCGAAAAAGCTTTCGTCGAGCCCGTTGAGGATGATGTTTTTCCAGCGGTTAATGATCTGGAAGGGCCCGTCCAGGTCGCCCAGGATGGAGCCCATCATGTAGTTGCGCACCAGCAGCAGTTCTTCTTCGCCTACCGGCTCGGCCCGCAGTCTTTCCATTTCTTTATACACTTCGGCAATGGTGGCTTCGCATACATCGCGGCCGGCTTCGGTGCTGATGACCCAGGCGCTTTCCTGGATGTGGTTTTCGAGATAGCTGTAAATGCCGTAGGTGTAGCCCTTTTCCTCCCGGATATTGCTCATGAGCCGCGAACCGAAAAAGCCGCCGAACAGGTTGTTGAGCACCTGCACTTTTGTAAAATCGGGGTGATGGCGGTTGGGAAAAGGCGTGCCCATGCGCACCGCACCCTGCACACCCTGCGGATCGTTGACGACGCGGTACTTTTTTTCAGATGCCGGCAGGGTGGCTACATGCGGTGCCTCCAGGGTTGCCATGGGCAAATCGCCAAAATAGCGGTTTAACAGCGCCACCGTATCGGGCGGCAGCTTGCCGGCTGTAAAAACGACGAATTTTCCCTGCTGGTAAAACTGCTTATAAAAATCCACCACCTCATCGCGTTGAATGGCATCAAAATCTTCGAATGATGTGTAACGGCCGTAAGGATGATTTTCGCCGTAGAGATAAACATCAATGAGACGGCCGGCGATGAAATCGCATTTGCGCAGGTTGATCCGCAGCCGCTGCTGCATGTTTTGCTTATAAATCTTCAGCTCTTCTTCGGGAAAAACCGAGTCCACGATTATTTCCCGCACCACCGGCAGCAACACATTGAGGTGCTTGCTGAGGCAATGGAGGGTGATAGTGGCTGTTTCGTTGTAGCAGTTGCGGTTAAGGTAAGAGCCGTAGTATTCGAAGTGTTCGTTAAGCTGAAAAGCGTTTTTCGAAGACGTGCCGTTTTTCAGCATGAAATTGGCCGTTGCGGCCGTAATATTTTTTTGCTCGAAGGAGTTGCCGGCATAATAGACCCACTCCACCAGCAGCACATCTTCGGCGCCGGCATTCACGGCATACACTTCGGCGCCGTTGTCGAGTACAGATTTTTCAAAGGGTTTCAGCTTCAGCTCCAGCTCTACAGCGTTCTTTATATGTGGCGGTTGCGTACGATTCAGTGTTTGTGTCATCGTTTAAATCCTATTTCATTTTTCTGAGGCTGGTAGGCCTCTTCTTCACTGTTATAAATCTCTGCCAGCGAGGCCGCCTGGGTGTAAGTGTTATCCAGCTTCAGCTTTTGCGCCAGCCGGTTGGCCACTGCCGCCTGCAGGGGTTTGAATTCGTACATGCCCAGCAGGCGGCCTTTGCGCAGCAGGGCTGCATCCAGCTCGGTTTGCTGAATGTTAAAGGTGCAAATGACCGGAATGTGCAGGCACTGTCCCAGCAAGCCGTCCGAAAGATTAAGCAGGTTGGAGATGGCGCTGTTTTCCGTTCCCATTCGCCGGCTGATGACGTTGTCGGCATCTTCCAGCACCAGGATGCTTTCTTCCTGGTCCATCAAAAAATTTATGAGCTCTGGCGAAGATATGTGCGAAGCCATGTAAGGCGGAAAATAAATCATGCGCTTGGTGAGCTGCGAGGCCAGGTAGCGGATGTAGGTGGTTTTGCCGGTGCCGGGCTTACCATGCAGCAACACCAGGCCGTGGCTTTTGGGCTTTTGCAACCGGTCAATCACCCGCTCGCTAAAAGGGTAAAAGTCGGGGTTGTAATGGTCTTCAATATCCACTTTGTCGCCAATATGCTTAAACTCCTTGAGGTGAAAATGCCCGTGGATAGTGGTAATAAAGCTAAAGGCGCCCTTGTGGTCTTCTTCTTTGTCTCGCACCAGTGTCTGCAGCAGGCTCTCGGCTTTTTCAAGGCTTTCCAGATCGGCCGATGAAAGGTAGTACAGCGTGGCCGTCATGCTTTCATAGTCGTTGCGGTAGCGCACCCAGATGTCGCGGTGAAGAAACCAGACCTTATTCTTTTGTTTGTAGGCCCCTTCCCGCTTATTGTACTCCATTTCCGTGTAATCGTCTTTCCAGCGTTGCGGAAACAGGGTGGCCAGCCCGGCGTTCAGCGCCGCAAATTCAACGCGGTAGTACTGCTTTTTATTCGGCGCCATGTCGTTGACATGAAAGAAAAGCGCGGCCACTTTAATGTCGTCGTCGGTATCGTAAACACTCGACAGGTGGCTGCTGAAATCTTCTTCGTCGTCTTTGTAGAACATGGCTTTAAGATGGATCAGTCAAAGCAACTGGTTTAAATAAGGTGTGGCGGTTCATAAGTCTTCGTCCTTGAATGCCGGATTATTTTTCAATAAGCGGGCTGAATGGTGAACCGTAAGAACGTAAACAAAATCCTCTTCAATTCTGTAAATTACCCGGTATGTCTTAATCAGCAATTCGCGGTAATCCCTTTCCGGTAATTCTTTCACGGGTTTTCCCATTTCCGGAAAGCGCTCCAAAACATTTACTTTTTCAATAATCAGGTCAATCACAGCATCCGCTTGCGCAAACGATTGGGCGCTGATGAAACTGTAAACTTCGATCAGGTCGTTTTGGGCAGTTTCTGTCCAGGAGACTGACGCCATTTATCAATATTTTCTTTGAGTTGGCCTGTTGTATAAACCTTGCCTTCAGCAATATTCTGTTCTGCCTGGGCAACTTTCTGAAGCAGCGTTAACTTATCCTGCAGTAATTGCAGATCAATGTCTTCGCCTTCTATTTCGTTAACGGCATTGATGATATCTGATTTCTTTAGCATAATTCAGATTGGTAACTAAAGGTACATAACGCTTTTCACAGCTATTATGCCTGGGAATAGTAATACAGCGTATTGCTGTTCTCTTCCCTGAAAATCTCCTTGCTCAGGTCCTGAATGTCTTCAACCGTGACGTTATTGTAACGGGTAAGCTCCTCGTTCATCAGCGCCGCATCGCCCAGCAGCTCGTAAAACGCCAGGCTGTTGGCCCTGTTCATAACGCTCATGTCTTCGAAGGCAATCTGGCTTTCGGTCTTATTTTTCACTTTCTGCAGTTCGGCTTCCGAAATTTTTTCGGCCTTTACTTTATCCAATTCTTCTTCCACGGCCTTTTCGGCGTCTGCCATCTTCACCCCTTTCACCAGCTTGCCCTCAATGGTCAGCAGGCCGGCATCCACGGTGCCAAAGTGGTAACATTCGATATTGCTGAACAGCTTTTTTTCCTTTACCAGCGCCTGAAAAAGCCTCGACGACCCACCGCCGCCTAAAATCTCCGTAATCAGGTCAGCGATATAGTAACGCTGGTCCATGCGGGGGTATATGTGCCAGGTTTTGTAAAAAGCATCGAGCGGAACGGCCGCATGCACCTCCAGCTTCCGGGCTGCTGTTTGCACCGGCTCCTGCGGAAGTTCGCGGCTGTATATTTCGCCGCCTTCAATAGGGCCAAACCATTTTTCCGCCAGTTCCTTCACTTTTTCTACAGTTACGTTTCCGGCCACCACCAAAATGGCATTCACCGGCCGGTAGTGTTTAAAGAAAAAGCTGCGCACATCATCAAGGCTGGCGTTTTCGATGTGCGAAAGCTCTTTGCCGATGGTCATCCAGCGATAAGGATGCACGGCAAACGCCAGTTCGCGAAGCTTCAGCCAAACATCGCCGTATGGTTTATTCAGGTAATGCTCCTTAAACTCTTCGCACACCACCTTTCGCTGCACTTCCAGGCTATTTTCGCTGAAGGCCAGCGACAGCATACGGTCGCTTTCGAGCCAGAAGGCCGTTTCGAGGTTTTCGGCCGGAAGCTGGATGTAATAATTAGTAAGATCGTTGGTGGTGTAGGCATTGTTTTCGCCGCCTGCCATTTGCAGTGGCTCGTCGTAAACCGGTATGTTTACCGAGCCGCCAAACATGAGATGTTCAAAAAGATGCGCAAAGCCGGTGCGGCCGGGGTTTTCGTCGCGGGCCCCTACATCGTACAGCACATTCAGCACCGCCATTGGCGTTGAGGTATCCTGATGCACCAAAACACGCAAGCCATTCGTTAGCGTAAACCGTTCAAAATTAACCACAGCTATTCTCCTTTTATGACTGTCACAAAAAAACCACTGCTTCGGCAGCGGCCTGTAAAAGTATTTAAAAGCAGGGAACGAAACTGCTAAAAGTGCGCCGCCATCCGTTGAAAGAGCCCGAAGTGCCGCTACCTTTTTATCGCCTGCCGGCTTTATTTGTTTTTGAGTATGTCCTTTACTTTAAACTTAAACTCTACCAGCTTTCCGTCGCGCAGCACAATGACCTGCACATTGCCGTTGGTGTTTTGCATGGCAGCTTTGTAAAGCGTAAGGTTTTGCGTAAAATTTTTGTTGATGGATACAACGATGTCGCCTTCCTGCAGGCCGGCTTTTTCGGCCGGCGACCCGGTGGCCACATCGCCCACGACTATTTTGCCATCTATCATATACAGCTCAATGCCGCTGTAGGCATAGTCAAAGTGGTCGAAGTAGTGCGTGTTGGGCAGCAGGTGAAATTCTTTTTGCTCGTAATTGATGGTGACATTGAACCGGCGCAACAGGTCGTTGCCAATGAGGCCTCCCAGGTGCGGATACGAGGTAACGTTGAATTCGTCGTCGAACACATTGATGGGTACATTCCTGAATTTGTAAGGCCCCAGCTTAAACTCCTTCATTACCGTGAGGTGCATGTCCACCTTGCCGCCAAGGCCCTCGGCTTCTTTTACATAAAGCTTGCGGTTTTTGCGCAGCAGGTTACTGTCGCGGATAAAGTCGCGGTTGAACAGCACATTGAGCCCGGCGCCCATATCAATCAAAAAGCGGGTTTCCACGGCCACACCGTCTTTGGCTTTGGCGGTTTGCACCGGCAAAAAGGCGATGGTGGGCTTCAGCAGGTGGCCGCCACGCGGATATTTAATGGCGCCGCGGGTGCGGAACTCGATATGGCTGCTGTCGTAATTGACCTTAATGATGTAGCGGCTGAACACCGAATAGCCGATAATGCCGTCAATGCGCTCGCCATACACTGCGGTTAGTATGGTGTAGTCGCTGATATGAAAATTGAGGCTGTCAATAGTAAGGCCCGGAAAGTGCAATTTGCGGTTGTTGAGAAAACTGACGTTGCGGATGCCGGCAATGCCACGGATGGTGCGGTTGGATGGTTCCGGCTTTACTTGAAAATAAGCCGCCGTGGTAGAATCGAGCGAAATGCCGCCGCTGCCCGTATCGAGAATAAAATTGAGCGTGTCTTTAAACTGGTCAAATCGGGCCTGCAGCAGAATAATGCCGCCGGTGAGCTGCACAAATGGAAACTTCGTCAGAAAACGGGAGGGCGTCACAAATTCTTCCTGTGCCGACAGGGTTTGCAGAAAAAAGCAGGCAAGCAACAAAATGAAAATTCGTTTCACCATCAGTAGCTATCGGTAAGACAACTTAATCCCCCGGGAAGTTGCGTTCTAAAGTAGGATAAGGCGGGCATTTTGAAAAACCGCCTGTCCTTTCGCCTTGCTTTTTTGCCATTGCACAGGCTTTGGCCCCGCTAAAAGCCAATGCACTCCCATGCCATCCGCCCTTTTCCTCCTGTACCTTTGCGCCGCTATGAATCTTTCTTCGCTTTACGACAAGGCATTGCGTTCCGAATTCTTAACCATCGAAGAGGGGATGGCGCTGTTTGAAAAGGCGCCGCTGACCGAATTGATGCTGGTGGCCGACACGCTGCGGCGGGAAAAAGTGCCGCACGGCAAGGTCACCTGGCAGATAGACCGGAACGTGAATACCACCAACGTGTGTATTGCCAATTGCAAGTTTTGCAATTTTTACCGCATACCCGGACATCCCGAGGCGTACATCACCGATATGCCCACCTACCGCAAAAAGATTGAAGAAACCATCCGCTACGGCGGCGATCAGTTGCTGCTGCAAGGCGGCCACCACCCGGAGCTGGGACTGGATTTTTACACCACCACTTTCCGGCAGATAAAGCAGGAAT
The DNA here is from genome assembly GCA_965365435.1 of uncultured Flavisolibacter sp. Lineage (GTDB taxonomy): Bacteria > Bacteroidota > Bacteroidia > Chitinophagales > Chitinophagaceae > Flavisolibacter. The sequence continues at coordinate 133,502 of CBDUBQ010000007.1, forward strand.
ATCCTGCCATAAAACTGCATGCGCTTGGGCCGCCCGAGGTGGCACACATCTGTAAGCTGGAGAAAAAAAGCCATCACGAAGTGCTGAAAGCGTTGAAAGAAGCCGGCATGGATTCGTTGCCCGGCGCCGGCGCCGAGATACTGGTGGACCGGGTGCGGCGGCTTATTTCCAAAGGAAAATGCGGCGCCGACGAATGGCTGCAGATTATGCACGAAGCACACAAACTCCATATCACCACGTCGGCCACCATGATGTTTGGCCATGTGGAAACGCTGGCGGAGCGCTTTGACCACCTGGTGCGCCTGCGGGAGGTGCAGGCCAAAAAGCCGGCGGGTGCCAAGGGCTTTCTGGCCTTTATTCCCTGGACCTTTCAGGACGTGGATACGCTGCTGACAAAGATCCGCGGCGTACACAACCTCACTACGCCCGACGAGTACATCCGCATGATTGCCATCAGCCGCATCATGCTGCCCAATGTGGCTAACATTCAGGCCTCGTGGCTAACGGTGGGCAAACAAACGGCCCAGCTTTGCCTGCGGGCTGGTGCCAATGATTTTGGCTCTATCATGATTGAGGAAAACGTGGTAAGTGCCGCCGGCGCCCCGCACCGGTTTACGTCAAAAACCATTCAGGCGGCCATTCGCGAAGCCGGTTTTGAGCCACAGCTCCGCAACCAGCAGTACGAATGGCGGGAGCTGCCGGAGGCAATGGAAGAGCAGGTGGTGAATTATTAATACTGACGACCGCATGAAAACAAATAAAACCCTGGCCCTGTTTCGCCGTGTGGCATTTGCAGAAGGTGTTTCTTTTCTTGTTTTGTTGCTGATAGCCATGCCCCTTAAATACCTGGCCGGCCAGCCCCTGCCAGTAACGGTAGTGGGATGGGCGCACGGCGTTTTGTTCGTGGCTTTTTTGGCGCTGGCGCTGGAAGTAAAAGGGCTTTTGCATAAGCCGTTTAGCTGGCTGGTGAAGCCATTTCTGGCCTCCGTTTTACCCTTTGGTACGTTTGTGCTGGAAAGGCAAATGCGGAAAGACGGCGATTTTGGGAACTAAGTAATTCCTGCAAATCCCCCTGTTATCACTCCGCCCGGCCAAAGCCACAACACCAGCCTATCCCGCTTGCCAAAACAGTTAGCGCCGCGGCAAAACCGGACCGGGCGAAAGCCACTACGCCGGTGGTTTAAAATTTGTTTATGTACCACCAAAATAAGAGGTGGGAACACAGAACAAGTCTTTTCTTTACCGCAATAGTTTAAGTATTGTCTTCCTGTTTTTATTTACGGTGAGTATAGCGGGGCAGGCCGTTACCGGCTGGCATCAGTATATAGAGTTTCTTAACGAACACCAGCAACCGCCGATTGGCTTTTTGCCTTACCTGGGCACCGGCCATTTTCTGCAATCCACATTTGAAAACTGGGAGAGCGAATTTTTTCAGATGGGCCTGTTTGTCTGGTTCACCGTATTTCTGCGCCAGATCGGTTCTTCCGAATCGAAAAAACTTTCGGGCAAGGAAGAAGTGGACCGGGAGCCGCAACCGCATGCAAAAGCCCCCTGGCCGGTGAAGAAGGGCGGCCTGCTGCTGAGCCTGTACAAACATTCATTGACCATTTCCATGTTCACGCTATTCCTGCTTTCGTTTTTAATACACTGGTATGGAAGCAACAAAGATTACAATGAAACCCAGCTGCTGGAGGGAAAACAAACCGAAACCATGCTGGCTTATCTGAGTAACAGCCGCCTTTGGTACGAATCGTTTCAAAACTGGCAAAGCGAATTTTTATCCATATTCGCCGTTGTTGCGTTTTCTATTTATTTGCGGGAGTTTGGTTCGCCGCAATCGAAGCCGGTTGATGCACCACATATGGAAACCGGCGAGTGAGCCGGTGGCTGGCTAGTGCTGCTGCAAGAGGTATTTTTCCAACGCTTCAATGGCCTGTGCTTTTATGCCGGGGGGCAATTGGTCCTGCTCGTGCCACTCGTCATTTTCCCGCTTCAGACTAAACGCCGGCAAACGGCCGCCGCTGCCATCCGGAATAAAATTGTACTGTTCGTTTTCGAAAACAACGCGGTAGACGGCTGTTTCCTTTTCCATGGCTATCTGCGTTGAAAAAAGCGCTTCCATCATTCACTCCTTTTAATTCATCACCGGTAAGGTTCTCCTCCACCAAAAAAACAAACAGCAGCCGGCCACCGCTGCATCGTTATGGGGCAGCCCCTATTGACTTCCCGCTTCGCTCATGGCCTTTGTTTGCTCCAGCAATTGCAGAATCTGGTCGAGCTTCGGCGCCAGAATGATTTCGGTGCGGCGGTTCCGGGCCCGGCCTTCGGGCGTGCTGTTGCTGTCAACGGGTTCAAAATAGCTGCGGCCCGATGCGGTGACCCTTGTAGGATCCACTGCGTAAGTATTGGTCAGAATGCGCACAATGGAAGTAGCCCTGGCCACGCTCAGCGCCCAGTTGTCTTCAAAAGTCCGGCGAATAGGGATAGAATCGGTATGGCCTTCCACCACCACATTGATATCGGGATTGTTGTTCAGTGCCTGCGCTACGGTTTGCAGCGCCGCATTTCCTTTTTCGTTTACCACCGCGCTGCCCGAGGGAAACAGCAAACTCTCCTGCATGCTGACATAGACCCGACCGTTCTTGGTAAAAACCGTCAGCTCGTTGGAGTTGAAGCCCACAAGGGCATCGGCCATTTTTTTGCGCAGATTTTCCACGGCTTCGCTTTGCTGCTGCAGCAAACGGCGCAACTCCAGCAGGCGGCGCTGTTCGGCTTCCAGTTGCTGCTGTGTAAGGTTGGCCTGGCCCGAAGCCTGTGAATATTTTTTCAGGGCCTCATCTACCTGCGCTATCAGGCGGGCATTGTCTTTCTGCAGGTTTTCGACCTGGGTTTTCAGCCGCACGATCTCGTCGTTGAGGCGGGTATTTTGGTTCATCAGGCTTTGCTCGCGGCTAAGCGCCTCCTGGTATTTCTTCTGCGGTACGCAGGACGATAAAAACAAAACAAGGGAAAAAGAAGATAGTAGGATTAAGCGGATTCCGGTCATCGCAGGCGTTTTGCCAAAGTTCGGGGAAAAAATTATGCCACCCGGCCGGTGTTTGCAGCAGGCAAAGTAAGCCGACAGGTTGATCAGTGGCTCCGTTGATAGAAGAAATCAGCTACCCTGGAAAAAACGCACAACCGATACTGCCGGTGTTTAAAAACACATCAACCTATCCACTTTTGATCATTGCCTCCTGTCACCCTACCTTTCCGCCATGCACATCAATTTTGAGTTTAAGGCAAGGCACCGCAACATTGCCGCGGCAGAGCAGGCACTTTTGCAGCAACAGCCGTTGTTTGTTGGCGAAGATCACCAGACAGACACTTACTTCAACGTGCCCGATGGAAGGCTGAAGCTGCGGGAAGGCAACATTGAGCAATCGCTGATTTTTTACAAACGGCAGAATGTCGCTGGCGCCAAACAGTCGGATGTCATCCTGTACCAACACGCCGCCAGCGAAGCCCTGAAGCAGATCCTGACGCAGGCACTGGGCATTAAGACCGTGGTGGATAAGCGCCGCCGGATCTACTTCATCGAAAACGTCAAATTTCATTTTGATACGGTAGAAGGGCTGGGAAATTTTGTGGAGGTAGAGGCCATTGATAAAGACGGCGGCATCGGTATGGAACGATTAAAAGAACAGTGCCGCATTTACCAGGAGCTGCTCGGTGTACACGAAGCAGATTTTATGGCTGAGTCGTACAGCGACCTGCTACTGGCAAAAAAATCCTCATTTGCCGAAGGGCCGCCAACCGTCTTCCCGGATTTAAAATCCTGATGCTCCAACGCTTACCATTACACAGGATTCTGGCATAGCTTTTTGAGTAATGCCATGAAAACGACGTTATGAAGAAGGGAAATAACTATCAGGCGCCCGAACTGTCAGACCTTACCATTGATGACCTTCTGAACGACCAGGCCAGCCAGGTGAACGGGCACTACTTTCCGGACGAAGATGATGATGTGGACAGCGACGAGGACACCGGCGAAGAAGATGACCTGATCCTGGGCGACGAGGACGAGCTGGAGGGCGACGAGGAGGAGTTTGAAGTAGAAATGGAAGATGACCTTGATCCCGATGATGTGGACGATGACGACCTGGTGATAGATACCGATGACGACCCGGAAGACGACGAGGAACTTTAATCAGTGGCCTATATTTCTGAAAATAGTCACGCTGCCAACAGCGTGACTATTTGCTTTTGCCAAAACACACCTGTTGGGCCCATACAGCCGGCTGAACGACGCCAGCCGGGCCGAACACGAACCCTTAGGCCGGCGCCGCTTTTTCCGGAAGGGATGCCGAATGATACGTTACCCGCTACGCCGTCGGCAAAATACAATTCACGTCATACAACGCAGCGGCGAAAACCTTCGTCATTCCAACGGGAAAACCATCCTCCATTATAAAAATGAAAGCGATTCAGACTTATTCGGCCGTGAAGGGACTTTTTTTCCGCAGGCAGCCTCAGGTTGTACCGGTTCAGCAGCGGCCCATGCCTTCGTTGCTGGCTTGCCTGTTGTTCGATTTCATTGGCTATGCCTCCTACACCGTTCCGTTTTTTGGGGAGTTTTTGGATTTGATCTGGGCACCGGTATCGGCTATTATTTTCTGGAAGCTGTTTGGGTTTAAAAAAGGATTGATGGGCGGTTTATTCTCTTTTATCGAAGAGCTGACACCCGGCCTTGATTTTATTCCCACGTTTACCATCAACTGGCTGCTTCTGTATTTTAAACGAAACAAAGAAGTGTTTTCCGTTAAGCCTGTCGTCAGGTAACGACTTCCACCAGCTTTAATTGCTTATCCAGCACTACCAATTGCGCCGCAAAACCCGGCGCAATTTTGCCATACAGGTGTTGCATCTTCAGTGCCCGGGCCGGGTACAGGGAGCACATTCGCAGGGCTTCCGCCGTTTCCACGCCGCCTTTATTTACCAGGTTATAAAACGCATCGTACATGCTAATGGCCGAGCCACTCAGCGTTCCGTTGCACTCGTACTTATCTCCTACCCGGTGATGCTGATAAGCGCCTTCGGTAGTTTCGGTAACGGCATCGGTAATGGCAAAGAGGCGTTCGCCCATCAGTTTTTTGGCAATGGCGATAGCAGCAAAATCCACATGGTGCCCGTCGGGAATGATAGACGCCGCCACCTCGGGGTGTTGCAAGGCGGCACCCACTAATCCCGGCTCGCGGTGGTGCAGCGGGCTCATGGCATTGAACAAATGCGTTACCAGCGGAATGCCGCGGTTAAAACTTTCGGTTGCTTCTTCAAACGTAGCATTGCTATGCCCTGCAGAAATCACCACGTCGGCTGCCAGCAGCAGGTCCAGCACTTCGGCGCTGCATACGTCGGGCGCCATGGTGATGGTTTTAATAACCCCCTCGCCGTAGGCAAGGAGTTCTTTTACTTCCTCTACGGTGGGCGAATGAATTTCCCTTTCGATATGGGCTCCCCGTTTGGCGGGATGAATCCAGGGGCCTTCCAAATGAAGGCCGGCCACACCTTTGCCGCCGGCCTGCCAGTAAGCTTTTACGGCATCAATACCGTTCCGGAAAACTTCGATGGTGTTAGTTGCCAGCGTCGGCTGAAAAAGGCAGGTGCCTTCTTTCGAAAACACGTCATGCATAGCCTGCAAGGTGGCCGGTTCGGGATAAACAGCCAGCAGTTTGTCTGCTGCGCCGTACACCTGAAAGTCAACAAAGGCAGGCGCCACAAAGGTCTCGGCATCGCTGTTTACAAAGGGCGGTTCTTTTGCCAGCGATACGGCCTGGATAATGCCGTCTTCGATCACAATCTCATAATTATACAGCCAGTCGTCGCCGGTAAACAGCTTTTCGGCCCGTATGGTTCTTTGCATGGCGTAAATGTATGAATCGGCTATTTCACTCTCACCAAAAGCAGCTTGCCCAACTGGCTTTTCCGGGTGCCTGGATGGATAAAGGGCAGTTGCAGGGTGGTAATTTCATAGTCAACATGTTCGTAGGTCTGCAGAACAGGGCCTTTTATTTCGGGCAGCCGCGTAAGGTCGGTTACAATCCATAAAGGCGATGCCTGTTGCCGTACCGAATCGGTCAGTTCCTTCCGGAGTTCGGCCGTATAAAAATTATACGATGAGCTATAAACACCGGGCATAAAATAAACCGTCTTCGGATCTATTTTTTCTCTGGTGGCAAAGGCCAGTTCATTCCCTCCCTGGTACCGCAATAGCTGCGGATAAAAATTGGCATTCAACAGATAAAAAACCACGGCAGATGTAAGCACCGAGGCAAAAACAAGTTTGGGAAGCGGCAGCCGCACCCGCAACAGAAAAACTCCGCTGGCAAAAAGCAAAATGAAAAAGCCGCCGATGGCAAAAAGGTTTGTGATGGGGAAGGCCCACACATTAATGACGCCTGCCAGCAGGAGGCAAAGACTGCAAAGAATAATTTGCGTCAGCAACAATGGCCGAAGATTTTTGCGCCCTTCCCAACGGCTGATCAGGAAGGAAGCGGTCATCACCGCCGTGGCCGGGAAAATAATGGTGAGATAGTGTGGCAGCTTAAAGCCCGAGAACGTGAGCATCAGCGCCATGATGATAAATGTGCCCGGCGTCAGCCATTCGCCTTCCCGGTCGGCAAAGTTTTTCAGCTTTTTAAAAAATGCCACAAAAGCCAACAGGCTCCACGGTGCAAAGGCCCAAAGCATGGAATGAAAGAAAAACAGGTAATCGTTCTTGGCATCGGCACCGAAGGAATCGCCCTGGAAACGCTCAAAGTTTTGCGTCCATAAAATAAAAGCCACACCCGACCGGCCGCTTTTTCCGCGAATGACTTTTTCCGGATGCAGATCGTACTGCAGGTAGTAACAATAAACCACCGGCGAAATAAAAACGGCAAAGGCCAAAATCAGCACGAATAAATGCCAGTGGTAAAAGCTGCGCCAGTTGCGTTTGTACAGGATGTAAAACAACACACCCACCGCCGGTGTAAATACGCCGATGTGGCCTTTGGTGCAAAAACCAAGGGCCAGGCCCAAGGCTGCACCAATTACATTTATCAGTTTTCTGTTATTCACCCATTCCACCAACTGCCACGTGGCTAAAACGATGGACGCTGTAAGAATCGCATCCATCCGCACATCGTTGTTAGCTAAAATATACGCAAAGGCCGATGCGGTGATCAATGCTGCCAGGCGCCCTGTTTCGCTGTTGTATAAGCTTTTGCCAAGGCGGAAAGTAGAGTAGGTGCCCAGCAGGGTAAAAAGAAACGATGGAAACTTGTACGCAAATCCCGTAACGCCAAAAACATTGTAGCTAAGCGCCGACAACCAGAAGTGCAGGTGTGGCTTATCGAGATAGTCGTGGCCATGATCAACCAAACTCACATAATCGCCGGTGAGGTACATGCGCAGGGCAATGTTGGCATGGTGCGCCGAGTCGTTATCCATCAACGGCACAAACAGGCCAATGAGATAAACCACGCCCAGCAAAAAAAACAACACCGCATACTGCGATCGGGAAAGCACGGTTGGCTGCACAGCAAAAATTTTGGGACAAAGTAACCGCAAAGAAAGTTTATGGGTTTACAGGTTTACAAGTTTGCGGGTGGAGAAACAGCTATAGTCAATAACAAAAAGAAGTTTTGCTGATGAAAGAGATTGTACGAACATCATCTGGATGGCCCACGAAATGGCCGCCCCTGCCGCCGTTGTATTCAACCACCAACTACAAACCACCAACCGAAAACCGCTTATACCTTCTGCAACCGTTCAATAGCCTTATCCAGCGTTTCTTCTTTTTTACAAAAACAAAAACGCAGCACCTGGTGATTTACTTCCTGCTGGTAAAAAGCCGCCACCGGAATGGTAGCCACGCCGTATTCTTTAGTCAGGTGAATGGCAAAATCTTTCTCGCTTTCACCGGAAATATTTTTATACGAATAAATCTGGAAATAGCTGCCATGTGTTGGCAAAGGCTCCAGCTTTGTTTGCAGCATGCCGTTCTGAAAATAATCGCGTTTTTTTTGCAAAAAGGAACCCAGGTCAAGGTAGTTTTCCCGCTTTTGAAGAAACGAAGCCAAAGCTACTTGTTTGGGTGTATCGCTGCAAAAAGCGTTGTACTGGTGAATTTTCCGGAACTCTTTCATCAGGTATCCCGGCGCAATGGAATAACCCAGCTTCCAGCCGGTGCAGTGATACACTTTGCCAAACGAAAACGAAACAAAACACCGTTCCAGCAGATCGGGATATTTCAAAATGCTCTCGTGCCGGTAGCCATCCATGATCAGGTGCTCGTACACTTCATCGGAGATGATGGCGATCTGTGTACCCTTCACCACGTCCCGCAGTTGCGTGATGTCGTCCGCGGTGAGTACGCTGCCGGTGGGGTTGTGTGGCGAATTGATGATGATAGCCCTTGTTTTTTCGGTCACCCGCCGCTTTACTTCCGCCCAGTTAATCTTGTAATCGGGAAAGGTCAACTGCAGCACCACAGGTCTGGCGCCATTGAGTTCAATAGCGGGAATGTAACAATCATAGGCCGGCTCAAATACAATGACTTCATCGCCGGGTTGCAAAATGGTGGTGAGGGCTGTGTACAAGCCGTATGTGCCGCCGGGAGTCACTGTGATCTGGGTATCCGGGTTAATCTCTGTTTTGTACAAAAAAGCCACTTTCTCGGCAATAGCCTCCCGCAAGGGCAGGTAGCCGTTCATGTGCACATACTGGTTGTAGCCTTTGCGCATGGCCTCATCTACCCCGGCAATCAGCTCCTCGTTCATGCCGAAATCCGGAAAGCCCTGGCCAAGATTGATGGCATTGTGCTCCGCGGCCAGCGAACTCATAACGGTGAATATGGTAGTGCCTACGGTGGGCAGCTTGCTTTGCAGTTGAATCATGTTGTTTCGTCTTAGGAAAGCCGCAAAAATAAAGCACGGGCCAAAGCAACTGCCGGCAATATATTTACGGCATGAACCCCCTGCACCGGATAAAACTGTTTTTGAAACGGGCGTTGCCGGCGCCGCTCGTAGATTTTATTCTTCGCACAAAGTGGGAGAAAATGAAACCGATTGACCTGGATCGGTTGGCACTGATCCGGTCAAAAGACACCGGGTTTTTAGCGCAGGCCGGCCAACTGGAACATGGCCTGCTGCCACAACTGGGCCTGAACGACGAACTGCTTTATCAAATGCCAGTCGAGCTTCAGGCAAGAGCAGGAGAGGGGTTGCGTTTTTGGCAATATCCCAACCAGTTCAGCAAATACCTGGTTTTGTTGTCGAGGCTGAAAATCTCGTCGTACCTCGAAATCGGCGTACGGCACGGCGGCACCTTTTTAATTACAGTGGAGTATTTGCAAAAATTTCAGTCTTTGCAAAAAGCTCTTGGCGTGGATCTGGGTTATGCGCCTTCGGTTGTTGAATATGCCAAACGGCATTCGCACGTTCATTTCTTTCAGGCCGATTCGCAATCGGAGCGCTTCAAAGACAGGTTGGTGGAAGAAGGCTTTTTTGATCTGGTGCTGATAGATGGCAATCATGGCGAAGTGGAGTGCCGCAACGATTACCTGGCAGTGAAGGACAGATGCGGTGTGATGGTGCTGCATGATATTTCGAGCGTTATTTGCCCCGGTGTGCAAAAGCTATGGGCAGAAATAAAAACGCAGGCTGATATGTACACCTGCGTAGAATTCATCGAACAATATTCCAGCGTTCAGCAGCGTACGGGCCAGTCGTTTTTTGGCATAGGCGTAGCCATTAAAAAAGAGTACCTGAATCAAAAAGGCATTAGCCTGCAATAATGGCCGTTGCTTCTATTTCTATGAGGTAGTCCGGGGCTACCAGTCCTTTTACCTCAATCATGGAGGTGCAGGGCTTTATGGTATGAAAGGCTTCGCCATGCGCTTTTCCATATTCATCAAAGCGGGAAATATCGGTGACGAACAGCCGGGTGCGAACGACATCGTTGAGCGAGGCACCAGCTTCAAGCAATGCTTTTTCTATTTTTTGCAGAATAAATTTCGTTTGGCCGTAGGCATCGTTCCTGGCCACCACTTCGCCATTTTCGTTGGAGGCTACGGTGCCGCTGACCTCAATGTGGTTGCCTACTTTTACTGCACGGCTATAGCCGACTTTGTCTTCCCAAACGGCGCCGGAGGAGTAGTTGGTTCGGTTATTCATGAACAAAGAAATAATTACCAGTTGACACCATCGTTGCTGAACTGCACAATGATCAGCGAATCGGCCGTTTCCCGCAGTACCACCTGCCGCCCCTGGAATAATTTGGTGGCCGTGTCGCCACAAAACTGTTCGCTGGTTGTGGGCGAATAAGCAAAGGAACCCGTTGGTTTGTAGGTTCTTTTTTGCCGGTGGTACCATCGCCGGCAATAATCGCAGGCAACTTTCTGAGGGGTAACATTCCCGCCGTAGAAGCAGCGAGCCATCAGTTCGGCGCCTTCCCGGGTTGTGTTGGGAAAAACAGCATTATGGATCAGCCAGCAGCTTTTTTCACCGTCTGTTTTGTAATAGCCGCAGTCACCAGGGTACAAAGCTTTCATTTCAGCTTCGGTTTTATCGCACACCTGGTCCAGGTTGTTGCCAAAGTTGTCAATGCGCTGCCAGCAAAAACGGTCTTCGCCGGGTTCTTCTTTTTTGCAGGCTATTAAGAAGGCCAGGTTGGCCAGAATAACCAGGCAGTAGCGTTTCATCGGTTCAGGCATCGGCTTTGCGCAATGTTTTTATGTCAACATTCGCCGGCTTCACCAGCGGTTCGCAATGGAAGCGAAGCAGCACCTGCGCCAGTGTTATAACATCCTTTTGGCAGTATTCCACAATGCGCTCCAGGTCTCTATCGGCCCAGTACACGCCGTTGACCATGCTGCCGTCAATATCATCTTTGGGCGAGGGAATGCCCAGCACTTTTGCTAAAAGCTTCAGGGAGGTGTAGCTTTTGTAGTCGCCAAATTTCCACATCTCCAGGGTGTCGAGGTGGCGCACTTCCCAGGGCTTGCGGCCCGAGATCTTTAACGCCTCCGGTATCTCTATCCCGTTGATGACCATGCGCCGGCAGAGGTATGGATAATCGAACTCTTTGCCGTTGTGGGCACAAAGAAATTTATCGGCGCTGTTGCTCCAGCCTTGCAGCATATGGGCAAAGTCCTGCAGCAGTTTTTTTTCATCGTGATGGAAATACGATTTTATCACCAGCTTTTTATCCTCGCCATGGCCTTGCAGGCAGCCGCACGAGATGCAAACGATCTTGCCAAATTCGGCATAGATGCCGGCGCGGTGATACACCTCTTCGCCGCTTTCGCTTTCGGGGCCGCGGGTAAGCGACCGGGCTTTGTGATCCCACAGTGCTTTCCATTCTGGGTCAAGCTGCTGGTAGGTTTCGGCCTGCGAAACGGTTTCGATATCGAGGAATAAAATGTTGTTGAAATTCATGGCACACGGTTCCGGCTGCAAGCTACACGGTAAGGAGTAGAAGAAAAAATGGTTTTATGCACGGTCGGCTGAAAACCTTCCTCCGGCAGGGCCGGGGACAATCTTCCGCCAGGGCAGGGCCTCCGCCGGACGCTCTCTCTTGAAGACGGTCGCTGTTGTAGCGGTCAGGCAGCCCCCTCCGGCTCCCCCACTGGAGGATCCGGAGGGCCCGCGATAGCTTTTTTTACTGCACCCTCATCACATTCCCCGCCGGCATATTGCGCCGCATTTCTTCCATCATTTTCTCCCGCTCTTTGCTGAACTCAGCCGCCGTCAGGCGTTTGCCGTCTTTTGGCTCTTTGATTTTATTGAGCGCTACCTTGGGCGAGAACTCAATGGCACGGGTAACCGTTTGCCCTTTATTGATGTCCAGTTCCAGTATCAACCCCGGCAACTGGCCCTGAAAGCCCGGGCCGGTAGGCACCGGCACATCGGTGGTGTACCAGGCCACCACCTGCAGGGTGTCGGTCACCATCTCCCGTTTCATTTCGCCGTTCTCCATCGTTATCCTGGGGCGGTTAACAATCGTAGAGCCGGTGGCCTTGCGGGCCGTGAAGTTGAGCATCGGTTTTGTTTCTTCGCTTAGCTTCCATTGCACTTTTTGAATGGTATCGGTTACCACAAAGTTTTTTTCCATCACCTCCCGCTGGTCCACACGGGTGCCGCTGGCATAGTTCACATAGGTCACTTCGTTGGCGCCGGCGGTCCGCATCTGGATCACCATGCCCCCGCCCGAAAACGTGTTGTTGCCCTCATCGGCCGTGGCGCTGGGCAAAAACTGGTACAGCGAATGCTCGGGCGAAAACAGCAGCTCAAACTGGTCGGTGCGGGACTTGGGCATACGGTCCATTTGCGCCTGAATCTCGGGCGGCAGGTTGCCGCCGCCGCCCATCAGCCGCATATTGTTCATTTGGGTGGTGCGTTCGTACACCACGCGGCCTTCTTTGGTTTGCGCCGTGGCTGCCAGGGTTAGCAGGGAGCCAGCCAGCAGAAAAAGTTTCTTCATAACAATTGCGTTTGTTCCAAATGTAAAATAGCGGTTTTTTACAGGCCGTTAATTGCCGTTGAAACCACGTTAATAATAGTTAAGGGAATGATGAGCGGTAAACAGAAGGGCTATTTTTGTTTGAATGGTCAATGTTCGAAATATCAGGTGGATGCCGGTGCTGATGGCCATCACCATACTGGCGATTGCCGGTTTTCAGATTTACTGGCTCAGCAAGGCTTACGAACGGGAGGAGCGAACGCTGGACATGCGCACCAACATGCTGTTTCGCGAAACCATCCGCACCATTCAAACCTCCAAGCTGCGGCTCGACAGCCTGGCCGCCGACTCCGGCGGTTCGCAGGTAGTAATTAGACGGGAATTAAGTCACCGGCCTCGTATGCGAATGGTGCAGCGGGATAAAATGATGGGAATGATGGACGTGCTGATGCAGCGCACCTTCGATAGCAGCCAGCCCCGGATGATCGTTCGCAGCGGCGACAGCATTCGCGTTTTCAGCGACAATATTTCGCCCCGTCAGAATCGCATCATGCAGTTTTTATTTGATGTGGATGCGCTACAGGACACCATTCGTGTGCGGGAAATTGTGAAAGCCTATGAAGAAAAGCTGCGGGAGCAGCGGCTGAATGTGCCGTTTACTGTAAGGCGGGTGCAAACCCAGGAGGCCGCGGAAGAACGGCCGCGCTGGAACGAGGTAACCCTGGGCTTTGCCAATCCGGTGACCTACCGCCTTGACCTGGGAAATGTGTTTCCGCTGCTGCTCCGGCGCATGTCGTCGGCCATTTTGTTTTCGGTGTTCCTGGTTGGGTTCACCATCCTGTCGTTTACCCTGCTTTACCGCAACCTCTTGCGCCAGCAAAAGCTTTCGGCCATTAAAAACGAGTTTATTTCCAACATCACCCACGAGTTGAAGACGCCTATTGCCACCGTGAGTGTGGCTATTGAAGCCCTGCGAAACTTCAGCGCCAGCCTCGATCCGCAAAAAACAAAAGAGTATCTCGATATTTCGGCCAATGAGCTCAACCGCCTTTCGTTGCTGGTGGACAAAGTGCTCAAGCTTTCGATGTTTGAAAAAAAAGAAATCGAGCTTAAATACGAACCGCTGGATATGCGCCAGTTAGTGGAAGAAGTGACTTCGTCGCTGCGGCTGCAGGCCGAAAAACGAAAAGCCTGCGTGCAGGTGCAGGCCGAAGGTATCACCACCTTGGAGGGCGACCGCTTACACCTGGTGAGCGTGCTGTTTAACCTCCTGGACAATGCCCTGAAATACAGCCGCGATAAACCGCAGATTACAGTGGGCATCAGCAATGCCGGCGAAAACCTGCAACTGGTGGTGGCCGATAACGGCATTGGTATTGCGCCGGAGTATCACCAGCGCATCTTCGAAAAATTCTTCCGCGTGCCGCACGGCAATGTGCACGATGCCAAAGGTTATGGGCTGGGCCTCAGCTATGTGTCGCACGTGGTGAAAAAACACAAAGGAACAATCGAAGTTTTGTCGGAAGAAGGCCTCGGAAGCCGCTTTGTGATCACACTGCCGAGGAGGCAGGCGTAGGAGGGCAATGGTCTTTCAGCTTTTAGCGGTGAGGCGGAAAATAGTTGAGGCCTCCCGGTTTTTTAAAAAACCCCGGCGGTCTGCCTAACTTCACTCCATGAAAAAAACAAGGGTTTTGTATGTAGAAGACGAAACGTTTCTGGCCAAGATCGTAAGCGAAACGCTGGAAAGCCGCGGCTACGAGGTGGTGCTGGAAGAAGACGGCGGCAGGGCCCTGCAGCGTTTCATCGAAGCCAAACCCGACGTCTGTGTGCTGGATATCATGCTCCCCAACAAAGACGGCTTTGCCATTGCCGATGAAATCCGCGAAAAAGACACGGCTGTTCCCATCATCTTTCTCAGTGCCCGCTCGCAAACCACCGATGTGGTCACCGGGTTTAAGCTGGGCGCCAACGACTATATCCGCAAGCCTTTCAGCATTGAAGAACTGATTGTTCGTATTGAGAACGTATTGCGCAACAAAGAGGCCACGCCTGCCGAAGGGCAGGAGGAGGCCAAAATGGGCGACTACACCTTCAACATACGCCGACAAACCCTCACTCATCCGGCCGAGCAGCGCAAGCTTTCGTACCGCGAAAGCGAACTGCTGCGGCTATTGTACGAGTCTCGCGACAAGATTGTAGAGCGCAGCGAAATTCTGACCCTGCTCTGGGGCAGCGATTCGTTCTTCAACAGCCGAACCCTCGACGTGTATATCACCAAGCTGCGGGGCTACCTTAAGCACGATCCCGGCATCGAAATCATCACTATTAAAGGCATTGGCTACCGCTTTGTGATGGGCTGATGGCACAGCTTTTACAGGGCTGCCTCTATGAAAAGCAAAAAAGGCGGCAGGCGCAGGAGATGGCTGATGATTCTTTCGGGCGTATTGCTGTTGTTTGTGGCCCTGGTTGTTTTTTTGTCGAAATTCTATGTGGAGCCTGTGCTGCGTAAACGGCTGCAAACGCTGATTGTGGACGGCTCCGACGGCCTGTATGTTTATTCGCTTGGTAAGCTGGACGTCAATTTTTTTGGCGGCCGGGTAAGTGTGCATGACCTCCATGTGTCGGTGGACAGTAACAAGTACAACCTGCTGAAAAAGGCCCGCGAAATTCCTTCGATGGTGGTGGAGCTGGATGTGCAACGTGCAAACATCAACGGCATCGGCATTTTTTCGCTCCTGTTTGGCAAAAAAGTAATCATTGATGAAATTTCTTCCAAGGATGCCAATGTGCGCCTGAACCGCTACCTGAACCGGAAAGACACGGCCGCCGGCGTGGCAACAGAAAAGCTGCCGTTGTGGAAAGCCATTCAGCCGCACCTGAAAGAAGTGACGGTGAATAAAATCCGGCTCGACGGTATTCGTTTTTTGTACAAAAACCAGGAAGGCAGTGAAGGAAAGCTGCAGTTTGACCGGTGCGATGCCCAATTTGAGAACATTCGCATAGACAGTGCGGCGGTAACCGACACCAGCCGCATGGGTTATGTCGAAAACTTTTCATTTAAGCTCAATGACCTGAAGTTCCGCACCACCGACTCTACCTACAAGCTCAAAGCCGAATGGATCACCTACAACTCGGCCAACCGCCTGCTGGAAGTGGACAGCTTTAAGCTGCAGCCCACCATTAAAGACCCCGACGAACGGTCCGACAGTATGCGCAAGTCGTGGTACACGGTTACGTTCGATAAAGTCAGCTTTATGGGGCTGCGTCTCGACCGCTATCTCCGGCTGAACCGTGCCGAAGCGGACAGTGTTGTTTTTCAGCACCCAACCCTTGCCGTGTACCAGGATAAAAAAGGCCAAAAGAGCTACACGAGCAAAATAGGAAAATACCCGCATCAACTGCTGCTGAAGGCAAATGCCGTCATTGGCATTCAAAAATTTATTGCCCGAAACATGCAGATAGCAGTGACGGAAAAGCACGCCGACACAAGAGAAGAAGGAACCATCAATCTGGAGGATATCAACCTCACCGTTTCCAACATCGTCAACGACCCGGCACTGATACGGCGCAACCCTATAGCCACTGCTGAAGCCAGCGGCAAGATCATTGGGAGCCCCATCCGGGCCGCGTTCCGTTTTTACCTCGACTCTGCCGAAGGCCGGTTCGATATCAATGGCAGCATCAGCCAGGTATCGGCGGCGCAGATCAATCCTATTTCTACAAGGCTGGCCAATATTGAAGTGCCCTCTGTGCAAATTTCTTCCGTGCAGTTTTTTGTGCGTGGCCAGGACTACGAGGCTACGTCGGATGTGCAGATGGTGTACAACGATCTTTCGCTCATCTTTCGCAAGCGGGATGAAGAAACCGGGGAAATAGCCACGCGAAAGTTCCTGACCAAGATCCTGAACCGCTATGCTATTCACCCTTCCTCCAACGGCGCCCGCAAAGCCGAAGCCGTTCGCACCGCCAGGCTCACCACCCAATCGTTTTTTGGCATTGTGTGGAAGGCCGTTTTTGAGGGTATGCAGCGCATTATGCTGCGAACAAGCTAACACGAGTTATATTACGAATGGCACAAACTGGCTTGCGAAATTCGCAGCGACCCATCGGGTCAAAAACAATCAACTGGCCAAACCAACCTCAAACAACCAATCTGTGAACTTGCGAACCCGCAAACGCATAAACTTTCCCCTGGCTCACCGCTTGCAGCAAAGGCCTAAAACAGTTTATGGCAGATAAGGAAAACAAAGGCGGCATGCTCTCAAACGAGCAGGTAGAGGAAGACCTGAAAGCAAAGGGCCGCATAACTGAAAACGGCGTTGCCTACAGCGGCTCGCAGGACACCGGCGACAAGATTGTGCGGCACCTGGGAAACGACGTGCAAAGAGCCGATGGCCGTCCGGCAACTCCGGAAAGTGGGGAATAAATTCTGCTGCCCAATTTCTACATTTCCAATTGTTTAACAGGCACCATCTTTGGATAAGCAAAGGCAAAACTGAACAACAATGGAAATAACAGCAGCAGTATTGTATGGTGGACGGCTTGCCCATTACGATGTGCAGGTAGAAAGTGGACGGGAATGCTTTGCTAAACTTTCCAGCTTCAATGGCAATCCGGAACAAACACCCCCTACAACGATAAAATTACGCAAAGAAGGACGGCACTGGATCAGCGATGACGTGGATCACAGCCTGTCCGACGACCTGGGATACGCCGTGGAGCTGAAAGCAAAGCCGATATTGGAAAATCGCAAACGCGAAGGCGGACACCCGGCAGGCTGATATCCCCAAAATGTACAAAAGCGAAAAAGGATCCCTGTTGTGCAGGGTTCCTTTTTTATTTTCGGGGCCAGCCTGAAACAAATGAAAGCCCTTCTTTTGATTGACATACAAACCGATTTTTTGCCTGGTGGCGCCTTGGCGGTTCCGGGCGGCGATGAAATTATTCCCCTGGTAAACCGCCTGCAACCCCTGTTTGATTTAGTGTTGGCTACGCAGGACTGGCACCCGCCGGCACACCGGAGTTTTGCATCAGCCCACGCCGGAAAAAGCGTTTTCGATTCCATCATGCTGCATGGGCTGCCGCAAGTATTGTGGCCCGACCACTGTGTGCAGGGTACAACCGGGGCAGAACTTTCCACAGCCGTGGACTGGCGACGAACAGAAGCCATTTTTCGCAAGGGCACAAATGCCGACATTGACAGCTATAGCGGCTTTTATGATAATGGCCAATTAAAGTCCACCGGCCTGGCGGCCTATCTTAAAGGCCGTGGTGTAAAGGCCGTTTACCTGGCCGGGCTGGCCGGCGATTACTGCGTTTATTTTACCGCAAAAGATGCGCTGGCCGAAGGCTTCGACACCTTCGTGATAGAAGATGCCACCCGGCCCATTGAGAAAGAAGGTTTCCAAAATGCAATGGAAGAAATTCGGGAAAAAGGTGGGAACGTAATCGGGAGCCATGATTTCAATGGGCAATAATCAGATCAAAATTCCCTCGTACAACACTGTTTATTTTCGCTTGCCATTTGCGCACTGCTTATTGCTTACTCTTCCGTCCGCAACAACACCTTAAACCAAGCCCCCTTATCCGGTTCGCTTTCGGCGGCAATATATCCCTGGTGGTTTTCCACCACCTTGCGCACAATAGCCAGGCCCACGCCGGTACCGCTGTATTCGTGGTTGCCATGCAGGCGGGTAAACACGTTAAAGATCCGTTCAGCGTCCGCCTGGTCGAAGCCGATTCCGTTGTCGCGGACTTCTATCAGGTAAAAAAGCCGTTCGGCATCGGCGGGCGCCACTTTTAGCCCCGAGCCGGCGCCGGTAGTTTGTGCCGCCGTAATCTGCACTACCGGCGGCACCCCCGGCTTGTGGTATTTCAGGGCATTGCTGATAAGATTATGAAAAAGCTGCTGCAGTTGACGCCGGTAGCCTTTCACCGCCGGCAGTGGCCCCGCTGTAATGGTTGCCTGTTTTTCGGCTATCAGTAGTTCCAGATCCGCCTGTACCAGCAGCAGTTTTTTCGTCAGGTCCACGTCTTCGCGTTCGGCCGGTTGCTGGTTCACATGCGAATAAGAAAGCAGATCATCCACCAACAGCTTCATGCGGTCCGCTGCATTTTCCATGCGCTCCATCATGCTCTTCTCTTCTTCGTTCAGCCGCCCTTCGAGGTGGGTTTTCAGCCGGCCCGAAAAGTATTGCACCTTGCGGATGGGTTCCTTAAGATCGTGGGAGGCCGCACGGGTAAATTCTTCCAGGCTTTCGTTAGACCGCTTCAGCTCCTGCAGGTAGTTTTCCCGTTGCAGTTGCGCCTCGCGGGCAGGCGTTACATCGGTAAAGATGGTGATGATGTGGTCCTCATCAAGCCGGGAAATCGAAATCTCCAGCCAGCGTTTGGAAAAGTCGAGGAAATATTGAGTGAACTGCGGCTCGCCGGTTTGCAGCGTAAGGAGGCAAAGCTGGTAGTAGGGCGAATCAATAATAGCCGGATCCAGCTCAGCGGCCGTTTTACTCAGGTACAGTTCCCGCGGAATGCCGGTAAACCGCACCGCCGCGTCATTGGCCAGAATGGTGCGGCCGTCAACCACGGCCCCTTGCGCATTGCGGATAACCTTTGTAACCGAAATGCCGTTGGCCGAATGCAGAAGAATATTACTGAGCAGGTTTTTTTGCTGTTGCAGTTCCAGCAAAACATTTTTCTGATCGGTAATGTTGGCAAAGGTCACCACCACCTGCTCGCCGGTAAGCCGCACAGCCGATACATCGTACCACCCGCTGTAACCGTCAATTTTATAATTCACCTCAAAGCGGGCCGGCTGGCCGGTCTCCACCACATGCGCCAGTTTTTCGGGCAGTGGTGTTTGCCGGGTGGCGGGATATTGCGTCAGCAACCGCCGGCCAATCACCTCTACGCCGGGTACCACCATCTCTTCCCGGAAACGCTGGTTTACCTGCACAATGGTGAAGTCGGTGATCACTCCGGCTTTGTCCCGCACCGCCTGGCAGGTGTAGATGGCACTGAGCGAAGCATCGAGAATATTGTTCAGCAGGGTTTTTTGCTCCAGTATCTGCTGTTCCTGGCTCTTTTTTTCCCATACGTCCACAAAGGTGGAGATGACGCCGTCGGCCATTTTCGTCAGCGATACAATAAACCAGCCGTAGGCCTCGCCGCCGGGAGTATAAAAAGTAGTTTCGAAACGTTGCGGCACGCCCGTTTCCACCACCGCTTTATGCCGGCTCAGTTGGTCGGACTGCTGCAGGTGCGGAAGAAGCTGCAAAAGCCGTTTGCCCACCGCATCGGCCGGAAATCGGCCCATTTCCATGCCCTTGTTGTTGCAATGGGCCAGCCGGAAGTCAATGATCTCGCCATTTTCGTTACGGATGCTTTTCAGGTGCATGATGCCGTCGGCCGAGGTGTTGAGAATCTGCTGGTACATCTTCTCCTGTTCCTGCCGTTCCATCTCTGCTCTTACTTCTTTGGTGCGGTCGCGGGTGATGCTGAGAATGCCGTTATTGACCCTGCTGCGCTGTACATTAAAATAGCAGTCGAAGCCTGTGTTGTAATAGGTGTATTCAATGGCTTCGCCGGTGGTCCAGACTTCGAGGCATTGGCTGAAGATGAGTTTTGCTGAGGCTTCGTCCAGCACGGCAGTATGCATAAGCCGGTGGCCGGTGAGGCGGTCGCGGTTGGCGTTCACCATCCGGGCGGCCGTGTGGTTGCAGTACACCACTTCAAAATCAACTATTTTTTCGTTCGCACCCGGCTCCAACACCGGGGCATACCAAACAACACCATCGGGCTGATTATCGAACAATTGGGCAATCAGCGCCTCGGAAGCAGATTCTTTTAGCATGGCAAGGGAATACAAAAGAAAGTTACGAAGAAATGCGGTGCCGGTTGCCAGGCGGCGCCCTGTGCTGCTTTGCATACACGGCCGCCCGTGCCAAGCGGCAGCCGTCAAAAAACCGTGGTGGCGCACCGCAATTTTCGCTACTTTCCCCGGCTAAAAACTTGCTATGTCCCACCGTCGTCATTTTCTGAAACAATCCTCTCTGCTGCTGGGCGGCACGGCCGTTCTTTCGGCGCTTGACCAACCGGCTTTTGCCATGCTGAAAAAAGGCTTTCCGCTGGCCGACCAGGTGAACATTGGCGCCATCGGCATCAAAGGCATGGGATGGTCCAATGTAAAAGCGGCCCTGAAACAAAAAGGTGTCAACCTGGTAGCCGTTTGTGATATTGATAAAAACGTGATTGCCGAGCGCCTGGGCGAACTGGCCAAGCTGAACGTAGATGCATCGAAAGTGAAAGTTTACAGCGATTACCGCCAACTGCTGGAGCAAAAAGATATTGATGCCGTCATCATCGGCACACCCGATCACTGGCATGCCCTGATGATGATCCATGCCTGCGAGGCCGGCAAGGATGTGTATGTGGAGAAACCGGTGGGCAATTCCATTGCCGAATGCCGGGCGATGGTGGCGGCGCAAAAACGGTACAACCGGGTGGTGCAGGCCGGCCAGTGGCAGCGCAGCCAGCAGCACTTCCGCGATGCGGTGGACTTTATCGGCACCGGCCAGTTGGGCAACATCCGCACGGTGAAAGTATGGTGCTACCAGGGCTGGATGAAACCCGGGCCCACTGTGCCCGATACGGCACCGCCAGCCGGTGTTGATTATAAATCCTGGATAGGGCCGGCCAAAATGCGGCCGTTTAATCCCAGCCGCTTTCACTTCAACTTTCGCTGGTTTTGGGATTATGCCGGCGGCCTCATGACCGACTGGGGCGTGCATCTGCTCGACTACGGTTTGCTGGGTATGAAAGCACCGGTGCCAAAGACAGTGGTATCGCTGGGCGGAAAATTTGCCTACCCGGACCTGCTGCAGGAAACACCCGACACTCTCACGGCTTTGTACGAATTTGATGATTTTAACCTGGTGTGGGACCATGCCATGGGTATAGACAATGGCTCTTATGGCCGCGACCATGGTATTGCCTACATTGGCAACAACGGCACCCTGATCCTGAACCGCGGCGGATGGGAAGTGATAGAAGAGCGCCAGAGCAAAAGCAAAGTCAGCAAGCCGCTGGTAAAGCCATCGGATAATGGCCTGGACAAACACTGGGAGAATTTTATTGCGGTGGTTCGTTCCCGCAAAATGGCTGACCTCAATTGCTCTGTTGAAGACGGTGCGCATGTGGCCACCGTGGCGCAACTGGGCAACATCAGCTACCAAAGCGGACAGCGCATTGTGTGGGACAAAGCGGCTGAAAAGCTGACCGATGAAAAGCTGAACAAGCAATACCTGATGAAAGAGTACCACAATGGCTACAAGCTGCCCGCAATGAAGGCATAGCAGCGGCCTGGTTGCGAAAAAACAGCAGCCTTTTTTGGGTGAAAATAATAAGCAGGAGCCGGGCGGAATTGTCCGGCTCCTGCTTATTTCTTTTGGTGCAATGCCCAGCCGCTTGCCGCAACGATTACGCGTTGCCATCAGTTTACGGGCTCACACTTTGTGGCGTTGTCGCTGTCTCTTTTTATGATCGTTCCCTCCAAAGAGCGGGAAATGGTTGAGGTTCTTTTTTCTGTTTTTTCATCGCTTAAGCAACCCTGTTCGGCAGGGGTTGTGCAACGATTGCTCCGCTGGCAGACAACAACCTGGCCTGCCTCACCTTTTTCTGACAAGACTCATAGGTGGAAATGAGGATAATCGCCTTTTCAAAAAGAGGGCGGGCGGAAATTTGTTGGCTCACCTCCTCAAAAACCATTGTATGGAACTGACATTTACCGGCAAGACCAGGATCAATGATATCAAACACCAGTTTGCCCGGCTGTTTCCATTGCTGAAATTGCAGTTTTTTTCGTACCGGCAGGGCCGGGGCGAGGGTGTGCTGCTGCCAAAAGTTTTGCCCGGCGATACGCTTCTGGCCGATGCGGTGCCGGGGTTTAAAGACGCCGTTTTTGTAGTGACGCCAACCATTACAGTGGCTGAATTTCAGCAGCAGCTTCAGGCCGAAACAGGTTTATTAGCCCGGGTTTTCTGCAAAGCCGGTATGCTTTGGCCCGAAACATTACAGTCGGCCCATCTTACGCTTGAGCAATGGAACCGGTTGAGTAACGAAGCCGCCAGCCTTATCCGGTTCAATCTGCATACATTGTTTCTTTGAAGCCTTTTCATACAGCCGGAACCCTAACCGTCCGGCCCCTGTGTTTTTGCAACGCCGATGGCCATCGCCACCGGCAGTATTTTCTTGTATTTACCATTGCCCCTGTTGTTGCAACTACCAGGCGGTTGCCCGCCCCGGGCAGGCCCGCGGCCTTAGCGGCTACCCATTACCGTTCACCATCCGTTCACTTCTGCTACCGTGCTGCCGATCAGCTTAATTTTCATCAGCAAAGGCCGGTTCATTATGCGTTGATTTGCATTACATTTACCCGCCTAAAAAGCTCTTTTATTTTTCGCCCAAAAATCATTTTGCGTATGAACAAGTTTCTACTCTTTGTTTCTTTTCTATTGACATCTTTACTGTCGCAAGCCCAGTTCAATTATTTCAAAGGCGTTCTTTCCGGCGCAAACGAATCCATCCCAAATTCATCTACAGCCACCGGGTTGGTAGTGGTGAAGTACAACAACGTGACCAATGTGCTGGAACTGTATGGCCATTACCAGGGCCTTTCGGCCACCATCAGCGGATCGCACATTCATGAGGCGCCGGCCAATGCAGACGGCCCGGTGCGGGTGAACCTGGTGAATACCGGCGGCACCACCGGCATCCTGAGCGCCACGGCCACCATCTCCGAAGCAGAGGAAACCGCCCTGCTGGCCGAAGGTATGTATGTGAATGTGCACAGCCAAGGCACTTATGCCGCTGGCGAAATCAGGGCCCAGTTGACCTTCACTACCGGCGCCACCGACTTTCTTACCGCCCGCCTTCAGTCGAGCTCCGAGGTGCCGCCGAAACCTTCAACGGCTTCGGGAAGGGCCGTGGCACTAGTGGATAAAGCCGCCAACAAGCTTTACCTGACCGGCCACTATACCGGCCTTACTGCAGGCATCACTGGTTCGCATATTCACCTCGGCGGCTTTGGCGTCAATGGCGCTGTCATTTTTCCGCTAGTAAACAGCGGCGGCACCACCGGTGTGCTGGAAGTTGTGGCCGATATTACCGATCTGCAGGAAACACAGCTCTACACCGGCGGCACCTATGTGAATGTACACAGCAGCGGCACCTACCCGGGCGGCAATTACCTGGGTGGCGAAATTCGCGGGCAGCTTGCTAACTCGGCCCAGCAAACGTTTTTTGGCGGCGCCCTCTCCGGTGCCAACGAAACAACGCCCAACGCTTCGTCCGCCACCGGCACCGTGATTGTGAAGTACGACCCCAACACCAATTTGCTGGAGCTGACCGGCGATTATCAAAACCTCAGCAATACCATCAGCGGTTCGCATATTCACGGCCCGGCCGCCTGGAATGCCGATGGCCCCGTTATTTACAACATTGCCAACACCGGCGGCACTACCGGAACCCTTTCGCTTGCGACCACCATTACCGAGGGGCAGGAGGCAGAACTGTATTCGGGCCTCCTGTATGTGAACGTGCATAGCACCGGCACCTATGCGGCCGGCGAAATAAGAATGCAGCTCTACTACACGGCTGCTGGCAAGTCGCATTATTTCCAGGGTGTGCTGCAGGGCAGCCAGGAAGTGCCGGCAAACGGGTCGGCAGGGTCGGGTACCGTTACCTCCTTACTTGATGCCGTAAACGGCAACGTATATGTCACCGGTTCTTTTGCCGGCCTTGGCAGCAATGCCGTAATGGCGCATATTCACCAGGAGCGCCCCGGGCAAAATGGGCCGGTTATTCTGCCTTTGTCGGTATCGTTGTCCACCGCCGGCACTGTCAACGGCAGCGGCACACTAACACCCGACCAGGTGGCGGCCATGATCAACGGAGCCATGTATGTCAACATCCACTCGCAAAATATTATGTCGGGCGAGCTGCGGGCACAACTGGGCAACCTGGTGCTGCCGCTGAAGCTCTTAACGTTTAATGCTGCCCGTGAGCGGGAAAAAGTGGCCCTGAGCTGGAGCACATCACAGGAAACCGACCTGCTGTCGTACGAGGTGGAGCAGCAACATCCGGCCACCGGCGTTTGGACGAAGAAGGGCACGGTTTCGGCCAATAGTGCAGGCGCTTCAGCCAGCTACCGCTTTAGCGATATGCCGCTGACGGGCATTGGCAAGGTGCTGCTCTACCGGTTAAAAATCAACGAAGCAAATGGCGCCGTTCGGTATTCCAACATCATCAAAGTATCGTACCAGGGTGGCCGCGGTGCGCTTACTATTCTTGCCAACCCGGTAACCAACGGCATGCTGCGATTTGTAGTGACAGGCCTGCCTGGCCAGCAGAAGGCCGAAGCTTCGGTGGTGGACTACGGCGGACGGGTAGTAGCTCGTTCACAGGCATCGCTGCTGACCAATAACGAAATTGCCGTAGGCCATTTGGCCAGCGGCATGTACCGCTTGGTGATCAGGGCCGGCAACGAAAGCATACAGGAAAGCTTTGTGAAATAAGCAGGCCCTTTTTGTAAAAGCACAAAAGCCTCAACCCTGCGGCTTTTGTGCTTTTCTGTTTTATTATAAACGAACCAGCAGTCAGCTTCAACCCGGCGCCACTCACCCGTTCTCAATACGGTAAATCCAATCGTCCGGCCTGGGTACCCATGGCTCTTGGGTAAATGCGCAGGTAAACCTGGCCGGCCACCGGCGTATCGCCATACAGATTTGTCAGGCGTTTGTCCGGATTAAAAAAAGTCAACTGCCCGCCGAGCGCCACTTTCGTTTTACCGATACTGAACAAATCATAGCTTGATCCGGCCGTGAGGACATGAATCGGAAACAGCGCATCGTGTCCAAACACCGCTTCGCTCAGGCCTAGTTCTTCTACTGATTTCTGCACAAACTCGTAGCGGCTGTATATAGCAGTCCGGCGCTTTTGGTGCGATCCTTCCAGCAGCACGCCATGTTCGCCAGCATGGCCTTTTGTTTTATTCATACCCCACAGCGCTGTGAAATTGGTAAAGGTCTCGCCATAGCCCCGCAGGCTGTGCTGCACCGAGGCCGTAGTGCGGTTTACATTTTCGCCGGGATGAAGAATTTCCGGTTCCTTGATAAAGCCATGCGAAACCTGCATGGCCCATTTGCCATTGGGATTAAACGATAAGCGTCCGCTCCAGGAGCCAAAACGCGGCTTGTCGAAATTGTAACGGTTCTCGTCAGGCTCGCGGCCGGTGAATGCCGATGCTTCCAGCTTGATGTTGCCATAACGATAACCAAGTGTGGCTACGCCAAATGTTATATGCGTGGCATCCACCCAGTGATGCGTCAGCGGCGCATCAGGATTCATAAAGCCGGAGGCACGGTGCACAAAGGCCGATGGACCAAGCGCCGGTTCGCCGGGATAACCGAGGTAAATAAACAAATCCGATTTCGGTGAAAGCGCATGTGCGTAGCTTACTGACAGTTCGGAAAAAAAGTCGTGCGGATGTTGGCGGTCAATCAGGGGCTGGCCCCTATAGCTTTCGCCGGTTTGAAACAGGAGAGGGTAGCCGCTTTGCCCCACCGTAATGGCATCGGCCGAAAGCATGGCGCTGAAATGAAAGAGACCGCGTTTGCCAACGTTCCGCTGCCCCATCAGCATCCACATATTGGGCGCATCAAATTTCGCATCACCCCTGCTTCCCCGGTCGAAAAGATCCTGTTTATTATAGCGCAAAAATGTATTGCCGTGCAGCATGTACATCCAGTTTTTGGAATGATACATATAGCCATACATCGGTGAATTATCCGGCTGCCACGAGGTGCCCGATCCGTTCCGCGTCATGGGCAGGTTGCGGGAGTAGGCATGGCTCATGGAATGATTGGTTTGTGCATGGTGCCCCAGCTGCTGGTTAGTGCCGGTGGCAGCATGCCTGTGCGCTGTATTGCTCGTGCTATTTTTTGGTTTGGTTGTATCCGCCGCGCCGTGCTGATGCGTACTGTGATCGGGTCCGGATGTTGCTGTCTTCTGCACGGGATTCTTTGCCGTATCGGCAGGGTGCTTGTGTTCCGGATGCTGTGCGCCTGCCGCGATGCTGAGCAGCAGAAGCGCAGGTAGGCTAAGTAAGGTTTTCATGGCTTCTTTATTAATGACACGAGCGATTGTGTTTTTTCAATTGGTAGTAGTTGTACGGCATCGGTGTCAAAAAACCTGCCACGGCGGCCGGGATAAAGGCCAGCCAATAGCCGGCGGAGCTTAACTGCGCTTTGCCGCCGGTGATCATGAAGTCGGTGCCATTCATGGCAATTTCCATGGCCACCATGGAAAGAAAAGACATGGAGACCGCCATTTGAAACGCCTTTTTCCAGTTGAATTTTTCGCGGTAGTGCATGATGGTTGTTTCCAGCGCCACGGAAGTAATGAGACCGGCCGCTACTGCCAGCAGCATTTGCAGCCACATAGGTGTTTGCGGATAATACACCTGCAGGTAAATGATCATGGCAAAGTCGCCGATGGCGCAACCTATCAAGCAGTTGAGGGTATTAAACGAGGCCCGTCGCCAGGTTTTACGGTCGCGCCAGAAACCGGTTTGTTTCGTTGTTTCGTGATCGTTCTGCATGTCGCAGGCCGCAGGCGTTTTACTGTCAACGCTAAAGCCTGCCTTTTCAATTAATTTCACCACTTCTTGCTCGGTGATAGAGCCATGAACGGTAATGGGCTTGTTTGGCAAACTGACATCGGCGGTCCAGTGATGAATTTGCGGCTCTGCATTCAGCAACTCTCCGATTTTTGCCACGCAACGGCTGCAATGCATGTTGGTGGACATTGTCATCTTTTTCATTTTGTTTCGTGTTTTGTTAGTACAAAGCTCCATCCGGCCGGGCCGGTGATTGTTACACGATTTTTAGAAAGATGTGCAGGATTTTTTGGTGAGGGGCCGGTGGTGAGTGGTGAATAATAGAAAGTAAGTGCCGATAGGTAAATAAGGCGCTTCTGTTTGCTACTTGTACTAATGGATGTGGTCAAGCGGTTTGCGGCGCTCTGCACCGATTTGCTTAAAGTGCGATGGCGTGAGCCCGGTGAGCTTTTTAAACTGGTTGGAAAGATGCTGTACGCTGCTGTAGCCCAGTTTGTCGGCAATCTGCGAAAGCGAAAGTTCATCGTACACCAGCAATTCTTTTGCTCTTTCTATTTTTTGAGCGATGTAATATTTTTCAATAGTAATGCCTTCAATAGAGGAAAACAACGTGCTGATATAAGCATAATCAAGGCGGAGCTTTGACGAAAGATGGTGCGATAAATTATCTACCGCGTCATCCGGATCGCTGGCGATGCGCTGCAGAAGAAGCCGTTTGATCTGTTCAATCAGTTGCGTTTTTTTATTGTCAATAAGTTCGAAGCCCTCTTCGTGCAGCCGCGCAGCCAGTTGCTGTTTTTTCGCTTCCGGCAGCTCTTCCGGCAGCCTTACTTCGCCAAGCAGCACGGTGGTGTAGGAAAGCTGCAGATCGGTCAGAATACCAGTTAGCGCCTTAATGCAGCGGTTGCACACCATGTTTTTTATGTACAGCGTCACTGCCCGAAAATAAGGTATTTAATGGGGGGCTACGGATGATCCGGTGGCTGCTTATTCAGGTGACATTGCAGGAAAAGCGATTCCTGATTACCTTTCCGCAAGCCAACCACAACGGCTGTTGTTACGCATGATCCACGACATTCAGATATTGGACACAAAAGTGCTTTCCGACAACTGGTACACCCTGCGCAAGGTTACTTATCAGTACAGCAAGAAAGACGGCAGCCGGCACACGCAAAGCCGCGAGGCCTACGACCGTGGAAACGGCGCCGCAATCCTTCTCTATAACCGGCACCAAAAAACAGTGATCCTCACAAGGCAGTTCCGTTTGCCCACCTTTGTCAACGGCAACAAAACTGGTATGCTGATAGAAGCCTGTGCCGGCCTGTTGGATAAAGACAACCCGGAAGACTGCATTCGCCGTGAAACCGAAGAAGAAACCGGCTACCGGATCGCCAATGTAGAGAAGGTTTTTGAAGCGTATATGTCGCCGGGTTCCGTAACCGAGATCCTCTACTTTTTTATTGCCGAATATGCAGCGGCCATGAAAGTAACGGGCGGCGGCGGGGTTGACCATGAAGAAGAAAACATTGAAGTGCTGGAGCTGCCCGTTGATCAGGCTATGGCGATGATCCGCAGCGGCGAAATAAAAGATGGCAAAACCATCATGCTCCTTCAGCACATTAAACTGCAAAACATTCTTTGATCGCTTTGGAGGTGTAGGGCTTTCTCCTCTTGATAATTTCTTTAAATGACACTGGAGCATGTCGCCATCTGGACGGCGCAACTGGAACGGCTGAAGGATTATTATCAACAATACTTTGGCGCCGTTGCCGGTGATAAATACAGCAATACTGCAAAAGGTTTCGAGAGTTATTTTCTTTCGTTTGCCTCCGGCGCCAGGCTGGAGCTGATGGCGAAAGACAGCATTCCGCCGAATGCCAACGATACCGTAACGGCGCAGCGCCTCGGCCTTATTCACCTGGCCTTTGGCGTAGCCACCATGGCAGAGGTAGAGCAAAAAGCAAAGGAGCTGGCAGCCGGCGGCTATCCGATACTCAGCGGCCCGCGGCGAACCGGCGATGGCTATTATGAATTTGAAACCCTCGACCCCGACAACAACCGCATAGAGGTAACCATGAAGCTTTAGTGCAGGACGCCACACTCCCGTTTTATTTTTCCTCATTTTGCAGTCCCATCGGCCCGAAACAGCGGATCACCAGAAAGGCCAGCCATTGGCCCGGGGAAATTTTTGTTTTCAGTTTGCCGGAAAGAAAAGATTGGTTTGATTTTTATGACCCTCCTTCTTTTAAAAAAAGAAGAATATGAGCGGAATAGAAAACAAGATGCAGAACCCGGTTGAGCAATATCCAAAGCCGCCGTACCCGCAGCAGGACCAGTCCATTCCCGGTACGGAAAAAGAGATGAATCCAAAGGCCGATCACGGCGAAGAATCTTACAAAGGAAGCGGTAAGCTTGCCGGCATGAAAGCCATTATCACGGGTGGCGATTCGGGCATTGGCCGGGCGGTGGCTATTGCTTATGCCCGCGAAGGCGCCGATGTGCTGATCTCTTACCTGAACGAACACGAAGACGCGAGGGAAACGGCCAAATGGGTAGAGCAGGCCGGACGCAAAGCGGTAGTGGTGCCCGGTGATATCCAGGACGAAGAACATTGCAAAATGATCGTGGACCGGGCGGTAAAAGAACTCGGCGGCGTGGACATTTTGGTGAACAACGCCGCTTACCAGGAAACCCATCAGTCGCTGCAGGAACTATCGGCCGAGGAACTGGACCGCACCTTCCGCACCAATGTGTACGCCATGTATTACCTCTGTAAGGCGGCCGAGCCGCACCTGAAGCCGGGCAGTTCGGTCATTAACACCACCTCGGTACAGGCCTATAAACCCTCGGCCATTTTGCTGGCCTATGCGCCCACGAAAGGAGCCATTCAAAACTTTACGGTGGTGCTGGGGCAGATGTGGGCCGAAAAAGGCATTCGTGTGAATTGTGTGGCGCCGGGCCCCATCTGGACGCCTCTGATTCCTTCGACCATGCCGGCCGAAAAAGTAAAAAACTTTGGGGAGAATGTACCGCTGAAACGGGCAGGCCAACCGGCTGAGCTGGCCGGCGCTTATGTGCTGCTGGCTTCGCAGGAAGGAAGCTACATGACCTGCTCTACGGTGCAGGTAACGGGCGGGTCGCCAACAATCTGATTCCTTTTTACTTCGGTATCAAAAGGCAGAGGCAGGTTTGTCTGCCGGATGGAGCCCTGTGTTGGTAAAACAAGCGCCCAGCCAAATATTTCAGCAACCGCACCACTCGAGTTGGATGGTCATGAACACAGGGCTCCTTTGGAGCCTTGGATACACGTAACCTGGAGGGTTCAATAAATATGACGATGCTGCCGGAGCGACAGATACCCGCAACAGATTGGCTGGTTTTCTTAAAGGATGACAACAAAACAGGTCAATAAAAAAGGCTGTCTCAAAAGTTCGGGACAGCCTTTTTTTTAATCGAATAGTTGATAGAGTCTGTTCTCGAATATATGTATGGGCGATGCCTCCGGCTCGGCTTCACCGGGGCCGAAAACGGCCATCGAATACCCAGAAGAATCATCCCGGGCCTCTTGTTTATATCACCATAAAAATGACGCTTATCCGCAGCTCCTTCTTATCGTGGCCCGGTTTTGAAGCAGAAAAAGAAAACGCTGTTCCTGCGCCGTTAAGGCATCACAGGCGGCAGCAGCGAAGCCATTTTCAGAAACCGCAACAACAGCCATGAAATTAAACGAGAACATGATGCTTCACCTCCTGGAGTGGAGCTACAACAAAGTGCTCAACGGCGGTGTGCTGGGCAGCGCCCATCAACTGGCCGATGACTATCGCCAAAAAAGCGCCACTACCCGCGAGGCAGTGGCGAGCCTGATCAACTGGCAAACGGCCAAATGCGGCACAACTGGTTTTGTGACCGGGATGGGGGGCGTCATTACCCTACCCTTTGCTATACCGGCTAACATTGCCTCCGTGCTTTTACTGCAACTGCAGATGATTGCCGCCATTGCCATTCTTGGTGGGTACGACCCGCGAAGCCACCAGGTGCGGTCGCTGGTGTTTGTCTGCCTTACCGGCAGCGCCGCTTCGGATTTGTTGAAAAAGCTGGGCGTAAGAGTAGGCGAAAAAACGGCATTGCTGGCTATGGAAGCCATCAGTGTGCAGGTGGCATCGAAGATAAATAAGTTGGTGGGCCTGCGCCTGCTGACAAAGCTTGGCAGAAACGGCGTAGTAAACTTTGGCCGGGCGGTGCCGGTGGTAGGCGGGCTGATTTGCGGCAGCTTTGATGCGGCAACCACGCGGATCATTGGTAAAACGGCTGAACGGTATTTTATCAATCGCTGATCAGTAAATAAACCGGCCAATCGGCTGACAGAATGAAACGGTGATTATCACCGGCCCCCTGCCTGTTGGCTATTGCCCTTGCCCTTTGCCCTCCACTCTTCGCATGGTTATTGTGGCACTGCCAAAAACAGGTTTATGGCCGCTTTCCGGGGTACGGGTATCATATCGCTTTTTAAAGATGCATTCGCGGGCTTTTCCCGGCACAAGGTTTCCAAGCTCGGCGGCTCACTGGCCTATTTCACCATGTTTTCGTTGGGCCCCATGTTGCTCGTTGTTATTTTCCTGGCTGGTTTGTTTCTCGGCCGGCAGGCCGTGGAAGGTTCGCTTTATTCGGAGATCAATGGCGTGGTGGGTGCTGAAGCCGCTGCACAGTTGCAGAACCTTATTAAGAACGCCGCCCGGAGCGACGGAGGAACCATTGCCGTGATCATTGGCCTGGCAACCCTGCTGGTGGCAGCCACCACCGTTTTTTCGGAAATGAACGACTCTATGGACACCATTTTTGGTGTGGACAAAAAGCCCGGCCTGGGCTGGCGGCAGATGGTGATTACAAGACTGGTGGCTTTTGGCGTGATTGCCAGCATGGGCTTTTTGTTGCTGGTGTCGCTGGCGGCTTCGGCCATTGTGGACCGCCTGGGCGGAAAGCTGGCGGCCCTGGTTCCCGGCATGGGGGTGGCGTTGATGTTTGTGATTGGCCAGGGCTTTACGCTGCTGGTAGCCACGCTTCTGTTTGCGGCTATCTTCAAAATTCTTCCGTCGGCGGAGCTGCGGTGGAAGGAAGTTTGGCCGGGCGCCCTGCTGACGGCTTTTTTATTTATGGTAGGCCGGATAGGCATCTCCTTTTACATTAGCCGCAGCAATTTTGGCGATACCTACGGTGCCGCCGCCTCGCTGGTGGTTTTGCTGGTGTGGGTGTATTATTCGTCGCTGATCCTGTATTTCGGGGCCGAGTTTACCCGGGCGTTTGTCAAACAATTTGGCGGCGGCATACGGCCAAAGAAATATGCCGAACTGGTTCCGGAAGTAGTAAGGCCGGCAATAGCCCGTTGAGCGTTGCTAAGATCAAAACAGGACTATAGCCGGTTGCTGCTGATCTATCAAATTTAAAAGTGCCCGCCTGGCAACAACCAATTTACCGGCGGGAACAATAAACGAGTCAGAGAACTCTTACGCTTGTTTTTCCTGCGATAGCTGCCACTCCGGCCGTATGTAATGGCAGGTATAGCCGTAAGGATGCTTTTGAAGATAAGCCTGGTGCTCTTCTTCCGCCTCCCAGAATTCGCCGGCGGCGGCCACTTCTGTTACAATGGGTCCGGGCCATACGCCGGATGCATTCATTTCGGCAATCAGGTCTTCGGCCGTTTTTTTCTGTTCATCGTTCAGGTAAAAGATCGCCGACCGGTACGAAAGGCCAATGTCGTTTCCCTGGCGGTTTTTTGTGGTGGGATTATGAATCTGGAAAAAAAATTCGAGCAGTTTACGGTACGAAAGTTTTTCGGGATCGAAGCCGATTGCGATGCCCTCGGCATGCGTGCCGTGGTTGCGATAGGTTGCGTTGGGTACATCACCACCGGTGTAGCCCACCACGGTAGATGTAACGCCGGGTAGTTCGCGGATCAATTCTTCCATTCCCCAGAAACAGCCGCCCGCCAGTATTGCTTTTTCTATTGCCATAATCGTCTGTTTGGCGGAAAGGGGTACAAGTTTAGCGCCAGAGCTGCTTTTTGTGCCAGGTTGACCGACAATGACCGGAAGGCTTTGGTTGTAAAAAAGTATTTGCGGTTATAAACGACAGTGTGCAAAGGGCCGGGCCAGCCCTATCAAAAAGAATATACCGGGTAAAAAAAGATGCCTGGTCATTAAGCTGGCTGGTGACAACGCTTTGATGGTAATGGCTTATCGTTTATATTTAAAAAAAACTGCTTATGAAAATCCTGCGCCTTTTATCAATCCTTGTTCCGCTGCTTATTTGTTTTCAGGCTTCGGCCATTTCCACACCCGCACGGTTGCACCCGTTGTTGACAGACACTACCTTAGCTGTGCTGCCCATAATTCAATCAGCGGCACCCGTACAAAGCAAAAAAACCGGTTTCTTCGGAAAGCTGAAAAACAAGCTGCTTTCTGTTGTGATCAATAGCCAGCCGGAAGAAAAGAAGACAAGTGTAAAACGTGTGTTGGGTTGGATATCGCTTGGCATGGTCGTGTTGGGTTTAGGACTGCTGGCATTGAGTGTTAGTGGACCTGCAGTAGGCGTGCTATTCTTTGGAGGTCTGTTGGCCGGACTTGTATCGCTTTTTATTCCAAGGAGCAAGGAAGAGAAAGAAGCAAAAAAGAAGAATACTGGTGGCATTATTGCCCTTGTTCTGGGGATCGGGGTTATTCTTGCATTGGCTATTGCGTTCGCCAGTTCAAGCTGGCATTGATTATTTTGTCTTTTACTTGTCAGGCAGCTGTCTAAGTGCCTGTTTCCGCTAACTTTAGCAATATGACTGAAGCCAAAAAAATCCTCATCATTACCGGCGATGCCGGCGAAAGCTTTGAAGTGCTGTATGCCTGCCACCGCCTGCGGGAAGCCAGCTACAACCCGGTGATTGCCGCGCCGGCCGTTAAGCGCATGAACCTGGTGATGCATGATTTTGAACCGGGATGGGACACCTATATCGAGCGCCAGGGCTACCTGGTGGAATCCGATCTTTCCTTCGATGACGTGAAGGCCGGCGACTATCACTGCGTGCTGATACCCGGCGGCCGGGCCCCTGAATTTTTGCGCAATGATCAACGTGTCATCAACATCGTAAGGTCATTTTACCAACAGGAGAAATACATTTTTGCTATCTGCCACGGCGTACAGATTTTAGTAACGGCCGGCCTGGTTGATGGTCGAAAGATTGCCTGCTACGAACACGTTAAGTTTGAAGTGGAAGCCTGCGGCGGCATTTATATTACGCCAGATGAAGCCGTGCAGGACGGACGGATTGTCACGGGGAAAACCTGGCAGTCGCACCCCGAATTTTATCGCCTTGTTTTTGCTTGTTTGGAAAGTGCGAAAACCGAAAAGCCGGCTGCTGTTCCGGCATAAAGCGTATGCCCGTCCCTGCTTCATACGATCGGGCCTGGCTCGATAGCCAGTACAACAACCGGCTGCACGTTCCCAACTACCAGGATTACCTCGACCGCTGGGAAAAGCAGAGCCGGGAAACAGAAAAGGCCCTGCCTGTTTTTAAAGACATCCCGTATGGCGATTGGCCCCGCGAACGCCTGGACATTTACCCGGCCACAACACCCGGTGCCAAAACATTGGTTTTTGTTCACGGCGGGTATTGGCAAATGCTCGACAAAGCCCTGTTTCATTTTTTGGCCGGTAGTTTCCGGGCAAAAGGCATCACAACGGTGTTCCTTACCTATCCGTTGGCGCCTGCATTTTCTATGAACCAGATGGTCAGTTCGTGCCGAAAAGCGGTGCAGTGGTTAGCACATCATGTTTCTGACTACGGTGGCGATCCTGACCATCTTTATGTTGCCGGGCATAGCGCCGGCGGGCACTTGGCGGCGATGTTAGTGGCCACCGATTGGATCCTTTTCCATCCCGGTATTCCAGCCAACGTGTTGAAAGGCGCCTGCTTTGTTAGTGGTTTGTTTGACCTGGAACCTATCCAGCGCTCTTATCTCAATGCCGTTTTAGGAATGGATGAAGAAATGGCGGTACGAAACAGCCCGGTAAAGCTGGAGCCGCTTGCTGCCTGTCCGATGATTATTGCCGTAGGCGAAAAGGAAACAACAGCCTTCCATGAGCAAAGCAGGTGGTTGTATGAGGCGTGGAAGGAAAAGGGACGAGAGACTCAGTATTTGACAGTGCCGGGGATGAATCATTTTTCGGTGGTGGAGGCAATTGGGGAGCCAAGTAGCAGACTGCACGAGGCCCTTTGTAAATTCATGCAGTAGAGGGGTCGTTTGTGCTTATGGAGCTCGCAATGGAAAGCGGTGAAGAACGCATTTAGCTACCGCCTTGTGAACCGGTACATCCCAGGCCGACGCACAGATGAATGAACACACAACAGGAAAAATAAAGGCCGGCACGTAGCGTACATTCATAAAAAAACAAAAACGCCATTCAGGCCTGAATGTAATTGCGGAGAGTTTGGCAATTGGACAAGGCGCCACCCAGCGTATTGTTAAAATAGCAAAAAACCGTTTTACCCATCTGCAGCGCCCTGTTTATCAGTTCGGCATAATCGTGCAGGTCCTCATCGGGGTAGGTACCGCCATACCGGCCATCGGGACCGTGAAAACGCAGGTAGCAAAAATTTTCGGGTTCTTCGGTGATAGGCGTCACAGCCCCCCGTTTATCGTGCACTACGATAGTGGCTTTGTATCGCTGCAACAGCCGGTACATTTCGTGGTGGTACCACGATGCATGCCGAAACTCCACTGCCAGCGGCCATTGGTCTTCTTCATTGAGTTCCTCCATTGTTTCCAGCAGGTTCTGTACCTCGTACAACTTATCACTCTTCACCGAAGGCGGTAGCTGAATCAATACGGCGCCTTTTTGTTGAACAGCACCATGAATGGCTGCCATAAAATCGGCCAGGTCTTTTTGGGAAAACTGCAGTCCGCCGGCATGCGTTACTCTTTTGAACAGCTTAAAGCTGAACCGGAAATTGCCGGGCACTTCGGTGACCCATCTGGCCACGGTAGCCGCCTTCGGCAGTTTGTAAAACGTGCTGTTGATTTCTACGCTATTGAACAGCGAAGCGTAGTACGTCAGCCGGCTGACACCTCGAAAGGGTTCCGGAAAATCCCGCTGCCGCAGCGGAACTACTACATTGGCGGTTCCGGAAAAATATTGCGCATGCATCAATGGGTAAGGGTAGTAAAATAGTTGGGCCAGGGGGTGAGGGTTAAAGTAATAAACGAGGTTCTTTTTCTGCCGGCATTAGCGAATGAAAAGGCGTTGCAGCTTTTCAAAATCATTTACCCCCTGAAGCAATGATGCGGATCTTTTTCCACTTCCACCAAAAACCGTTGCAGGTTGCCGGTCCACTCCAGCGGCTCGTAGCGCTCCCA
This sequence comes from uncultured Flavisolibacter sp., assembly GCA_965365435.1. GTDB lineage: Bacteria > Bacteroidota > Bacteroidia > Chitinophagales > Chitinophagaceae > Flavisolibacter. The sequence goes on from CBDUBQ010000007.1 coordinate 170,054, forward strand.
CTTGCCGCTAGCCCGCATCCAGTAAACGTTCCACTGTTTTTTAGCCTCCACCCAGGTGGCTTTGGCAAAATCATGATGCCGGATAACAGACGCGTTCCATTGCGGGCGGATTTCAAAAAGGTAAACCGACTGGCCCTCCTGCCGCCAACCGAGGCCCAGTTGAGGGCTGGGAGGGCAACGCCGGCAGCAAAAAGGCGCCCCCGAAACCTATGTGTGTTATGTGGAAGTGGAACAAAAAGACGCCCGGCGCAAATCGGCAAGGGGATCAGTGGTGCTGATACGGTAAATCAGGAGCGGTGGCGAAGCAGGTTTTGCCATACCCGTCAACGCCTGGAGGCAACGCGGCCACTCTGTTTTTTGTCAGCCTTTGCAGGATTATGCAGGCAACAGCACGCTGAAGGTTGATCCTATGCCCGGTTTGCTTTCGGCGGCGATGTAACCCTGGTGATTCTCCACCACTTTTTTCACAATGGCCAGGCCAACACCGGTTCCGCCGTATTCGTTGTTGCCGTGCAACCGGGTAAATATGTTGAAGATCTTTTCGGCATATTCCGGCTCAAAACCAATTCCGTTGTCGCTGATGGCAATCAGATGAAACGGCCGGCTGCGATCCTCAGCGCGGACGTTGATTCCCGATTCTCCACCCTGTACCAGCCTTGCAGTAATGCCAATTACCGGGGCTACCCCCGGCTTATTGTATTTTAAAGCATTGCTCAGGAGGTTATGAAAAAGCTGCTGAAGCTGCCGGCGGTAACCTTTCACCACTGGCAAAACACCCACATTCAGCCTTCCTTGTTTTTCTGCCAATGACAGTTCAAGATCACTTTCGATCAGTAGCAGTTTGCGGTTGAGGTCAACATCCTCCATAGCCTGGCTGCCCCGGCTGACGTGCGAATATTCCAGCAAATCGTCAACAAGCAAACGCATACGATCGGCTGCCGTTTGCACCCGCTCCAACAGACTTTGTTCTTCGGCCGAAAGGCGACCCTGCAGCTTATCCCGTAACCGTTCGGTAAAAAAATGAACCTTTCGGATGGGCTCTTTTAAATCGTGGGAGGCGGCACTGGTAAAGTCCTCAAGGCTTTCGTTCGACCGGCGCAGCTCTTCCAGCAATTGCCCCTGCCGTAGCTGCGCTTCTTTGCTTTCGGTAATATCGCTGTACACAATTATGAGATGGTCGCGGTCCATGCGTGACAGCGCAATCTCCAGCCACTTGCCCGCTGATTCCACTTTGTATTGAACGGTGGAAGGCTCGCCGGTTTCCATGGTATGAATGATCTTTTGAAAATAGAGCGACTCCCGGATGGTTGGCTCCACTTCAGTTGCCCGTTTGGAAAGATAGATCTCCCGCGGAATGCCGGCATAGCGGATGGCCGCATCGTTGGCCATGATCGGCTGGCCGTCAATAATGGTCCCGTTTTCGTCGCGGATAACACTGCCGAACGAGATGCCGCTGGCGGAGTTGGCCAGAATTCCGTTCAGCATATCATTGGCATGCTTCAGCTCCTGTATGGTTGTCACCTGTTGGGTAATGTCGGCAAACGTAACGAGAAGGCTGTTCTGCCCAAGCCTCGACACCGCCACTTCAAACCAGGCGTTCAGCCCGTCGCCATGATACGGCATTTGCAAACGTTCTGTTTTCCCCGTTTTAAACACCTGCACATTCAGGTCAAACGTTCCCTGCTCTTTGGCCGATGGAAACAAAGCCAGGTAGCTCTTGCCCAGCACTTCGCCTTCTGTCAACCCTATGATTTCGGTAAAGCCCTGGTTGATGCGGCGAAACACAAAGTCGGTGATATGGCCGGCGGCATCGGTGACACGGTCGCAAATAAACCAGCCGTTGAGCGAAGTGTTCAGTACCTGGTTCGAAAGTTCGGTTTGCCGTTCTTTCTCCTGCCGCTCATGAACCTCCGCATTCACATTTTTGGCCACCGTCAGCACACCGCCTTCCACTCTTCGGCGATGAACACGAAAAAAAATGTCCACCACCTCATTGTAGTAGGTGTTTTCGATATCAGTGCCGGTGGCCCAAACGCCGGTGAGCTGTGTCAGCAAAAGCTGGCGACCCTCCTCGCTGTAACCATACAGCTCACTGACCTTTTGGCCAATCATTTCATCAACAGGAAGGTTGGCTTGCCTGCGCTGGCATTCATTGCAATAAACAAGCGTGAAATCAACAACCTCACCATTGGCTGAAAGTACCGGTGTGTGATAGGTGACAGGATCGGGATGTTTGTCGAGCAGCGACTGCAACACCGCGTTGGTTAAGGTAAATGAAACCATGGGGTGGGTTATCGAACGAATTTACGGCGGGGGAGCTTTCATTTGTAAATCCGTTCGTATGATGAGCTTGTAAATGCTTAGGCAAGCGGCGAAAGTTTGTGACTGCCTGGCGTATTTTTATAGAAATCAACTTTGCCATGCCTTACTCCCGCCGCCAGTTTATCCGCACCGGTTTTCAATCGTTTATCGCCATCAGTGCTTCGGGTGTTTTGCAATCTTTTGCGGCCGGTGGCAACGCTCTGCCGGCAAGGGAAAAAATCAGGTTGCGTTTTGCCGTGGCATCTGACGGGCATTTCGGCCAGCCGAAAACACCGTTTGAAGCCCTGCACGACGAGATGATTGATTGGCTGAATAAAGAGAAGAAAGGCCGGGGCCTGGATTTCAGCTTTATCAATGGCGACTTGCTGCACGACGATGCCGGCTACCTGCCCGCGGTGAAGGCCCGCCTCAACCGGCTGTCCATGCCGTATTATGTGTCGCACGGCAATCACGATCATGTGGAGGAAAGCGTGTGGCAGCAGGTGTTGGGCCAGCCCTGGCACTATAGCTTTGAAAAAAAGAAGGTGTCTTTTTTGGTATTGAACACAGCGGAAGTGAGCGGTAAATACACTTGTCCCGACCTGGCGTGGACGAAAAAAGAACTCGAGCGTTTTGCTTCGGCGCCGGTAGTGATGGTCTTTATGCACATCACCCCCTTTAAATGGACCGACAATGGCATTGACTGCCCGGAGCTGATCAGCCTGTTTGAAAAGCATAAGAATGTAAAAGCCGTTTTTCATGGCCACGACCACGACCAAGACGGTGTGAAAGAATACAAGGGCACACCCTACTTTTTTGATTCGCACATGGGTGGCAGTTGGGGCACGGCGTACCGGGGCTACCGGGTGGTGGAAGTGCTGAAAGATGGTTCGGTGGTAACGTACCAGATGAACCCATCGGCAGGGGCGGCGGTTAACCGCAATGAAGTGCTGTGAGGTCATAAATTGAGTGCAAAGCCGTTTGGGTTTCTCAGCCCATGGCCGCTACAATGGCGCCTCCTGTTTGCCTGGCTCGTCTATCCTCAATCGTTCGGCAATGACGCCGTATTCATTTAACGGAGCAGAAATTGGTCATTGATTATTTTGCTCCGGTAGGAGTGCTAGGTGCATAGTAAGCATTGTTCGGTAAAAGCGCCACAGCTCCGCCGGCCGCCTTGTCCTTTTACGGCTTCACTGATACCGAACAGAATTGGTGAAGAAGGTATGACACCTGGTTTACCACGGTTCAAGGCATTTTGGTGCGGCCACCAGTGTTTTTTCAAGGGTATCGTTTAAGCAGCAGGCATTGACCCCACAGGCTTCAAACGTTGAACAGCACCGGTGAAGCCGGGGTAAGGAGGGTGATTGAGTACTGCGGTTCCGGAGGGCTAATGTCGGCCCGTTAAAGAGTGTTGCTGCCGTTGGCGGCGACGCCAACGGCCGACGTTAGTTCCGTTCTCCTCTACACGTTGGCTGAGACGCCAACGGCAGCACCCAGCCATTTTTGACGATCGCTTAACCGAATGAAACTGCCCCGTGGGGTGGAATGTGACCGCCTAACACGACAACCCGATAGAAAAACGTTGAACGAACAGGAAGGACCGCGGCAAACGTCCGTTTCGGCAGTAGCCGGCTGTACTGAAAACGTCATTCGCCATAAAAAAATCCCCCCTGATAAACAGAGGGGATAAAAGGCGTTTGATGGTTTAGGTTCGGTTTTTTGGACGATTGGACGCCTTTGGATTTTTCAAGGATTGGACTGTTTTACATACGGCACCGGATAACGGGTTTGTTTTTCATTGGGTTAAATGAGCGTTAGTTTTGGATGCTTTTACATTTGTTTTGGTTGCCTGTTTTCATCGGTATCGGATCGTTGACAACACAAAAATAGCGTCTGGCAGTGCGCTGCCTTCGCCACTTCGGTGAATGGGGTCAAAGACGGGGTAAAAGACAGTGGCTTTGCAGTTGAATGAAAAAAGACCAAAAAAAGCAAAAACTTCCTTAGTCGTTTATACTTAAGCCAAGCCGGTGAAAAGGCCTTACCTGTTTGCTGCACAAATGCATGACCGGAAAAAAATGCGACTGACACCAGGCAGCCACGCCACCGGCTAAACGTTTTTTGCCATGGCGAAAATCCAATAGTAAAAACGGTCGTAAGGCAGAGCAACCGAAAACAGTGGGAGAGTTCCGAAAGATGGAACCCGGCCAGTATGCGTTTTTATATAGCCGTTAGCCTAAAAAAGGCGGGCCGTAAAACGGCCCGCCTTTTTATCTATCCGGCGACAAGCATCAGGCTTTACGAATAGCTGTGCGCCGACGCCGCAACAGGATTCCGCCCAAAGCGCCGCCCGCCAGCAGAAATGTGGCAAGCTGCGGAAAGCCGGCATTGCTGATCTGCGTGCGTTTTTCTACCGCATCGAGGCGGTTGCGAAGGCTGGTATTTTCTGCTTTAAGCCTCTCCATATCGGCAGCTTGATGGCGGGTACGGGCCTCCAGGGCTTGCACACCGGCCAGGGCCACGCCGTCGGCATCAATTGTGCCAATGGCTTTTTCACTATCGCCCAGGCCAAACACAGCACGGAAATCCTGGGCCATGGGGCCAATGTGGCGTGTAGCGCCATCGTTGCGGTAGCTCCACGTAGAAATGGGCAGGCGACGCAGCCTGGCCAGAATTTCTTCGCCACCGATCGGCTGGATATTTTGTTTACGGTTGCTGTCGGAAACATTTGTCCAAACACCGGAGGTGCTGAGATAAGCGCCGGTTGAGGTAGAGATTACGGCATTGCTTTGCCCCCAGTTGCTGACGCTGGCACCCGACTGAATAGTGACACCGGTGCTCAGGTTAGAAGAGGTAAATAGCCGGAAGCCGCCCGACACCCGCCAGGTGGCCGAGTGGTTTACGCCGGCACGGATGGTGTCAACCGTTGACCTGTCGCCAAAGACAAAGCTGCCCTGCCGGGCGTTGGTGTGCGAATGGTAGCCAAGAGCCACAGAGGCTGCGCCTGAGGCAACAGCTTCTTCACCGGCAGCAAATGACGATTGTTGAGCAGCCGTGCTGCGCAGGCCAAAAGCCGTAGCATTGCTTGCAGAGGCACGAACGTCTTGGCCCATGGCAACCGAATAGTCGCCTATCACGGCATGATCCCACTGTGTGCTACTTACACCACCCGCACGGAAAGCGCCTTTGGCCGGATACCATAAAAGCCGTGTGCCGGCACCTTCCACAACTGGCGGCTCGCTATAGCCACCGTCGTAGGTGCCGCCCAGGTAAAAACTGCCGGTGGTCTGCAGGCTCATGCGGGTGGTGCCGTTGGTTGTACGAATGGCCATCAATGTATCGGGCACCTGCGCCTGGCCCATAAAGGGAACCAGCAAAACGGATAGCGCCGCGGCACTAATGATCGAAGCCTTGCGGCTTTGGTTATTTTTTTTCTTTTCTGTTGAAAGTGCGATCTTCTTTTTCATAAACGATATTGGTTGGTTTTGCTTTTTGAAATATGGTGGCTATTGGTTTGACTTGTTTGTGTTGCGGATGTGTGTTTATTGTTTCTGAAACCGCACGGTTTGTCCATTGCTCAATTGCAGCAGGTAGTAGCCGGCTGCCAGGCCGGCCGTTGCAATCCATTGCTGCTGGTTCACCAGGCGTCCGGTTTGCACGATCTGGCCGGCGGCATTGGAAATGCTATACATCATTGGCTTGGCCACCGGCTTTTTTACGTCAACAGTGAAGCCTGCACCGGTGGCCGGGTTCGGGAAGAGGTGGATGCGACTGCCTTCTGCCGGGCGCAGCATGCGCACGCCATAAACGCGGGATAAACCATCGCGGTCGTATTGGCGCAGCCGGTAATAGATAGTGCCGGTGGGCGGTTGTTTATCGGTAAAGGCATAGGCTGCCGGGCCGGCTGCCGCAGCACCATCCACCCTGCCAATGGAGGTAAACTGTTGCCCGTTACCGCTTCGTTCCACGATAAAATGGCTGTTGTTGTCCTCGCCGGCGGTTTGCCATTGCAGCAACACGCTCTGGTCATCCTGCCACCTGGCCGTAAACGAAACCAGGTTTACCGGAAGCGAAACATAAGCAATAGAGGCCGTGAGCCCCTCAAAGGGTTTTGCCGTCAGCACTTCGTCAATACAATTGTTTACAAGGTCCACGGCACTTTGCGTGGAGGCGTGCCAGTTGGTTGAACCTTTATAACTCAGCTTCAGGTTTTCGGCCGAATGGCCGTTCAGAAAATTGGGGTCGAAAAAGAAGCGCACCATACCGGTAAAGATCACCGGGCTGCTAAAACTGAGCACCTGGCTGATGCTGTTAACGCTTCCGTTTAATGATACGGCGATGCTGCTTTGCTCCAGGCGGTTGTTGGCAATGTCCAGCCGTTGCGTAGGGGCCAGCAACAGTTTGTCCACCTTCATTACCGAGCCGCTGTAAAGTGAAAGTGTACCCTCGCCAACCGACAGTTGGGCCTGCGCCTGCAGGCACAGAAAAAGAGAAAGAAAGATCAAATAGTTTCTCATAAGGATGGATTAATGTTCGGCGCAAGATAATCGGCCGGTTTGAAAAATCAAATAGGCCGGTGATACCGCTGCCGTGGTTGCCGGCTCCGCAGGAAAAAGGAGCGTTATAGGTAAACGATCAAAACGGTACAAACTGTTTACGGAAAATTTCCGATAGGTGATGGATGGCCAGCGGCCCTGCCGGCGTTGCCGAAGGTGTAGGTTGGCGCCCGGCCTGGCTTTGTATTTTCCCTTGGCTGTGCACCGGTGTGGTCGTTTTTTTTATAAAAATCTTTTTGCAAAACCGCTGTTGCGCCGCCGTTTTTACGCACTGGTATCAAATAGCTGACATTGATCCTGGCCGGGCTGAAGTTGCAAACTGCAGCCAGCAATCAGTGTTGATTTGAATTTGTTTTGCCGGTTGTGGGTTGAGGTGGAGAAAGACTATGGATAGCGGGGAGCCTCCATCAACGCTGTAATTTATGTGAGTTGTTCAGGAGTAAACGCCATGCATACAAAGGTTAGCTGGAGAAAAACGAAGCGCAGCGCTCCTGCGGGAAATTAAAAAACCCCGGCATCTACCAGGGGTTCTTTTGCTGAGAGTTTAACCTTTACCGGAGACAAGAAGATTTTTCTCTTCAATAACAACAGTTGGCGAAACAAACAGTTGGCATACCACCTCTTACTGCTATAACCGTAAACAAAAATTGAGTTCTCCCCCGTTACTTTTTGAACAACCTGAAGCAACAGCCATTCATCACCAAACAGTAAGAGGTGTTTCTACCTGTATAAAGGAAAAACCCGGCCACACAAGGTGGCATCGGCTCAAATGCCGGGGTGCCTGGCTTTTCCTTTACCCTTTTCCGGGTTTAGATGGCCGTACTTCAATTTTGCTGGGTAGTGTTCGCGGGTGCATACGCAACAAGTCAACCACCAGTTGGCCGATGTCTTCGGGCTGAATTTTCCAGGCATCGGCTTCCGATGGCGTATGATCGTTGAAATGGGTGGCCACCGATCCGGGCATGATGGTGGTTACTTTAATGTTGTATTTGCGCAGGTCAAGCATAATGGCTTGTGTAAAGCCTACCAGTCCAAACTTACTGGCATTGTAGGCAGCGCCGGCCTCAAAAAAGTTGGTGCCGGCCAGGCTGGCAATGGTGATGATGTAGCCGCCGCTTTTCTTCAGGGGTTCGATGCCCGCTTTTACGGTGTGAAATACACCGGTCAGATTTGTATCGAGGGTGCTGTGCCAATCTTCTTCGCTAAGCGTATCAATGGGGGCAAAATGGCCCACACCGGCATTGGCAATAAGGACATCCAGGCTTCCAAACGTTTCTACTGTTTTGCGCACCGCCTCTTTTTCCGACCCGGACGAGCGAACGTCGGAGGGCAGGGCTAATACATTTTGGGATTGACCGAGTTGTGCTGCTGCTTTTTCAACAGCCGCCTCGTCGCGGCCGCTAATGGCCACCTTCATGCCTTGTGCCAGCAGTGATTGTGCTATGCCGAAGCCAATGCCTTTGCTACCGCCGGTGATGTACGCTACTTTGTTGGTTAAGGGGTTATTCATTGTTTTTATTTAAGGGCGAAGGTAGAGCGGGATGGATTGGTGCGCCGCGTTCAGTTATCGATCTATTATTTGGATAGTGGCTTAGCAGATATAACCTTTTATTCCGCTGTCCGGTAATGGCCGGCAGTGTCAGGCAGAAAATAGATTCAGCCGTAAATAGACCCCCGGCAATCACCGGGGGTTTATTGTGATGTGGGCGGCGATGTGACCAGCGACACAAGGATTGCTACTCTTTTATTTTGCCGCTGTTGGTGTTGCGGCGTTGCTGTGCGTGTTGGCCCACCAACGGCAGCGACGATGCTGCCTTAATTTCTGTTTGGTGTTTGTGTTTGTAATAGGATGAAAATATGGCTCCGGGTGAAAGTTGTTGGTGCAGCCATCGCACAAAGGCTGGTTGGAACACCAACAACGGCAAAATTTGGGTCTTATTTGTTTGTATTAGTGCCATATTCCCAAACCTATCGTATCCGTTTATCCTGCTGCTTATACATTTAACTGTTGCATATCAAGTGCTTGTAGCTTAGTCAAGGTCTCGCTAGACATGTTCGGAACCGATAGGAATAGTTTCTGTCTGGCCCGACTAATAGCGACGTATTTAACCCTATGGTCTTCATTATTTAAGTCTGGTGTCAAAATAAAGCCAAGCTCTTTTTGCTCATTGTATTTACCTTTTTCATCTAAATCAATAATCAATAAGACGTTATCAAACTCTTCTCCTTTGGCTTTATGGATGGTACGATGTACTCCTGATTCATCTAAACTTTTAATGGCCACTGTAATGTCTTTGAACTTAATCGATGAATAAAAAGTAAGTGCAGCACCAGGTCTCAGATTTTTGATAGTGGCTAGGTGATTTGCCTGAATAAATTCAATAAGTTTTAACAGGGTGCCGTTTTCAAATGCGGCTGCACCGTCCAACATTTTTTTTAGCAATAGTAACGATTGCTTTTTTTTGTCACCGCCTGGCTCTGTTGTAATAGAAGGAAACCGCTGCAATTCTTTAATGGCGTCCTTGAAAAATCCCTGCCTAGCCCATTCTATTGCTTTTGCAGCTTTAATGACTGCTCGACGACGGTCCGACGATTTGTCTGCTGCTTCTAGTTGGTCTAAAAGATCTCTTTTTGCAGCTGTTGTATCAATACCTTTCCTTATTTTATTGATAGTGAGATTATCCCAGGATAATGCATAAACCTCTTGGCCATTCACGGCATTTTTTACATTGTCAACGGCTTTAAATTTATCACCTATCACTACTACAACCTGTGTGCCTTCTTCCGTCCGTTGCGCCACCTGAGTTAGGTCCCTTCTCACATGATTGAGTAGGGCTACAATTTTATGAGTGCTTCGAAAATTTCCTTCAATGCGGTAGGTATCCATCCCCGCTAGGTTGAAGCTGTCCATTTGTTTGTAATCGGCTCCTAAAAACACATAGATGGATTGTGCAGGATCACCAATAACGGCAACTGTGGTTTCCTCCTGTGCAATCAATTCAATGATTTTGGTTTGAATCGGATGTGTATCTTGGAATTCGTCAACGAAATAGTAAGGGAATTTTGCACGCAATACCTTAACTAGAAATTTATGGCGGGTTAAAAGCTCATAGCTAAAGAAAAGGACATCTTCGTGGTGTAACATCCCTTTCGACCACATCATCTTTTTATATACCAACAACGAACCATTCTTAAGATTATACCCACCTACCTTCGGCGGGTACTTTGTTTCGATGTTTAACGCTCCTGTAGCATTGAATTTCCATCGCATTTCGCGCCAAATAGCTACTAATTTATCATTGTCATCTGAAGAGATGTATTTCTGGCCTGTGCTTGTTTTCCAATCCTCAATAAACTGGTAGCCGGACATCACAACATCATCATGCCCATCTATTTCTAAATAATTGATACTATACTCGGAAGCCAGCAGATAGATATATGGTTTAATCAGGTGTTTGTACAGAAAGCTATGGATGGTCGAAATCTCTACACGATCTGCTGAATGACCCAAACGTTTAAGGATCGTTTCAGCACCTATATTGGTATAGGTAATACAAGCAATTTTCCGGCTGGTATACAACCGTGTCGAAGTATGTAATACTTGCTTAATATGGTTGATCAACCAGCGGGTTTTACCGGCACCAGGTCCGGCATATACCTTTACATGGCGATCAATATTATCTATACGGGTTTCGGCAGTTATTACTTTTACTGACATACCCATGTAATTGCTTCTGAAATGTAGGTTGGCACAATAAACACCTCTTTCCCAGCACCATTACTTAAATTCTCTTCAAGAATGTTCGCCAGTTCCAAAGCATTGGCACCTTTTCCAACAGAATTTAAATATCGTGAAGCCAGCAAAGCCTTCAGCTTCATTTCATCTGTGTAGGTAGTTGTAGTATTGGCTTCCAAGCCTTGCCAGATGCGGGTATTTTCAACGCTTGCTCGCACAACGCCTTCATCTTTTATTTGGTTGAGAGTTTTCTTTGCCTTCAATGCCTCCATTAAACGTTTCAGCTCATCCTTGTTACTGATGGTTGCCATTAGGAACAAGCCGCAGGTTGGATTGGTCATAATCAACTCATACTCAAATGTTTTTCCTGTGCCTTCAGGTTGGCTGAAAAACCGAATAGAAGGATGTGCTTGATACATGCTGATCAGCGCCGTTGCATGGTCCTGGTAATCAAATTCATCCGGCTGTATATTATATTCATAGGGGTAGCATACAGTAAAACTATCACCATCTTTTTTTTCTCTGCGAACAGGATCTCGATCTGTTAAGCATGCCACACGCTTCGGTATTGTATAGTCTTTGGCACTGTCAAACAACTTTAAAAAGTGTTCGAAATACCTGCCGCCAATGTTGATACCAGCGACATGGTTATCTTCTAAGTTTTTCTTGGCATCGCAATAACGGGCTAAAGTGGAAAGCAATAACTGCTCAGCTGTGCCTTCAACTAGTATTATGCTATTGGCGAACAGCATATCTGATTTGGTCGCATCCAAGAATCGCTGCACATAAGCTTTTGATGCCTTTCCGGCAGCATCATCTGAAAATACCCTACCTGGATAACCAACTGATACCTTGCCGCCTTTTGAGTGCAAACAAATGATTTCATCTAATGTAACAGCAGATGTTATTTGTGTGGAATGTGAGGAAACAAACACCTGCCGCGCTCTTGTCTTAACATTGCCTTGTAAAAACTTCAGGAACTTATACTGCATGGCCGGATGCAGGTGTGCTTCTGGTTCTTCGATTACCAATACCGGAAATACCTTCGCATTACTTCCGTAGTAGTCGCTGTTGGTATCGACTTGCATCTTAGCCAGCAGCAAAGACATGTAGATCAGGTTATTATAACCAAGACCATTGTGTGTGGCTGGTATTTCAATTCCGGTATTATGTTTTATAATTAGTTTAAGTGCTGAATATAACTCTGCTTCGGATATGACGCCATCGAATCCCGGCTTCGCATCATCGAAGGATGCACCCGTGTCTTCGGCATACTGAAGGATGTGCTTTTCGCCACTTTTCATGCGCTCCTGCAGCTTTCCTACTAGGAGGGTTGCCTCATCCGAAAACGCCAGTTTTTTCTGCCTTATCTCCTCTGCTCTTGCAGGCTTTTCTTTCTTTTCATCGATTTTGATTTCATAATCCATAAAGAAATCGATGACTTCTCTTAATAAGGTGTGTCGGCCGGTAAACATATCCCGCTCTACGTCACGTATGGCATCCAGAAATTGAAAATCAAACTTACTCAATGACTCGGCATCAGCTGTTGATTGCAACGCAGGGTTTCCTCCGTAAATTTTTGCTACGTACTTCTGAAGAAAGTCATGTTTGATCGTATTCCATACCTGCTTAGTTGCAGTGAACGAAGCCACTTTTTCCAAGTATTTGGCCGTTTCTGTTTCAGGCAGAAAGAATTCATAAGTCAGTATTGCTTGATAAGGTTCTTCTAATTTTACTAACCAGTTAGCTACAGTAACCAAATCATCTGAGGTTAAATCCTCGCCTTCACTTTGAGCAATCGTTAAAGAGATGGTCACTTTAGGAGGTGCCTTCTTAAGGACGTCCAAGTTTTGGTTTTTATTGATGTCTTCGATTTCAAGTTTTCTGCTACTTTTCCCATCTAAGATTAGTGAAAGGGCCTTTAAAAGGTTGCTTTTGCCAGCATTATTGTGGCCGATGATTACGTTTATGCCTTCATTGAATTCAATGGTAGAGTCAGAGAAGTTGCGAAATCCTTGAATACGTATTGACTGAATGTACATATCTAAATGCCCGTTATATATACGGCAATGGCGAAGCTATATTAATGGTGGTACAAATGTTGAGTTTCGACGATAAAGAAGTAAAAAGGGCTCATGCGCAATTTTTGGGGGATTTAGGATTTCAGGCGTAAAGTTTAGATAGT
>CBDUBQ010000008.1:0-174005 GCA_965365435.1 uncultured Flavisolibacter sp.
AAACTTGATTGTTTACACCCATAGCTTAACGCCGCGACTGCAATATGTGGTAGACTTTCTTTCGCAATATTTTCAAATACCGTTTAAGCTTACTTCCAACGAAGACAAATACCTGGCCGCTGAAGTGGCCTGCAAGCTTAATTACAGTTATCACCGCCTGTTGCCCGAGGAAATATGGATTCACCCGCACCCGCTGCTTTCGGAGTCGGCCGTGCGGCCTGTCAAGTCAGAAACATTTGAATATGCCGGCACCAAGGCTTTTTTTAAAACCGAAGGCGACCTGCCCTTTGATATTTTCGCCGCTATTTTTTTCCTGCTTACGCGCTACGAAGAATACCTGCCCAACTCGAAAGACGAATACGGCCGCTTTGCACACCACAGTTCATTAGCGTATAAAGAAGGCTTTTTGCAGCAGCCCGCCATTAATATGTGGCTGGAAGAACTGCGCCGCCTGTTCAATGAAAAAGAAACCGATTGCGCCATACAAAAACAGCCTTTCAGATTTGTAGCTACCTACGATATTGATATGGCCTGGAGCTTTAAAAACAAAGGCTTTGAACGAAACGCAGGGGGAATGCTCAAGCATTTTTTCAAAGGACAGTTTGGCCAGATTATTAACCGCATTCGCGTGCTTACTAATAAACAGCCCGACCCTTTTGATGCATTTGAATGGATGCACGCTCTGCATCGGCAATATCATTTGCATCCAATCTATTTTTTCCTGGTGGCGCAGCAAACCGGCAGGTACGACAAAAATATTTCTGTAAAAAATCCTGAGTTTCAGCAGTTGGTACATACTATTTCGGCCGGCAATAAAATAGGCCTGCACCCCTCTTGGCAAAGTGGTGATATGCCAGTACTGATAAAAAAGGAAAAGGGTGTGCTGGAAACTATGGCCAACCAATCCATCGTACACTCGCGGCAGCACTTTATACGTTTTACACTGCCGCATACCTACTGCTACCTGATAGATGCCGGCCTGCAGCACGATTATTCTATGGGCTATGGCAGCATCAACGGTTTTCGAGCTTCTATTGCCACACCATTTTATTGGTACGATTTAAATAAGGAAGAACCAACCAAGCTTATGGTGCATCCTTTCTGCTTTATGGATGCCAATTCTTATTATGAACAAAAGTTTACAGCAGCGCAGGCATTAGAAGAACTGCTTTATTTTAAAAACATCATCCGGTCTGTAAACGGCACCATGTACACCATCTGGCACAACAGCTTTTTGGGCACTGATGGGCAGTTTGAAGGGTGGAGGGAAATGTATGAACAGTTTGTAGCTTCTTTGGAGAAAGATGATAACAGATGACCACAGGTAAAACGTTGATTGTTGGATGAATTAAAAAAAACGTATCCATTTCCTTTTAACTCAAGGCAATGCTTTTCACAATTTACGTCTCACGTCTCACTCATTGTAAAACGTCTGTATTTCCTTTTAAAGTTCTTAAGGGCAAAATCGCAAATCCCAAATCGTAATTCGTAAATCAAACGTCTTTTTTCCCTTTTACACTTTTACCGCAGATTTATTTACCAGGTATACACCCAACAGCGTTATCAGCACACCAACAATAATGTAAGGCGTTATGATTTCTCCAAACAGGAGCCAGCCAAAGGACAGGGCTACAATGGGGTTGATGTAGGCATACAAACTCGCCTGCTCGGTTGGTAAATTCTGAAGCGCATACAGGTAAGCAATAAACGAAAGTATAGAGCCAAACAATACCAGGTAGCCAATGGCCAGCCACGATGGTGTGGGAATTTGCGACAAAGGCACCGCCGTGCCGGTAAGGTTGGTAATGGTAATTAATGCCAGGCCCGAAATGCACATTTGCAGCCCTAAACTAAAGTAAGGATTAAAGGCCACCGCGTGTTTTTTGGTATAAATAGTACCCAGCGCCCACGACCAGGTAGAGGCCACCGAAAGGAAAATGCCGAAGCGAAACTGCGGGTTCAAAAAATCGTGCAGGTGCTCGTAAAAAATAACACAGATGCCAATGAAGCCTGCCACCAGCCCGGCCACTGTTTTTCCTTTTAATTTATTGTGCTGCGAGAACAAGCCGATGACCACCAGCCACAGCGGAAAAATAGCGCCAATAATGGAGCCCAGCCCGGCAGAAATAAATTTTACACCCCAGGTGGAAAGGCCGTTACTCAGCATAAAGTTGAGAAAAGCCAGCATCAGCACCACACCCCATTCTTTGCCACGCGGCCAGGGGGCACCTTTGTAAAGAAAAAACAGCACATAAGCCAGCCCACCCAGCGTTTGCCGAATGCCTGCCAACTGCAGCGCCGGCATGTGGCGCACCCCTTCTTTAGAGGCTACCCAGGTGGTGCCCCAAAAAAAGCAGACAGCAGCCAGTGCCAATAAGGCCTTGCCCCGCTGCCCGGTGTTTCTAAAATCAAAAGGCCTGCTGATGGTATACTGGTTTTTCATGCTGTCACACAAGCTCCTTAATCTCTTGTTGCTATTTTCAAAACGTCTCTTTTTCCTTTTAAAACAAAAGCCAAAAGACACGTTTGTTTTTTATTAATGTTTAAAATGCCTGAGGCCGGTCATAACCATGGCCAGGTCATTTTGCTTGCAATACTCAATGCTGTCTTTATCGCGGATGGAGCCGCCGGGTTGAATAAAAGCGGTAATGCCGGCTTCTTTACCCAGCTTCACACAATCGTCAAACGGAAAGAAAGCGTCCGATGCCATCACGGCACCATTCAGGTCAAAGTTGAACTGGCGCGCTTTTTCAACGGCTTGCCGCAGCGCATCAATCCGGCTGGTTTGACCGCAGCCTTTACCCAACAACTGTCCATCTTTTACCAGTGCAATAGCGTTTGATTTAAGGTGCTTACAAACCAGGTTGGCAAAAAGCAGGTCTTCTTTTTCGGTAGCGGAGGTGGGGCGTGCGCCGGTTTCTTCCCACTTTTCAAAGTTACCGCGGTCTTTATCCTGCGTCAGCACACCGTTCAGCAGGCTCTTATACATTTTACCTTCTACCTGTTGCTTAATGTTTGATTGCAGTAAAATGCGGGCTTTTTTAGTGGTTAAAACTGCCAGCGCTTCGGGTGAGAAAGAAGGAGCTATCAATACCTCAAAAAATATTTCGTTGATGGCGTTGGCTGTTGCTTCATCCACTTCAGTATTGGTAACCAGCACACCACCAAATGCACTTTCGGGGTCGCCGGCAAGGGCTGCGGTCCAAGCTTCGTGTACGGTTTTGCGGCTGGCAATGCCACATACATTGGTATGCTTGATGATAGCAAAGGTTGTGGTTAAGAATTCAGCTATCAGCTCCACGGCTGCATCTACATCTACTAAGTTATTATACGACAATTCCTTGCCGTGCAACTGTGTAAACATTTCAGCCAGGTTGCCTTTAAACGTAGCCTGCTGGTGCGGGTTTTCGCCGTAGCGCAGCACTTTTTCATCTGAAGTGGTATTGTTGCCATTAAAGTAATCGGAGATAGCAATGTCGTATCCTTTCACAATTTCAAAGGCTTTGGCAGCAAAGGCGCGGCGTTGTCCAAGTGTTATCTCACCATTCTGTTGTTGTAAAAAATTAACCAGCGTACCATAATCATCTTTCGATGCCAGCACGGTTACATCCGAAAAGTTTTTTGCCGCTGCGCGAATCATGGATGGACCACCGATATCTATTTTTTCAATAATTAAACTTTCCTCGGTGGTTTGCGCCACGGTTTCCTCAAACGGGTACAGGTCCACAATCACCAAGTCAATAATGGGAATGTTGTACTGCTGCATTTCCTGCAGGTCGGTTTGGTTAGCGCGGCGGCCCAGTATGCCACCAAACACAGATGGATGCAGGGTTTTAACACGGCCACCCAGTATAGAAGGATAGGAGGTAAGCGACTCCACAGGCACTACTTCTATGCCCAGGTCTTCAATATATTTTTGCGTGCCGCCGGTAGTGTAAATGGTAACGCCCTGCTGCTGCAATTGGCGCACCACGGCATCCAGTCCATCTTTATAAAAAACAGAAATAAGGGCCGATGTTATTTTCTTGTTCATCTGTAAAAATTAAAGGAAGGAATAAAAAAGAAGTGCAAAGGTAGCGCACTACAGGTTCAATACAAAAGCACCTTTTTGGGCCACGTTGTGGCAGGGCAGGCGCAGGCTATCACAGTCGTGCTGCCAAAGCGTTGCTTTCCAGGCTGGCACCGATGCATCGATTATTACTTGTTTTATGTGAAAAGACTTGTGCAGATCGCTGATGTAAACTTTTGGATTTTTGGAAAGAATTAAAAGGGAAAGGAGAGGTTTTGTTGGATTGGAAACTTTCAGCGCCGTATCAACAATTAATACCTTATGGCCATAAAAATCAAAAGCTTTTGCAGACGTTTTTACCGAGGGTTTGGCACGGTGCTGCACGCGCGAAGGCAAGAGGTGATAGGTGCGAATGTTGTTGTCTTTTTCTGCCTTTTCATCTCCAATGAAAGTGAGGTTTCTGCCATCTAAAACATCTATGGCCTGCAGCCTTGGAATGTTGTACACAATAATTTTCTTTTGGTGGGATGTATCAATGAAAGATATAGTGCGGAGCACTACAATAGTTGATAGCGCGGCAACAGAAATGAGCAAACCTCTTTTGGCCTTTTGCAACAGCCAGTAACCTGCACCAGCTATAAAGATCAACATCAATGCTGCCTGCCAAAAGGAAATAGAGAGGTTTTGCCAGGAGGCAAAGGGCAAGCTATTCATCTGTAGTATATGGTCGTTAAGAAAGAGAATAAGTTTTGAAAGCAGCCAGCCAAGCGTTTTAGCAACAGGAGGTATAAAAGCAAGGCCGCACAACAAGATTTCACCAATTAGAATAGCACTCGAAAGCGGCACGGCCACCAGATTGGTAATGAAAAACAGGAGCGGAAACTGGTGAAAATAATAGAGCGAAAAAGGCGTGGTCAGCAGTTGCGCGGCCAGCGTTACCGCCATTAGTTTCCAAACCGCATCAATCATTTTATTTTGAAAATAAAACCAGTTGTAAATGGGTTTAAAGAATATGATGATGCTGAGAACTGCTGCATACGACAACTGGAAACCTACATCCCACAACCAAAAGGGATTGTATAACAATAGCAGTAAAGCCGAAAGCGCCAGCGTATTGTAAATAGAAGCATTTCGGTTGAGCACCGCACCCAGTGCAAGCGTGGTAAACATTACAGCCGACCGTACCACCGATGCCTGCGCGCCGGCCAAAAGCGTAAAAATCCAAAGCGCCGCAACAATAAGCAACGCGCGCAACCAAGCCCATTTTTTGCCGCGCAGCGGTTTGGTAAGTAGCAGCAAAATACCATATATTAATCCCAGATGCAGACCCGATATGGCAATAACATGCACCACGCCTGTGTTGGCATAAGCCTGCAGCAATGTTTTGTCCAGATCGTCTTTATAGCCAATCAGTAAAGCTTCTGCCAGCCCTCTTTCCTGAGTGCCGTTTATATAAGTTCTTAAAATATTGATGACGCCAGCGCGCAGCCAAAACAAAAACGTCTTAAAATCCTTTTGATCTTTTTGCGGCAGCAGTGCTATTTCTTTATCGGTAAGGTAAGCCTGATGCGTAATGCCCTGGAAAAGGCTGTAGCGCTCGTAATTAAAACCACCAGGGTTGCCCGAGTTTTTAATAGGTTGTAATGCTTTTCTGATCAGTACTTGTTGACCGTAACGTAAGTTTTTAAAGGCATCCTTTTTCTGAAAGTAAAGAATAACCTTTCCTTTTGTGCCTTTCCAGGTATTATCATTTCCAACTGCATTTACCGTTGCCAGCGCTTTGTAGGAGTTAGGCTTTTCAACCGTGGGTTCCTGCAAAGTTGCAACTACCAAATCTTCCGGCTGGTAATCTTTTCCAAACCAAGACTTGCTGTTTCTAACATCATTCAAATAAACCAGCAAGATTCCGGCAACTAACATCAGGATATTCAGCATTATGCCCTGAAAGCTTTTGAACGCAAATTGTTTTGTAATAGAAAAGAATGGAAAGGTGACCAGCGTTACTATGCAAAGACCGGCTACAAGCAACAGTAACGATATATTTATTTGCAAATACCACTGCAGCACAATGCCCGCCGCCAGGGGCAGCAGCAGGCGCAGGGCCGGGGCCTCGTTCCATAAGTACAGCGGGCGGGCGCGCATAAGCGGCAGGGTATTTTTAGGGTTTAAAAGAAAAAAGAGACGTTTTGTTTTTACATATTAAAGTGAAGTATAATAAAAAGCAGGCCACATGCGGGCAAAAAAAAGGGCGATGAGAACTCTCATCGCCCGGGTGTTTGTCATAGACCAGCAACATTAAAATGTATACCTGATGCCGAGTCCGCCCCAACTGCCACTAAATCCTCTTCCACTACCGAACTCAAAGGCAGGCTGCCAGTCGAGCGACATATTAATAGGTGCACCGCGAAATTTGTAATCAAGCCCCAGCACACCATCTATGCCTATTGCTATGTCATTGTCATCATCAAAACGGTTGTCGCCGTTGTAAAAACCAATGTGCGCGCCCGGGCCAATGTACCACTTCAGGCCTTGCGCGCCGGCAATGTCGCCATGAATTTCGTAAAGTCCGGTCAGGCGAAAGCCGCGGTTGTAAAAATATCCAATAGCCTCAACCGCATTATTGCCGGTGGTAAAATGCTTCAGCGAAATACCGGCACCATCCCATACTTTAACACCCAATGCGGTTTTGTAACTACTGCCCATACTTTGTGCCCCTGCGGCGCACATCACCAAAACTGAAAACGTAACCAGTACTAACTTTCTCATAACTGTCTGTTCTGTTTTTATTATGTTTTTGTAAAGGCAAAAATGCGATTACCGTGCCAATCTGAAAAGCCTTTTCAACAAAAAGAAAGGCGGCATACTAAAAAGCTTTTTCGTTCGTTTGGGGTTCATTGCAAAGGCTTTTGGCAGGCAATCGCAAAAATCTTTTCGGTTTTAGTGAAAACCACATCAAAGCGGCGTGATTTTACTTTGTCAATTCAATTTATTTCCAGCAACTTTGCACACAATCTTTTTATACTATTTAAATCCAATATTGGAGCATGGGACTTTTTAACTGGTTTACGCAGGAAATCGCGATAGACCTTGGCACGGCAAATACTTTGATCATACATAATGATGAGGTGGTGGTAAACGAGCCATCCATTGTAGCCCTGAACCGCAACAACCCTAAGGAAGTACTGGCAGTGGGAAAAAAGGCATTGATGATGCACGAAAAAACCCACGAAAGCATCCGCACCGTGCGCCCGCTGAAAGACGGCGTAATTGCCGACTTTAACGCTGCCGAGCTGATGATACGCGAGCTGATCAAGCTGGTGTATCCCAAAAAACCCCTTTTTCCCCCAAGCTGGCGCATGATGATCTGCATTCCTTCTTCTATTACAGAAGTAGAAAAGCGTGCTGTGCGCGACAGTGCTGAGCAGGCCGGCGCCAAAGAAGTTTACCTCATTCACGAGCCCATGGCTGCTGCCCTGGGTATTGGTATAGATGTGGAAGAACCCGTGGGTAATATGATTATTGATATTGGTGGTGGTACCACCGGTATTACCGTAATTGCCCTGGCCGGTATTGTGTGCGACCAGAGCATCCGCATTGCCGGTGACGAGTTTACCGCCGATATTATGGAAGCCCTGCGCCGCTACCACAGCTTACTGATTGGTGAGCGCACAGCCGAGCAGATCAAAATCCAGATTGGCGCCGCCATGAAGGACCTCGACAGCCCGCCCGATGATATTCCGGTAAACGGCCGCGACCTGGTGACGGGTATCCCCAAACAGATTATGGTGAGCTACCAGGAAATTGCCGAGGCACTGGACAAAAGCATTTTCAAAATAGAAGAAGCCATTCTGAAGGCGCTGGAGCAAACACCGCCCGAACTGGCCGCCGATATTTACCGCCGTGGTTTGTACCTCACCGGTGGTGGCGCCTTGTTGAAAGGTCTTGATAAACGCCTGAGCGCCAAAATAAAATTGCCCGTGCATGTGGCCGACGACCCGCTGAAAAGCGTGGTACGCGGCACCGGCCTGGCGCTGAAAAATTATGACCGGTATCCGTTTGTAATGCGGTAGATCCCCTGTCGCCCTAAAGGGGAGACTAAGGTTGGAGCGGCTGCTCTTTATTTTATTCGTTCTTAACCATAAGTTTTTTTATGGGCCAAAGGATAGTGCTACTATTAAACGTCTGTTGCGTCGCACTCTTGTACGTCTCGTAATTCTATTCAGCAGAAATAGATACAGCGATGCTTTTTTAAATTAATTGGAGTGCTGAAAAGAATGAGTCTTCCAGTCAATAAACCTGTTCAAATCGAAATCTCCTTTTTAGGGAGACAGGGGGCTTATGCTTAACATCATCGCTTTTCTTCGCCGCAATTTTGCTTTCATTTTGTTTGTTGTGCTGCAGTTTGTTTCGTTGTGGATGCTGTTCAACTACAACCGGTTTCACCGGGCGGCGTTTTTGGGCGTAGCCTCGGAGATGACCGGAAGGATCAATACGCAGGTGGACAAGCTGGATGATTATTTTCACCAGGGCGCCGAAGCCCGGCGGGTGCACCGCATGAACGACTCGCTCATCAACCTGTTGCCGGCCAACTTCGACGTTCCCGATACGGCACAGAAAGCCGTTACCGATTCGCTCCGGTTCGACAGCACGCTGGCCATTCGCCGGTACATTTGGCGCGACGCCAAAGTGGTGTACAATACCGTTAACTCCGAACAGAATTACCTGCAGCTAAACCGTGGCAGCAAATACGGCATTCGCGATGATATGGCCGTGCTGAACTCCGATGGCGCCGTGGTGGGTGTGGTGGTGAATGTAAGTCCCAATTTTAGCCAGGTAATGAGCCTGTTGCACGTACAAAGCTCGGTAAGCGCCGCCCACCGGCGCAGCGGCACATTGGGCAAAATAGAATGGGACGCCAAAGACCCGCGTTATGTAGTGCTGAAAGGCATTCCGCGAAGCGTAGAGGTCAAGAACGGAGATTCGGTGATCACCAGCCGGTACTCGTATAATTTCCCGCCCAATTACCTCATTGGCACCATCAGTGCCATCAGCAACGATCCGGCCACCGGATTTTATTTATTGAAGGTAAAAACGGCGGCTAATTTCTCTACCATTCAGCAGGTATTTGTCGTGGAAAACCTGCTGCGTGAAGAACAGTTGAAGCTGGCCGCGGACACCGAAAAGAAAATGGAACAACAAAAATCAAAAACACGTTGAGCGACCTCGTTAGAAATATATTACGGCTGATTATTTTCCTGCTGGTGCAGGTTTTTGTGCTCAACAAGATTCCTTTCCTGCACCAGTTCATAGTGCCTTATCTCTACTTTCTTTTTATCCTCTGGCTGCCGTTTTCCATCACGCTGCCGGCTTTGCTGGTCATTGGGTTTTTTACGGGCCTGCTGTTAGACTATTTTATGTGGCAGCCCGGCCTGCATGCGGCGGCTTGTGTGCTCATTGCCTACATCCGCCCGTTGATCATTTCGCTGCTGCTGCCAAAAGAGGTCCAGGAGTTTAATTATCGCGAGCCTTCGCCCGGGTCGCTGGGCTGGGCGCCCTACAGTGTTTATGCCTTCGTGCTTACGCTCATTCATCATATTTATCTCACGCTGCTGGAATGGCTGCAGTTTGGCACCTGGCTGCTGTTTCTTATTAAAGTCGGAGCCACTACCGGCATCAGCCTGTTGCTCATCTTCACTGTGGAGCTGCTGTTTCCGCGAAAGGTAAAGTACAGGACGAATACGGCCTGATTCCCCCTGTTCCCCTGAAGGGGCGACTTCGATTTAAACGGGTCTATTGGGTGGTAGATTCGTTCTTTTCGACGCCTTTAATTGCTTCGGATTAGTGCAAGACGTTTTCTAATGCCCATTAAAATCGCCAAACGTGCTATGGTGCGAGGCAGCCCGAATGCCTGGGATTTAAGACCTGCACAAGTCGCTGAGCCCAAATAGAAATAAACGCACACGAAAGAACCGTTAGTGAAAAGAGCAGCCTGACTAGATCTAAGTCTCCCCTTCGGGGGGGCAGGGGGATTTTAATCCTTCCTTATGACCGGCCTCCTCCGAAACCGCTTATGTTTGCCCTTCATGCGAAAAGCATCTTTTTTTTCGGCTTTCCTGCTCATGTTGGTGGGCCTTTTTTGGACGGCGGTGCCCACCGGCTGCGCCAACATCATTCCACCCTCCGGAGGCCCTCGTGACACCCTGCCGCCCGTGCTGGTTTCGGCGCTGCCGGCCGACTCTACCGTCAACTTTCGCGGCAGCCGTATCACCCTCAACTTCGATGAGTACGTGGACCTGCAGGAAGTGCAAAACAACCTTCTATTTACTCCCACTTTTGAAATCAACCCCGAAGTGTCGGTACGGTCAAAAACGGTAACCGTGCGCTTTCGCGACAGCCTTTTGCCCAATACCACTTACATCTTCAATTTTGGCAGTGCCATTCGCGACATAAACGAAAGCAACCCATTTCGCAACTTTACCTATACGTTTTCCACAGGGCCGGTGCTGGATTCGCTGACACTGGCCGGAAAAGTGCTGCTGGCAGAAAATGGCCGGCCCGACTCGACGCTGATTGTGCTGCTGCACAACAACCTTTCCGATTCGGCAGTGATTAGGCAGCGTCCTGTGTACGTGGCCAGGGTAAATCCCGATGGTTCGTTCCGTTTCCGCAACCTTCCCCGCGACACGTTTGCCATCTATGCGCTGGGCGATGCGGGAATCGTTCGCCGGTACCAGGACACTGCCCGGCAATATTTCGCCTTTGCCAACGAGCCGGTTTTTGCCGGCAGTACCCCCGACATTACCTTGTTTGCCTACAAAACACAGCCGGCGCAAACCACCCCTCCGGCTACGGCTGCGTCGGCCCGTGCGGCAGCAACCGGCGCCGCCGAAAGGCGCCTGCGTTTTTCTGTGGCCAGCACCACCGTTGACTTGCAAAGTGATTTTGTGCTGACCTTTCCGGTGCCGCTGCGCCAGGTAGATTCGGCGCAGCTTGCGTTGAGCACCGATACCAGCTTTACGCCGGCACCTTTTACAGCCACCCTCGATTCTACCCGTACCCGCCTGTTGATTGGCTCGCGGTGGCAGCAGGGTGCCCGGTATAATCTTGTGCTGGGACAGGCTTTTGCCACCGATACTGCCGGCCGCCAACTGCTGAAAGCCGATACGCTGAATTTTTCCACCAAAAAGCTGAGCGACTACGGACGCCTCACGGTTCGCATCCGTGGCCTCGACACCACCGGCAATGCGGTGCTGCAGTTTGTACAGGGGTCGCAGGTGGCGTTTTCGGCTCCGCTTCGCGATGGTGTTTTCCGCTCTTCGCTGTTTGCTCCCGGCGAATACGAGCTCCGCATTTTGTACGACGAAAACGGCAACGGCCGCTGGGACCCGGGCCAGTTTATACCTGCCAAACGGCAACCCGAAAAGGTCGTTCCGGTGCCGCAGGGCATAACGATAAAAGCCGATTGGGACAACGAATTTGAGCGTTCCTTATAGGCCCTTTTTAACAGGTTTTCAGAGGGGAAAATGGTACATTTGTACACTATGCAATTCTCTTCTGCTCTCCTTGAAAATGCCGTGAATGAGTTTGCCAAACTGCCGGGGATCGGAAAAAAAACGGCCCTCCGCCTGGTGCTTCATTTGCTGAAGCAGGAAAGCGAGGAAGTGCAGCATTTCAGCGAGGTGGTGAGCCGCATGCGCAGCGAAATAAGGTTTTGCCAGCGTTGCCACAATGTGGCCGACGCCGACATTTGCTCCATCTGCGCCAACAGCCTGCGCAAGCAGGAAATGATTTGTGTGGTGGAAAACATCCGCGATGTTATTGCCCTTGAAAGTACACAGCAGTTCAGCGGCACCTACCATGTGCTGGGTGGCGTCATTTCGCCGCTCGATGGCATTGGACCCAATCAGCTCAACATTGACACGCTTGTTCACCGGGTACAAAAAGAAGAAACCACGGAGGTCATCTTTGCCCTCAGCCCTACCATCCAGGGCGACACCACCATTTATTATATTCAGAAAAAACTCCCGGCCACAACAAAAATTACCACCATTGCCCGCGGCATTGCCTTTGGCGGCGAGTTGGAGTATGCCGATGAAATGACGCTGGCCCGCAGCCTGCAAAACCGCCTGCCGGTGGATAGCTATGTGAGCAGCCGTTGATCCATTTTACATTTTCAGTGCCGCGTTCAAATCCATGAAATGAAAGCAGGGTAAGGGTTTTATCCGGCAGGGCTTTCATTTCTGGCAAATTTGACTTTACTTTGCGGCCCAGGCGGATTTGTTTATTGTTCGGCCTTAATTGAACTAATAAACGCAGAAACTTCCTCAACAAGATTTCCTGACGTTTATTGGTATCAGTCGCAAGTTTACAAGTGCACGTGTTCACGAGTAAGGTTTAAGGCATTGGATGCCTTTGACCAACGCACGGCAACTTGTGAACTTGTAAACACGTGAACTTGTAATCTATAAAGAAATGACTACCATTCAAGACCTGCTGAAAGAACGCATACTGGTGATAGATGGCGCTATGGGCACCATGATTCAGCGTTATAAACTCACCGAAGAAGATTACCGCGGCGAACGGTTCAGGGACTGGCCTTCGGATCTGAAAGGAAACAATGACCTGCTTTGCCTTACGCAGCCGCAGATCATTCGCGAAATACACGGCAAATACCTGGAGGCAGGTGCGGATATTATTGAAACCAATACGTTCAACTCGCAAAAGGTTTCGCTGGCCGATTACGGTATGGAAAGCCTTGCGTACGAGATCAACGTGGCGGCGGCCAGGGTGGCCAAAGAAGCCACGGCGCTGGTTGGTTCGGGCGAGCAGAAATTTGTGGCCGGTGCCATTGGCCCGTTAAACAAAACCTTGTCTCTTTCACCCGACGTCAACAACCCCGGGTTTCGTGCCCTGACCTTTGACGAAGCGGTGGACGCCTACTACGAACAGGTAAAGGGCCTGGTGGATGGCGGCGTGGACCTTATTTTGATTGAAACCATCTTTGATACGCTGAATGCCAAAGCGGCCATTTTTGCGGTGAAAAAATATTTCCGCGATGAGGGCAAGCCCGAATTGCCCATCATGATCAGCGGTACCATCACCGATGCCTCGGGCCGAACGCTGAGTGGACAAACGCTGGAAGCTTTTTATACCTCCATCCGCCATGCACGGCCGCTGAGCGTGGGTCTCAACTGTGCGTTGGGCGCTCAGGAAATGCGTCCGCATATTGAAGAACTGAGCGGGCTGGCAGAATGTTTTACTTCGGCCTATCCCAATGCGGGCCTGCCCAACGCCATGGGCGAATATGACGAGCATCCGGAAGATACGGCGCATTACATTGAAGACTGGGCAAAGGAAGGTTTTGTGAATATCGTGGGCGGCTGCTGCGGCACTACCCCCGACCATATCCGCCACATTGCCGACCATGTGCGGAAGCTGAAGCCACGGCCCCTGCCGATGGTGGAAAAAACATTTGAAAGTGAAGCGGCCGAAAAAGTGGCCGAGCTTGAAGAAGCAGATAGTTCTGTTTCCTAACGATTCAGATGCCTGCGCGGAATGGCTCCGGTGGAGCCGCACCTTGGTAGCAATTTAGCATAAAACGATTTCCCCGGCCCCGTAGGGGTCGCACAGCCAATGCCAAACACTTATACACAATTACACATTCATGCTGTGTTTGCCGTCAAGAACCGGCAGGCAATTATTCATGATGCTATGCGTGTAAGGGTCGAAAAATACATCACCGGCATTGTACAGAACTCCGGGCACAAATTGTTATCCATTTATTGCATGCCCGATCACACCCACCTTTTCATCGGTTTTCGTCCCACTCAATCATTGTCCGATCTAATGCGGGAAGTGAAATCAAGGTCTGCTGAATTTATTAATCAGGAAAAACTGACGACAACAAAATTTAACTGGCAGGAGGGTTATGGCGCTTTCTCCTATTCTCATTCCCATGTACAGCATGTAATTGATTACATACTGCATCAACCGGAACATCATCGTAAGAAAACATTTCAGGAAGAATATCTGGAGTTGCTGAACAAGTTTGAAATTTCGTACGATGAAAAATATTTATTTGATTGGATCGAAGCTTGTGCGACTCCTACGGAGCCGCAGGCAGAAACTCGAAACTGATTCTACCAAGGCAATGCTCCTACGGAGCAAAAACGCATTGGAAACACATTACAAAATGAACAACGCTAACCAGATATAGGATAACCATGAGCGAAGCAACCATCATCAAACCGTACCTACGCCTTTCCGGCCTTGAGCCGCTGACCATTCGTCCGGAAACAAATTTTGTAAACGTTGGTGAACGATGCAACGTTACCGGCTCTAAGAAATTTGCCCGCCTTATCCGGGAAAATAAATACGAAGAAGCGCTTTCGGTAGCCCGCCACCAGGTAGAGAACGGCGCTCAGGTGCTGGACATAAACATGGACGATGCCCTCCTTGACGGCGTAAAAGCCATGACCGATTTTTTGAACCTGCTGCAGGCCGAACCGGACATTGCCAAAATCCCTATCATGATTGATTCGTCGAAATTCGAGATCATCGAAGCGGGATTAAAATGCGTGCAGGGCAAATGCATCGTCAACTCCATCTCCATGAAAGAAGGAGAGGAGAAGTTTATAGAACAGGCATTTATTTGCCAGGCCTACGGCGCGGCCGTCGTGGTAATGGCTTTCGATGAACAAGGCCAGGCCGACACGCTGCAGCGGCGCATAGACATCTGCGACCGGGCTTATAATATTCTGACAGAAACGGTCGGCTTCGAACCGCAGGACATCATCTTCGATCCCAACATCTTTGCCGTTGCCACCGGCATTGAAGAACATAACAATTATGCGGTGGATTTTATCGAGGCCACCCGCATCATCAAACAAAAAATGCCGCTGGCAAAAATCAGTGGCGGCGTCAGCAACGTATCGTTTTCGTTCCGAGGCAATGATCCCGTGCGGGAAGCTATCCATGCCGTGTTTCTGTACCATGCCATCAGGGCGGGAATGGACATGGGCATTGTAAACGCGGGCCAGTTGATCGTGTATGATGAAATAGAACCCGAACTGCGTGAACTGTGTGAAGACGTGATCCTGAACCGCCGGCCCGACTCCACCGAACGGCTGGTAAGCTTTGCCGATACGGTGAAAGCAAAAGACAAGGCCGAGGTGAAAAACGAAGCCTGGCGTTCGGCATCGGTAGAAGAGCGGCTGAAGCATGCGCTGGTCAACGGCATCACCGACTACATTGACGCCGACACCGAAGAAGCCCGCCAAAAATACCCGGCGCCGCTGGAGGTGATCGAAGGCCCGCTGATGGCCGGCATGGACGTGGTAGGCGACTTGTTTGGAAGTGGTAAAATGTTTTTGCCGCAGGTGGTAAAAAGCGCCAGGGTTATGAAAAAGGCGGTTGCAGTACTGACGCCCTACATTGAGCAGGAAAAAGAAGACCGCCTGAAGGCACATGCCGCAGCCGGCACCCAATCGGAAGAAGTGGCCGGCGCTGCCAAAGTGCTGATGGCAACAGTAAAAGGCGATGTACATGATATTGGTAAAAACATTGTTGGCGTAGTGCTGGGATGCAATGGCTACGATGTCATTGACCTGGGTGTAATGGTGCCTGCCGATAAAATACTGGATACGGCCCAAAAAGAAGCAGTGGATGTAATTGGCCTCAGCGGACTTATTACACCCTCGCTGGACGAGATGGTGCACATTGCCCGCGAAATGAAGCGCCGCAACATGAAGCAGCCGCTCCTCATTGGCGGCGCCACTACCTCCCGCACCCACACTGCTGTAAAGATTGCCCCGGAGTACGAAGGCGGCGTAGTGCATGTGCTGGATGCCAGCCGCAGCGTAACGGTGGTGAGCAACCTGCTGAGCAAAGACAACCGCGACCCGTTTTTGCAGCAAACACAAACCGAATACGGCGAGTTGCGTAATCAGTTCCTGAACAAGCAAAAGCACAAAGTGCTGATCCCTTACGAAGAGGCAGTAGTGACAAAAGAATATTTCGACTGGAAGAACTATCAGCCCGTTAAGCCGGCGGTGGATGGCGTAAAGGTGTTGAAGGCGTTTGATCTGGCCACTATAGCCCGGTATATTGACTGGGGTCCGTTTTTTATTGGCTGGGAAATGCCCGGCCGCTTTCCGGAAGTGCTGACCGATAAAATCTTTGGTGCCGAGGCCACGCGGCTTTACAACGATGCCCGGAAGCTGGTGCAAAAGATCGTGGACGAAAAATGGTTCACCGCCGATGGCGTCATCGGCTTTTGGCCGGCCAATTCAAATAACCGCGATACCATCGTGCTGCAAACAGAGAACGGCGAGGTAAAACTGGAATCGCTGCGGCAGCAGATGAAAAAGGCCGTGGGCCAACCGGCTTATTCTTTGGGCGACTTTGTGGCGCCGGAGGGCTTTGCAAAAGACTACATGGGAGCGTTTGCCGTTACCGTTCACGGCGCCCGTCAGCATATTGACCGCTTTGCCGCCGAACACGACGAGTATAACAAAATACTGGTGCAGATACTGGCCGACCGATTTGTGGAAGCCTTTGCCGAATGCCTGCATCAGCAGGTGCGGAAAGACGACTGGGGTTATGCGGCCGATGAAAGCCTGAGCAACGAAGAACTGATTAGGGAAGGCTACCAGGGCATCCGCCCGGCGCCGGGCTACCCCGCCTGTCCCGACCATACCGAAAAGCTGAAGCTTTTTTCGCTGCTGCAGGTAACGGAAAATATCGGCATTGAATTAACCGAGAGCCTGGCCATGAACCCGCCGGCTTCGGTGTGCGGCTGGTATTTTGCGCATCCCGGAAGCCACTATTTCGGGCTTGGAAAAATCGGGCGAGACCAGTTGGAAGATTATGCAAAGCGCAAGGGCATGGCTATAGAAGAAGCGGAGCGATGGTTGCGGCCAGTGTTGGAATGATTCCTGTAGAATTGCTGTATCTTGAAGCAAAGGGATTAGTTTAGTGTCCGCAGAAATAGAATTAATCACTGGCGATGATCTTGCCCTTTCTCGCAGGCACATCATTGGTGAGGAGGAAGGTAAGCGGATGCGGGTAACTGCGCTTGTAGGTACCGGCTCTTATATGCTTTGCATTAATGAAAATATTCAAGAGCAATTGCAACTGGCTGTAGTTGAAACACGCAAAGCACAGCTGGCCAACGGTAACATTGTGGAATGTGAGGTAGTGGCACCAGTTGAACTCCGGTTTAAGAACCGGGCAACAACTTGCCGCGCCATGGTTCTGCCAGGTGATTCAAAGCCTCATTTAGGCGCTATGCCGCTGGAGGATATGGATGTGATCCTTCATCCGCTGCGGCAGGAACTCATTGTCAATCCGGACCATCCTTATTTTGCGCAAATGAAATTGAAATAAAAAATCCCGCAAGCAGCGGGATTTTTAACTTGCTATCGTACCTGTATCACCTTCGTTTTCGTCCAGGTGTCGTGCCAGGGACCATTTCCAAACCCGATGCTCAACGCCTCAAACGGTACCAGCCGGCAAAGGCTGCGCAAAAGGGCATCGGTCAGCGTCAGTTCATCGCCATCTTCCCTGATCACCCTTGTACGGCTCAGTAATTTGCCCAGTGTTTGACCGCGAAATGCTCTTTCGCACAGGGTATAATAAAAAATATGATTGATGAGGGCAATCAGATAAGCCGTCAGCAGCAACGGAGTTTCGGTAAACAGCTTTTGCGCCAGTTCCGGCGCCATTTTGGCCAGCACAAAAAAAAGAAGGTATGAGGTGGCCCAGCTAATTCCAAAACGCATAGCCAATATATCAACCAGGTAATTGACAAAGCGCTGCACTGTGGTGGCTTCGGTGTATTCTACAAACTCCTGTTCAGAAAAAAGATCCGGCAGTTCGGGAGGCGGGGAGTCAAACCTGGATTCTTTCATGTTTTTCGCCGGTATGTTATTGTGGTTGACAGTCTTTACAATATGCCCCGTTTCTCCAGTTCGGCCCTTAGCTGCGCAGGGCTTTCAAACCGGACAGTTGGTATCCCCATTGCCTGTGCGGCTTCGGCATTCCGGGCGTTGTCGTCTATAAAGAGGGCTTCCTCCTTCCGAATTTTAAAACGATCCAAAAGCAACTGGTAAAACTCGGGAAAAGGCTTGCGGGTTTTTTCCTCGCCGCTCACCAGCCGGCCATCAAACCAATGCAGGAAATCGTATTTCTGCAGGGCAATCGGAAACAGCTCGGCACTCCAGTTGGTGAGCGCATAAAACTTAAACTTTCCGCTTTCTTTTAACTCACGAAAAATGGCTACGGTTTCCTGTATCGGCCCGCCCAGCATTTCTTCCCAGCGGCCATAGTATGCTTCAATGTATTCCTGCCATTCCGGATGCTGGTCCACTAATAATTTGGTAGCTTCTTTCAGGCTGCGGCCTGCGTCCTGTTCTTCGTTCCATTCCGAAGTACAGATTTCGGCAAAGAACTGTTTGCGTTTGTTTTCGTCTTCTATCAGTCTGTCGAAAACATAGGCCGGGTTCCAGTCCACAAGAACGCCGCCTAAATCGAAAATGATGGTATCTACTGCCATGCTGTGTTATAAAATTTGCAAGTTGATGAATTCGTTGCGCAACGCCTCCGGCGATGTAAACAAAATGCCGTGAAGACCTAACCGCTTGCCTGTTTCAATATTAGCCTTGTTGTCGTCAATAAAAATCGCGGTTTGCGGGTTGATGCTATATCGGCTGAAAAGTAACTGGTAGATATTCTCATCCGGCTTTTTCATGCCCTCATCGCTGCTGATGATCTTGCCGTGAAACCAGTCCAAAAACGGAAAGTCAGCAACGGTTTGTTCGTACAATTCCCGGTTCCAGTTGCTCAGCGCATACAGGCGGTAGCTATTTTCTTTCAGTTCTTTCAGCAGTTGCACCGAGCCTTCAATTGGTCCGTCAAACATTTCTTTCCACCGTGAATAATAGGCCCGGATGGCATTTTTGTGCTGTGGGTACCGCTTCACCAGTTCGTCGGTACCCTGCTGTGGCAAGCGGCCGCCATCCTGTTGCGTGTGCCAGTCCATGGTGCATACGTTCAACAGGAAATGCTTTACTTCCTGTTCATGGGCAAAGATCTTCCGGTAAAGGTTCGCCGGATTCCAGTTCACCAATACATTGCCCAGATCAAAAATGATGGTATCAGTTTTCATGCGTCACCAGATCACCCACGCCCGCTGTTTTGCTGTGGGCAGCACCGTATTTAAATTTAAAATAAAGCATGATGAGCGAAAACAACAGTACCATGCTATTGGTAAAAATGATGGGTACATTTTGCAGAATGATGCCATACACCAGCCACATAATGACCGAGATGGTGGCAAAGGTGAACATCAGCAGCGAAATGTCGGCCGCCGATTTGGTCTTCCATGTTTTAATTACCTGCGGCAGAAAGGTGATGGAAGAAATGCAGCCGGCCGTCATTCCCAATAGATCAAGCGAAGTCATGGTATCGAGTTGTGGGCATGAAATTAGGGGAAAAGCGGGTAGTGAAGGGAAAGTGGCGGTTGGTGTTTTGATCCGTGCCGGCCTTGAGCACCAGAACTGGTTTCACAGGTTGGGTGGTATCTTAAACCCAGCCGGCCAATCATTCACTGCCTGCGCCTGGTCAGCTTTTCAAACAGCCACCACTTGGGTTTGTAGGGCATTACTTTATAATTGGTCCGGATATATTTTTGGATGTGCTCCATCGCTTCGTCAAAATTGTCGGTGAATAAAACAAGATCCATATCCTGCGGCGAAATGGTGCCCCGCACCGCCATGTCCTGGATGGCTTCCCATAACTCCCGGTAAAATTCTTTCCCAAAAAGCACGATCGGAAATGCAGTGAGACTTTTGGTTTGAATCAGCGTCAGCGTTTCAAAAAATTCATCCATGGTACCAAACCCCCCCGGCAGAATAACAAAGGCGTAGGAGTATTTTATCAAAAGGGTTTTGCGTACAAAAAAATGTTCAAAAGTGTAGGAGCGATGTACATATTTGTTGCCCACCTGCTCAAACGGCAATTGAATATTGCAGCCAACCGACAGGCCACCGGCCTCGTAAGCACCGCGGTTGGCCGCCTCCATAATGCCCGGCCCACCGCCGGTCATGGTGGTAAAGCCGGCCTGCGCAATACGTTTTCCAAACTCTCTCGCCTGTTGGTAGTAAATATTGTCTTCTTTAAAACGGGCCGATCCAAACACCGTAATGCAGGGACCTATGTAATGCAGGGTGCGAAAGGCTTTAATAAACTGCGTAAAAACCTTCCAGGCAAACCGAAGCTCGTAGCGGCGGTTCTTGGGGCCTTCGAGGTAGATGGGCTCTTTGGGCGGTATAATTGGCTTTTGTTCCATAGCTTGTTCTCGGTTTAAATTTAATGCCGCCACCGTAAGTCATTCGCACCTTTCCCAGTTGGCAAGCTACCCATTCGGGTTTTGAAGGTTGCGGTTGTCCGTGTGCCTGCCCTCTGTTTTGTTTGGCTACCCTGTTCTTTGTTTCATTTGTTCACGACAAATCCTCTTCCCGCTCCAGCATCAAAATGGCACTTTGGGGAACGATAAAGTACTTCTCACCCTCATACATAACCTCCGTAGCGCCGTTCAGCAGAAAAATCGCCAGGTCGCCTTCTTTGGCCTGCAGCGGAATGTATTTTACCTGCTCTTCGTGCGCCTTCCAGGGCTCATCTTCGGTAGGCGTGGGAATGGCATAGCCGGGGCCAGTTTTAATAATGTAGCCCTGCTGTACCTTTTCCCGTTCCTGCACGCCTGGCGGCAGGTAAAGCCCGGTTTGTGTTTTTTCATTGGGCCTGGTAGGGCGCACCAGCACCCGGTCGCCAATGATGATGAGTTTTTTCAAACGGTTATCTGTAGTGATGTGCATGAGGAGGGCGGGTTAAAACAAAGTGCAAATGTAGGGTGGAAGAATTTTTGCATGCGTTTACAGAAGCCGGTTGTAAGCGTAAAAGGCGTTAATTTTATACTCAACTAAAAACCCATTCAAATGGCTGAAAAAGATAAAAAAGCAAAGATTTTGTTATGCGAGGACGACACGAATTTAGGCAGTGTACTGAAGAATTACCTTGAGCTGAACGATTACGACGTAACGCTTGAAAGGGATGGACGGCTGGGCCTGGCGGCTTTTCAGCGGGAGCAGTTTGACCTTTGCCTGCTGGATGTGATGATGCCGAACATGGATGGCTTTACGCTGGCCGAAGAAATCCGCGATATCAATCCCGATGTGCCCCTTTTCTTTTTGAGCGCCAAAACCATGAAGGAAGACATCATTCAGGGCTATAAGCTGGGTGCCGACGATTACATTACCAAGCCCTTCGACAGCGAAGTGCTGCTGCATAAGATAAAAGCAATTCTGAAGCGCAACGAAGAACTTAACCGCGAAGCCGAGAACCGTGAGTACGACCTGGCGTCGTACCATTTTAACCCCAAGCTCCGCGAACTGTCGCACGACGGCAAAACGCAAACTTTATCGCCAAAAGAAAACGAATTGCTGAAGATGCTTTGCGAACACATGAACGACCTGCTGCCGCGGGAGCAGGCGTTGAAACGCATTTGGGGCAGCGACACCTATTTCAATGGCCGCAGCATGGATGTCTATATTGCCAAGTTGCGCAAATACCTGAAAGACGATACCAACATCGAGATCGTGAACATTCACGGCAATGGTTTCCGGCTGGTGGTGAAGACGGTGTAACCCCCCGCCCCCCTGAAGGGGCCCAGGTGCGACACGCAATTCTTTTGCACTCAGCTTTTAAGCGAACGTTTGTAGGGACACGCCAACGGCGTGTCCTTTGCTTTTTTCACGCAGTTTGTTTCCTATTCTGCATCACGTAAGGTCGCAATGGGAAAAAGGGGCAAAGGCTTTTATTTTCCCGGTTTCAGCACTATCATTGATCACCGCTTGCTGCCTGTCTCGGCCCAGGCGGAACCCCACATTCTTCTGGCTGGTGATGCTATTGAACAAGACAGCAAAAGTTGTTGCCGGAATAATAGCAGGAGAAGAAAGTGCCAACGATGACCGAAGTTCCCCCACCGGAAGACAGGCGGGCTGTCTTACCCTTCAAGCGGCTGAGGGGTTGACCTTCCGCCGCAACATCTCCCGCATCTGGGTCAGTTGCTCCTGGCTGAATGCCTTTTTCGGCACCAGTAAAAATGACGTGGCGTTAAAGTACAGGTGAAGGAATTGTGGTGTTTCAAGGTAATGGCTCACTGTTTTCCAACTCCACTGCCGGCCACCCCTTTCATTCCCCAGCGAAAAGCCGGTTTCCTCAAAGTCCATGGTAAATTGGTCTTGAAAGGTGGCTGCGCGGCGATAGACGATCCAGGGCAGAAAAAACCAAAACGATAGCATCAGCACAATCCAAAGAAAAGTGACGGTAAAAAATGGCCCCGGCGTAATTTTGCGCAGGAAAAAAAGCCCCGCCACAAAAAGCGCAAAAACATTGACCAGGATGATCATAAACCGGATTTCCTTGCGGCTCAGAAAGTGATAGCGGAGGGCCTGTATGACCTGCTTTTTATCGTATCCAAATTGTACGGTCATTGTTTTCCATTGTGCTTACCGTTGGCGGCGTCGGCCGCTGCATTTCATTTGTGCTCCGATGGCCCGGTTGCTGCCCGTGAAAATTGAGCGCCGTTCCACACCCGGTTTAAAGATACGTTTGCAAACAGTGCTATTTTCTGAAGGGGGTGTTTAATTCTTTTGCTGTTAACGACCACTCACCCAGCCGCTCACCTTTCACGCCTACAACTGCGCCGCCGGCCTGCGCTGCCATTGATGGTAAAGCGGGTTTCGTTCCGGTTGCCGGCCAACCTGCAAAAAACAGCCGCAAAACGACAAAAAAAAGTCCTGCCGCCGGCAGGACTTTCAAAAAAATTACACAGCTTACTTGTTCATCATTTGCTTGGCTTCAATACTGAGCGTTGCATGCGGCACAGCCCGGAGGCGGGCCTTTTCAATGAGCTTGCCGGTAACCCGGCAAATGCCGTATGTTTTGTTCTCAATCCGCATGATTGCTTTTTCCAGGTGATCAATGAACTGGATCTGGCGGCTGGCCATCTGGCTCAGTTGTTC
The DNA here is from genome assembly GCA_965365435.1 of uncultured Flavisolibacter sp. Classification (GTDB taxonomy): domain Bacteria; phylum Bacteroidota; class Bacteroidia; order Chitinophagales; family Chitinophagaceae; genus Flavisolibacter. The sequence continues at coordinate 23,092 of CBDUBQ010000008.1, forward strand.
CCTTTCCATGCTCATGCTTCCGTCTTCCATGGTCATGTAACGGCCTTCGTCCAGGTCGCCGCTCTCGTCTTTGCGGGTGATCAACCCCTGTAAATAAGCCAGCTCTTTCTTTGCAATGTCTAATTTCTTGTTTATCAGTTCTCTGAACTCTGTCAGTTCGGCGTCGCTGTAGCGCATAGTGGGTCCGTTTTCCTCTTGTTTTTGTGAATGATCTAATATGGACCGGGTAAAGTCCGGCTCGTACTTTATGGCCTTGTCTGTACTGGTTTTCGGAATCACCACCTTTGCTGGCTTTGTCGGCTCTTTTGGCGGTACAGGGGGCTTTGTATTTAACGGTTTTGTGGCCGATTTTGTTCTCTCGGTTGCGGGTGTGCTGATGGCCGGTTTTTTCGCCGGTTCGGCTTTTGGCTCCTCTTTCACCGCTTTTGCATTAGCCGGTGGCGGCATTACCATTTTTTTAGGTGCAGCCGGCATCTTGCCGGGTGCGGGTTTTTTTACTTCAGTTTTTTTGGCAGCCGGTTTTGCCACCGTGGGCTTCACGGCTGGCTTGGCAGGCGCTTTGGCAACTGGTTTCGCCTTTGATGGCGTTGAAGCTTTTGCCGGTTTTGCAACCGGTTTTTTTAACGCTTCCGGCTTGGGCTTGGCTGCAGCAGATTTAACAGCTTTTTTATGGGGTGCCGCCTTGCCGGTAGCCTTCGAAGCAGGCTTAGCAGGCGCTTTTTTTGCAGGCTGGGCAGCTTTGCCTGACTTTTTGGTTGCTACCTTTTTTGTTGCCATACGGTTCTTACCCTTTTTTTAAAACGATGACCTTCAATGGGTTTTCATTAACCTCGATCTCAATGCCATCAGCAATCGTTGATGTAATCTCCAGCTTATCTGCCAGAATTTCAGCGCAAATATAGTTATTAAATTTACTAAGAGAAGCGGCTAACCCATTGCTGGCGGCCACTTTAACGTCAATGCGATCGGTCACATCAAAGCCGCTGTCTTTCCGTATTTTCTGAATTCGGTTGACAAATTCGCGGGCATTTCCTTCATCCTCCAGCTCCGGCGTAATATTAATGTCCAGCGCCACCGTCAGCGGGCCTTTGCTCGCCACCGACCACCCTGGAATGTCCTCACTGGTGATCTCTACCTCGCTCAATGCCAGCTCAACAGCCTCATCGCTTAATGGCAATGAATATCTGCCTTCTTTCTCAAATAAAGAAATGTCGTGCTGGGAAAAATTTTGCAGGGCTGTGGATACAGCTTTCATCCTGGGCCCCAGCTTTTTACCAAGAGCAATAAAGTTGGGTTTGATCTTCTTTTTGATGAATCCTTCGGTATCGGTAAGGTATTCCACTGTCTTTACGTTCACTTCGGCTTTTATCAGGTCTTCTACCTTTTGCAATTGCTGTTCCATCGCCGGGCTCAGCACCGGTATCAACACTTTTTGCAGTGGCTGCCGCACCTTTATGTTCGCCTTTTTGCGCAGCGACAGCACCAAGGAAGAAGCATCCTGCGCCAGGCTCATCCGTTCTTCCAGGGCAGTATCAATCAGGTCTGCTTTTGTTCCGGGAAATAGAATGTGGTGAACCGAACCCTGCGCATGGTTGCTGGTAACGGCATTCAACTGCAGGAAAATTTCGTCGCTGAAAAAGGGCGAGATGGGCGCCATCAGCCTGACAACCGTTTCGAGGCACTCATAAAGCGTTTGATAGGCCGCAATTTTATCCGTTTCGTATTCGCCCTTCCAAAACCGCCGGCGGCAGAGGCGTACGTACCAGTTACTAAGATGCTCATCTACAAAGTCTTCGATCAGACGGCCCGCCTGTGTAGGCTCGTAGTCATCGTAGGCTGTCGTGGCTTTTTGCACCAGTGTTTGCAGGCTCGACAGAATCCAGCGATCAATTTCGGGCCGTTCGGCTACCGGAATGTATTCTTCTTTAAAGGTGAAGCCGTCCACATTGGCATACAGGGCAAAAAATTGGTACGTATTATATAAAGTGCCGAAAAATTTGCGCTGCACTTCCCGGATGCCTTCAATATCAAACTTCAGGTTGTCCCAGGGCGAGGCATTGGTGATGAGGTACCACCGGGTGGCATCGGCGCCAAACTGCTCGATGGTTTTGAAGGGATCCACCACGTTGCCGAGGCGTTTGCTCATTTTGTTGCCGTTCTTATCCAGCACTAGGCCGTTGGAAACTACCGTTTTGTAGGCCATCGAATCAAACAGCATCACGCCCAGGGCATGCAGCGTGTAGAACCAGCCGCGGGTTTGGTCCACGCCTTCGGCGATAAAATCGGCCGGAAAGTTTTGGCTGAACTTTTCTTCGTTCTCATACGGAAAATGCCATTGAGCATACGGCATGGCGCCACTGTCGAACCAAACATCAATCAGGTCCGGCTCCCGGCGCATGGGTTTGCCGCTGTCGGAGACCAAAATCACTTCATCTACGTAGGGTTTGTGCAGGTCAAGAATGCCATCGTGTAAATAATGGGTGTTTACATCGCCGCCCAGCACCTCGCTGGCTTTGCGTATCTCGGCATTTAGCTCTTCAATAGAACCGATGCATTTTTCTTCTGTTCCGTCTTCGGTGCGCCAGATGGGGAGAGGCGTTCCCCAGTACCGGCTACGGCTCAGGTTCCAGTCCACCATGTTCTCCAGCCAGTTGCCAAAGCGGCCGGTGCCGGTAGTTTGGGGTTTCCAGTTAATAGTTTTGTTCAGCTCCACCATCCGGTCTTTTACCGCCGTGGTGCGAATGAACCAGGCATCCAGTGGGTAATACACCACTGGCTTGTCGGTGCGCCAGCAGTGAGGGTAAGAGTGTTCGTATTTCTCTACTTTAAAGGCTTTGCCCTCTTTTTTCAGCTTAACCGAAATGTCCACATTCACATCGGTGAAGGCCGGATCGTTCTTATAGTCTTTTATATAACGGCCCGAAAATTCACCCAAACCATCCACGAACTTCCCCTCTCTATCAACCAGTGTGAGAATGCCGATGCCGTACTTTTTGCCTATGCGGAAGTCATCGGCGCCAAAGGCCGGGGCAATGTGCACCACGCCGGTGCCGTCTTCGGTCGTCACAAAATCGCCCAGCAGCACCCGCCAGGGCCTGGCGTCGGGAGTAATGGCACGAACGGCGTCCAGCGAATTGGCCTCCGCCGGCAGCAGTTGTTCGTATTCAATCTCTTCCAGCTCTTTTCCTTTAAATTCTGCCAAAATCTGGTAAGGAATGACCTTATCGCCTTCTTTGTAGGCAGCCAGATCTGCGTTATCGCCTTCTGCCTTAAAATATTTGTGCAGCAATGCTTTGGCAAGAATAACCTGCTGCTGCTCGTGGGTATAGGGGTTGAACGTGCGGACCAGCACATAGTCAATGTTGGGTCCGGCTGCCAAACCCAGGTTGGAGGGAAGCGTCCAGGGGGTAGTAGTCCAGGCCATGATGAAAACGGACGCCCGGCCCCCTGCGGCGCCACCGGTGGGCGAGTGTCCCACCACTCCTGCCTCGTTTTGCAACGCGGTTGTATTATATGCGGCAATTTCGGCAGGCGAGGGCTGTGCGGTGGCTGTTCCCACTCCACCGGAGGGAGTTAGGGGGAGGCCGGACGGGTAGGCCGCCTGAAACAAAAACTCGCTTTTTTTATTGCGTTTGACATTGAACAACACCGTGGCGCTGGTGTCCTTCACCATTTTATACGTACCCGGCTGATTTAGTTCGTGAGAGCTAAGACCGGTGCCGGCGCCCGGCGAATAGGGCTGAATGGATACACTTTTATACAAAAGACCCTTTGTGTAAAGCTGCTTCAGGCACCACCACAGCGTTTCGATGTATTCGTTGGTGAAGGTGATGTAGGGATTTTGCAGGTCAACCCAGTAACCCATTTTGGTGGTCAGGTCGTCCCATTTATCCTTGTAGCGAAGCACCGCCTCCCGGCACTTCTGGTTGTATTCCTCCACCGAAATTTTCTTACCAATATCTTCTTTGGTAATGCCAAGCTCTTTTTCCACGCCCAGCTCAATGGGCAGGCCGTGGGTATCCCAGCCGCCCTTGCGTTCTACTTTAAAACCCTGCATGGTCTTGTAGCGGCAAACCAGGTCTTTCAGCGTTCGGGAAATAACGTGGTGAATGCCGGGCAGGCCGTTGGCGCTCGGCGGGCCTTCGTAAAACACAAAGGGCCGGGCACCTTCCCGTACTTGCACGCTTTTTTCAAAGGCTTGTTCCCGTTCCCATCTTTCCAGCACTTCTTTTTCGATGGCGGGCAGGTTCAGGTGTTTAAATTCTTTATATCGGTTGGCCATAAGGGCGCTTAGCTTGTTTAAAAAATGGTGGCAAAGGTAGGAAATATAGGGGGGAGAAAATTGTCATAAGAAAGGCAAAAACGGCAGGTTGAATGCGCATTGGCCTTTTCTGCCTGTTCAGTTTTTCGGCCAACTGGGGTAGTACACCGTAAGGCAAGTAAACGGATGTTTTTTGATGTCGGCTTTGCTTGTATGATTTTTTTTGAACCTCATAACGCCATCCGATAACGCATATCTGTTCATATAAAAGTGCGGGGACAGGCGAACCCCCTATTCCATCTGTGCGGTGCCGCTCCCGTCGCACAACGAAATCCGAAACCGGCCTTATAACGAATCTCCCGGACGGAAGGCAGGGTTTTTCATCCACTTTTGTTACCGTGTGGTTAGTTTCGCATCGCTATTCTTTTGTTATGCCCGAACTTCTCAAAAACGTATACAACAAAACGTTCCTGGCCCAATTTGCCGCTGTTGCAAAAACGGTGGTGCCGCCATTCAGCGATACGCTTTTTCTAAAGCAATTACTGGCAGCCGGCTGGGAAGAAAAAGAGCTCAAACAGCGCATGCGGCACATTGCCGCGACCTTGCATCAGCATTTGCCCGGTTCGTACCGGCAGCAGGTTGAGATCATTATCAATATCATAGCAAAACTGGAAAACGCCGGGATAAAAGGCGGCTTTGAGTATATGTTCCTGCCCGATTTTATCGAGCAATTCGGGCAGAACGATTTGAAAACCTCTCTGCAGGCCATGGAACGCATTACCCAGTTTGCCAGTTGCGAGTTTGCCATCCGGCCCTTTCTTTTGGCGCACCAGGAGGAGGTAATGGCGCAGATGCTGCGGTGGAGCAAACATCCGCATCATCACGTGCGCCGCTTTGCCTCCGAAGGCTGCCGCCCACGTCTGCCATGGGCCATGGCCATTCCCGCCCTGAAAAAAGACCCTTCGCCCATTTTGCCGGTTTTGGAAAACCTGAAAAGGGATGACTCACTGTTTGTACGAAAATCAGTGGCAAACAACCTGAACGACATCGCCAAAGACCATCCTGACCTGGTGGCGGAACTGGCGAAAAAGTGGAAAGGCATTGGCGCCGAAACGGATTGGATCATCCGCCATGGCTGCCGCACTTTGCTCAAAAAGGCGCATCCGGCTGCCTATGCGCTGTTTGACCTACAAACAACGGCTGGCTGCGAGGTTTCCGGCCTTGCGCTGGCGCCGGCCAAACTCCGCATCGGCGACCGCCTTCAATTTTCCTTCCGGTTGAAGACCGGCAAGGAGCCGCTGAAGCTGCGCCTGGAGTATGCCGTTTATTACAACAAAGCCAACGGCAAACAAAACCGGAAGATTTTCCAGCTTTCGGAAAAAATCTTTCTTCCAAACGCAGATATCTCTTTTCAGAAGGAGCAACGGTTTCAGGATTTTACCACCCGCAAACATTACCCCGGCCGGCATAAACTGGCTATTGTGGTTAATGGGCAGGAGGTTTCGGCAAAAGAATTTGTACTTTTTCAATAACGGCAATCCTTTTCAAAAAAACTACTGTCCCCGACCAACAGGGCCTTCCGGGCTTATCGTTGCCGGGATGGTCTATTCGTTCGGCTCCCTGTTTTCATCATCATTTTTCTTTTAACCTTTCGCCTGGGCGGAAACTGCTGTTTGCCTTTCGGGCAGGGAGCTTATTTGCAAAAAGCCGCCGATTTTTTCGTTTTCCGTAAACCGTTTTCCCGATCCGGCATGTGCAGCAGCGCCAGACCCTGTTGTTTTGCGCAAAATTTTGATTGTGAAAGAAATCTGCCTGTTTGTTCTCTTGCTTTTAGGCGTTAACGTGTATTCCCAAACCGACATTGCTTTTTCCGTAAAACCGGTTGCGGCCTTTCCGGGCGAGCCGGCCGGCACCATAACGGGCCAGGTTGTGACCACCGATAACCAACCCGCCGCCGATGTAACCATTGCCGTAAAAGGACTGGCAAAAACCACCTCTACCGACGAAAACGGCTATTTCATTATCAGCGGTTTGAGCGAAGGCCGATATGTGCTACAGATCACCATGATAGGGATAAAGCCGCTTGAAAAAGAGATTTTCCTTGCCAAAGAAGGGCCCGCCGTTGTTAACCTTTCCCTCACTGAGGATGCCAAGCAGCTTTCGGCGGTAATGATCACCGCCCACCGGGGGTTGAACGAACGCATTGCCGCCATCGGCAAACTGCCCGTACGGCAACGGGATCTGCCGCAGGCCATTACCGTTATTGATAAAAGCATTCTGGACCGTCAGCAGGTGCAAAGCATGAGCGATGCCCTGCAGAATGTCAATGGCGTGTACATCATGGGCACCACCGGCGGCGTGCAGGAAGAAATTGCCGCCCGTGGATACTCCTTTAACAGCAACAACACGTTTAAGAACGGTGCCCGTTTTAACAACGGCATCCGGCCCGAGTTCAGCTCGGTGGAAAAAGTGGAAGTGCTGAAGGGCGGCAACGCCATTCTTTACGGCAACGTGGGCGCCGGTGGCGTGTTAAATATTGTGACCAAAAAACCGCGGTTTGAGCAGGGCGGCGAGGTAAGTTTCCGCACGGGCAGCTTTGACCTTTACAAACCTTCGTTCGACATTTACGGGCCCTTTGGCAAAAGCGCAAAGGCGGCCTACCGGCTGAATGGAACCTATGAAAAAGCCGGCAGCTTCCGCGACCAGGTGGCATCGGAGCGCATCTACCTCAATCCGTCGTTCCTGTTCAAAGCCGGCGGTAAAACCGACATTTTGCTGGAAGGCGATTACCTTAAGGACAACCGGACGCCCGACTACGGCGTGGGCGCCATCAATTACACGCTGGTAAACGTACCGCGGTCGCGGTTTTTAAATGTGCCCTGGGCCTCGAACAACACCGAGCAATACACCACCACAGCTACCATCACCCACCGGCTGAACGCCGCCTGGAACCTGCGTGGCGTAGCCTCGTACCAGAAATACAATAACGGATTGTTCAGTGCCGCCCGTCCGGGTTCCCTGTCGGTAATGGCCGATGGCAGACTGGCACGCGGCCTGCAAAAAACGGCTACCGAAGAAGCGTATCGTTTTGCTTCGCTCGATCTTACCGGGAAATTCAATACCGGTACGATCGGTCATACGCTGCTTGCCGGTGCCGATGCCGATGGCTACCGGACCGCAGCCACCGCTTTCCGCACGTATGCCAACCCGGCTATCGGCAACCGCAACATCTACGATACCATCAACATTTTTGATGCTTCCACCATCGCAAAGCGGCAGGATATTCCTTACCTCCCGGCCGACAGGGTCACCACCACGCCCATTGTACGTTATGGCGTGTACGTGCAGGACCTGATTTCGGTATCGGAAAAAATAAAACTGCTGGCCGGCGTTCGGTATTCGTACCAAAACAACCAGCAGGCAAGGGTGGATTCGCTGTCCAAAAACACCACCGGCTTTATTGCTGGCACATCGGCCAGTGCGTTCAGCCCACGGGTTGGCATCGTGTACCAACCGATGAAAGCTACATCGGTTTTTGCTTCGTACACCAACAGCTTTACGCTGAACACCGGTGTAGATGTGGCTGGACAAGCACTGCCGCCTTCAGTGATTGATCAGGTGGAACTGGGCGTGAAAAATGATTTCTTCAATGGCGCCCTGTCGGCCAACGTTACGGCTTACCGCATCGTCAATAGCAATTTTGCCCAGACGGCTTTGTTTCAGGCCGACGGTGTAACGCCCAACACCAACAGCAACATCAAAGAACTGAACGGCCAAACCACTAGCAAAGGCATTGAAGTGGACCTGATGACAAAACCGGTGAAAGGCTTTAACATCATTGCCGGCTACAGCTACAACGATATGCGCTACACCGGCCTGAATGGCAATACGGTGAACGGCAATAAAGTGGGCGACCGGCTTCGTTACAACCCGGCGCACACGGCCAATGCCAGTGTGTTCTTTGCCTTCGATAAAAAGTCGAAGCTGAAGGGCTTTTACCTTGGCGCCGGTGCTTTTTACGTGGGCGACCGGTTGGCAGGGCGCAATCCCACCAACAGCCCATCCAACACCAATAAACTGATGCCGCTGCCCAATTATGTAACGGTAGATGTCAATGCAGGTTACGCCGCAGCCGGTTATGCCGTGCGGCTGAAACTGGCCAACCTCTTCGATCAGTTAAGCTACAATGCACATGATGACAACAGCATCAATCCCATTGCGCCGCGGCAGGTTCTGGCAACGTTCTCTTATAAATTTTAATTAAAACATTTTAGAAGAGGCAAAACACCGGCTGTTTTGCCTCTTTTTGCAACCACAAATCCCGGTTCATGAAGGTTTTTTTTCGTCGTATTCACTTGTACCTCAGCCTTGCCGCAGGGTTGGTTATCCTTATTGCCTGCCTTACCGGCGCCATTCTGGTTTTTGAAAAAGACCTGCAGATGGCCATGAGCAAAAAGCGGTACTATGTGGAGGCTGGCGCTACAAAGTTGTCGGCCGATCAATTGATCAAAGCCGTAAAAGACAGCTTTCCGCAGGCCAAAGTCAATGGCATACGGCTGTATGAAGCCGCCGACCGGTCGGCGGAAGTAAGCGTGGCTTTTGCCGCTAAAAAAGAAGCCAAAGGCGAGGCGCCAAAAGCTGGTGCGGAAAAGAAAGGCCCGCCGCAACGGCAGCCGGGCTTTACCATTTTTGTCAATCCTTACACCGGGAAATTGCTGGAGAAATACAGCTACCGCGAAACCGGTTTTTACCAGGTGTTTGCCATGCACCGCTGGCTGCTGGGTGGCGAGGGAAGCATTGGTAAATACATTGTGGGTGTGTCAACGTTTATCTTTTTGTTTATCCTCATTACCGGCATTGTTCTCTGGTGGCCAAAGACCCGCAAGATCATGCAGCAACGCCTGACCATTAAATGGGGCGCCGGCTGGAAGCGTATTAACCACGACATGCACCTGGTGTTTGGCTTTTACAGTGCCATTTTCCTGTTCATCTTTGCCTTTACCGGCCTGGCCTGGTCGTTTGAGTGGTTCAACAACGGTATCTACAAAGTCACCAACTCGCCGCACAAAGCACCGCCGCCGCCAAAGTCGGTGTACGTAGCCGGTGCCGGAAACATTACCGTTGACGAGGCGCTGGCGGCAGCAAAAAAGGAATACCGGAATGTGGTCTTCTACAATATCAGTTTGCCGAAAGATTCGGCCGAAGCCATTGCGGTAAATGCCCTGGCCGAAAATGCGGTGCACGAAGGCGCAACGGATGCTCTTTACATAGACCAATACTCCGGTGTGGTAGTGGGTAAAATGCCGTTTGCGGAGCGTAGTCTTGGGGCCCGTGTGCGCTCCACCTTTAAACCGGTTCATACCGGCAGCATCTGGGGCCTGCCATCAAAAATCATTGCCTTTATTGTCTGCTTATTGGGTGTTACATTTCCCATCACTGGCACCATTATGTGGATCAACCGCACAAGGAAAAAAAGCAGAGTGGCCAACCGGAAAGAAATGGAGGCGGCCTAGTTCTATTCTTAAAACGATAAATAAACAGAGCCGCTTCAAAAGAACGGCTCTGTTTATTTCTATGCCCATGGATTGGCTTTCAGCCACATCCTTCAAAGCAAAGCGCCGGCAACCAAAACAACCCCAAACCCCCAACACCCAAGCCTAAACTTCTTCTATCTTCGCCGGCATGAAAATCATCAGCTACAACGTAAATGGCTTGCGGGCGGCCATTAAAAAAGGTTTTCTGGACTGGTTAAAAACGCATCCTGCCGATGTGATTTGCATACAGGAAAATAAGGCGCAACAAAGCGATGTTGATTCTGCCGTGTTTGAAGAGCTGGGCTACCGCGACCATTGGTTTTGTGCGCAGAAAAGAGGCTACAGTGGGGTAACCGTGTTTACGAAAATTCATCCCGATAATGTGCAATGCGGCACCGGGCACCAGGTGAGCGATGACGAAGGGCGGGTGATACAGCTCGATTTTGGAAAGGTGCGGTTGATCAATGCCTACTTTCCGTCGGGCACCACCGGCGATGAACGGCAAACCTACAAGTACCAGTGGCTGGATGAGTTTTATACCTATGTGCAAAAGCTGAAAAAAAAGCACCCATACTTGATCGTGTGTGGCGATTACAATATCGCCCATAAGGAGATAGACATACACAACCCCACGGGCAATAAAAACACCTCGGGCTTTTTGCCCGAAGAAAGAGCGTGGATGGATAAATTTTACAGCAATGGCTGGATAGATGTGTTCCGGCATTTTAAGCCCGAGCCGCACCGGTACAGTTGGTGGAGCCAGCGCTTTCCAAAAGTGCGGCTCGAAAACAAAGGCTGGCGCATTGATTATATCTCGGCTACCGAAGGCCTGAAGCCTTATCTGAAAGACGCCGAAATTTACCCCGATGTAAAACACAGCGACCACTGCCCGGTGTATGCCGAAATAGATGTGGAAGCCTTAAACAGCGCCTCATGATCATTTACAACGTTACCATCAAAGTGGATGCTTCTATTGCCAATGCCTGGCTGCAGTGGCTTTTTGACGAGCACATTCCGGACGTACTGCAAACCGGCTGCTTTAGCAGCCATAAAGTGGTGCGGCTGCTGGAGGTGGATGACACAGAGGGACCAACCTATGCCATTCAATACAGCGCCGGTTCCAAGGCTGACTACAACCGGTACATTCAACTTTATGCGCCCGAAATGCGGCAGCGGTCGAACGACAAATGGGGCAACCGGTTTATCGCCTTCAGAAGTGTGATGCAGGAAGTGACGAAGACGAATAATGAGCAGGTGAACAAGGAAGGATAATTTCAGAATTGTTTCTCCTTCGTTCATTCGGCGTTGCAATGCCATCCGTTCAAAAGAGAGGCACCGGGCCGCTCACGATCATTCGTTATTCCGTGTTCCTTGTCCGTCTGTTCATCTGTTCGCAAACCCTTTCCCACGGCGGATTTCAGCCGACTGTTGTTTTTTGAAAAATGCGCAAAATTATTTTGTTGCTATAGAAAACCGTCTATTTTTGTCGCCAACAATCTCACTTAAAAAATCAACTATGAACAAAGCTGAACTGATCGCGAAGATTGCCGAGGATGCTGGCATCACCAAAACACAGGCGAATACTGCTTTAGATTCTTTTGTAGAAGCTGTTACCAAAACACTGAAAGGTGGTGGTAAAGTAACACTCGTCGGTTTCGGAACATTTTCGGTTTCCAAGCGTGCTGCCCGTAACGGCCGCAACCCTCAAACCGGTGAAGTTATCAAGATCAAAGCTCGCAAAGTGGCCCGCTTCAAGGCCGGTAAAGAGCTTTCTGCCAAGCTGTAACTAACCGTTAATATGCATTAAGAGTCCCGTTTTACGGGACTTTTCTTTTTCAATCCTTACATTTGCCGCTTAAAAATCGAATTATGGGTAGAGGTGATAAAAAAACCAAAAAAGGAAAAATCTTTAAAGGCTCGTTCGGCAAGTCGCGGCCTGCCAGCGAAAAAAAGACAACCGGCAATCAGCCTGCTGCTGCTCCGAAGAAAGAGGGATAGAGTTGATATGTTGAAAGGTTGATAAGCCGATTCGGGTACTTGCTACCTGTCAACTTATCAACCTGTCAACTTTTTATGGCGCCAGCCGCTCCATCTTCCATTTTCCGTCGTCTTGTAATGAATACTGAAGGCGATCGTGGAGGCGGCTGTAGCGGCCCTGCCAGAACTCAATGATCACCGGCTTTACCCGGTAGCCGCCCCAGTGTGGTGGCCTTGGCACCTGACCTTCCCGAAACTCTTCTTTCCGTTTTTCAAACTCGGCTTCCAGCCAATTACGGTCATTAATGACATGGCTTTGCGGCGATGCCCAAGCGCCGATACGGCTGCCTATCGGCCGCGAAGAAAAGTAGGCATCGCTTTCCGCGGCTTCCACCTTCGACACCAGGCCGGTTATCCGCACCTGCCGTTCCAGTTCTTTCCAGTGAAACAGCAGGCTGGCCTTTGGGTTTTCGTCCAGTTGTGCGGCTTTGAAGCTGGTGTAGTTGGTGTAAAACACAAAACCGTTTTCGTCAAAATCTTTGATCAAAACAATCCGGGCCGAGGGGATGCCATCGGCCGATGCGGTAGCCAGCGTCATGGCATTTGGCTCCAGAATGTCGGAGGCCAGCGCCTGGTTCCACCACTTTCGAAACTGGTCGAACGGGTTTGCGGCGGCATCCTTTTCCAGCAGTGTTTCAGCAGCATACTCCTTCCGTAAGTCGGCTATTGCTTTGTTCATAAAAACGAAGGTAGGAAGTGAGGAGAACAGAAGAACATTGACCAGATGAATACGGAACAGATGAAGGGCGCTATACCGCAGAATAAGGAATGTAGAATAAAAAATGGTTTGGGTCGAACATTCTTTTCTTTTCGCAGCATTCTTTCTAAAAGAAGAAAGGATGAACTAAAGAAGTTGCTTTGCCAATCTGTTTTCCTGTTTCCCGCAAATGCGAGATTTGATATTCCTCCTCTCCTGCATCAGTTCCTCTGTTCCGTGTTCCTCTGTTCGATATTCCACTTTTCCTCTGTTCGTCAAATCCGTTAACTTGCCAGGGTGAAACTTTTTTCCCCCGCCATATCGAAGCTGGCCCGCCTGCGGTTATGGTCGCTTGAGGAGTGGATGGCCAATCCGGCAGAGGCACAGCATGCCGTATGGCAGGACCTGCTGGCCGCCGGCCAGTACACCGAGTTTGGCCGGCAATACGATTTTTCCCGCATTCAATCGCTTGCTGATTATAAAAAAGCGGTTCCAGTTCAGCGTTATGAAGACCTGAAGCCGTTTATTGAACGGATGCTTCAGGGTGAAGAAAATGTTTTGTGGAATACCCCTGTTGGCTGGTTTGCCAAAAGCAGCGGTACCACCAGCGATAAAAGCAAGTTCATTCCCGTGAGTGAAGAAAGCCTCAAAGACAATCACTACAAGGCTTCCAAAGATGTGCTGTCGCTGTATTATGCTTCTCATCCCGAAAGCGAACTGCTGACCGGTAAGGCATTGGTGATCGGCGGCAGCCACCAAATCAATCAATATAATGAAGGCGTTCAGTACGGCGACCTGAGTGCGGTGATCCTGCAAAACTCACCTTTCTGGAGCAATTGGATTCGCACACCGGATCTTTCCATTGCCCTGATGGACGAATGGGAAGAAAAAATTGAGGCGCTGGCGCAAAGCACCCTGAAAGAAAACGTGACGTCCATGGCAGGGGTGCCCACCTGGCTGATTGTGCTGCTGAAGCGCATTTTGGAAATTACCGGCAAGCAGACCATAAAAGAAGTATGGCCCAGCCTGGAGCTGTACATGCATGGCGGCGTTAGTTTTGTGCCCTATCGGCAGCAGTTTGAAAAGCTGATTGGCGCACCCATCAACTACATGGAGATGTATAATGCCTCCGAAGGTTTTTTCTCCGCACAGGACGACCTGGCGCAGGAGGGTATGCTGCTCATGTGCGACCACGGTATTTTTTACGAGTTCATGCCTTCTTCGGAGTGGGATAAAGATGATCCCGAAACGATTCAGCTAAATGAAGTGGAAACGGGAAAAAATTATGCGCCGGTCATTACCACCAACGGCGGTTTGTGGCGTTACGTGTTGGGCGATACCATTCAGTTTACCTCGCTTCATCCGTTCCGCGTGAGAGTTTCCGGCCGCATTAAGCATTTTATCAACGCATTTGGCGAAGAAGTGATTGTAGATAACACCGACAATGCCATAGCGATGGCCTGCGAGCAAACCGGAGCGGCAGTTACCGATTACACGGCGGCGCCTATTTACTTTTCCGACGAAGGCAACGGCGCCCACGAATGGCTGCTGGAATTCGAAAGAGAACCGCCCAGCCTGCCTGAATTTGTTCGTATCATGGATGCTTCTTTGCAGCGCCTCAACAGCGACTATGAGGCCAAGCGGCATAAAGGCATTGCCCTCCGCCTGCCCGAGGTCACGGTCATCCCTAAAGGCAGTTTTGCCGCCTGGCTGAGCAGCAAGGGTAAACTTGGTGGCCAGCACAAGGTGCCCCGGTTAAGCAACGACCGGGCAACGCTGGAGGAAATCTGCCGATTCGTTTCGTTGCGCTGAATCCTTTATTTTAGTGGCTGTTGATATTGATTCATGCACACGCAAGCCCTGCAGCCGGCCGCCTGTAAAAATTGCGGCAATGCCGTCACCGGAAAATATTGCGGCCATTGCGGTGAAAAGCGCTACACCGATCATGACCGCACGATAACACATTTTATTGAAGAGGGAATCCATTTTCTGACCCATTTCGAAGGCACGTTTTTTACTACTTTGCGGTACATTTTTACGCGGCCCGGCAAGTTGTCGGAAGATTATTGTTATGGTATCCGCAAGTCCCTGTTCAAACCCCTGTCGCTGTTTTTGCTGCTGTGCATTATTTATTTGCTTTTCCCGGTTTTTGAAGGCCTGAACATGCGCCTGCACTACCACGTTAATGCCAGCGTGTATGGTCAATATGCCAAAGGCGAAGTGGCAGCGCTGATGCAGCAGCACCAGTGGACCGAAAGCCGGGTAGCGGAGGCATTTCATCAGCAGTCCACCAAAGTGTCGAAGTTTTTATTGCTCGTCATTCTTCCGTTTACGGCTCTTTTCTTCTGGAGCCTTACGTTCCGGAAACGCGGTTATTTTTTCGACCAAATGGTTTTTGCCACCGAGATCAATAGTGTGTACCTTATTTGGGGTTTTCTTTTACTGCCATTGCTGCTAACGGTGGTGCAACTGGTTTTCGAATCCTTTACAGGCCGGCTGCTTCTGTTTACCGACGGTGCCATTGGCTATATCATGTATGCTTTACTCCTGCTGTATGTTACGCTGGCCAGCCGTCGTTTTTACGGACTGAAGACCGGTTATGCCCTGCTGGTAGCCGTTTTGTTCTATTTTGCCCACCAGTTGATTGTTCAAATCGTTTATAAGTTCCTGCTTTTCTTCATTAGTATAAAGCTGCTCAGCTAGGTCGGTTCCACCATGGAAACGCCTACTTTTGCGCCAGAAAAAACCAACGCATGAAGCTTCTCGAAAATAAAGTGGCCATTGTAACAGGGGCTGCCCGTGGCATTGGCGAAGGCATTGCCCTGAAACTGGCCGAACACGGCGCCCATGTGGCGTTTACCTATGTGAGTGAAAGCAGTGCCGAAAAAGCAAAAGCACTGGAAGAAAAACTGGCGGGCATGGGTGTGAAAGCAAAAGCCTACCGCAGCAATGCCGGCGAGTTTGCCGAGTGCGAAAGCTTTGTTTCCGAGGTAGTGAAGGAGTTTGGTGCCGTGGATGTATGTGTGAACAATGCCGGCATTTCAAAAGATAACCTACTGCTACGAATGACGCCGGAGCAATGGGATGATGTGATGAACATCAACCTGAAAAGCGTTTTCAACATGACCAAGCAGGTTATTCGTCCGATGATGAAAGCAAAAAGTGGCTCTATCATCAATATGAGCTCTGTCATTGGCCTTATGGGCAACGCCGGTCAGGGAAGCTATGCAGCGTCAAAAGCCGGCATCATTGGTTTTACCAAATCAGTAGCCAAAGAGCTGGGCAGCCGCAACATCCGCTGCAACGCCATTGCTCCCGGCTTTGTAGAAACCGATATGACCTCCTATTTACAGGAAGGAGAACAGGCCGACAAATACAAAGCTGGAATTCCGCTTGGTAAATTCGGCACGGCAGAAGATATTGCCAACGTTACGCTGTTTCTGGCATCGGGCCTTAGCAGCTATGTTACCGGCCAGGTGCTGAGCGTGGATGGCGGCTTGTATATGTAGCCGCGTCAAAAAATTCTGGCAACACCGGCCTGTTTGCATGTAGGCCTGGCGGTTGTTCCTGTCCTCTGCTTTTTGAGTTAGAGTACGGTAGCCTTCAGTGTAAGGTTGCCGGTGGCCATTAGCGTATTTGCTTCAACAGAAAAAGTGAGGTGCTGAAGCATGCTTGAATCAACTCATCCTCTTAAAAAAGGTAAATGATTCATTTTCAAACTCTGCAGTCATTTTATTTTGTCCGGATAGTTAAACTTTTCGGCCCGGCGGACGTCCATATTGGCGTTTATAAAAAAAGGAAAAACAAGCCCGGGCCGCTGAATAACTTTATTGCCAGGTGACAACAGGCTTGCAACAACCTAACCGTTGGCCCGCCGAAGATGGCGGAAGTCAGCAGGTTTTTTACAACGGTGATACCCTCCGGTTAACAGAAAATTATTGTAACATTACTGGTTATCTTTTTACTTTAGCCCTTGCCATAACCTACTTTAGATGAGAAACGTCAATCATTTTCCCTTACTGCTGGAAGTAGAGAAGAAGTATGGGAAAAAGGTCCTTTCTTATACCGATTGTCTGCACCTTTCGAAAGCCATTAGCCAGCAAACCGGTTTCCGGTTGAATGTCAGTACCCTGCGTCGTTTTTTTGGCCTGGTAAAAGCCAATTATCCTCCCTCGCCAACCACCCGTGATATCCTGGCGAAGTTTGTGGGATACAGCACCTTCGATCATTTTTTGTCGCTGCACCAAATGGAAGCCGCCGAATCCGGCGCTGAATCTTCTCTTTTACTGCATTATTTCGAAATGCTGTTTTCCCGGGCGGCCGCTACTACCTACTCCGATCCTACCTGGCTGTCAATCATGCGGCAAACCATCTTGTTTATGGAAAAGCAACCGCAATTAATTGATGGCTTTCAGCGGGTTATTGCCAAATCAAAGGTGGGGCAAAACGTTTATTTCGAACAATTTATAAATATTGACCAGCTTAACGGCTACTACGGAAAAGGCTTGCGGTATTACCTTTCGGAAAAGCTGACTAAAGAAGCCCGTCTTTTTTCCCATTCGCTGCTGGCGCTTTGCAGTTTTCTCACCAACGACGAAAAATCACTGGCTATCCATCACGGTGAGGTGATGCAGCAAGTCCCCGACAGTAGCATCCATCCGTTTGTTTGTGCCCGGTATTACGCCACGCAATTGTTTTTTCAGCAGAACAATCCGGAGGCGCTGTACAAAGTTTTGTTCGAGGCGCGGACTTTTTTTAAGGAAATGCAGCCGTCGAAAGATGCCTTTCAATCTTTTCCCTGCTTTGAATTAGTGATCACCGAAGCGCTGATATTGATTAGCCAGCCGTTGGAAGCCTTGTTTTACCTGCGGGAGCAGAAGAAGAAAAAGTCAATTTATATACCGCCAGGGGTGGATGTGCAGGTTTTTGCGGCCTTCGACCTGTATGAGGCCATTGCCTACACCATGCTGGGCGAAGAGGAAAAAGCAAAAAAAGCGCTGAAGCGGGTGAATACGGCGGATTTTTATTTCCTGTCGCGCCAATACAGTAACGTGCTGTTTCTCATGGTTGAATCGGTTCTTTTTGCGGGCCGCACGGCTGCTTTATCCGTTCAGCTCGACGATTTAATTCAGCGGCTTGGGTTTACGAAACTGTATGAATTGTTCGGGAGCATGAAAGTTGTGAACAAAAAAGAACAAGAAATTAGTATGTTAACTTAGAGAAAACGACTATTGTTGTACTATATTTTATCATTATAATCCAAGCCTTTTTACCCTAAATGAAAACATTTGTTCAAAGACTGCCTTATCTATTGCGATGATTATCAGGGTTGATGAAGAGTAAGCAGCCTTTTCGCATCGCCAATTTCCTACGCAGAGCCGTTATTTTATCGCTATAATTTGTACCTGTAAATACTAGTTGAGAAACTTATGAATTCTACGCCACCATACCGACTACTGTCAATCGTTCTTTTGCTGCCTTTTCTTTTCTCGTGCGGCAGCGTCAAAAATGTCAAGTATTTCGATAATCTCCAGGACTCTGTCATCAGGCGCCAGGCCGAAACGATTGAACCCGTGATTAATAAAAACGACATTTTAAGCATTGCCGTCACCAGCCTTAATCCCGAGGCATCGGCCATGTTTAATATGCCCAACCTGCCCGGCGGAACGGCTTTCGGCTCGGGTAATTCTTCGCTCAGCAACACGGCGGGTTATATTGTTACCGAAGATGGCTTTATCCAGTTTCCGGTATTGGGCCAGCTAAAAGCGGCCGGCCTTACCAAAAAGCAGCTTTCGCAACAGATCACAAACCAATTAACTGAAAAAAAATTGCTTCGCGACCCGATTGTGGGTGTACGCCAGTTGAATTTTCATGTGACGGTACTGGGCGAGGTAGGGCGTCCAACGGTGATCACCGTTCCCAATGAAAAAATAAACCTGTTGGAAGCTATTGGCATGGCGGGCGACCTTACGCTGTACGCCAACCGGCATAATGTTCTGCTCATTCGGGAGGAAAACGGCGACAAAATTGTCCGCCGCATTAACCTCAACTCCAGCAGCACGCTGACGTCTCCTTATTATTATCTGCGGTCGGGCGACGTGGTTTATGCCGAACCGAATGAAACCCGTATTAAGAGCACCAGCGAAAGCCGGCAGTTGCTGCCTATTGTTTTAAGTGGTATGTCGGTATTGATCATTGCTCTCGACCGTTTAATCAGATAACCCTTCAACCCAATTATATGCAAGAGACACGAGATTATAAATACAACTATCAGCAGGAAGAAGAAAACCTGTTTCAGGAGGTTGTTCGCAAGTATTCGCCCTATTGGCCACTTTTTTTGATTTTGCTGGTACTGGGCGGCGCCGGCGCTTTTCTGTACCTGCGTTATGCCAAGCCGGTGTACGAAGCGGCGGCCACAATTCTGATAAAGGACGAAAAAAAAGGTGTTGACGAGTCGAAGATCCTTGAGTCGCTCGACATGTTCGGGCAAAAAAAAATCGTCGAAAACGAGATAGAAATCATCAAGTCGCGGGCACTGGCCAAAGAGGTGGCCCGCAACCTGAACCTGTATGCACCAATTTCGATAGAAGGCCGTTTGCAGAACCGGTCGGCTTTTGAAATTTCGCCCGTGGTAGTGGAAGTGCAAAATCCCGAAACCATCAAGGAAATAAAAGGCGAAGTGCCTAAATACTATTTTAAATGGAACAAGGCTGGCGGCAGGGTGGAAATGGACCAGAAGTCTTATGCCGTGAATGCCTGGCACCGCACACCCCTTGGCCTTTTACGGTTTTTGCCCAACCCCAATTACGTTGCGGAGCGCAACAAAGAAGGGGTTACTGATTTCTATTTCTCGCTTTACCCCATGAAAGCGGCCGCCCGTGGCCTTATCAACCAGTTAGAAGCGAAGGCCTCCGGCAAGCAATCAAGTATTATTTACCTGAGCTTTCGCGATGAGGAACCCCGCCGCGCCGAAAATGTGCTCAACAACCTGATTACCGAATACAACAAAGCTGCTATTGCTGATAAAAACGTGCTGGCCAAAAATACCCTCCAGTTTGTGGAAGACCGCCTCACGTATGTTGTGTCCGAACTGGATTCAGTAGAACGTGCGCTTCAGCAGTACAAAACGCAGAACAATATTGTAGATATCAGTTCGCAGGGAAAAATGTTCCTGGATAATGTGGGCGAGAACGATCAGAAACTGGCCGAGATGAATGTGCAATTGGCAGTGCTTGACCAGGTGGAGAATTATGTCACCAGCAACAGCAGCAAAGCCGGCATTGTACCGTCAACGCTGGGTGTTTCGGATCCGCTGCTGGCCCAGTTACTGGAGCGTTTGTACGAAGCCGAAATGCAGTACGACAAGCTAAAGGGCACCACGGCCGAAAACAATCCGGTTCTGTTGAGCCTGCAGGAGCAAATAGACAAAATCCGACCCGGCATTCTCGAAAACATCCGCAACCAGCGCAAAAGCCTGCTGGCCGGACGGGGAGAAATTTCCCGCACAAACAACCAGTTTGCTTCTGTATTGGCCACTATTCCAGCCAAGGAAAGAGAACTGTTGGAGATTAGCCGCCAGCAGGTGATAAAGAACAATATTTACACCTTTCTGCTTCAAAAGCGGGAGGAAACGGCGCTGTCGTATGCTTCGGCCGTTGCCGACAGCCGGGTGATAGACAAAGCGGAAACGCTAGGCCAGGTGAGCCCCAACAGTAAGCTGGTGTATGTCATCGCCATTGTATTGTCGCTCACCCTCTGCATTATGTACATTGCCATTAAAGAGGCTTTAAACAGGACGATTGCCATACGGTCGGAAATTGAGCGTTTTACCGCCACGCCTATCCTTGGCGAGGTAGCGAAAGACAACACCAAAAACCCGGTAGTCATTGCCGAAGGCAAACGCACCCTCATTGCCGAACAGTTCCGGCATCTGCGCACCTCCCTGGGCTACCTGGGCATCAACTCCCGGAAAAAGAAAATACTCATTACCTCCACCATGTCCGGCGAAGGCAAAAGCTTTATAGCGGCCAACCTGGGCGTAAGCCTTGCCCTGATGGGTAAAAAGGTTTTGCTGATGGAGCTGGATCTACGCAAGCCAAAGCTCAGCGAAATTATGAAAGTGAAAGGCGACAAGGCTGGTATTTCGGGCTACCTGATTGGTGAGCAGGAGCCGGAAGAGATCATCAAGGCTACCGACATCAATGCCAATTTGTTTATTGCGCCGTCAGGGCCCATTCCGCCCAACCCGTCGGAGCTGATCACCAATGGCAAGCTGCAGGAGCTGTTTGCCTACCTCGAAACTATTTTTGATTACATCGTGGTAGATACAGCGCCGGTGTTGCCGGTGACAGATGCCTATATCTTGTCGCCCTTGTGCGATGCCACCTTGTATGTGGTGCGCCAGGAGCATACACCCAAAGTGCACATTAAGAAGTTTGACGAACAAAGCAAAATCAATCCGCTGAAGAATGTGGCCATCATTTTCAACGGCGTAAAGGAGAGTGGTTTTGGTTATGGCTACACGTACGGCTACGCGTACGAAAAAGAAGGAAAAAGCGAAGCGAAGCGAAAGAAAAACACCGTTTCGGGAAGTTAATCAACGTTGCAGGGCAACAAAGAAAAGGACGTGTGAGAAAAAATTAGCGTTGCCGGTAGCTGACTGTTACTTGGATAGGCGAAGCCATGTGAACGCACCAAATAAACCTTAACGAACAACTATGAATACGTCTCCGATATGGTACGCTGTGTACACCAAGCCACGTTGGGAAAAAAAAGTGGCCGAGTTGCTTACACGGAAAAAAATTGACAACTATTGCCCCTTGAATAAGGTAATGCGGCAATGGCACGACAGGAAAAAGTTGATTGAAGAGCCCCTGTTTAAGTCGTATGTGTTTGTACACATCACCGATGCCGAACTGGTGGAAGTTAAAAAAACGGATGGCGTTCTGAACTTCGTTTACTGGTTGGGCAAGCCGGCCGTAATTCGCACGAATGAAATTGAGGCCATCCGCGACTTTCTGGAAGATCATCAGAATGTGCAACTGGAAAAAACAAGAGTAAATCCCAAGGACGTTGTGCGGGTGGTTCGCGGACCGCTGATGGGGCACGAGGGAAGCGTGTTGGAAATATATAACCAAAAAGCAAAGGTGATGCTGCCCTCGCTTGGCTACTGCCTGGTGGCCGACCTCACCCGCGATAGCCTGCAGGTCATACACCGGATGGAAGAAAGTGCACTTAAGTAATCTGGCATGGCAGGATTGCCGGCTTACCGGCAGCCAGCCGCTGTAGCGAAAAGGACAACCGTCTTCAACCAATAATGAACACCCGTGGCGATCCAGGAAAAGCCATGTTATCCTGACGCCTCCCCAATACCCGGTACCCTAATTTACAGTTTGTGTGGTTTCCATCACACGCCCTTACTATGCGAGCATATATCTACCGATTTTTTCGCCATGGCCACGAACGTACGGCGCTGATCAGGCGAAATATTTTCTTTTCGTTTATGCTGAAGGGCGGCAGCGTGCTGGTAACGCTTTTGCTGGTTCCGCTCACGATCAATTATATCAACCCGGTTCAGTACGGTATCTGGCTTACCATCAGCACCATTGTTTACTGGTTTCACGTCATGGACATTGGGCTTGGCAACGGGCTGAAAAACGAGATCGCCTATTCGCTGGCGGTTAATGACGATTCCAAGATAAAATCTTACATAAGCACCACCTACGCAGCACTGTTTATCATCTCGGTGGTTTTGTTTGGCCTTTTTTTCATCATCAGCTCATTTTTCGACTGGAACCGCCTGCTGAATGTGGACCGTAGTTTGGGCTTTGATGTGCGTACCATCCTGCTCATCGTCCTGGGGTTTTTCTGCATTGAGTTTGTGCTGCAGGTCATCAACTCTGTGTTGAGCGCCACGCAGCAGGTGTTCAAAACGTCCGTCATCTTTTTTGTGGGGCAGATTGTTGGGTTGGCTACCATTTTTATACTAACGCTGACGGTTCCGGGCAGTTTAAAAACACTGGTCTTTGTGCTGAGTGGCTCGCCGATAGTAGCGCTGGTGGTTGCCAGCCTTTATTTATACAACAAAGACCTGCGCAAATTTGCGCCTTCGTTTCGCAGCATCAATTTTGGGTATGCCCGTAAGCTGCTAAACATCGGTGGGGCTTTTTTCCTCATCCAGATTGGCGCCATGGTGTTGATTCATTCCAACAACTTTATCATTTCCCGCATCCTGGGACCCGAATCGGTGACGGTTTACAATGTCGCCTTCCGGCTGTTTTCGGTTTTATCCATGTTGTTTGCCATCATCATCATGCCGTACTGGAGTGCGTTTACCGATGCATACGCCAAAAATGATTTCGATTGGATTAAAGCCAATATCCGGAAGATCCGCCTGATCTGGCTCTCGCTTTTTGCCCTGGGATTGGGCATTTTCATCTACTCGGAACAGCTTTATAAAATTTGGATCAACGATGCCGTGCATATACCCACCGCTTTGTCGCTGAGCATGCTCATTTATATGGGTTTTTACATGTGGCACACGCTGCACGTGTACTTTCTCAACGGCATTGGCAAAATCAGGCTGCAGTTGGTGGTGGTGCTCAGTGCCATTGCACTGGGTATTCCGCTCATCCTTTACATGGGTAAGCTCTACGGCCTGGTGGGTGTGGTTGGCGCCAACGCAGCTATTTTCGCCGTTATGGGCCTTATCTATACCATTCAGTTTAAAAAGATCATCAGTGGTACGGCTGCCAGCATCTGGAACCGTTAAGCTGCAACGGCTACGCTACTTTTCAAACGTATCGTCAACCGCAAACAACACCTTCTATATATAGTGACCATGGGGAAATACAAGTTCTTGTTTTGGGTGTATTTGATTGCCTTGTTTTCGTACGGGGTGGCCAACGCAATTGGCGCCGATGTGCAAAAATTTTACCGGCTGCCCTTTCTCGATATCAAGTGGATTGATATCGCCATCATGTTCATTATAGGCAGCTTCTTTTTTTCGGCCACCTGGAAGACCAGCCGCCTCCGCAACGCTAATTTCATTGTGCTTTTGTGTTGCTTTTACCTTTTGTTCGAGGCCATTCAGCTATACCGGACCTGGGGGCAGAACGATGCCGCCTCGCAGATATCGCATTTCCTGTGCACACTCAGCCTTTTTATCATTATTGATATGGCCACCTTTCCGCTGCCAAAACACCGGATCGTTTCTTTCCTGGAAAAATTTGCTATTGCCGGCGCCGCCATCCTGCTTATCTCAAACCTTTACCTGGTGTATTCGTTTATGACAGGCAATGTGGTGTACGAAGACGTGCAGGACGTACGGGTGGCGCTGGAGGTAAAAGGCAGCAAGGAAACGGTGTACTCCACCGTGCTTACGCCGTTGGTGTATGCCTATGGCCTGTACTTTCTGCAGCACCGTATGCGGCGTCTGTATAAAATGTTGTTTGTGGCGGCCATCATTTCCATGTTTGCCGCGCTGGTCATTACTTTTTACCGCGGCACTTTCATTACACTGCTCGTCATTACCATTTATTTTTTGTTTGCCTCCGGCAAAGGCTCAAAAATGGTGAAAAAGTTTGCCACCGTCGGCGCCGCCATGGCCATCGCCTACATGCTGTTTGGATCGTTGCTTAGCCAGAAAGGCTACGACCCGGTGGAAAAAATTGTGGAAGTGGCCAAGTTTACGGCCGACACCGATAACCCCGAATGGGACAAGGGCCGTACCCTGTCGCAGGCTTATGCCCTCAGTGCCTGGGGCAAAGCACCCTGGACCGGCTATGGTTACGACGAACTTTTTAACCATGGCTTGCCCGAAGGCATTGCCACAGCACACAACGGTGTCATTACCTCGCTGTTTCACCGGGGTATCTTCGGTACACTACTGCTGATGACCATCCTGGTGCTGTTGTACCGCTACGGCATTGGGCTTTGGCGCCGGGTGAAAAAAGAAAACACTTACGAAAGCAATATGATGAAGCTGCTGGTGCTGGTGTCGTTCTTCTGGATCATCCCCTTTATGACACAAGAAGCCTTGTGGGAAAAATTTTCCTTCTGCATTCAGCTACTTTACTTTGGCCTTATCATTAACTATTATAAACAAATCACACAGCCGGCACCGCCCAAACCCCTTGTGGCTCCGGAAGCATAGGCCCTTTTGAAAACGCATAAAATCTTTGCATGCAAACGCCGAAAATCTCCATTATCACACCATCGTACAATCAGGGACATTTTATTGAAGAAACCATCATCAGTGTCCTGAGCCAGAATTACCCAAACCTGGAATACATCGTTATTGATGGCGGGTCGAAGGATAACACCCTCGACATTATCCGGAAATATGAATCGAAACTGGCTTACTGGGTAAGCGAAAAAGACGGCGGCCAGAGTGAGGCTATCAACAAAGGCTTCAAGCGGGCCACCGGCGACATTATTGCCTGGCTGAACAGCGACGATATTTTGCTGCCCGGTGCCCTGCATCGTGTGGCCGAAGCGCTAACCACCGGCGGCTATGATCTGGTGAATGGGCAAACGGTGATCATTGATGAGAATTCCAATATTCTTACCAGCCACTTTACCCTGAAGCAGAAAAAATGGTATGCCAAAAGAGGCATCTATTATGTAAACCAGCCGGCCATGTTCTGGAAGCGTGCCATCCTGGAAAAAGTCGGTTACCTGAAAGAAGATTTTCATACCGAAATGGACAAGGAGTTGTTGATCAGGATTTTTGAAAACAATTATAAAATCGGGAAGCTGCCTCGTTTGCTGGCCGGTTTCCGGCTGCACAACACCTCCAAATCGGCGGGTGGCACCAGCCAGGCCAACAAATGGTTTCTGGAAGATCAGGCAAAATTGTATCAGTGGTATGCCGACAGCTACGGACGCAAACCTAACCTGGTAAATAAAATGATTTACGGGCTGGAAAAACTGGTTACCGGCACTTACCTGAAAAGCTGGCTCTTTACCCGTAAATGGAGAGGCAAAAACGTAAAAGACCTCACGCCGCTTTCCTTCTAACCTAAAAATCATCATCTAACATCTATAACATGGCAGCAGAAAATACAAACGACATAAAGCTGTTTTACAATTCCTCCGACCGGTACTTCGACATTTGTGAAAGCCGTCCGCAGGCCAGCTTTCAAAACCTCATTGACGTTATTAATCAATACGTGCCCAAAGGGTCCAAACTGCTGGAATTTGGCTGTGGCACCGGTAACCTCGCCGGCCTGATAGGCCAGGAAAACTACAAAGTGCTTGGCGTTGACATCTCCGACCGGTTTATTGAATATTCAAAGGAAAAATTCGGTGCGCCGAATATTAATTTTCAGGTAGTGGGTTTTGGCCAACTGCCATTTCCCGATAAAAGCTTTGATTGTATTTACACCTGCGCCGTGCTGGAACATTGCTACGATGTGGACAAGATCATCCAGGATTTTCACCGCTTGCTGAAGCCCGGTGGTACGCTGGTGATTGGCACGCCCAATCTGATCAGCCCGTTCACCCGTGCCTCCCTTGTTGCCAAAACCTGGATGGGAAAACGCAAACGCTACCATCTTTACGGCACACCGTCGTTTTTGATGAAGTCCATTTGGTACAATATCAAAAAGGCGTTTTCCAGCAAACCCGAACTTCTGTATGTAACGCCGAAGTATGAAGGGTTCGACGAATCGGATGAAGACGTGACTTACCTGAGCACTCATCGCGATTACCTTTCAATGTTGAAGCCGCTCAATTATAAAATTCTCGAGCTGGCAAGAGGCGACTCCAAAGGCGGCAAGCTCATTGCGAAAGTGTTTCCAAAACTATCGGGCGAGGTGCTCATCGTGGCTGTCAAATCCTGAGAAAATTCCTTGAAGTGTGACAGAAAAGAATGCCTCCTTTCTGCTTCCCGGTTATTTGATAGGTTTGATTTTAATGCAAAGCTAATTTTCATCCAACGCTGTTTTTCCCCCGTAAAAAAGTAACACTGCCTTTTGTGCGGGCTCGTACTGCTGCCGGCTAACTGCTAACCTGATACCGACTTTCATTATGAAAAAGATAACCTGGTTTGGTGTGGCTCAATCGCCATATAACGATTTTCTGCTGACGGAAGTGAGCAAGAAATTCGATTTGCAAGTGTTTTACAAAATCAAAAAGAAAGGTACCCATCCCTGGCAGCTAAAGCCGGTTGCCTACCCACTGCGCCATCTGGCCGGCAACTTCTTCCGGGCGTACAAGCGGGCCCTGTCATCGGATGTTATCGTTGTGTCGGGCTGGTCGTATTGGCAGCATATTTTGCTGATGCTGACACCGATGAAGGCCACCAAAAAAATCTATTGGACCGATACACCCAACCTTGACCGGCGCGACTGGGCAGGCATCAAGGGCAACATTCGCAAGCAACTGGTAAAGCTTTGTTTTACCACCTTCGATGAGGTGTGGAGTACCGGCAAACCCGGCTGCCGGGCACTGGGGCAACTGGGTTGCCGCAAAGAAAAAATCCGGTCGTTTCCCTTCTTTTTAGACCTTTCGCGTTACAACAACGTGGCTGCCGCCACAAAAGAAAAGGCACAGGAATTCAGAACCGCAAACACCAATAATAACACCGAGATCGTTTTTTTGTGCATGGGTCAGGTGGCTGCCAAAAAGCGTTTCGACGATGCCATCCGGGCATTTTGCAACCTGCGTAAAAGCAACGCCGTGCTGTGGATTGCCGGCACCGGCCCGCAGGAAGAACAACTGAAAGAACTAACCATTGAACTGGGCATTGTGAACCAGGTGTTTTTTCTTGGCTGGCTGCAGCAGGCCGATGTGGAGCTGGCCTATATCGCCGCCGATGTGTTTGTGCACCCTGCCAGCTTCGATCCTTTTCCTACCGTGGTGCTGGATGCGATGACCTGGGGCAAAGCGGTGATAGGCACCAACGTATCAGGATCGGTAGAAGACCGGGTGGTGCCCGGCCTGAACGGCTACATTTTTGAGGAAGGCGATGTGGAAGCATTGGCGCAGCACATGCGGTTTTTTATCGAAAACAAGGAAGAGATCAGTCATTTTGGGGCCGAAGCCCGCAAAACGGCTTGTGCTTACCCGGTGGAAATGGCCATCCGGAAATTTGAGTCGCTCACCGGAACGATGCCCACTTTTACGCAGGCAACAGCCGCCACCGCTTAAAAGAATAAGACGCCGCTATTGCATACAATCTGTCAGCGATTAATTTAGCGGAAAAATAGGCCGCAGCCGGCAAGGCCGGCAAAATCTACTTGTTCATGCACGTCGAGTTTACAGCCACAGAGGGTCTTGAGCGGCAAACCATACCCGGAAAATCACCAATAAAAGATACAGCGCCTGCGCTGCGGAGCAAGGTGCTTTATATTGTGCAGTTGCCACCGCCGGTGCATGGCGTCAGCGCCATGAATCAGTACGTCGTCAACAGCCCCTTGCTGAACGAAACCTTTGCAAAAGAGGTGATTGCCCTGCGTTTTTCCAAAGACAATACCCAACTGGAAAAGGCTTCGCTCGGCAAAGCGTTGCTGATTTTTACGTTTGCCTGGAAGATCATAAAAACCATGGTAAGCCAAAAGCCGAAACTGGTTTATTTCACCTTTATGCCTACCGGCTTTGCTTTTTACCGCGATGCGCTGTATGTGCTGCTGCTGAAGCTTTTTCCGGCCAGGGTTGTGCTTCACCTTCACGGGAAAGGGGTGCAGCGAACCATTAAAGCTGCGCCCTGGCGAAAACATCTGTACCGCTTGGTGTTTAGAAATACGCATGTGATTTCGCTGTCCAACATTCTTTCGGCCGATATGGCAACAGTTTATCAACCGAAACCTTTTTTGGTTGCCAATGGCGTGCAGCCGCACCCCTGGGCCGGACCAAAAAGGCCTGAAGAGGAAAATGAGGTGCCGCACCTTCTTTTTCTTTCGAATTATATAGAGAACAAGGGAGTGCTGGTTTTATTAAAGGCTTTGGACCTGTTGCAGAAGAAAGGACATCGTTTTCAGGCACGGTTTGTGGGAGCCCCAACCAACCTTTCCATTGAAACACTTAATAATATTGTTCTGGAATCGGGCCTTCAGGATTTTGTGGAAATCGCCGGTCCGCGATATGGCGAGGAGAAATACAAAGAGCTGCGCAAAGCCGATCTTTTTGTTTTTCCTACCTACAACGACGCGTTTCCCCTGGTGACGCTGGAGGCCATGCAATTTGCCCTGCCGGTAATTTCGACCGACGAGGGTGGTGTTCCGGATATTGTCAACGATGGCGAAACCGGATTTTTGGTGCCGCGGCAAAACGTGGAAAAGCTGGCCGAAAAAATCGGCCTCCTGCTTCAGAACGAAGCACTGCGGAAGACCATGGGGCAGAACGGCTATGAACGTTTCTGCCGGCATTTTACCCTTCAGCATTTTGAGCAAAACCTGAAACGTACCCTGACAACCGTGCTGACGGCTTCGAAAAACTGATGTCGGTACCGGCCGGTTCGGTGGAGCCGGGCGCTGTTGCATCTTTGCAGAAGCAGTCGGATGTGCAATTAAAACGAAAACAAATGTGTGGATTAGCTGGGTTTATAGGATTTAAAAACAATGTTGAACTGGCCCACAAGGCCAATCAGGTTCAGCAACACCGCGGCCCGGACAACCAGTCTGTGTGGCACGACGATTTTATTGCCCTGGCCCATCAGCGCCTGTCCATCATTGACCTCTCGGATGCCGCCAATCAGCCCTTTATCAAACATAACCTGATCCTCATTTTCAATGGCGAGATATACAATTACCAGGAGCTGAAAGAAAAACTGGCGGCCGAGAAAGGAGTGCGGTTTACCACCGCATCCGATACCGAAGTGGTGCTGGAAATGTACCTGCACTACGGCGCCGCCTCGCTGGGCGAAATGGTGGGCATGTTTGCTTTTGCCCTGTACGACAGTGACAAGCGCACCTTGTTTATTGCCCGCGATCATTTCGGCATCAAACCACTTTTTTACACCCAGATCGGGGCCGGTTTTGCCTTCAGCTCCGAGCTGAAAACGCTGGTGCATATTCCGGGTTTCGATAAAACCATCAATCGCAAATCGCTCGTTAGCTGCATCAATTACCTGTGGGTTTCCGGAAACGAAACCATGTTCAACGGATGCTTTAAACTGCCGGCTGCCCATTACGCCACCTATACCGAAGGCGAAGGGCTGAAGATGACAAAATACTGGGAGCTGGACGATAAGCTGAATGGCCTGGCAGCGGATGAAGAAGGTTATGTAAATGACGTGGCCACCACCGTGCAGGCTTCGGTAAAGCGCCACATGGTGGCCGATGTACCGGTCAGCTCATTTTTGAGCGGCGGCCTCGATTCTTCGCTGATAGCGGCGCTGGCAAAAGATCAAAACGAAAACCTCTCGACATACACAATTTCGACCCTGGAGCAGGATAAGAAGATAGAGCGGATGCCCGATGACGAGAAGTATGCCAACATGGTGGCAAAGAATTTCGACCTCGATCATCATACCATCCAGATCAGCCCCGACATTTTGAAGGAGTTTCCGGCCATGGTGCGTACGCTGGATGAGCCAATTGGCGACCCGGCTGCCATCAATACCTACCTTATTTGCAAAGCGGCAAGGGAAAAAGGTGTGAAAGTGCTGCTGTCGGGCATGGGCGCCGATGAAATTTATTTTGGGTACCGCCGCCAGAAGGCCACACTGATGGCGCAGAAATACAACAAGCTGCCCACGTTTGTGAAGCAACTCACCGCATCGGCCGCGGGCATGATGCCGGTGAAAGTGTTTGGCAAAGGCTTCAAATTTGGCCGCTGGGCCAAACGCTTCCTCAGCTTTGCCACCCTGCCGGTGGATGAAGCGTACATGCGCAGCTACTCTTATTATGACGCCGCTGAGCTGAAAGCGCTTTTTAAAGACGGCTATACGCCCGCCATTGAAGCTGTTCGATCCGAACATGAACAATTGTTCAAATCGAAATACAAAAATGACGTCGTCAACCAGATTTGCAATGTGGATACACACATGTTTATGTTGGGACTAAACCTAACCTATACCGACCGGGCCTCGATGGCAGCGTCTGTAGAAGTAAGGGTTCCCTTCATTGACAGGCTGGTAATTGAAAGAGCCATGCGGGTGCCGGGACGGTTAAAAATTAAAAAAGGCGTTCCAAAATACATATTGAAAAAAGCCGCCGAAAAATACCTGCCGCAGGAGATCATTTACCGTCCGAAGGCAGCGTTCGGCGCACCCATCCGTTCGTGGATTTCGAAAGAACTGCGCCCGATGGTGGATAGCTTATTGTCAAAAGAAAGCGTGGAAAAGCGGGGCTTTTTCAACTACGCTTATGTAAAAAAACTCATAGAAGCTGACCGCAGCGGCCAGGAGGATTATGCCTACCAGATTTACCAGTTGCTAACCCTGGAACTCTGGTGCCGCGAATACCTTGATAAACACTAATTTTTTACCTGAAAGATTTTTATTTTGAAGCAGTTAATTCAGAATTTCAAGACGGGCAAATTGTATGTTGATGAAGTGCCGATGCCTTCAATCTCCGACGGTATGGTGCTGGTAGAAAACAACTACTCCCTCATTAGTTCCGGTACCGAACGCAGTACGGTGAAAGTAGCCAAGGCCAACCTGCTGGGCAAAGCCAAACAACGCCCCGACCTGGTGGCTCAGGTAATTGCCAATTTTAAAAAAGAAGGCCTTTCTGCCACTCTCAACAAGGTGCGGACGAAGCTGGATACGCTGAAAGCCATGGGCTACAGCACCGCCGGTACGGTGTTAACCTCTCTTGACAAAAATGGCGCCTTTCAACCCGGCGACCGGGTAGCCTGTGCCGGCCAGGGTTATGCCTCGCATGCCGAAATCGTTTGTGTGCCGCAAAACCTGGTGGTGCGCATTCCCGATAATGTCTCATTTGAAGATGCAGCCTTTACCACGCTGGGTGCTATTGCCCTGCAGGGTGTGCGCCAGGCAGAGCCCCGCCTGGGCGAAAAGATTTGTGTGATCGGCTTGGGCCTGTTGGGACAACTCACCGGCCAGTTGCTGAAAGCCAACGGCTGTGATGTCTTTGGCATTGACCTTTCGCCGCGCCTCCTGGACCTGGCAACCGGCTACAGTGTCACCAAGGCTATGCACCGCAACGATCCGAACCTGATCTCGGCCTGCGAAAACTTCACCAACGGCTATGGCTTCGACAGCATCATCATCACAGCGGCAGCGCCTACCAACGATCCCATTGTGCTGTCAACAGAGATTTGCCGCAAAAAAGGCAAAATTGTCATTGTGGGTGCGGTAAAGATGGACGTACCCCGCGATCCGCATTTTTACAAAAAAGAACTGGACCTGCGCATCTCCTGCTCATACGGGCCGGGCCGCTACGATGTGGATTACGAAGAAGGTGGCACAGATTATCCTTTCGCCTACGTGCGCTGGACCGAACAGCGCAACATGGAAGCCTTCCTCGACATGGTGTCAAAAGGGCTGATTGATACCAAACCCCTCGTGACACACACCTTTGATATTGAGCAGGCCGAAGAAGCCTATGATATTGTGGTGGGAAAAAAGCCCGAGCCGCATATCGGCATCCTTTTGCGCTACAGCGAGCACACGGAAAAATTTGCCACGTCGAAGCGGGTGAAGAATGAGCCCACTAAAACTCTTAATGTCGGGTTTATCGGTGCGGGCAGCTTTGCGCAGAGTTATCTTATTCCCAATGCCAAGGCCAATGGCGCTTCGCTCGATACGGTGGTGACTTCCAAAGGCATCACGTCCAAGAATGTGGCGGAGAAGTTTGGCTTTAATTTCTGCTCGGCAGAAATCAGCGACATCCTGAATAAAAAAGAAATCAATACCGTTTTTATTGCCACACCGCATGCGGCTCACGCACCGCAGGTAATAGAGGCGCTGAAAGCCAACAAAAGCGTGTTTGTAGAAAAGCCGCTGGCCATTTCGGAAGACGAGCTGGAAGAAGTGATCCGGGTGCGTTCCGCACATCCAAAGCCGGTGATGGTAGGCTTTAACCGCCGTTTTGCCCCGGTATGCGAAACGGTAAAAAAAGAGTTTGCCGGCATGGGCGAACCGCTGGTGGTGAATATCCGGGTGAACGCCGGTTTTATTCCAAAAGACCACTGGACGCAGATACCCGAGATTGGCGCCGGCCGTATCATTGGCGAAATGTGCCACTTCATTGACCTCATGCAATATTTTACCGACAGCGATCCGGTGCGGGTGTATGCCGACTGCATTAACTCCAGCAACGAAAAACTAAAGCTGGACGATAATATTTCCATTACTGTAAAGTTTGCCAACGGCTCGGTGGGCAACCTGGTGTATGTGGCTAATGGCGACAAATCCATGCCGAAAGAGCGCATTGAAGTATTCGGCGGCGAAAAATCGGCCGTGATCAACGACTTCCAGGATGGCCTGATGCACAGCAACAATAAAATTAAAAAGCTGAAGTCGGCCGGCAAGGGCCACGCACAGGAAGTGGCGGCTTTTTTAAACGCCCTGAAAGAAGGCAAAGAGGCACCGATCCCTTTCCGCTCCATATGCCTCACCACATTGACCACGTTTAAAATTATTGATAGCCTTAAAACAGGTTTGCCCCAGGAAATATATCTCCATGCATAAGCAAGCACACCAATCCCTCACCCAACTGAAGCAGTTTTGCCAGGCCGAAGGCTACAAAGGCTGGGATCCTTATGATGGGCTCAACAGCAAAGTATTTCAGGCCATGCCGGTGCTGCCGAAAAAGCGGCTGACCCGCCTGGCATGGATCCAGTTTATCAAGCGTTTCCCGGTCAACATTCGGCCGCTGCTGAAGATTGAAAAAGATTTTAATCCGAAAGGATTGGCGCTGTTTATTTCGGGCTATGCAAAACTGTCCGAAATAGACGAGTTCCGTAAAGAGGCGCTGGAAACGATTCCCAAGTTAGCCGACAAAGTTATTTCCCTGCGAACGCCGGGTTATTCGGGGGCTTGCTGGGGATACAATTTTGACTGGGAATCGAGGGCGTTTTTTCAGCAGAAGTACACTCCCACGATTGTGGCCACCACCTTTGTGGCCAATGCATTGCTAGATGCGTATGAGGCCACCGGTGAGAAGCGGTTTTTAGACGAAGCGATTTCGTCGAAGGAATTCATACTGAAAGATCTGAACCGTACCTATGTAGAAAACGGAAACTTTGTGTTCTCCTATTCGCCTACGGATAAAACTTCGGTATTCAACGCCTCATTGCTGGGTGCCCGGCTGCTGGCCCGAATATTTTCCTATACCAAAGAAGAAGAGTTGGTGCACCTGGCAAAAAAAGCGGTGGCCTACTGCTGCGATCATCAAAATGCCGATGGTTCGTGGTTTTACAGCACTTTGCCATTTCATCAATGGATAGATAATTTTCATACCGGCTTCAATCTCGAGTGTGTTTCGGACTACATGAAGTTTTCCGGCGACCGCAGCTTTCAGAAGAACTTCGACGCCGGGATGAAATATTACCTCGAAACCTTTTTTGATGAAGAAGGCCGGTCGAAGTATTACAACAACTCCCTGTTCCCAATTGACATTCATGCACCTTCGCAATTAGTCATCACCCTTGCCAAAGCCGGTATCATTCAGGAGCATATGCCGCTGGTAAACCGGGTAATGAACTGGACCATCAACAACATGCAGTCGTCGGACGGTTATTTTTATTTTCAGATCAAAAAGTATTTCACCAATAAAATACCGTTTATGCGCTGGTCGCAGGGATGGATCTTTTATGCCCTGGCCTACTACATCAAAAGCATGCGTTAACCGACCGTCATAACTCACTGCTAACCGGAACCTATATGCTGTTCAACTCGTTTGCCTACCTGCTTTTTTTGCCTGCGGTAACGGCCATCTTTTTTTTGATGGGCCACCGTTTCCGTTGGCTGTTTCTGTTGCTTGCTTCCTGCTTTTTTTATATGTTCTTCAAGCCGGAGTATATCCTCATACTGGCTTTTACCATCGTTATTGATTATTATGCCGGCATTTGGATAGCCCGTACCGAAAACAAAAAGCGAAAGAAACAGTTTTTGATCCTGAGTCTGTTTGCAAACATCCTGATCTTGGCCGTTTTTAAATACTACAATTTCATCAATGGCAACATTACCGGGCTGGCCGCCATGTTTGGCTGGGAGCTGAACATTCCGCTCCTGCGCATTCTGCTCCCCATCGGCCTGTCTTTCCACACCTTTCAGGCCATGAGCTATACGATAGAGGTGTACCGCGGCAACCAAAAGCCCGAAATGCATTTTGGCATTTATTCCCTGTATGTCATGTTCTTTCCGCAGCTGGTGGCCGGGCCTATTGAAAGGCCGCAGAACATGCTGCACCAGTTTCACGAAAAAAAATTCTGGGATGGCGACCGGGTGGTGAGTGGTGTAAAACTCATTTGCTGGGGCTTGTTTAAAAAGCTGGTGATTGCCGACCGCCTGGCGCCCATGGTGGACCAGGTATATAACAATCCCGAAGCGTATTCGGGCGTCAACATCATGCTGGCCACGTTATTTTTTGCCGAACAGATTTACTGCGATTTTTCCGGCTACTCCGACATTGCCATTGGCTCGGCCCGTGTGCTGGGCTTTACGCTGATGAAAAATTTCCGGAACCCCTACCTGTCTAAATCCGTTGCCGAATTTTGGTCGCGGTGGCATATTTCGCTGTCCACCTGGTTTCGCGACTACCTCTATATTACGCTGGGCGGCAACCGGGTGCCGGTACCACGATGGATGATGAACCTGGTGATTACTTTTTTGGTGAGCGGCTTGTGGCATGGCGCCAATTGGACTTTTATCATCTGGGGTGGCTTAAACGGTGTGTTTATCGTCGGTGAGATTTTACTGGCCCGGGCCTTCCCGAAAGTAAAGGCGCCGGCGGCTTTCAAGCACATCACCACCCTTATCCTGATCTGCTTTACCTGGCTGTTTTTCCGTGCCAATAACCTGGACGATGCGGGTGTGCTGCTGGCCAATATGTTCTCGTTCGGGCAGCCGATTGCTTTTGATGCCACCGAGCTTTGGCTTGCGTTTTTCTTTATCATTGGGTTGGAGACACTTCAGTATGCCGATGAAAAATTCGGCGCCATTCATCGGGTGAAAACAATGCCCTATTTTGTTCGGATGGCTGTGTATGCGGTCTTCATTACCCTGCTGCTTAATTTCGGCATCTTCAACAACAGCACGTTCATCTATTTTCAATTCTGATAAATGAAAACGATTTTTATAAAAATTGCTGTTGTCAGCGGTCTTGTGCTGCTGATAAACGTGGCGTTGTACTCCCTGGTGTACAAACGCCTCTTGCCCTATTACTGGGGCAGCAATGAAATTTCGGACAAGCGGGAGTACCTGGTTAACAATAAGGCCTTGTATAACTCCCTGTTTATCGGGTCTAGCAAAACGCATAACCAGATCAACCCGGTGCTGTTCGACCAAATGGCCAAAGAGGCCGGCATTGCCACCAAGTCGTACAATTTTGGTGTGGGCGGATTAACGCCGCTCGAGTCTCTGCACATTTATGAAAACCTGCTGCTGCAGGATTCACTGACGTTTAAATATGCCTTTATCGAGCTCGATTGGCTGGGCACCATCCGTTACGAAAACCTGAACGTACCCCGCAGCTTTTATTGGCTCGACAGCAAGAACTACCTGACCAGTGTATCGTCGTTGGTGAAATCGTCGGTGCCCCTGGAACGCCGCGCCTGGGGGCTGTTTCATTATTCGCTCGACTATACCGAAAACATGCTGAATGTAGGCAAGGTGCAGGAGGTGCTGAAGTTCCGGAAGCACCGGCAGGCGCAGGTTATTGGGCCCAATGACTCTAATGTGGTGTTTCACGGGTTTATTCCTATTGAAGATAAAATGCGCCAAACCGAACAGGAGTTATACCAGGAAGTGGTGACATCGGCCCAGCAAAGCGTAAAAAATTTCAAAAGCCTCAGCGCCGATAAAGTGTCGGAGCCCTTTTTGCGCCGGATGCAAAATATTGTGGCTATATCCGAGCAAAGGGGCATCACCCCGTTTTTTGTGGTGCCGCTGCAATGGAAATATTACCAATACAAGGAGCTGGTGCCTATCATTAATGCGCTGGGCCGCGAACGGGTGCTTTGCCTGTTTGATATTGACAAGTACAAACATGTTTACCATCCCGACTTTTTTGCCGATCCCAATCACCTGAATGCGAAAGGCGCCGAGCAGTACACACAGCAGCTTTTCCAAAACTTTAAAACGCAGTGCGAGGAAGTGAACCTGGCAAAAAAATAAAAACGTGAATCGTCAATCGTGAATAACGGGAGGCTGACGTTTACGTTGAACAAAACCTAAAAACACCACCATGCACATCTGGTTTGATATTTCAAACTCGCCCCACATCAACATGTTCCATGATCTGATAAAAGATCTGGAAAGCGAGGGACACCGGGTTACCATCACCTCCCGGCCGCTGGCCAACACCGTGCAATTGCTTGACCAACGCGGCCTGAAGCACACCATCGTGGGTGAGCATTATGGTAAAAATTTTTACAAAAAAATGTTTGGCTATCCCATCCGGGTAATGCAGCTCCGCCGGTTTTTAAAAACGCAAAAGCCCGACCTGGCCGTGTCGCAAAGCTCTTTTCACTCGCCGGTGGTAGCCAAGCTGTTGGGTATTCCGTCCATCTATACCAACGACAACGAGCATGCCCTGGGCAACCTGCCGAGCTTCTTTTTTGCCACGGAGATTTTGATTCCCGAAAACCTGCCGGTAAAGAACGTGGCAAAGAACGGCATCCCGGCTCGTAAGGTGATGCAGTATCCCGGCGTAAAGGAAGGCATCTACCTCTGGAAAAAAGGCGCTCAAATTCAGGAGGAGAAAAAAGCGCTGAACGGTTCGGCCGGCATAAAGATTTTCATTCGCCCCGAGCCGCTGACCGCCCAATACTACAAAGGCAAACAGAATTTTCTTGACGATACGCTGTGCGCCCTGCAGCACAAATATGACATCACTATCCTGGCCCGCGACAAAACGCAACTGGCGCACTACACGCAAGAGAAGTTTGCCAAAATCAACGTGCCGGAAAAGCCGATTGATTTTGATACCATCGCCAAGGCCTGCACACTTTTTATTGGTGCCGGTGGCTCCATGACCCGCGAGCTGGCGATTTTGGGCGTGCCCACCATCTCGGTGTACCAGGACGATCTGCTGGAAGTGGACAAATTCCTGATTGAAAAGAAAGTGATGAAGCACGAGCCAAACCTTACGGTGGCAACGGTGGAAGATTACCTCCGAACGCTGAGCAACAAGGCGCCGGAGTCGGAGATCATGCAAAAAGGCAAGGCTGCCTACAATTTATTGAAACACGAAATTCTAAAATACAATAAACAATGATAAAAGTTGGATTGATTGGCGCAGGCAAAATGGGTCTTTCCCACCTGTCCATCCTCGGCGCCCATCCCGATGTGGAAGTGGTGGGCGTTAGCGACACTTCGAAGATGGTACTCGATGTTTTCAAAAAATATTCGTCGTTTAAAGGCTATACCGATTACCAGGAAATGGTAAAGAAAGAAAAGCCGGAAGCTGTTTTTGTAGCCGTCCCTACCAAGTTTCACGCCGGCATGATCCGCGACCTGCTGCAGCAGGACAAGCATGTGTTTGCCGAAAAGCCTTTTTGCCTTACGGCCGCCGAAGGAAAAGACCTGGTGGCGCTGGCGGCGCAAAAAAGCCTGGTAAACCAGGTAGGCTACCATAACCGTTTTATCGGCACGTTTCGCGAAGTAAAGCGTCTGATTGATGGTGGCTATCTGGGCGAGCTGTTTCACTTTACCGGCGAAGCCTACGGACCGGTGGTAGTACGTCCGGCCAAGGCCAACTGGCGGGCCAATGCGGCCGAGGGCGGTGGCTGTTTGATGGATTATGCCTCGCACGTCATTGACCTGATTCATTACATCCTGGGACCCATCGGTAGTGTAAAAGGCTCTATTCTGAAGTCTTTTTATTCGAAGCAGGTGGAAGACTCCGTGTTTTCGCTGCTGGAGCTGAACTCGAATCTTTCGGGTGTGCTGCAGGTAAACTGGAGCGATGAGACCTACCGCAAAATGTCCACCTCCATCACCATCATTGGCAGCAAAGGCAAGATCATTTGCGATGCCAATGAGCTGAAGGTGCATTTCAAAACGGCTGAATATCCCGAAGGTTATTCCAAAGGCTGGACAGTGAAGTATATCACAGACCTGCAGGAACCGGTGGACTTTTACCTTCGCGGCGAGGAATATTCGGCCCAGGTGGATTATTTTGTGAAGGCGGTGCAGAAGAAAGTGCCCAACACCATGAACACCTTTAGCAGCGCCTGGCAAACCGACCATGTGATCTCCCTTATCAAACAAAGCATCAACAACTAAGATTCCCACAACTCTATACCAATGGAAAGAATACTATTTGGCGATAACCAGTTTTTTGCCGTCAACCATATATCCGACGAAAAGTCGAGGGCGCAGTCTATTAAATTCAAGGATGATTCGGCCATTATCAAAACCCTGGACTATGCACGGGCGGCGGGCATCAACACTTTTATGTGCACCACCCACGATCGTATTGCCAACATTTGCGACATTATCCGCAAAGACCCGGTGAAGTACGAAGGCTTTAAGATTTTTCCCTGCATGCCCTACGCTCATAAGTATGCCAATGCCGTTACGGAACTGGGTTATGTAGGCACGCTGCAGGAGTATGTGCCCGGGAATATGTTCGGCTCCCTGTTTAAAGGCGGTATGGCGGTTTTGTCTAAAGACTACCTGTCCATTATGGAGTTGCTGATAGATGCTGAGATGAAAATGTTCAAGGGCATTGAAACGCCGGTGATTTTCCTCCAAAACGTCATCACCGACCTGCTGCTGGGCCTTGGCATGAAGGATATTCTGAAAGCTTTTCATGCCTATGTGAAAAAGAAATACAACGCCGAAGCCGGTTTTATCACGATGAATATGCCGAAACTGCTCGATACGCTGGAAAGTGTGGGTGTTACTAATCCCATCATTTGCGCCTCTATCAATAAGGCTGGCTTCCGCATGTCGGGCAGCAAAGAAGCTTACGAAGAGGTGCTGCGCACCAGAAAAGTAAGGGCCATCGCCATGCAGGTACTGGGGGGCGGCGCCATTCCGGCCAGGGAGGCCATTCAATACGTCTGCGAACTTCCCAATATCGAATCCATCCTGTTTGGTGCTTCGTCAAAAGGAAATATTGAAGAGACCGCTTCGCTTATTCAAAAATACTGGGGTAAAGGCGAAACAGCGGGACGCCTGAAACCAGCCGAAGCCTTTTCCTGAACCGAAAACAGGAGGTAAGCGGCCGGGAAAAACGTTGTCTGAGCAGTTTGGGAAACATCTCGACTTGCCAACCGGCCGCTTATATAAAGTTCTAACGTAATAAGTATCAGATTATTAAAAATAAACAGCATTTGTAGGAGTCGAATTGGGTTCCGCCGGAGCCCAATTCAACCGACAGATTAAGGATTTCACATTCAGAAATAGCCGACTCATATAATAAGAGCTTCCGCCAAAGGAAAGTTAAACGTTCTTTGCGCCCGAGGCCCGAGCTGGCTTTTCTTAAATCCTTAACATTCACTCTTACAATGTAGCTGTTATGCGACAACTGTTACTTCTTGCATTCATCTGCCTTACGAACCTTGCCCAAGCCACAAATTATTATTTTTCATCGCAATGGGGCGACGACGCCCGGACAAACGTTCAGGCGCAAAATCCGCTGACACCTTGGAGATCAACGGATA
Organism: uncultured Flavisolibacter sp.; assembly: GCA_965365435.1. Classification (GTDB taxonomy): domain Bacteria; phylum Bacteroidota; class Bacteroidia; order Chitinophagales; family Chitinophagaceae; genus Flavisolibacter. Next base: position 63,368 of record CBDUBQ010000008.1, read on the forward strand.
AGTTCAATGCCATCAACCTTTCATTAAAACCCGGCGATTCGGTTTTTTTCAAAAGGGGCGATGTATTCGACGGCAGCATCATCATCAAATCTTCCGGAACGGCCGCCAGTCCTATCTATTATGGCGCCTACGGCTCCGGCAACAACCCCTTGTTCACCGGCTTTGCCACAATGGGGAACTGGACACGCCTTAGCGGCGGGATCTATTTTACCTCGCTCGACGTGCCTACGCTGAACATGGTGACACTGAATGGTGAGGCAAAAGGAATGGGCCGTTTTCCAAATGCAGGGTTTTTGAAGTACGAGGGCACTAGCGGTAATCAAAGCATTACATCGGCGGCTCTTAATACCGGCACCAACTGGACCGGCGCCGAAGCCGTGGTCCGGAAATACCGGTTCATTCTCGACCGGCATACCGTCACATCGCAGTCGGGCACCACGCTGAACTACAGCACCTCCACTGCTTATGGCAACAACACCGCTTTTAACCCCGTAAAAAACAACGGGTTTTTTATACAGAATCACCTTGGCACGCTCGACCAGCAGGGCGAGTGGTACTACGACCGCAATGCCAAACGACTGTACGTGCATTTCGGCAGCAGTTCGCCCTCATCGTTTGTGGTAAAAGCCAGTGTTCGGGATTACAATGCCTTTGTGACTACGGCCAATTTTATGGTATTTGAAGGACTTGATTTTGAAGGAGCCAACACCAAAGGGTTTTTTATGACCACCACCTCCAACACACAGGTTCGGGACTGTAACTTTTATAACCAGGGAGGAGTGTCGTTTGATGCGCTGAATGTGAGTTGGATAACGCTAAAGGGCGGTACCGTGAACACCTCCTTTTCGAACGGTGTGTTCTTTGAGCACAATGCCAACAACTGCACGGTTGACGGCGTCACCGTTCGAAACACCAACATCATTCCGGGCTCGGGCCGCTCCGGAACCGGCATCAGCGTTGGCATTACCATCAACGGCAATGGTGCCCGTATCATCAACAACAAAGTTTATAACAGCGGGTACAACGGTATTTCATTTTTGGGCGATAATGTGCTGGTTGAACGCAACCTCGTGGACACCTATTGCACCCTGAAAGACGATGGGGGTGGTATCTACACCTATATCGGTGAGTCAAATGCCACGAGCTACAACCGCAAAGTGCGGAACAACATTGTGCTGAATGCCGTTGGCGCCTATGCAGGTGCCGAAGCCTACTGGTACGAAAACTTTGGCAAAGCGGCCGGTATTTACCTGGACGAACACGTGAACAATGTGGAAGTAACCGGCAACGTGGTAGCCAATGGCGACTGGGGCGGCATTTTTCTGCACAATGCCCACCACAACCTCATCAGCAACAATATCTTCTATAATCATCGCTACCAGGTGCTGGTGAGCCAATACACGGCTATGACCCGTGCCAACACCATGACCAACAACCAGTATATTTCAAAATACAGCTACCAGGAAACCTATTATTACCGCACGTTTGTGGCCGATAACCCCTCCAACATGGGCACCTTCGACAACAACGTGTATGCCCGCCCCATTGACGATAACCGTACTATCCACTGCGATTTTTACCAGAGCGGCGGCGCCGGTACGCAGTATTACACCCTGGATCAGTGGCGGCAAAACTTTAAGCTGGATGCTTCATCCAGGCGGTCGCCGTTGACCTTCCGCGCCAATATTGACGACAGCATCCGGTTCGAATACAATGCCACTGATGTAGCCAAAGTGGTGAACCTTAACGGCAGTTTTGTAGATCCGAAGGGGACGCCGTACGCCGGCGCACTGTCGCTGGCGCCGTTTACAGGCGTTGTGTTGCTGCGCAGCCGTGCTACGTTCAAGGCAAGCCAGTTCATCACTTTCCCGGCTATCAGCAACAAGCTATTTGGCGATGCACCTGTTTTGCTCAATGCCACATCGTCGTCGGGCCTGCCGGTTAGCTACCGGCTGGTGAGTGGGCCTGCCTCTCTTTCCGGCAACACGCTCACCCTGGTGGGTGCAGGCACCGTGACGGTAGAAGCGACGCAAGAGGGCAACACTACCTTTAATGCAGCCGAACCGGTAGTGCAAAGCTTTTCGGTAACGGCCACCCGCCAAAATCAATGGATCACCTTTCCGGCCATAACCAACCGCACATTTGGCGATGCACCCATCAGCCTCAACGCAACCTCGTCGAGCGGACTGCCGGTGACCTACCGTGTGGTGAGCGGCCCCGGATCTCTGTTGAATAATCGGCTGAGCCTCACCGGCGCCGGCATTGTTTTGATTGAAGCGTCGCAGGCTGGTAATACGGCCTACAACGCGGCTGCATCGGTTTCGCAAAACGTAGTCGTGGCCAGAGCTTCTCAAACCATTTCTTTCGCCGCACTTTCGGCAAGAATACTCGGCGACGCTCCGGTGGCACTTTCGGCTACCGCTTCAAGCGGATTGCCTGTTAGCTTCCGCCTTGTGTCCGGTCCGGCTACGGTGCTGGGCAATCTGCTATCGCTCACCGGTATTGGCCTTGTTTGGATAGAAGCTTCGCAGGCGGGTGATGCCAACTACGAACCGGCCTCTTCCCAATCGCAAAGTTTGCTGATTGCGCCGCCGGCCATTTTAAAACAGTCACAGTCTATCAATTTCGGTACAATCGCCAACCGTCCGTTCGGCAGCGCACCCTTCGATCTCAGTGCCACGGCTTCAAGCGGGCTGCTGGTTAGCTTCCGGCTTGTTTCGGGCCCGGCTACGCTCAGTGGCAGAACCCTAACGCTTACCGGCGCCGGAAATGTAACGGTAGAAGCGTTGCAAGCCGGCAACGGAAGCTTTAACGCTGCTGTACCCGTGCAACGTTCCTTCAACGTGACAAAAAGCACACAGGCAATCAATTTTGGGGCGCTCGGCAGCAGAACAGTCGGCGAATCCTTTACCCTTGCCGCAACCGCCAGTTCGGGCCTGCCCGTGAGCTACCGGGTAGTCAACGGACCTGCCACCATAACCGGAAATACCGTAACGGCCACTGGTGCCGGTACGGTGTTCATTGAGGCCTCGCAGGCCGGCAATGCCAACTTCTTGGCGGCCGAAGCCGTGACCCAAAGCTTTGCAGTCGTCAGTGCTGTAAAGCTGGAACAGACCATCAGTTTCGGTACCCTGCCGTACAGAACTTACACAAACCCGGATTTTGCCATCAGCGCTACTGCTTCTTCCGGCCTGCCGGTAAGCTTTAAAGTGGTTTCCGGGCCGGTGACATTAATCAATAATAACACGCTCCGTATAACCGGCGTAGGCAATGTGCTGATCGAGGCCACGCAGGCCGGCGATGGCAACTTCCATGCGGCCGCGCCGGTGCAACGCACCTTTACAGTGGGCAAGGCGGGACAGTTCCTGACCTTCGCCAACCTGCCCAACCGCTCAGTCGGCGATCTGCCCTTTACTCTGAAGGCAGCCTCTTCTTCCGGCTTGCCGGTCAGTTTCCGGGTGGTGTCAGGGCCGGCCTCTGTTACCGGTAATGTGGTGACCTTGCTGGGCGCCGGCAGCGTGACCATTGAAGCTTCGCAGCCGGGCGACGAATTTTTCAGTGCCGCCTGGTCGGCGCAGCGGACCTTTACCGTGTCGGGCGAAGCGGCTCCGGTGCGGTTGGCGCAAAGCATTTCGTTCAGCCCAATTCCGAACAGAGCGTATGGCGGCGAGCCGCTTGCGCTGGAGGCCACTGCCACTTCCGGACTTCCGGTTAGTTTCAGGGTGGTATCCGGTCCCGCCACAATTGACGACAACAACTTAAATATCAACGGTGTTGGCCGCATTACCGTGGAGGCTACCCAGGCTGGCGATGACAGTTACCTGGCGGCTGCTCCGGTTACACAAAGCTTCCAGGTTACCAAAGCTGCACAATCCATCAGCTTTGGCGATATTGACGACATGAACGTGGGCGATGGGCCGCTGGAACTGAACGCGGTGTCCACGTCGGGCCTGCCGGTCAGCTACCGTATTGTAAAAGGTCCGGCAACGCTCAGCGAAAATATCCTGACGGTGACGGGTGCCGGTGAAGTGACAGTGGAAGCTATCCAGGAAGGCGACGACAACTATGAATCGGCTGAGCCGGTAAAACAGCATTTCAACGTTGTCAATAATGTAAAGCAAGACCAAACGATCCATTTCAGAACGCTTGGCTACAAAACATTCACCAGCCCTGATTTCACCATCAGCGCCACGGCCAGCTCCGGCCTGCCGGTAACCTTCCGGGTGATATCGGGCCCGGTGATCCTTTCGGGCGATGTAGTGTCAATCTATGGCATTGGAAACGTGACCATTGAAGCTATCCAGCCCGGAAATGCGAGCTTTAAAGCGGCCAGTCCGGTTCGCCGGAGCTTTACGGTAGGCAAAGCCGGTCAAACGCTGACGTTCGCCAATATAGGCAACAAGGTGGTGAGCGATGCGCCGTTTGCGCTGGATGCTTCTGCCACCTCCGGTCTGCCGGTTACGTTCAACCTTGTCTCCGGCCCTGCAACCATCGAAGGCAATATGGTCACATTAACCGGTCCGGGCACGGTGGTCATTGAAGCTTCTCAGCCGGGCGATGACAACTTTACGCCGGCGTTTGCGCTTCAGCGCACCTTCGTTGTGTCGGCGGTTAACCTGACGGTGCGGCTTGAAACCGACACCGACCTTCCGCCGGCGCAGCAGCAAAGACCTGCCTTGCCGGAAGTTGAAATGAAGGCTGGCGTAACAGTTTATCCAAACCCCGTACGCTCCGATGCCATGATCCGCATCGCGGTGCCGGCTTCAACCGACGCGGTGCTTGAGATCGTGGACATGAACGGCCGGGTAATGCAAAGCTTCGGAACGCGTCGCTTTGAAAAAGGACAGGCCAATACGATCAGCCTGAATGCAGGCCGGTTGATCAGCGGTATGTACATCATTCGTTTATCCGGCAAAGACGGCAAGGGCATCAGCCAACGCTTCCAGGTAGTACGGTAAGGGCTGTTTTTTATTAAACGTTTTTCATAAACATATACCGGCTTGGTGCTCTGCAGTGCCGGTATATGTTTTCTGTTTTTTGGGCAAAACCCGACCAACGCGGTTTCGCCAGCCCTGCCTCTCTGTTGAAACTTGTATAAACATTCAAAAGCAAAACCAAAGGAAATAATATGCTAATCACCATTGTTGCAGGTGCCCGTCCCAACTTTATGAAAATTGCACCCATCATCAAAGCCATCAAGGCAGCACAGGCCGCCGGAAAAGACATCCGCCACCGGTTGGTTCATACCGGGCAGCATTACGACAAAAAAATGAGCGATGATTTTTTTGAGCAGCTCGGTATTCCGGAGCCCGATGCCAACCTGAACTGCGGCGGTGGCACCCAGGCCGAACAAACGGCAGCCATTATGGTAAAATTTGAGCAAGAGCTTTTTGCCAACCGCCCCGATGTGGTGCTGGTGGTAGGCGATGTTACCTCCACCATGGCCTGTACCATTGCCGCTAAAAAGCTGTGCGTGGATGTGGTGCATGTGGAAGCCGGCATCCGTTCGGGCGACATGACCATGCCCGAAGAAATCAACCGCATCGTCACCGATTCGATCTGTGATAACTTTTTTACCACCAGTGAAGGAGCCAACGAGCACCTCCGCCGCGCCGGCGTGGCCGAAAAGCGGATTCATTTTGTGGGTAATACCATGATTGATACGCTGTACCAAAATCTCAACCGGTTGGAGCAGCCACCTTTTTGGCAGCAATACCAGCTTACCAAAGGAGGCTATTACCTCATTACCCTTCACCGCCCTGCCAATGTGGACGATGAAGCCAATTTGCAAAATGTGCTGGATGTAATTCTGGCCCATACCGGCGATCTGCCGGTGATTTTTCCGGTGCATCCCCGCACCCGCAAGATCCTCGACTCCATTAACTACAATAACCCACGCCTGATTCAGATTGACCCCTTGGGTTACCTGCAATTTATTTACCTGGTGCAACAGGCCAAAGCGGTGATCACCGATTCGGGTGGCGTAACCGAAGAAACAACGGTATTGAATGTGCCCTGCCTCACCTTGCGCAACTCTACCGAAAGGCCCGAAACTGTTACCATCGGCACCAATGAACTGATTGGCGTAGATCCGTCGAACCTGGTGCCTTACCTGGAAAAACTGCGGAAGGGCGAGTGGAAGCCCTCGGGTATTCCGCCGTTGTGGGATGGCCGCACCGCCGGCCGCATTGTGGACCGCCTGCTGAAACTTTACGGCAAAGAGGAAACGTCTTCGGTTTTTGAAGAAGAAAAAGTATATTGACGCCTTATCTCAAAAAGTGCCGTGGCAGGATGAAATACACCTGCCGGATGCCTTTAGGATCTCATCCTTTGATTCATCTATCCCTGCAAAAGCCAGCCAAACGTACCGATGACTCAGCCAGTACTGCACAGGGGGCGCCCCCCAGGCCCGTATTGTTTTAAAGACCACCAATGATAAACCGGTTTTGTTTACTGCTAGCTGCTTTTTCCTTTTTACAACAAGGTAAGGCGCAGCCTGTGCCAGTGCCACAGAACCTGGGTGCTGCCACTCCGGAAGAAGGGCAAGTGGCACCGGTTGCAGAAACAACAACCGCGAGAGGGATGGCCGCCGGAATGGGTCGTTGGCTGGTTTGCAGCGACACGGCCAAACCCGGTACAACTGCGGCAAACCCGGCAAAGCGCACTCTTATCTGGCTCGAAAGCAACGCCACGGCCACCGGCTCCGTGGTGCCCTTTTGGCTGCGGGCCAACCGCTTTGGCAGCGTGCCGATGCAGGGCATGTCGGGCAGCTTTATTGCACATGCCGAAAAAAAGTATGACCAGTCGCGGAAACGTTTTTTCGATTGGGGCTTTTCGCTCGAAGGCCGGGCAAACCTTGGTCAAACAACCGAAGCTGTGCTGATTGAGGGACATGCAAAGCTAAAGCTGGGCGCCTTTGAGCTGCGGGGCGGCCGAACCAAAGAGGCCATGGGCCTTGCCGATTCCAGCCTTTCTTCCGGGAGCTTTTCCATTTCGGGCAATGCCCTGGGCATACCCAAAGTGGAGATCCGTGTGCCGGAGTTTACGCATTTGCTTGGTGGAAAGTTGTTTGCCTTCAAGGGCAATCTGGCGCACGGCTGGATTGGCGATATACAGACTAACCGGCAGCAGCCCGGCAGCGGCCAGTACCTGATGGCCGGTACTTATTTTCACCAGAAAAGCCTTTACGGACGGCTGGGAAAAGAAAGCTGGAAACTGCGGTTCTATGGCGGCTTTAATCACCAGGTATTTTGGGGCGACGAGGAAAAACGCTTTGGCTATTTCAACCTGTCGGACAAAGAAACGTTTTTGTATGTTCTTACCGGTCGCATGTACAAAGGCACCTCGTCAAAAATCGGCAATCATCTTGGCACGATAGACCTGGGGCTTGAGCTAAACCTGAAGAACACAAAAGTGATGCTGTACCGGCAGAATTTTTATGAAGTGGGTGGGCTTTATTACCTGGCCAATATTCAGGATGGGCTTCACGGCCTTTCGGTTACCCGCAAAACAAGCAGCCGGGCTGCTTTGCAGGTAAAGAAGATTTTATTTGAATTTTTATATACAAAAAACCAGGCGGGCGAGCCCTGGTCGAGAAATACGCCAACCGGCGCCGAAAACTATTACAACAATTCGGAGTACAACAAAGGTTGGTCGTACAAGGGCCTGGCCCTGGGCACCCCTTTCCTTACCACCCGGGCCAACGCCAAGGAAGGCGTTCCGGGACCGCCGTACGATTACTTTGTCAACAACCGCGTGGTGCTTTTTCACACCGGCCTGGAAGCTTCTGTCGGTCGTTTACGCTGCACGATGAAGCTATCGTACTCAAAAAACTACGGCACCTGGCGCACCAGCCTTCCCGGTTACCGATCGGGTGGGCCGGCCATTTATACCATACCGCCTACATTTGGCCTTTTTATACCCGTCAATCAGTTTTCGGGCCTGCTCGACCTGGCCCTGCCCCTGAAAGACGGGCTGCTGGTAGGCGGAGCCGTGGCCCTTGACCGCGGCGACCTGCTGGAGAATTCCGCCGGCGCCCAGCTCCGCTTCATCAAAAACTTTTAATCGTTTTGGCGCTCCGGCGCAGACTTACATCAAATTCGACCTTTTCAACCAATTTAAAAAACGCAACCAAATGAACGCACGTTTTTCGCGTTTGCTGCAGTTTTATGGAATCAGCACGGATTTCCTGGTGCTGAACAGTGTTTATTTTACCGCAAAGCACCTGATGCGTACCAACCTTGACAGGGAAAGTATCCAGTTTCTGCATTTTTGGATTTGCGTCAATGCCGCCTGGCTGATCCTCTCGTGGCTGGGCAATTTGTACAGCGAAAAAAAGATGTCCTCCTTCGAGTCTTTTTCGCGTTCTACCATGCATGTGTACTTCTACTGGCTGGTGATGGTGACGCTTTTCCTGCTTTTTGCGCGGCTGCTCGACATTTCAAGGATCTTCATCAGCGTGGTGCTGGTGAGCTTTGGCATCATGCTGCTCACCAACCGCTTTTTGTTTTTGGTGGCCCGCACCTACATGCGGCAAAAAAACATGATGACCCGCAAGGTGCTGATTGTAGGCTATAACGACACGGCTAAGAAGCTGACCGAATACCTGGAGGATGAAGACAATTTCACCGAAATAGTAGGCTATTGCGAAAAGGAGGAAAACGTGCAGGAACTGACGCACTATCCCATTCTTTCGAACATTGAAAACGTCATGCAGGTTTCGCTGCAAAAAGGCGTGGAAGAAATTTACTCCACCATTGCGCCCGAGCACAATTTTGCCGTTTACCAATTGATGAAGGAAACCGAACAGGCCTGCATCCGCTTTCGGGTTATTCCGGACCTGAGCTATTTTATCAACCGGCCGTTTTATGTCGAATTTCTAAAAGACATTCCGGTGCTTACGTTCCGGCGCGAACCGTTGGAAGACAGTTCGCAGCGGCTCAAAAAGCGCCTGCTGGACATTATCGTAAGCGTTTTCGTGATCGTTTTTCTTCTTTCCTGGCTGTTTCCCATTTTGGCTTTGCTGATTTATATCGAGTCGCCGGGACCGATCTTTTTCCGCCAACTTCGTAGTGGCCGCAACAACAAGGCTTTCAGTTGCCTGAAGTTCCGGAGCATGAAGGTGAACAACGACGCTAATCTAAAGCAGGCTTCCAAGGATGACCAGCGCATTACCCGGGTTGGCCGCTTTATCCGCAAAACCAGCCTTGATGAATTTCCGCAGTTTTTTAATGTGCTGAAAGGTGAAATGAGCCTTGTGGGGCCCCGTCCGCACATGCTGAAGCATACCGACGACTACTCGCAACTGCTGGAGCAATACATGGTACGCCATTTTGCCAAACCCGGTATTACCGGATGGGCACAGGTGAATGGCTACCGCGGCGAAACAAAAGAACTGGAACAAATGAAAGGCCGGGTAGAACACGACATCTGGTACCTGGAAAACTGGAGCCTTTGGCTCGATGTAAAAATTTTGATCCTGACAGCCTACAATATTTTCCGCGGCGAGAAAAATGCGTTTTAATGAACACATCAACGCTGCTCTGTTTTTTCTTTATTGTTGCCAAATCGTAAGGCAGCCCGCCATACATTCCTCTTGATGACCGACCCTTGTAAAACAGCCTGCTTCCTGCATTTGCTGTACTTGTCTCACGCCTAAATTGAAACACTATGCAACTGGTCTATCTGCAGTTCGACTCACTGTCGCACCTGAAAAAGTTTACCCGGAAGTTTCCGCTAAAAAAAGTATTTATCATGCTCGATCAGCAGGTGTTGCTGGCGCAGCTCAGCGAAAAAGAAATCAGCTTTGCTATTGAAGAATATAATGCTGCCGTGGTAAGCGCCGCCATTGCCTGCAAATAACGCCGTTGCCTGCCGTCATCCGGTTTCCCGGCCGGTTCTTAATGCTGCAGCGTAATCTTTTTTACTTTAATGTAATGGTGCCAGAGCATCATGGTGGCAATGGAGCGAAGCGGGCGCCAGTCTTCGGCCATGCGCCCTATTTCTTCTTTTGTGACGGGCTGTTGCCACACCATCTGCACAGCCTTTACAAGGGCAAGGTCGCCCAGCGGCAATATATCGGTGCGCTGCAGGGCGTGCAAAAGGTAAATGTCCACCGTCCAGTTGCCAATGCCTTTTAATGCCGTCAGCTTTTTACGCACCACCTCATCTTCTTCCCCCGCCAGCTTTTTCAGGTTCAGTGTCCGGCTCTGCAGCGCCTGGGCAAGCCCCCGCACATACACAATCTTCTGCCGGCTGAAGTAACAAGCCCGCAGCTCTTCGTCGGTGAGCGCCAATAGGTTTTTGGGCGTTAGGCGCGGAATTCTCCCAAGCAATTTTTTATAAGCGGCATAGGCCGCCGCCAGCGACACTTGTTGTTCCAGTATGGTTAGCACCAACGTGGCAAATGTGTTGGGGCGCACCCAAAGCGGCGGGTAGCCGTGGTTGTCTAAAATACCTTTCAGGTTTAGGTCGCGGCCCGCCAACTGATCGCAAAGGCTGCGCAGGTTCTCCTGTGTAAATTGGCGCATTGGTTACCAGGTTGCATTGGGGATAGACCGTTGCAGGTACTGCATTTCGGCCAGCAAAAAACCCAGGTGTTCGGTATGTCGGCCTTCTTTGCCTCCCCGTTGAAAGGCGGCCTGCGTTGGCTGTTTCAGGTTTGCTTGCTCCAGAATTGTGGACACCGTTTGCTCCCAGCCTTCTTTTAGCCGCGATACGTCCACACCTTCCTTTTCGTAATCAGCCGGCACAAAAAGTTCTCCGGTAAACATCCACAAATCAGCCAGGGCGGCGCTGAGGCGCCGGTGGCTTTCTTCGGTACCATCTCCTAATCTAATCACCCATTCGCTGCTCCACCGCAGGTGGTAGGCTACTTCTTTATTGCTTTTTTCGGCAATGGCCGCCAGTTGCGCATCATTACTTTGGGCCAGTTGCTGATAAAAGGAATGCTGAAAAGCGCTGAAGAAAAACTGCCGCAAAACAGTAAACGCCCAATCGCCCCTGGGCAATTCGGTTAGCAAAAGATTCAGGTACTGATGCTCATCCCGCAAAAAAGCCAGGTCGTCTTCCTGCAGTTCGCGGCCGAAGGCTTTCCAGGGCCGGGGAAGATAGCGTTCGACAGCGTTTTTCTCTTCCTCGCTAAAATCGTTGTAAAGCGATGCTGCGTGCTGGTAAAAATTCCGGGTCTGCCCCAACAGGTCAAGGGCAATGTTGGTAATGGCGATGTCCTGCTCCAGCACCGGGCCGTGCCCTGTCCACTCACTGTTGCGCTGGGCAAGTATGAGAGTGTTGTCGGCCAGGTGAAGGGTGTAAAGGAATCCCCCTGTCCCCCTGAAGGGCAGACTTAGGTCGGAAATACTTTCATTTTTCAAACTGTCCTTGTTCATTTGGTCAGAAGTTTAGTAAAAACAAAACTTGCCCTATTTCGCAATAACATCGGGCAACTTCACCGCTTCCTAATTTTTCGAATAGGTAAAAACATTGGCGGGGGAATGGATCTAAGTCTCCCCTTCAGGGGGACAGGCGGATTACATGTGGTTTACTTCCTCCGGCAAATCATAAAAGGTGGGATGGCGGTAAACTTTATCCTGCGCCGGCTCATAGAAACTTTCGGCCTCGTCAGGGTTGGAAGCATGAATGTATTTGCTTTCTACTACCCATATGCTGACACCTTCCAGCCTTCTGGTGTACACATCTCTGGCATTTTCGACGGCCATTTTTGCATCGGCCGCATGCAGGCTGCCTACATGCTTGTGATCCAAACCTTGTTTGCTGCGGATGAACACTTCCCACAGCGGCCATTCATTTGCGCTATTCTTATTTAAAGAAGAGTTGCCTGTTTCAGCGCTTCCCTTCATGGAGTCATAGTCTCCATAGTAAAATTTCCGTATTTCTGTTCTCATAGCAAATGGTTTAAGCGGCCTCTTGCTGTTTATTTTTTGCGGCTCTCTTCTCCGCATGTGCCTTCGCTGCTTCCCTTACCCAGGCGCCCTCTTCCCAGGCCTTCCTTCTCGCATCCAGGCGTTGTTTATTGCAGGGGCCATTACCACTCACCACGTTCCAAAACTCCTCCCAATTGATCTTGCCAAAATCGTAGTGCTGGCGCTCATCGTTCCATTTCAGGTCAGGATCGGGGAGCGTCATGCCCAACAGCTTCACCTGCTCGGCACACATATCTACAAAGCGCTGGCGCAACTCGTCGTTGCTAAAACGTTTGATCTTCCACTTCATGCTGCTTTCGGTGTTGGTGCTTTCCGCATCATGCGGGCCAAACATCATCAGGCTGGGCCACCACCAGCGGTCAATGGCATCCTGCACCATGGCCTTTTGTTCGGGCGTGCCTTTGCTCAGCACCAGCAGGGCCTCAAAGCCCTGGCGCTGATGAAAGCTTTCTTCTTTGCACACCCTGATCATGGCGCGGCTGTACGGCCCGTAGGAGGTGCGGCAAAGGGGCACCTGGTTCATGATTGCGGCGCCATCCACCAGCCAGCCAATAGTACCCATATCGGCCCAGGTAAGGGTAGGGTAGTTAAAGATGGAAGAATACTTGGCTTTGCCGTTGTGCAACTGCTCAATCATTTCGTCGCGGGATATGCCCAGTGTTTCGGCGGCGCTGTACAGGTACAGTCCATGGCCGGCTTCGTCCTGCACTTTGGCAATAAGGATTTGTTTCCGCTTTAGCGAGGGTGCACGGCTGATCCAGGCCCCCTCGGGGAGCATGCCCACGATCTCGCTATGCGCATGCTGCGAAATCTGGCGGATCAGCGTTTGGCGGTACTTTTCCGGCATCCAATCCTTTGGTTCAATGCGGATGTCCTGCTCAATTTTTTCCTGAAAAAGGGCTTCAAAACTTTGTATTGACATAGACAATCGTTAGCCTGCAAATTTAATGCAACAAGCCCGCCCCCGGTGTTAATAGATGGCAAGAAACATCACCGGATTGTCTTTGAAGAGTTTGTTTAACAGGGATAGAGATAGAAATGCTTTTGATTCAACGGGAAGTTCTTTGTAGCTTTTGTAACTAAAACCACAAACCATGGACACACAAACAATGAGCAAACAGCGAAAGCTGGTTTTGATAGCAGCCGCTATCGGCGTCATCGCCATGTTTTTACCCTGGTGGTCAGTTTCGCTGGGATTTCTTGGCGGAGGCAGTTTGAATGGAATGCACAACGAAGGAATTCTGGTGTTTTTGTGCTTTTTGGGAGCGGCGCTTCTTTCGCTGATGGGCGATCAGTCGAAACCGCTCGACCGGACGGCCTGGATGCTGGCGCTGATTGCCGGTGGGCTGGCTACACTAATTACGCTCATCACTTTTCTGAATGCCCCGCCAATCGGTAACAGGGGTTTTGGATTATACCTTGCATTGCTTGCCGCCATTGGCGTGGTGGCTGTAGCCTATCTGCACCGTTCGGCCGGCGACACGCTGCAGAGTGGATTTGATTCGTTAAAAAGCCGGTTCTCTTCAATGCCCGATGCTACTAAGGCCGACAATGCTTCCACAACGAAGGTGATTAATCCAGCCAACGATCCCACAAAGCCGGTTGTCTGAACTTCGATTTGTTGTTTGTATTGGATCTTTTTGGAAGACCAGTTTGCCAGCGTTTTAAAATAAACAAAAAAGCATTCTGATAAAGGATGCTTTTTTGTTCAATCCCATCCATCTCCCAAATCCTGCAAATCGTGGTTCAGACTATTTGGCGTCGAAATCAAGCACCACTTTTTCGGTTTGCGGATGCGCCTGGCAGGTCAGCACAAAACCTTTTTCCACTTCGTCGGGCTCAAGTCCCCAGTTCACGTCCATGCTTACTTTTCCTTCCATCAATTTTGCTTTGCAGGTGGTGCAAACCCCGCCCTTACAGGCATAGGGCAGGTCGGCGCCTTGCTTTAGGGCGGCATCCAGCACACTGTCGCTTTCGTAAGCAAGATCAAAATCGAAAAAGATACCATCAATGCGGATGCTGACCTGCGCTTTCGGCCCGGTGTCTTCTGCCTGCCGTTTAATGGTTGTGGCTTGCCGTCCCTGTCCCGGCACCGTGAATAACTCAAAATGAATTTTTTTCTCCGGCACACCGCGGCCGGCCAGGTAACCCCTGATGCAAAAGACCAATTCTTCCGGACCACACAAATAAAACTCGTCGGCGGTAGTAAGGTCAATGAGCTTGCCGAACAGCAGGTCAAGCTTATCGGTATTAATTCGGCCATAATTGAGCGGCACATCGGTTTTCTCGCGGCTCAGGATATGATACACCCGAAAGCGGTGCATGAATTTATCTTTCAGCGCCTCCAGCTCTTCTTTAAAAATGATGGATGCCTTGGTGCGGTTGCCGTAAACCAGGGTAAAGGTGCTTTGCGGCTCGGTAAGCAGGGTGGTTTTTATAATGGAAAGAAGGGGCGTAATGCCGCTGCCGGCCGCAAAGGCCACATAGGCTTTTTTCTGCATCGGGTGAAGCTGGGTGTAAAATTTTCCGGTGGGCGGCATCACCTCCAGCGTATCGCCGGCCCGCAGGCTTTCATTGGCCCAGGTTGAAAAGAGCCCGCCTTCGACCTTTTTCACCGCTACTTTCAGCTTATCGTCAAAGGGGCTGGAGCAGATGGAGTAATTGCGGCGCAACTCCTGGCCGTTCAGCGTTTTTTTAAGCGTGAGGTTTTGGCCCTGTGTAAACCGGAAAATTTCCTGCAGAGATGCGGGTATGTCGAACTCGATTGACACACAATCGTCCGTTTCCCGGGTTATTTTTTTTACACGCAAAGGATGGAAATGAATCATACAGCAATAGAAAAGCGCCAAAGATAAAGGCTGTAGCCGGTTAGCCTCTTGCACGCTGCGGGAGCAGACGGGTTTGGCAACAAAAAAAGACGGCAGCCGGCACGGGCGACAAACAGGCTTGTTTCGATTATGAGAATGGGCGGAAAAGCCTTAGGTTTGCACGCCGTAAAACGGCCATCTATCAGGCATTACCTGTTTTTCCCTGGCGGATGTCTATCTTAAAAAATTTCAAATTCAACTGAATGTCTGTTATTGTTGTTGGCACCATGGCCTTTGATGCCATTGAAACGCCTTTTGGGAAAACTAACAAGATCGTGGGCGGATCGGCCACCTATGTTGCGTACTCTGCATCCAACTTCGTAACACCGGTGCAGCAGGTTTCCATTATCGGCTACGATTTTCCCGAAGAAGAAATTGCCGAACTGAAGGCCCGCGACGTGCAGCTCGACGGCGTGGAAGTAGTGAAGGACAAAAAATCTTTTTTCTGGAGCGGCCGCTATCACATGGACATGAACACCCGCGACACACTGGTGACTGACCTGAACGTACTGGCCGACTTCAACCCGCAAATCCCGGAAAGCTACCAGGGTGCTGAGTTTTTGATGCTGGGCAACCTGATGCCGAAGCTGCAAAAAAGTGTGATTGAGCAACTGCGGGAACGCCCCAAACTGATTGTCCTCGACACCATGAATTTTTGGATGGAATCTGCGCTTGACGACCTGAAAGAAGTGTTGCAGATGGTGGATGTACTGATGGTGAACGATGCCGAAGCCCGCGAGCTTAGCCACGAATTTTCGCTGGTGAAAGCGGCCAAGGCCATTCTGGCCATGGGCCCTAAATTTCTTATTATTAAAAAAGGCGAACACGGCGCCCTGCTGTTTCACGAAGAACAGGTGTTTTATGCACCGGCGCTGCCGCTCGAAGACGTGTTTGACCCCACGGGTGCCGGGGATACGTTTGCCGGCGGCTTTATCGGCCATATTGCCCGCACCAAAGATGTGTCGTTTGAAAACATGAAAACGGCCATCATCGTCGGTTCGGCCATGGCTTCGTTCTGCGTGGAAAAATTTGGCCCCGAGCGACTGAAAGAAATTACCAAGGCCGATATTGACCGCAGGCTGGCGCAGTTTCAGGAGCTGGTGAGCTTTGATATTGAGCTGGTGTAAGCCCGATTTAGCGAGATTGTAAGCAGCGTTTGCTTTATAAAAGAAGAGCCGTTCGGTAAGCGACGGCTCTTTTTCATTGGGCTATTGCAACGGCTTTACGGCTGCATAAAAATTGCTTCAAATTTGGCTTTGAAGGGTTTTCTTTTGCGGCGGCTAAGCTCCTGGTATATTTCGGGGTGGGTGGTTTCAAACGATTCGATGGTGACACGGAGTGGCCGGCCCCGCCGGCCGTAAGTGGTAAATTCAAGATTCTTCAGCGTATCGCCGTCCAGCACCAGTGCCGGAATGAGATAATAAGGGCCAACGTTTTGAAGCAGGTAAATGGCCGAATCAGCCGACTGCGGCACCGGTTTCCACACAAGATTAGAATCCGTTTGTCCGGAAACCCGGTAATAAAGTTTGTCGGCGTTTAGCACCCGGAAATGCACGAGGCTATCCTTACGAACGGCCAGGCCTTTCCGCTTCAGGTTATCAATGATTTCTTCTTCTGATTTTTCAGCATCAAAATCCAGGTAAAAAGCAGTGCGGTTCTCGCGCCGGTCGTACCGCAGGCCATAACGGTATCCAACCGACGTAGAGCAAAGCGAAACAAAGGCCAGCAGGCCGGCCGCCGCACGCAGCAGCGGACGAAAAAAGCCGTTTGGAGAATAGCGCACCGGTTTGAGTTTTGCCGCGATGGGAAGCACAGCAAGCGCAAACAGGTCGGTGTAGTCCACCACACGAACAAGGGGGATTGAAAAATTGGCATTGACGAAAACGATCAGCGGCTCCGACAGCGGCGATTTCCACCAGCTAAAAAACAGCGCCGTAAAAATCAAAATTTTTCGGTGGTGCGCAGGAAAAAGTGCCCTGAGAAAAACCGGCAAAACCACCAGCCCGGCCACGTCGGAAAGTTTGCCGGTAAACCAACTGGGATAATCGTATTTCCACCAGTGATCGTTCAGCAGAAGCAGGAGCAGGCTGGCTAAAAACACGGGGTGAAGCAGGAGGGTGGCTTTGGTTTTTTCCATGCCTGAATGTATTAATTCAAGGGCCTCGCCAGCACTATCGTATTCTTAAAACTTTTCCGTTTTCCTTCGGTCGTAAATATTTCTGTAAAAACAATGTAAGTGCCCACCGGCAGCTTGTTCAGCTTATCCCCAAGGCCGTCCCATTTCCAACCACCGCTGAGCGCCAGCAGGTCATTCCGCACCAACTGACGCACCAGTTTTCCGCTGGCATCAAAAATGAGCACATTGGCCACGTAGCCTCTTTCTTCCACGCGGTAATTGATCAGGGCAAGATCGTCGCGGCCATCATTATCGGGCGAAAAAACGGGCGGCGAAACGGACACGGTTGCCTTTATTTCTTCGGCCAGTTTGTACTGCGAGTTTTTATAACCAGGTGTGCCGTAGCCGGCCGTTGATGCCGCCGAATGCCAGTTGTTTTTATCCTGCGAGGGGCCGTCCGGATCAATGCGTTCCAGTGCCACTCCTTCCGCATCGTTAAGGAGGGCAAAATGCCATTTTTTGTCGTAGCTCACTTCGTCTATCACCGTTCCGCCACCAGTTACCACTACCACTGTTCCCTGGTCATCGGGGTACGATGGCAGGGTGGGTAAGACGAGTATTGCCTCTTCGTTCTTTACCAGGAATTGTTGTTGAAGCGAAGCTTTTTCGGCCGTTGCTACAATGTAGTCGTCCGGAAAAATCACAAAGGGCTCTTCGGTCAGTTTTCGCTGCGAAGCGACGGTGCCGGAACTGCCGCGATTGGCTAGGTTAAGCTTTGCGACATCAATCAGTTTTTTGCTT
Organism: uncultured Flavisolibacter sp.; assembly: GCA_965365435.1. GTDB lineage: Bacteria > Bacteroidota > Bacteroidia > Chitinophagales > Chitinophagaceae > Flavisolibacter. The sequence continues at coordinate 81,094 of CBDUBQ010000008.1, forward strand.
CGGTTGTAAATCTCCACATAATCGCCGGCATTCGGTTTCGGATCAAATAACAGTTCGTTGATCACCAAATCGCCGGCAGTGGCTTCTTCGGCCCAGCCGGCCCTGGCCTTATTGTATTGGCCCAGGGCATTGCCTTTGCAGTCGGTAACCCCGCTGGCGGTTAGGGTGTAAACGGTTGCTTTTTGCAGCGGTGCCGCTAGCCGTAGGGCCACCCGGTTGAACAAAGGGGGTAGTGCACTGGCGGTTGATATAGCGAGGCTGTTTGTCAGCGAATAATTGGCCGTACGACTGGCCGATGCACTATCCAGGGGCTCATTGAAAACAGCGATGATCGTGACCGAATCCGGGCTGTAAGTGCGCAGCAATTGGGGTGGCAAATCATCGGGGTTGCTGGCGTCAACGCTGTTTTTTTGGCCCGGTGTGCCGCCCCGCACATCCGTGCTGGCTCTCCAGTTGCCGGCGCCGGCGCAGGGATTTTTTGTGTCAACCATTTCCAGCGTCCAGCCCCCATCGCTCTTTGCCGTGGGCTGGTACCAATCGGACCTGTATTCCACCGCATGAATGGTGCGGCCTTCTTTTGATAGAAGCTGCAACATGCCGCCATCGTTGGGCAAAGGAGGGAAACTGCTGATCCCGAACGCCCGTCCAAAGAGGGCCCATTGTGCGGCGGCGGTGGCGGATGAAATAATCAGGAAACTGTCGGCCGGCAATAGGTAAGCGGGAAACGGGCCACTGACGGCCGAAGCCGTTTGCAGCCGCCAACCCTGCAGGTTAAGGGAACGGCCGCTTGTATTTTTCAGCTCAACAAATTCTGCATTGGGCAAGCCAACCGGCGGCGACGGATCGGCCAGAATTTCAGCCATCACCACATCGAAGGCCTGTGGCGTATAAAACGAAAAGTCGGCCGTGCTGTTTTGCGCCGCATTGTCCGAAAGGTCTTTTACGCCATTGACGGTTAGGCGGTAAACGGCACCATTGGCAAAAGGCGAAGTAAAGTTGAGTTGTACCAGTGATGGGTAAGCCGTACTGCGAGCGGCAGAAGCCGGAGGGGCAAAGCCGTTGCTTACCGAATAATTTGCCACCGACTGAGCCGTGGTTGGCTCCACCGGTTCGGTAAACAGCACGTCAACAGCCATAGGCGAAACGGCAGTGGCCGAAATAACCGATGGTGATGTGGTATCGGGAACGTAAGGTTTGATTTCAATATCGTCGAAATAATGCCGCTGGAAAAAAGAGGCCGTGCTTTGCCTGACCAGGAAGCCAAAGAAGGCGCCTGTTGTGTAGGTGGCGTCGGTCGCACTGCCTTCCATCACATACCCACTGCCGCTGCCGCTTTCGTCGCGGTAAAGCGTAAACCGGTGGGTGCTGGTGCGGATAACCTTAATGCGTAGCGTATTGTTGCTTTTGTCAACCAGGCCATCGGCGCCGTCTATAAGTTTTACGATGGTACCGTCGGCGTTTTTACGATAAAGCGAAACCTCGTCCTGCGTGTTACCAATCCGAACAAAATAACCGGTGGTGGTGCTGAGCGACAGATCGGCCGAAGAAGCCGTGAGGTAAACATCTGCATAATTGGTAGAAGACGGGTTGAAGGCCAGCCGCAGCCAGAATTCCCACTGGGCGTCATTGGCCAATGTGCTGGCAGTGGAAATGTAAAAGCTGCTGTTGGTGGAAGTAAGATTGCTTTGCAATTGCCCATCGCCGTTCACCATCCAGTCAGCGCTTCGTGCCGTAGTCCATACGGGGTTAGTGGAAATATTGCCGTCGTTAAAGTTTTCGGCCACTTGTGCCTGCCCCGCGAAAGCCAGCAGTAGCAGCAGCAGAAAGAAGACGGATTTTTGCATGGTGCTTTGTCGTTTTGGTTTGCCGGCAGCGGTTTTTTGCCACTGCATCACCGGCCCGGGGGCGCAGTGGCCCCTGAATAAACAGCATACAAGATAGAGAAAACAGATTTGGCATCAAACCATTTCTGCGCTACATTCGCCACACATGTACGGTAAGAAACATACAAAACGCACAAAGAAACAGATTCCGATCAGGGAAGGTGTATAGCGTTTTTGTATGTCAACATAACGGCAGGCCTTCCCGGAACGGAAGGCTTTTTTTATGGCTTGTTGCCCGTGAATGAAAGCCTGATCACAGAAATTTGATTTGTAAACCAAAAAGCCTGACGCCTCCTTCAGGCACCAAAAAAAGCTCTGCCGCAAGCGGAGATGGGGTTACTAAAAATGAAAGTTGCAGTTGTAGGCGCCACCGGCCTTGTAGGTACCAAAATGTTGCAGGTCCTGGCCGAACGGAATTTTCCGGTTGATGAACTAATTCCTGTCGCCTCTGAGCGTTCGGTAGGCAAAGAAGTGGAGTTCAAAGGAAGAAAATACAAAGTTGTCAGCATGCAGGACGGCATCAAGGCGAAGCCGGCTGTGGCACTTTTTTCTGCCGGCGGCAGCACCTCGTTGGAATGGGCGCCAAAGTTTGCCGAAGCCGGCATCACTGTTATTGACAACTCCTCTGCCTGGCGCATGCACCCCGACCGGCCGCTGGTGGTACCGGAAGTGAATGCGCACATTCTTACCGCCGACGACAAGATCATTGCCAACCCCAATTGCTCTACCATTCAAATGGTGGTGGCCCTGCAGCCGCTGCACCAGAAGTACCGCATCAGGCGGGTGGTGGTGTCAACGTATCAAAGCGTTACCGGCACCGGCAAAAAAGCGGTTGACCAGCTAAGAGGCGAAAGAGAAAAAGAGCAAAAAGGCTCCGAAGCCGGCTATGAAATGGCTTACAAATACCCCATTGATCTGAACGTGATTCCGCAGATTGACGTCTTTCTCGACAACGGCTATACCAAGGAAGAAATGAAGATGGTGAACGAAACCAAAAAGATCATGGGCGACGATAGCATCCGTGTTACTTCCACCACAGTACGCATACCGGTGATCGGCGGCCACAGCGAAAGTGTGAACATCGAGTTTGAGGCCGATTTTGACCTGGCCGAAGTAAAGCAGTTGCTTAGCGAGGCACCCGGCGTGGCGGTGCAGGACGATCCTTCGGCGCAGCTTTATCCCATGCCTTTGTGGGCGCACGAAAAAGACGAAGTGTTTGTGGGCCGCATCCGCCGCGACGAAACGCAGCCCAATACGCTGAACATGTGGATTGTAAGCGATAACCTGCGCAAAGGCGCTGCTACCAATGCGGTGCAGATTGCAGAGTATTTGATGGAGAAGGGGATACTGACTGAGGATGTGGCTGCTGAAACTTCTGTAAATGCTTAACCAAAAGGATGGTTTATGCCGGAATGGCTTCTAAAGATTGAAGAGTTGATTCAAAGCTGGAAGGCAGTTCAGCCGCTCGATGCGGAAAAGCAAAAGAAACTGCACAAGAAGTTCCGGCTGGAGTTCAACTTTAATTCTAACCATATGGAGGGCAATACGCTCACCTATGGCGAAACGGCCTTATTGCTGCTGTTTGACGATACCAGGGGCGGGCATACCATGCGTGAATACGAAGAGATGAAAGCGCATGATGTGGCCTGGCAGATGGTGGAGCAGTGGGCAAAAGAAAAAGAACGGCCGCTGACGGAGCAGGCCATCAAAAATCTGAACGAAGTCATTCTGGTGAGGCCATTCTGGAAAGAAGCCATCACACCGGATGGGCAAACCACCCGCCGGCAAATCAGCATCGGCAATTACAAGCAGCATCCCAACTCAGTACGCCTTGCCAATGGTGAGATATTTGACTATGCGTCGCCCCTGGAAACTCCTGTGTTGATGCAGGAACTTCTGGAATGGTATCGGTTGCAAGAGGGTAGGTTGCATCCGGTGGAATTGGCGGCCATGCTGCATTATAAATTCGTGCGAATTCATCCATTCGACGACGGTAATGGTCGGCTTGCAAGGCTGTTAATGAACTATGTTCTATTATGGAATGAACTTCCGCCGGTAATTATCAGATCTGCTGATAAACAATCTTACCTCAGGGCATTGCACATAGCAGATACTGGTGACTCTAAGCCATTCATTGCCTACTTAGCCGGGCAACTTGAATGGTCTTTGAGTATTGCAATAAAGGCGGCGAAAGGAGAGAGTATCGAAGAGGAGGAGGATTGGAAAAAGAAGTTACACCTACTTAAAAATCATTTCGACACAGCGAAAGAAGTATCTGTTAGAATGGGTCCGGATGCAATTCAGCTTGCATTGGAAAATATCATTCTGCCTTTTTTAAATAAATGGGAGAGTAATCTTCGCGAGTTCGATCCACTTTTCTACAACAGGCGATGTACGATCATGCTTAATGATTCAGAAGTAAGAACACATGATGTTGATATGATCGTGGCAATGAAGCAGTGCTTTGATGAAAACGGAAAAGTATTGCATAGGTTGAAGAGTGGTATTCTTAGAAATATTCAAGTTTTAGTGGGTTTTACCAATTTAAGGCGTAGTAACAAACAAGGAGGTTTTAATGGCGGGCAGGCAGCGATACATTTTTATGAGAATGCTTTAAATATAACCACCGTAACCGGGAAGAATGTAAGCAAGCTTTATTCAGAAGCAATCACAGAAGAAGAAGTGCTTAACCTCACTAATGACCTAGGAAAGTGGTTTGTGGACAACCTTGAAGGATTTGTCGGCACCGATGCAAATGGGAACTGAGTGGCTTTTAAAGCAGGCTGTGCTTAGCCAATTCTTCCGGTAACGTTCAGTCAGAACCTATCGTCCTGTTTATAAAATTCAGTAGGGGCTGCAACGCTTCAAATGCCGCCAGCGTTTTTTTGTGCAGGCTGCCTTTCGTCAGGTCTTCGTCCGCCACTTTCGTTTCGGCAATAAAACTTTTCAGCCGCAGGTAGTCAGCCGCCGGCGCATCTTTTTCATAGCCTTTGGGCATGGTGCTTAAACTAACATCGCTGCCTTTGTACACATCGCCGTATATTTTTCTAAACGGCTTGTCCTGTAGAATGCCCCGAAATTCCTCCCAGTTATAATCAATCTCCTGCCGCATGGCCTTTAGTGCCGGTGATTCCGGCATCCATAGGCCGCCGCCAATAAAACTCTGGCCGGGCTCCAGGTGAAAATAATAGCCGGAAAACGGCGACTTGCGGCCACCGCGTTTAATGCTGGCGCCGAAGTTGGCTTTATACGGCGTTTTATCCTTGGAAAAACGAATGTCGCGGTTGATGCGAAACAGGCAGTCCCGCGAACTAAGCCCGGTGATGGTGGTGTCGGATTTTTGCAAAGCATCAATCACCAACTGAATAAAATTAGAAAAGTCAATCCGTGCGGCTTCGTAGGCTGCCCGCTGGGCATCAAACCAGGGCTTGTTGTTGTTCTTCTTAAGCTGGGTAAGAAAACGGAGTGTTTGTGGTTCGAGCATAGGCTGTCGAAGTTACCATGGGGTAAAGCCCGGGCCGGAAAGCGCCTGAAAAATTTTTTGGCGGCCCATCCGGTCAGGTGGCGCCAAATGTATCATCCGGCGGCAACTGTTTTGCGTGGTAAACCGAAAGGGCTACAGATAACTCCTCGTTGGTGAGGGCGCAGCGCAGCGTCAGATCTTTTACAATAATCAGGTAGCCCCGGTTGTTGACTTGCTTCCAAAACGCAGCGAGTTCGGCCAGTGAATCAAACTGCAAGAGTGTAACCTTCATAATTTTGACCTTCTGGCGGTGAAAGCCGGCATTGGCATTCGACACCGCAATGTTGGGTGCAAACGACAATCCAAACTATTGCCCCTGTTCCCGGTTGCTTTTTCCGTAAAACCGGCGTTGGCCATTGGTCCATTGCCTGCTTGCCGGTACGCTGTTTTGCTGCGGTATAAAGCTGCACCAATGAAAGGTTCACGGCACGGGTAAAATAATCTCTTTTCGGGCCAAACAACGATGGCGTTATTTCCAGCCCAAAAAAAATATCAACGCGAAAAAATGCTGGCTTTAAAAACCGTAACGGCCGTGTTGAGATCGTTCTCCGGAAAGCGCCCTGTCAACGACCGTTCGGCGGTATCTATACGAAGGTCTTGAATCATGGTTTGCTGCTTAAAGCTGATGAGGTCTTTCAGCGATTGAAAACGCAGGATTGTTTCTTGCATGTTTTTGATTTTTTTGTTGGGGAAGAAAAGTAGCCATGTTCACTTGCGGGGCAACGTCCTTTTCGGCGAATGAGAACGATCAAGCGGCAGAGTTGCCGAATTGCCGAAATGTAACCCGATACGAAATCTTGTATGGAGCCGCTACAACCTGGCATTCCTGCCTGTAACGGCCTGCGGCAAAAGCAGCACGAAAACGGCTTGCTGTTGAAAAGCCGGCGAAGGATTTGCCCCATCCCTTCTCAAAAGAGCGCTGCCTGTTTTACAGCCAATAAGGGCCCGGCCGGCGAACCTACTGCTTAATGAGCCATTCCATTTGCCCACCCATCGTAAGCAAATACATGCCGGCGGGTAAGTCCTGCACCGGGAGCGTGATAAAAGGTTCGGTTGTGTTTCCAAAAGCGATTTTTTTGACTACGCGGCCCGTGGCATCGGTGAGGGTCAGGTCTTTTGCGCCGGGCAGGCGGCCGATCACCACGCTGGTGGTGGCCGGATTGGGATGAATTTTTATTGCTGTCGTTACCGGCAGGGTCACCGAAAGTATTTTGCTGTAGCAGTAGGTGCCATCGGTGTCAATCATTTTTAAACGATACAGAAGTACGCCGCCGGGTGGCTGACGGTGGGTAAAGGTGTAAAGCTGTGCGGAACCATCCCCGGATCTTCTTGCCGCTACCGTTCCCACCTGCCGAAAACCACTGCCGGCATTGCTTTCCACTTCGTAGCGAAGGATGTTTTTTTCCTGCTGGTTTTCCCACAAAAGAACGGGCGAGCCATTGCCCGGTTGCACCTCAAAACGCGAAAGCGAAACGGGCAACACTGCCAGCAAGCGGTTCAATGCCTGAAAGGCATTGAGCCGGCCGGCGCCGGTGTACTCGTCCCAACCGGCCACGTCTTCGGCGGGTTTGGCGGCCCGGTCTTTTGCTGAGTTTTGCAAAATAGATTTTACCATCGCCGGCGTAATGTCAGGCTTCAACCCATACAAAAGGGAGGCGGTGCCGGCCGCATGCGGTGTAGCCTGCGAGGTGCCGCTCCAGGCGCTGTTGTAGTTGGTAGCAGAGGTGTGCGAAAGACCATAGATGCTAACGCCGGGTGCCACCAGGTCCAGGTGGCTTCCGAAATTGCTGAACGATGCCCGGCTGTCATCCACATTGGTGGCGCCTATGGCAATGGTGCTGGCATAGCCGGCAGGGTAATAAGTCGTATTGCTACCGGTGTTCATGCTGCAGGCGAAGATGGTTACATTATTGGCCTCGGCAAAATCGCAGGCTTCTTTCATGGCCTGGCTGAAGCCACTGCCGCCCACCGACATATTGATCACTTTGGCACCATTTCGCACTGCGTAATAAATGCCCTGTACCCACCATGAGTAAAAGCCGGAGTTGCTGGCATTGAGAATTTTGCCCACCATCACCTTGCATTTCCAGTTAATGCCGGCATAGCCGATGTTGTTGTTGCCGTTGGCCGCCAGGATGCCGGTTACATTGGTCCCGTGCCCATGATCATCGGTGGGGTTGTTGTCGTTATTCACCCAGTCCCAGCCATTGATATCATCTACGTAGCCGTTGGCATCGTCATCAATATTGTTTCCGGGAATTTCTTTGGTATTGGCCCATAAGCGTCCGGCAAACTCCGGGTGGTCAAGCTTTAGTCCCGAATCGAGAATACAAACGATGGTGTTATTGTTGCCGGTAGTGATGGACCAGGCAAAGTCCATATCAATATCAGCATTGGCCACAGCCAGGCTGTTGAAGGTGCCGTTGTTGTAGAGGCTCCACTGACGATCGAAGTGGGTATCGCCGGGCACAACAGCCTGCTGCCCGCCGCCGCTGCCCTGCTGGTCCACTTCCACGTACACAAAAGCACCCGTTTCCCGAAGCGCCTGCGCAACCTCCTCCACGGGCATTCCGGGTTTTACCTGCAACAGGTGAATGCCGGCAATAAGGTCCAATTGTCGCAGAGGCGGCGATGTTTCATTCTCCACCAGCGACCAAATAGCACTGATGGCGCCCTTGTTCAGCAATTGGGCGAGGGCTGTATGACTGGTGATAAGGGCTTTTTTGTTCTGATCAACCCGGTAGGTGGTGGTGGGCTTGAACCGGACCACCAATTGCCGGGAGGCAGTTGGCTGGGCTGCCGGCGAAAGGTAAAAAAAGAGAAAACACAGCAGATAAAAAGCGTATCTCATAAGCCTGTTTTGTAAAGTGGAAAAATGCAGTTGGTTGATGCGGGGATGGTGGATTTTACAGGACTGCTTTTCCTGAAGCAGAGCCGGTACCGGCAACCATTTGGCCATCCGGGCAGCCGTTTTGCAGATATACAAAAAAGGACTGAAAAAAACGGGTGCGACTGCTGTTTTTTGTTGGCGCATCCACAATAGATAAAGGGAGCCAACTTTCGGAATCGAACTAACGACTTAGGCTTTCCAACAGCGTTGCTCTACCCGCAGCGCTAGATTGGGCGATGGGATAATAGCGGCGAACTTTAGAAACGGCAAACCCTCAGTACCGGCTTCATTGGAAGTGAATGCCGGCATTGAGGGTTTGCGCAGAAAACAACAAAACTTATTTCAGGTAAAGTTTGCTGGCATCGCGGCCGCCGGGTTTGTCCAGATACCAATCCGTATTGGAACTTCCGTTACTACTGGCCCATTTAATAAAATTCAGGTATGCTTTGGTGATGTCCAGCTTTTCTTGCGGGTAAGGAATGCTGCCGACGATGTTCAGCGCCCAAGGCAGGTTCGTGGCCGATTTAAAGTATTTGCCGGCGCCCGGATTGCTTTTATCATCGCCTTTACCAAACAGGCTTTTGTCAATTTTTGCCGATGGAAGGCGGTTAGGCAGGTGCACTTCGTTGCCCCTTATCTGGTTTACGATCAAGTAAGGATTAAACAGGGAAGCCGGAAGGCTGGCGAGGGTCATGCCATTGGCAAATCTTACGGTGATCCTAATGGTGTCCGAATTGAATTTTTGTGAAGCGGCAACCACGTTGATGATACCAGCGGCCGGGGCGTTCGTGAATACCGCATTGGCATTGTCAAATACAATTACGTTAGCCACCGGCTGGCCCGCTTCGGTGCCGTTGCTGTTCAGCGTCGTCCAGCCGTTAGCCATGCGGGTGCCGCTGACACTGGCTATCTTATCTGCGCTGATACCGTCTAACTGGAAGGCAAAGCCGTTTTTGTAATTGGCACCGGAGGCCTTCGGTACAAACGCATAATCAATTTGCACCACATTGTTAGATGAATTGGTTATTGTGGTAAAGCGATAATCAACTACCAGGTCGTTGAAGTCGTAATCGCCCTTGAACGGCCACTGATCTTCGTACAGCAGGGTGCCGAAGCCCGATGCCGGATAAAAGGTAGCAAACGCCTTTGCTGCATCGTTGGGATACATGTCTTCCGCATCGGGTACGCCATCGTCGTCAGCATCGGCCACGGTGGTTACCCGCTGTGCCTGCGACGGCGTAGTGGTGCTGTAAGAGATGGCCGTTCCGGCGGAATTGTATTCGACCACAGAAAAAAAGTATTGCGAATTTTTCTGCAGGTTGGTCACCGTTACTGAGTTGCCCTGCCCGTTGTAAACCACCGATCCGGCACCGATGGTTGTGCCAGTGCCAATCTTAGGGTTGGCAGTGTAAAAAACGTTATCGGTCGGAGCCGCCGGCTCGCTTCCTTTTTGGGCTATCACCAGCCGGCCGGCACCGCTGCCGTTGTTCCAGGTAAGCTTACAGGAGGTGGTGGATAAATTGGTAAACGTAAGACCTGTGGCGGCCGTTGCAGGCTTGCTGACCGCCGGAACATTTGTATTGGGCAGCGTGGCCTGAAAAAGCGCAAACATGTTTTTTCCGCCGGCATGCATATAAGAAAGGCCAATGATTTGCCCTTCGATGTTCGATGGATTTGCCGTTTTGGTAATGTTGGCAAAGGGCGCAAAAACAGTTCCTGAAATGTAGTTGCTGCCGGCAATTTGCAGGCTGGTGGTATTGTAAAAATTGTAAATGATATAAGGACTGTTTGTCAAAGCCAAACCGGATTGGTTCCAAACCGACCAGTTGAACGAGCCGGGTGCATTTACATTGATCACCAGCGGACGGTCGGCCGATGGTTTTGTGTTAAACGTAATGCTGCTGGTGACACTATTCAGTTCGGCGCCGGTTGCGTGCAGCACGTTGGTGCCGGATTTTAAGTTCACCTTTAGCTGTCCGTTGGTGACAACACTGGCAATGGTAGTGCCTTTTTTTGTTCCGTTAGGGTCGGTCAGCTCAATGTTGGTGGCATAAGCCGACATGTTTTTTGAATTATTTTGCAAGTTGGTAAAGGCGCTGGCAAAGTCAATCAGGCCACTTTGCATGACCGGGTTTTTGGTGGCGCTGACGTCGAGTGCTTTTGCACTTTTTTCCAGTTCGATGAAAGGCTTTGAATCGTAGCTGCCGGACGTCACACGCAAATTTGATTTTGAACCGTTGTTATCAATATACCAAGCAGTCGATCCGGCGGAATTACCTACTTTAACATAGCTGTTTTTAATAAGCGTAACACTGCTGGCCGAATAAACAATCTTGCCACCTACCAGCAGGCCAATAGTAAGTCCATCCACTTTAAACGTGCCGGTGTTTTTTGTGCCGATCTGATGATCACCGGCTAGTGTCATCTGATCGCCAATGGCCACGGCGCCTTCGGTTTCATTGGTTTTGAACTGTGCATTGTTGCGGACAAAAATATTGAAGCCAAGGGCCGGTGACGTGGGGTTTTGTGCGTTTGAAATGGTTGCGAAACAAGTGAGAATGCCGGCAATGGCAAATTTGGAAAAGTGTGCCAACCGGGTGGTTTGGGCACCAAAAGGTACGGTTGTTTTCATGATTCTATTTTCTTAGGGATTGGATAATGCTTACTCAGCGATGGTAAATGTAATAGGTTCTTTTTGAACGTCAAAGGTGGTTTGCTGGCTGCCGTAGCTTATGGTCAGTTTTTCCAGGTGTGCAGGCACCTCAATCACACCCGTGTAATCTTCGGTGGATTTATGAAGTTTCTGAAACAGCACAGCGCCATCCGGCAGCGTTATTTTTATGACCAACTGATATTCGGTTTCGGCTTTGCCGGCAATGCGCAGATCGAGTTTTTTGGTTGTTTCCCACGAAAACTGATCGGCTGCCTGAAGGCCGGAAAATGAGGTGGTTTCGGTAGCGGGAGCAACAGAAGGTGGGGGAGTCAGGTCATTGGCTTTCATGCAGCTTGTAAGGCAAAATAAAAGGGCAATAACACAGGCTGGGAGAGAGTATTGTTTCATTGGAGTTGTTTTCAAAGTTTGGATTATTTAGTAGTGACGAACCTTTTACAGAGAGAGGTGGGTGAAAGCGTTGTTTTCTTTGAGGCAAGAAAGCTTGTCAGTGATCTTTCTTTGTATAGGGTTCGTGATAACACTGCAAACGTAATAAGGGTTTTCCATTGTTGCAAGCCTTTTGGGAAAAAAATACCTAGTAAAAACCCGAACCCATTGTCGTAGAGTATCTTTTGCAAGGCGAAATCAATACGTATACACAGGCTTTGCATTTAGGTATATGCCCTTTTTTAGGGGTAGCGATTTTTTGTGGTAACCTGTTCGTAATAAATCGCAGCGGCAAAGTGTAAGCGGTGATACGGGAGCTATGCGCAACTAACCGGCACTGGCTTGCCTGGAAGTACTGCAACAGCATGCCCAATGGTGAAACGAGGGCGCTTTAAGCAAAAACGCACGAAGGGTAAGCTGCACCAACAGTTACAAATAAATTACGGATGCAAAATGCCCGATTGGTTAAAAATAATTTGCCCGGACAAAGGCGGTGTAGAGCCAACTATCAGAATCGAACTGACGACCCTTTCATTACGAATGAAATGCTCTACCATCTGAGCTAAGTTGGCTGAGGGTACAAAAATAATTATCCGGCTCATTTTTGCAAATCTCCCACTTTGAACGATGGTGCCGAAATTTGTTGGCTATGGTGGCTCTTCCCTCTCTTCTCGACAACGACTTTTATAAATTCACCATGCAGCAATGCGTGGTAAAACTTTTTCCAAAAGCAAAAGTCCGGTACCGGTTTATCAATCGCGGGGGGCATCGCTTTCCGGACGGCTTTGCCGAAGCTTTGCAGGCTTCCGTTAATTGCATGGCTTCATTGAAGCTCAGCGCCGGTGAAAAACAGTGGCTGGCGCAAACCTGCCCTTACCTAGACCCGGTTTATCTTGATTTTCTGCAGGGCTATTGCTACGATCCCTCGGAAGTGCAGATCTCGCAACAGGGGCCTGATGTGGAAGTAACGGTGGAGGGATGGTGGTACCGCACCATACTTTGGGAAGTGCCGCTGCTTTGCCTGATTTCCGAAAACCTTTATCACCTGCAAAATGAGCAACGCGAAAGTGATGAAACGGTAGCGGAAAAAGCAAAAAAGAAGATAGAAGCCTATGGCGAAATGGGCGTAACGATTGCCGAATTCGGCACCCGCAGGCGCCATTCGTTTCGGGTGCATGACCTCGTGGTGAAAACTTTAAAAACACATGGTCATCCTTTTGTCGGTACGTCTAATGTGCACCTTGCCCATATTCATAACACAAAGCCCATTGGCACGCATGCCCACGAGTGGTTTATGTTTCATGCGGCGAAATACGGATTTAAGATGGCTAATACGATGGCGCTGGAGCACTGGATAGATGTGTATCGCGGCGACCTGGGTATTGCGCTTTCCGATACATTCACCACCGACGAATTTTTTGACATTTTCGACAGGAAGTTTGGCCGCCTTTTCGATGGCGTTCGGCACGACAGCGGCGATCCGCTGCTGTTCGCCGATAAAACAATCCGGCATTATCAGCACTTGGGTATTGACCCGTCTTCAAAGACTATCATCTTTTCCGATTCATTGAATTACGACCGGGTGAAACAGATTGCGGAGCACTGTCGTGGCCGCATTGGTATCTCGTTCGGCATCGGCACCAATTTCACCAATGATGTTGGGCTGAAGCCGGTGAACATTGTAATGAAAATGACCGAAGCCCGGCCCGACGGCGAGCGCTGGACACCGGTGATTAAATTATCGGACGAGCCGATGAAACATACCGGCGATGAACGGAGCATTGCACTGGCAAAAGCGGTGTTGCAGATAAAGGAATGATATCGGGATACTCGATAGCTGACAATCTTCAATACTGGTTCAAAATCGGATGATGCCGCAACGAATATCCAATATCAACTGTCCAATCTCCCTCTAAGCACTCCGCATGCCATCGTCGTCGGTTTCCTTCAGGGGGTTGCGGTCGCTGCGCTGGTGGTCCTGTGCGCTGCTTTCGTTAAAGGCGCTTTTTTTACTGCCGTGTGCGGGCCCGCTTTTTTCGGCATTCTCCCTGTTTTCTACTTCTCTTGCGCCATCCTGGCCGGGTTGGGCGCCCCTGTTCTCCTTTTCGGCCTGCTCCATAATGGTTGATTTGCCCCAGGTAGTGCAAAATTGCTGCCGGTATTTCCTCAAACAAGTTAGCACCGGCAAGCAAGCATTTACGGCAAAGGCTTTCGTGGTCCGGCTTCCGGGCTGGTAAGAAAGACCCCGTTAAAACACCCGCTGTGGTTTTTTGAGGTTGCCGCCGGCTTCTACTACCGATGCAGACGAAACCGAGATGGTGGATTTGACAAAATCCTTTTCATCGGCCTTGTAAATATTGGCAACGTATTTCTGTGGGTTGCGGTCAATGTACGGAAACCAGGTGCTGTGTACCTGAATCATAATCCGGTGGCCCTTTTTAAACGTGTGCAATACATCCTGCAGCGGAACTACCACGTCGGTTTGCTGCCCCGGTGCAAAAGGCTCCGGTTTTTCGAATGACTTGCGAAACCGGCCGCGGAATGTTTCGTGCCGCACCAGTTGCTGGTAGCCGCCCATGGTAATGTTCCTTGGGTTGTGCGGGTACTCGGGATGATTTTGTGGATACACGTCAATCAGCTTTACAATAAAATCAGCATCCGTACCGGTCATGGCTACTTTTAGTTTGGCGCTGATTTCACCGGCCACGATTACGTCTTCGGTCAGCTCATCGGTTTCAAAGGTCAGCACGTCGGGGCGGCGGGAGGCATGCCGCTGGTCGTCGCTCATAAAACGGCGCGGCGTAAACGTCAGGCCCTCTACTTCCGAGGTATAGGGCACCGGTTTCATGGGGTCGCTCACATAGCTGAAGGTTTTGGCTTCGGGGATGGGTTGGTTAACCGATAGCTTTCCGTTCTCACCAAAATAAAAGCGCAGCGTAGGCGCATCCTGCGGCGGCCAGGTAGCGAACGTTTGCCATTGTTTGGTGCCGGTGTTGAACATGTAGGCCTCGGGCAATTTATCGGTGCCCTCGTCTTTGAGGTGATAAGCAAAAAAGCGGCGTTCAATTTCGCGTTGGTAAAAAGTGGAAATGCTGTCGCCAAAATAAAGGTGGTTGTGTGTGGTTCGGCCCCGCTCACGGGCCCAGCCGCCGTGGTCCCAGGGCCCCATGACAAGCATGTTTTTAGCACCGGGTGTGCTGCTTTCAATACGCTTGTAAATATTGAGAGGGCCATAAAGGTCTTCGGCATCAAACCATCCGCCAACAGTCATCACAGCCGGCTTTATGTCTTTCAGGTGCGGCAGGATATTCCGGCGCTGCCAGAAGGTATCGTAATTGGGATGGTCAACAATCTGGTTCCAGAAAAAATTATCGCCGTGAAAGTTTTTGGTGATGTTTTTTAAGGGTCCCAGCCGGAGGTAATAGTCGTAAGCGTCTTTAACGGTTAGGCCCGAAAAGCGCCGGCTGGCGGTGTCGAACCAGCTTTGCCGGGTGCGGCTGTTTTTCTGGTAGCCAAAGGTGGCAAACGCCGGTGTGTAGCTTTGCAGGTAAGCGCCCATGTGGTGAAAATCATCAAAGAAAAAATCGGCAATGGGTGCCTGCGGCGAGGAAGCTTTCAGCGCCAGATGCGCATCGGGCAGGGCAGCGGCCGAATAATATCCCGGATACGAAATACCGTAGATGCCGGCCCGCCCGTTATTGTTCTTGACATTTTTCACCAACCAGTCAATGGTGTCCCAGGTATCGGAGCTTTCGTCAATGTCTTTTTTATTTTTCGGGTTGTTGCCCGGGATGTTCGGGCGCATGTTGTCGAACTGGCCTTCGCTCATGTAGCGGCCACGCACATCCTGAAAAACAAGGATGTACCCATCCCGGATAATAAACGGCGAGGGATAGGTGTAGCGTTTAAACCCGGCATAGCCGCTGGCGTTGTACGGTGTTCGGTTCAGCAAAATGGGATAGGTCTTGCTTTTGTCTTTGGGTGTGTACACCACGGCAAAAAGCCTGATGCCGTCCCGCATGGGAATGTCATATTCGGTTTCGTCGTAGTGCTCACGCATATACAGCGAATCGGGGTTTTGGCCCCGAGCGGCAAAAGCGAAAAAAAGACATAATAGACTGAACAGTTGACGCATAGCAAATGTTTTTCGGTTGCCGGAAAGTAAACAATTTCAGGTTCAGGCCAATCACCCGCAGCGGTATGGCAGGCCTTCTGCCCTTATCTTTAAAAGCACAATCCTGTTTGTATGAAAAAAACAGCCTTATCTTTCTTTTTTCTCCTTTCCTCTTTTTACCTGCCAGCCCAGCAAACCCAAAAGCCGCCGCTGCACGGCAAGCAGTGGATGGCTATTACCGGCAAGCCCCTGGCGGCTACCGCCGGTGCCACCATCTTTCAGCAGGGCGGCAATGCGGTAGATGCTGCCTGCGCCATGCTAGCGGCCACCTGCACCATGTGGGACGTACTGAGTTGGGGAGGCGAAACGCAGGCGTTGATCTATCATCCCAAAACCAAAAAGGTGATTGCCATTAATGCCATGGGCGTGGCACCCACCGGCGCCACGGCCGGTTTTTTCAAAAGCAAGGGCTACAATTTCCCACCGCAATACGGACCGCTGGCGGCTACCACACCCGGCACGCCCGGCGGACTTTTACACATGCTGGCCAATTACGGCACTATGACGCTGGAGCAGGTGCTTCGTCCGGCCATGCAACTGGCCGAAGGATACCCGATAGAGGCGCAAACGGCTAACAGCATCGAACGCGGAAAGGAACAGATAAAACAATGGCCATACAGCAAAAAGCTGTTTCTGACGCATCCCGGCGAAAAGCGGGAAGCACCGGAGGCAGGTGAAATTTTTGTGCAGAAAGATCTGCTGCAAACGCTCACAAAAATGGTGGAGGCCGAAAAGGCAGCACGGAAAAAAGGCGCTTCGCGAAAGGCGGCGATCATGGCAGCCTACGACCGGTTTTATAAGGGTGATATCGCCGAAGAATATGTACGCGGCGCCCGGGAACAGGGCGGCCTTGTTACGATGCAGGACCTGGCCCGATGGAAGCCGATAGAAGAAGAGCCGGTGAAAACAACCTACAAAGGCATTGAAGTTTATAAGCTGCAACCATGGACGCAGGGGCCCATGCTGCTGCAAGCATTGAATATTCTGGAAAACTTCGACTTGAAAAGCATGGGCTACAACAGCACACGCTACATCCATACCGTTTACCAGGCCATGAGCCTGGCCT
This sequence comes from uncultured Flavisolibacter sp., assembly GCA_965365435.1. Lineage (GTDB taxonomy): Bacteria > Bacteroidota > Bacteroidia > Chitinophagales > Chitinophagaceae > Flavisolibacter. The sequence goes on from CBDUBQ010000008.1 coordinate 97,730, forward strand.
TTGCCGACCGCGATTTTTATTACGGCGATCCCGCCTTTGCACCGGCTGAGCCCATTCGTGGATTGCTGAGTAAAGAGTACGCAAAACAAAGGGCGGGGCTCATACAGTTTGACAAAAATAATCCCGGTATTGGCCCCGGCGATCCCTACCCGTTTGAGGGCAAAAAAAATCCCTATGTGGCCTTGCTGAAAAACCGGGGCTATGAGATGGATACATCGGGCAGAAACTTTGCCCCGGCACACGATGTACGAAACAGCCTTGGCCTGAACGAATACGAAGCCAACCTATGGCTGGGCACCACCAGTGTGGAAGCCGCCGACAAGGAGGGCTGGGTAGTGTCTATTACACCAAGCGGCGGCTGGCTACCGGCTACGGTGGCCGGCAACACGGGCATTGGCATGAGCCAGCGCATGCAAAGCTTTGTGCTGGATTCGGCCCTCAACCCGTTTAATGTGGTGGAACCGGGTAAGCGGCCACGGGTAACACTTACGCCTTCGCTGGCGCTGAAAGACGGCAAGCCGTTTCTATCGTTTGCCGTGCAGGGCGGCGATACGCAGGAACAGAACCTGCTGCAATTTTTCCTGAACATGGTGGAATTCGGCATGACGGTGCAGCAGGCAGCGGAAGCAGCCAACATCAATACCAATCAACTCTGGCTTTCGTTGGGCGGCACGAAAACAGCCGACCGCTCACCCAAGCCCGGACAGATATTACTGAGCGATAAAACACCGGAAGCCGTAAGGGCCGAACTGAAGAAGATGGGTTATACGCTAAGCTTCGATGACCGGACTAGCGGTCCTATCAATGCCATCTACTTCGATTGGAAACACGGCAGCTTGTGGGGCGGATCGAGCAATCATGGTGAGGATTATGGCATAGGGTGGTAGGTCTGCTACTTCACCCCCAGCCCCACTCCACTAGGAGAGGGGAGAGCAGCGCACAGGGGACCCGCTTATCAACGCCGCTGATTGTTTTTGGTCTTTCTTGTGGTTCGATGGGGTTGTAAATAAAGGAAAAGATGGCTTGTCATCCCGAGGAACGAGGGATCTGGGGGTAGTGCTATAAGAAATGATGGTGAAGTGTTGTATTAGTTTTGACCAGTTCACTTTATGTAGTCCACAGCTGCCTCCTTCGTCGGCATTAGAAGCAAGAGGCTGCGGGAAAGCAGGCAGGTGGCTATACGAATAGACAATTGTATTTCCTCCGCTGCGGCCCCCCTGCGCCTCCGCATCGCTGCGTGAAACCAGCCAGAAAAGCGCTCCTGACTTTTCTTTCTTCTATGTGAAACCCTATGTTCCTATGTGCCTATGTGGTAAAAAAACTCCACCGCCTTTAGCTTCTCTCCAACGGGCAAACGAAAATTCCTCCTTATCCGAAAACGGACAAAAGCAGGCGATACCAGCCATAAAATGGAACCAAAAGTATTGTTGAAACTGCCGGCAACCCCACACGGACAATCGCCGGCTGCAGCCCTTAAAACACCGACGACAATGCGGCCATCACAAACAGCAGCGGAACCGGCTTTGGCTTTTTCACCGGCTCTTTGCGGTGCTTGGTATAAAGCCAGTACGAAACAACGGGGGCCGTGTTAGTCACCAGTCCATCGTACTTGCCCTCGCTCACATAGGCTTCTACCATAAAATCAGTGTCTAACGACCATACATAGGCTTTTTTCCCGGCGGCATGTATTTGCGCCACTTTATCGGGCTGGTAACCGCCGGTATATTGCGGTGCCCATACGTCGGCATCAATGGCTAAGGCGGTTTCCACACTCATTTCGGTAAGGCAGGGAATGTGCCGGTAGTTTTCCAGCTTCTTAAAACAATCCAGCAAGTATTCATCGGGAATGCCGATATAGATGGTGAGGCGGCGGTTGATTTCCGCCGCCAGGCGGTGATATTTCTCCTGCAGTTGGCGCACCTGTTCCACATCGCATTCTTTTTTCATATCGAGCCATACAATCTCCAGCGGTGTTTGGTAAAGTATGGTAGAAAGCATCTCCTCCAGCGTAGGAATTTCCCCGCCGTTGCGAAGTTCCAGCGCCTTTACTTCGTCCAGCGTGTAGTTGTGCAGCAGGCCGCCATACACCAAACGTTGAACGGTGTGGATAGAAAAAAAACTGTCGTGAAAAATGACGGGTACATTGTCTTTCGTCATCCGCACATCAATCTCCACACCATTGGCGCCAAGCTGCGCGGCCAGCTTCACCATGCCGGTGGTGTTTTCCGATACCGATAAAAAATCTACATTCCGCGAGCCGCCGCGGTGGGCAAAGATGTCAAAGGGCGGCACTTCGGGGAGTGGTTCCTGAAGCAGCAGCGAGATGGGCCGGCGCGGACGATTGTTGCCTTTGCCGAAACTCCCGTACAAGCCCAGGGGTTTGTTGGGCCGGCGGTACTGCATGGCCCGCACGCCATTGCGCATCACCAGCCAGATAAGTCCCGTGCCATTGGCAGCCGCCCGCCGCCAGTGGCCTTTGATGAGAATGTCGCGGCCGCGTTGCCGCACCTCGGCCAGCATGTAAAGACCTTCTTTCTCAAAAAACAACGAAAGATGATGAACCCGGTGGCCATTGTCACCCACATAACTGCATTTCATGACCGCACTGTGGCCAAAGAAATGATGGCCTGCTCTTACACCATAAAGACCCTGCAAGGCCTCGCACACGGCCGGCGTAACTGGCCTGGCGTCGGCGTGGTCAAATCGCTTCCACCGGCGGTTGGGTGTGGGAATACGACGGGTGCGCCAGGCCACGTAGCCGATTGTGCCCGCCAGCGCAAGCACCGGAATCAGGATGGGTGAAAGCCGTTTCAGCCATTTCATGCTATTTGTTTTGGTGTGGATTGCAGCAAGAAACAGACCGCCCGTGTAAATGGGGCAGACGGGCACCGACCGAAAAAAACACCTTCGCTCCGGCCGTTTTTTCTACAAAAAAAGAACCGAACGGCGGCTTGTTATTTGCCATAGAAATTTGGAATGGAAGCAGTGCTGCACAAAATAACCGGCTATGCCGACAAGGCACATGGTACACAACAGCGCAAGTATTCGTCCGAACGGTACATTGTTCACCCGGTTCGGGTAATGAAACTGTGCCGGCCCTACGATAGCCGGTTGCCCGTATTGGCGGCTGCCCTGCTGCACGATGTGCTGGAAGATACACCGGTGACGAAGGCGGACTTGCTGGCCTTTCTGCAAAATGTGATGAACGAGGCAGATGCCCGCGAAACACTACAGCTGGTGGTGGAGCTGACGGATGTGTTTACCAAAAGCCGCCATCCGCGATGGAACCGAAAAAAACGTAAAGCAAAAGAGGCAGAGCGGATTGCCCACACAAGCAGCGATTCGCAAACCGTAAAGTATGCCGACATTATTGATAACTGCCGCGAGATTACCGACCATGACCCTGAGTTTGCCAGGGTTTTTCTCTGCGAATGCAAAGGCCTGTTAAAGGTGATGCCGGGTGGCAACAGGGTACTTTACCAGGAGGCTTTGACAACGGTTGACAACTGTTTGCAACGGTTGGCAAAAAGCTAACCGGTACCGCCATAGAATACACGGTATTGGTTTTGTAAGCAACTGCATATGGCCCGGCGAGTCATCAAAATAAAAAAACGCATTGCCCTGGTAGCACACGATAAGCGAAAAGAAGAACTGCTGGTGTGGGTGCGGAAGAACCGTGCCCTCCTTGCTCCGCACTCGCTTACGGCTACCGGCACCACCGGAAAGGTAATAGAGACCGAACTGGGGCTTCCGGTGGAAAAACTGATCACCGGGCCACTGGGTGGCGATCAGCAGTTAGGCGCCATGATAGCACAGGGAAAAATGGACCTGGTCATTTTCTTCTGGGATCCGCTGGAGGCCCAGCCGCACGACAGCGATGTAAAGGCATTAATCCGCCTCGCCGTGGCCTGGAACATTATCATTGCCAGCAACGTCACCACAGCCGACTTTATTCTCGCTTCGCCGCTGATGAAGCAGGATTACGAAGCAATGATACCGGATGTATGATACAGGCTGTTGACGATGGATCATTTACACCACCGATACAAATTGCATTCGCTATTGCTTTTTCCGCAAAAATTTCAATACCGCCTTTGTACTGTTTTTACCGCCATCAATAGTACAAGCTTTGCTGCTGCCGGACGAAACCTAAAGCAGAACGCCGGCGGTCATCGGGCCGTTCGATTTACCTGTATCACGGCTGCTTATCCGCGCCGGTCATGGCCCGTTCAAATTGTGTAACGAACTTCTCAAATTCCGGCCAGGCCGAGTCGCGGGTTTCTTTGGCTTTGCGGTATTCTGCCGCATATTTTTCCTGTACGTCCTGCAGTTCGTTGGCAAGGGCGGAGTCGCCTTCTTTTTGTGCCATGGCTAATGCCGTTTCCAGGGCTTGTTCAATACGATCGAAATGACTTTCGCTGCTTCGGGCTTCCCTTACAGTAGCCAGGATTTCTTGTGTTGTTGCCATAATGGATAGTGAAATGTAAACGCACCTGCTGATGAAACAGTTAGTTCTCCCACCGGATAGCCTCTTTCCTGATGCAATACCGGACACCGGTGGGTGTCTGTATGTTTGGAAACAAATGTCCCAAATGAAGCCCGCAGCTTCGGCAAAGCAATTGAATCCGCTGGCGCCCGTATGTTGACAAAGGATTGTGTTTTACGCTATCGCCTTTTTGCTGCCAGAAAGAAGGAAAGCCGCAGCCGGCCTCAAACTTTTTGTCGGCATCGAACAACGGGTAGCCACAGGCCGTACAGCAGTAACGGCCGGTAGCGGATTTATCTTGCATTCTGTTATCGGGAATATTTTTGTTGAGCGGGTGCGGAAAGGGCGTCATCTGCGCCGGCCACTCAGGCTTCTTTCCATACAGAGCCGCCGTCGCGGCGTACGCTGTAGTTGGCAACAGCCGCTACCTGGCCGGGTCGTTCGGACCGCACCAACACCGGGCGGCTCAACACTTTTCTTCTTCTTCTTTCTGTGCCTTGATCTTTTCTGTTTTCCATATCATCTTCGTTTCCATTATCTGAAAACAAAATAGTGCCAAAAATTCTGTGGCAGGCAGAACATAGTGGTAGTATCGCACCCTGCTTTAAAATGGGGCCATTAGGGGTTCCCTGCGCAACCTTTTTTATCGTATCCGGGCCTGCTGCTCTTCACTGATGCTTGTGGGTTACAGGCGGGCAGAAGCGTATTAAAAACGCAAGTGAAACAACAATGGGTGTGATAGGCCCCCGCAAGAAGGCCGAAGGAGGCGCTATTGGCGGACATTTCTCTTGTCTCTCAACCACCATCGGGCAGCGATGGGGTTCCTTTTTTTCACCGGCAGGCTTCCACCATTTCTCTTACTTCGGTGGTGTCGCTCATGTGATCAACAAGTGCCGAACTATCAGCGCCGGGATATTTTTGCTGCACCTTCTGCAGCACACAACGGCAAAGGGAATAGGCTTTCGCTTCATCGAGATTGGAAGCTTTTGCGTTTTCGACACAGCCTTCCAGGATCTCCATTTCTGACTCGGTAGAGAGGCTGGTCATAACAGTGGGAGAGGTGTTGCCGGTAGCCGTGTCTTTCCGGTTATCGCCGGTTGTAGCTTCATTACTGCATGCCACAGCCACGACGGCACAAGCGAGAAGGAGGAATTTGTTCATGGTACACTTGTTTTATGGTTGAGGTAGTGGTTGCAAAGAAAGGGCCATGGCGGCCCATCTCTGTCTCTGGCCTTATACGGGTTTGCTACCTTCTCCAAATGGAGAAGGAAAATGCGAAAGTATCTGTTTTAAGGAGAGGAGAGAACTGCGCACAAAGCCCGCTTGTCAACGCGGCTGATTGTTTATGGTCTTTCTTGTATTTCGATGGGGTTATTAGTAAAGGAAAAGATGGCTTGTCATCCCGGGGAACGAGGCATCTGTGGGTATAGTTGTAGGGAATGATGGTGAGGTATCGTACTGGTTGCTAGTTTTCTTTTTGCAGTCCAAAGATGCCTCGTTCCCTGGGCATGACAAGCATGAGGCTGCGTGATAGCAGGCAGGTAGCTATGCGAACAGACAATTGCTTTTCCTTCCCTGCGTTCTTTGCCCTTTGTGGCTTTGCGTGAAACCAACCGGAAAAGGGCTCATAACTTGTCTTTCTTCTTTGTGAAACCCTATGCGCCTATGTGGTAAAAAACCACCGCCTTCCACGTCCCTAAAAACCATCAATTCAAATTATACTCAACTGCTGCAAACGAGCACGGTCTTGGCAAAAGCAATACCGGCAGCAACGGACGCTTATCTGTACCGGCATTGACCGATTGCAACAGTCTTGTTTCCCCATTGGCACCCTAAACCAAACGGCAGTGCAAATGCACACCTGTCGCACCTTTTTTCGCCCATTATCTTCTAAAACGTTTCAGTATGGCAAAGAATAACAACCGCAATGAAAGCAGTGCACAAAGCAACGAACGCAGCCGTAGCATTGGCAATGAGCAGGGCACTACCCAAACCGGCGCCCAGAACGATGGCGGTATCAACCTAACCGGCAACGATGATGAGTACACGAAAGATCGAAAAGAATCAAGCGACCGAAGCAGCAGCAACCGGAAATCAGAAAGCTAAGCAGGGTTGACACAAGAGGAGCGGGTGAAAAAAGAGCGGCTCGGTTCTTTGTTACCCGCTCTTATTTTTAGCAAAACAAATGCAACATGGAGTACAGGCAGTTAGGCGCTTCAGGATTGAGGGTTCCGGTGTTAAGCTTCGGCACAGCCACCTTTGGCGGTGGCAACGATTTTTTTAAAGCATGGGGCAGCACCGATGTGGCCGAAGCCAAAAAGCTGACGGGCATTTGCCTCGACGCCGGCATCAACTTTTTTGATACGGCCAACACGTATTCGGGTGGCACCTCGGAGCAGATACTGGGCGAGGCGTTGAAGGGCCTGCGCCAGCAGGTGATCATCTCTACCAAAGCCACCTTTCCCATGGGTGAGGGACCGAACGATTACGGCTCATCGCGCCACCACCTGTTGCGCCAATGCGAGGACAGCCTGCGCCGGCTGCAAACCGATTATATAGATGTCTATCACATGCATGGCTTCGACGCCAATACACCCATTGAAGAAACGCTGCGCACACTCGATGACCTGGTGCAAAGCGGCAAGGTGCGGTACATTGCCTGCTCTAATTTTTCGGGCTGGCACCTGATGAAATCACTGGCCATTTCGGAACGATACGGCTGGAACCGCTATGTGGCGCACCAGGCTTATTACTCACTTATTGGCCGCGAGTTTGAATGGGAACTGATGCCACTGGGTATGGATCAAAACCTGGGCACCATGGTATGGAGTCCGCTGGGCTGGGGGCGCCTCACCGGCAAGCTTCGCAGAGGCCAGGCCGTGCCCGATAACACAAGGCTCAATGGCATTCCGGGTTCGGGACCGGAAGTGCCGGACGAGTACCTGTACACGGTGGTAGATGCGCTTGACGAAGTGGCGGCCGAAACCGGAAAGACGGTACCGCAGGTAGCCCTTAACTGGCTGCTGCAACGGCCTACGGTAGTTAACCTCATCATCGGCGCCCGCAACGAAGAACAGCTCCGGCAAAATATTGCCGCTGTGGGCTGGTCGCTCACAAAAGAACAAGTGGCCAGGCTGGATGCCGCCAGCGACCGGCGGCCGGTGTATCCCTACTGGCACCAGCGGGAGCGGCCCTTCCTGGTGCCGTTGCCGGTGTAAATAGCCGCCGGATGGCGGATAGCAGTTGGCGGTGCTTTCCGAACGGCTAACCTGTTGTTGTCTTTTGCAAAACCATCACCGTTATCAAAACCGTTTTGCCCTCATGGCTGGTTTCCATTTCTTGCTGCAACAGGCAGTGGGCAAGCAGCGGTGTCACAAACCTCCGGGCCATCAGGCGTTGGCGTGTACTGAGAATAACCGTTGTGCTTTTTTGAAGAAAAGAAGCAATCAATTCCTGAAGCGCTTCAAACACTTCCGGCTCGTAATTCACATCGCTCAGCAGTACCACATCGGTTGTTGTCTCCGCAGGCAGATGCCGCCAGTCCAGGACAGACGCGGTAACGTTTTTAAGTCCTGCCGCGGCTACTGATTGGGTCACTGCTTCAATCGCTTCCGGCAGATAATCGGTGCAGTGTACCTGCGTGGCAAATCGGGCCGCTACCAGCGACGGAAGCCCGAGGCCCGCCCCAAGTTCCAACACCGTTTTGTGCCGGATAAAAGAAGCATGCTGTACCAGGAAAACACCGAGTGCTTTTGCCGAAGGCCATACCTGGCTCCAGTAAGGCGAAACGATTTCTCCACGCAGAAACGCTTGCCGCACAGCGGCGGCATCGGGCACAAATAATGCTACGGGGTTGTTGTCAAAATCAAACGTTTGCCGGTGTAGCGAAAAGCGCATGTGCCGCAAAGATGTGGTTTCCGTATAGAAAAATGCAGGCGCCGGCTCCTGCTTTTTTGTAAGGAATAAAGGATGTTCTTTCCAGCGACGGGTGTTTGAACCAGCTACCGAAAGCGTGCTGTGGCTTTCCATACATTTCACCTTATCGGCATCACTACAAACCACCAACTCTTAAACCCTTCTATCTTTGCCCCCTTAATGAAAAAACACATGAAGACAGGAACCAAATTTATACACGCCGGCATGGAACCCGACCCAAGCACCGGGGCTATTATGACACCCATTTATCAAACCAGCACTTATGTGCAGGAAGCGCCGGCTACGCACAAAGGCTACGAATATGCCCGCAGCCAAAACCCAACCCGCACGGCATTGGAAACCGCGTATGCGCAGATCGAGAACGGCAAATTTGGTTTGGCTTTCAGCAGTGGTGTGGCCGCCACCGATGCGGTGATAAAGCTGCTGGCTCCCGGCGATGAAGTGATTTGCGGCAATGATATGTACGGCGGCACCTACCGCCTGTTCACCAAAGTGTTTGAAAAGTTTGGAATAAAATTTCATTACATCAGCCTGCAGGAAGCCGAAGGCATTAAGCCCTACATCAACGACAAAACAAAGCTGGTGTGGGTGGAAACGCCCACCAATCCGCTGATGAATATTGTGGACATTGAAGCCGTGGCTGCCATCTGCAAAGAGCGAAGCCTGCTGCTTTGCGTGGATAACACCTTTGCTTCGCCTTACCTGCAAAACCCGCTCGACCTTGGCGCCGACATTGTGATGCATTCGGCCACCAAATACCTGGGTGGCCATAGCGATGTGATACAGGGAGCCCTGATGATGAACAGCCAGGACCTGCGTGACCAGCTTTACTTCATCCAAAAAAGCTGCGGCGCCGTACCCGGCCCCATGGACTGCTTCCTGGTGCTTCGCGGCATTAAAACACTTCACCTGCGCATGCAGCGTCACAGCGAAAACGGCCGGCAGATAGCCCATTGGCTGCGCAATAATCCGGCAGTGGCAAAAGTGTACTGGCCGGGATTTGAAGACCATCCGGGTTATCCCATTGCCAAAAAGCAAATGCATGATTTTGGCGGCATGATCTCTTTTGAGCTAAAGAACGACAGCGTGGAAGAAGCCAAACGCGTTTTATCATCTACCCACCTGTTTTCGCTGGCCGAAAGCCTTGGCGGCGTGGAGTCGCTGATCAATCATCCGGCCAGTATGACGCATGCTTCCATTCCACGGGAAGAGCGCATTAAAAACGGCCTGAGCGATTCGCTCATTCGCCTGAGCGTAGGCGTGGAAGATGCCGACGATTTGATAGAAGATCTGGCGCAGGCGATTGGGTAGGAGCAATGGGCAATTTGCCATAAGCAATTAGGCAAAGAACGATCGGCCGGCGTTAGGCTTCGTATTGATTTTACTTTTAAGATTCAAAAAATAAAAGAGGCTGTCTCAAACTTTTGAGACAGCCTCTTTTTTTTCCTTATGGGCAACTGCTGATTGCCGCTACGCTTAATTCTTCATCAGCTTGGTGTTGCTGATCAGCGCACCGCTCTCGCTCCTTACCTGCACCAGCAAAAGGCCTTTGGCAAACGAAGAAACCGGCAATGCCAGCGTGTTGCCGGCGGCTCTTTGCGACCAAACCGTTTTGCCGTCGGCTGTCAGTACAGCTACCAGCAGGCCGGAACGAAGGCCCGAGACGGTGGCCGTGTGCTGTGCCGGGTTGGGATAAAGCTGTACAAAAACGGCCTCGCACCGGGAGGTAAAGCGCTGGGCTTTTGAATAATCGTAGCTGCCGTCGCTGTCAACCATTTTCAGGCGGAACCAGGCTGCTTTCGGAGCGGCTTCCAACTCATAGTTGTAAGCGGCGCCATTGCTTAGGTTCTTGCTTTTTACCGTGGCCAGTTTGGTAAAATTGCGCCCGTCTTCAGAGGCTTCGATGTCGTAATGGCTGCTGTTTTCTTCCATGGCGGTTTGCCAGCTAAACTGTGCGGCACAGCGGGCTGCCTTCACGGTAAAATGAGTCAGCTTGACCGGGGTTGGTGTAACGGCGGCGCCACAAACAGCCACCTTTGTAAAGGCCGCCGATCCTTCAAGGATTTGCTCCAGATAGGGTGGCAGCATGGGAGTGGCGTGCCCGCCGCCGGCGATGGTATTCAGTGTATTTCTAAGACCAACGGCTATGGCACGGTCCTGAATAGCCTTGCTGCCGTAAAAGGTAATGGGAATGGTAACCGGAAAACCGCTGACCACCACAGAGAACTGGTTAACGTTATACGGCACTATATCATCCTGGTCGCCATGGGCACTGTAAACGGGTGGGTCATTGGCATCAACTACGTTCGGGTCCAAAAGGGCGCCGGCAATGTTGATTACTCCGGCCAGGTTGGTAGATGTGTATTTGCCAATTAAGGCATTGGGTGCCGGCAGGTCAGTATTGCCTTCTAATCCGCCGTTGGCATTGTACGCTGCCGTAAGGTTGGGGTCTTCGGTGGTGTTGTCAACATAGGCGGTATGCAGGGCCGTGATGGCGCCGGCAGAGGCGCCGGCTACAAAAATTTTGGTAGGGTCAATTCTAAAGGTATTGGCACTGGCGGCGTTCCTGCGGAAAAAGCGGATGGCTGCCCGCATATCCGACGAGGCCTTTACGATCACGTCGCGGACGATCGCCCGTTTTTGATCGTCTGTAAGTAGCGAAAACGGAAATGGCGCCAGAAGAAACTGGTCAGCCTGATCGGTTACAATGCGGTAATCAATGGTGGCCACCACGTAGCCTTTTCGGGCAAATTCAATAGCCGCCGGTTCCATTTCGGCACGGTTGCCGCCGATAAACCCACCGCCAAAAGCAAGGATGATCAGTGGCCGGTTGGTGGCCAGATCGTTTTGGGCCTGGTAAACGTTCAGCTTCAGGTCCTGGGCCGGCCTGTCGGTGTTTGCTGAGTAATTTCTTACCGACGCCCTGCCAAACGTAGAATCGGCCGATTTAATGATGTCGGTGGGGGCAAAAAGATTGCTGTTGTAGCGGCCCGGCGCACCGCAGTCCTGTGCGGTGGCGTGGGAGGTAAGGGCAAACAGGGAGCCTGCCAATAAAATCGGGTGTAAAAATGTTTTCATCTATCAGTAAGTTTTATAGGCTAAACTTATGGGTTTGTTTTGTTTAGAACAAGAAATACAGCACAGAACGTGAAATATAAACAGGATTGGAAAAAATATCGGCCCCTCCACTTCGTCCGGCGGTTGTGCCGCCGGCAGTTCCCGAATTGCTACCTTTCGTCAAAAAAAACAAACCGCTTTTGAAAATGAAGATCGCAACGTATAATGTCAACGGTATCACCTCCCGCCTGCCGGTGCTGCTGCGCTGGCTGGCCGAAACGGAACCTGACGTCGTTTGCCTGCAGGAGTTGAAAGCGCCGCAGGAAAAATTTCCGCAAGATGCCATTGCCGCTGCCGGGTACAACGCCATCTGGCAGGGCCAAAAAAGCTGGAACGGCGTGGCCATTCTTTCAAAGGCAGGCCAGCCCGAAGAACGCCGGCGGGGGCTGCCCGGCAACGACGAAGATGAACAAAGCCGCTACCTGGAAGCCACCGTGAACGGGGTAATTATCGGCTGCCTGTACCTTCCCAACGGCAACCCGGCGCCGGGGCCCAAGTTCGACTACAAGCTGCGGTGGATGGCGCATTTTGCGAAGCAGGCAAAGGCACTGGTAGGCGAAGGCGGCCCCGTGGTACTCACCGGCGACTACAACGTGATTCCGACCCCGCAGGATGCCTATAAGCCCGAACGCTGGGTAGAGGATGCGCTGTTCCGCCCGGAGTCGCGGGAGGCTTTTCAGCAATTGCTGGCCCAGGGCTGGACCGATGCGCTGCGCAGCCTTTACCCCAACGAAACCATTTATACCTACTGGGATTATTTCCGCAATGCCTACGGCCGAAATGCCGGCATCCGCATTGACCATTTTTTGCTGAATGGTGCAGCGGCAAAATCGCTGAAGGCCGGTGGCGTGAACAGGGAGGTCAGAGGGTGGGAAAAAACCAGCGATCATGCACCGGTATGGATTGAGCTGAAGCAGGCCTGATCTTTTTACAGGAAAAAAGGCTTGTAGCGACGGGCCTGTTGCGCTGCGCCTGCAACAAGCAGGCGAGGGTAGCGCAACAGTGGCCATTGTTGTTGGCGGTAGCAATAATGAAAAAAGAAAACGTAAAAAAAGAGGCCGGGGCATTTTGGACCGTTTTGAAAAGGGCCGGCTACCGGCTGAAGCGAAACACGCCCCTGCACCTGGCCGGTGCCACGGCATTTTTTGCCACTTTTTCCCTGGCGCCCATTTTTGTCATTCTCATTCAACTGCTCGGCTCACTCCTTGGCAAAGCCGAAATAAAGCAAAACATCATTCAAAAGTTTGCCGAGTCGGCGCCGGCCGACAGTGTGGCCCAGCTACGCCGGATGATGGACGGCCTGCAGCAACTTTCCGGGAGTTGGTTTGTAAATGCCGGTCTGGCGCTTTTTCTGTTGTTCAGCGCCTCCACCCTGTTCACCATCATCCGCACATCGCTTTACCGTCTTTGGCGCATTAAGCGCATCGAAAAAAAGAATATAGCGTTTAAGCTCCGCAAGCGCCTTTTCTCGGTGGTGCTGATCGTGTCGGCCGGGGTGCTGCTCATGGCGGGTGTGGTGGGTCAAAGCTTTCAGTCGTTGCTGGGCGATAGCATTTCCGAAATTTCACCGGCAGCCTCCGGCTATTTTCACAGCCTGTATAAATACGTGGTTTCGCTGGTGGTGGCCTGGGCCTGGTTTGCCGTGGTGTTTCGTTACCTTACCGATGTGCGGCCGCAATGGCGAACCGTTTTTGCCGGTGCGTTGTTTACCTCCGTTCTTTTTAACCTTGGCAAGGTGGTGCTGCAATCGGTGCTGTCGGCCGGCAGCATCCCCACGGTGTTTGGCGCGTCGGCTTCGCTGGTGCTGCTGCAGTTGTTTGTTTTTTATATCTCGCTGCTCATTTATTACGGGGCGGCTTTCACCATTGAATGGGCCCGCTACCACCGGCAGCTACCGCACCTGCCCGATTATGTAAGCTATTACACAATGGAAGAAAAACACGCCAAAGAAGACCGCGACCACGAGTTGCTCGACTGATACCGCCGGCTTTGGCAGTGGTTCGGAAAAAAAGAAAACAGGCGGCCGGCCGCCTGTTTTCTCGCTGGACAGGCCGGCGGTTTTTAATCGGGTTTCTGTTCTGTTTCTGCTTTTTCTTCCTCCGTCCATCCCGATGTTTCGCCCGAGTGCTCAAAAGGCCCTTCGGCCCTTTCTACCTGCGGCTGCGAAATCTGAACTTCTTTCTCCGGGGTGGTGCTTTGCTGCTCCCTATCGCCGCCCGGAAGCTGATTGGCTGCTGTGTTCATACAAAATGGTTTTTACGTTCGGTGAATTAAAAAAAACGAAAGAAAAATCAGTGCCAGCTGCGGGCCGGGGGCTCATCATACCACCGGTGGTGGCGGGCCCGTGATCAGGAGAAAGCCGGTGTTGCCGCCTGTTGCCGGCCCAGCCGGTAGCGCAGGGCAAAGGCCGCCACCGCCAGGAAAGCTTCTATGGCCAGCCACCGCCAGCCAAAATTGCCCAGCGGCCCATCGGCCAGCAGTGTTACCAGCCGCGAAGTGGCATACAATCCCCAAAAGAGAAGCAGAAAGGACAGGCTTTGGGCCAAGCTGCGCCGCAGTGTGTGCAACAGGCCAATCACAATGCAAAGACCCACGCCGCCATACACGCCCCGGATAGAGCTGATGGCATCGGTGTTGGGCAGGTTGGTGGATACCAGGTCCATTACGGCCTGCGGACTGAAGAACGCCATGGCACTAACGGAAAAAATGTTGGTGGCCGAAAAAAGAACATAGGCGGTTGCTATCCGCGAAGTGGTTTTGTTTGCTTTCATGTTTGTTGCGTTTTGCCAGGCAAACATGGCCCTGCCTCAATCAAAAAATCCTGGTAAAAACCATGATTTTAAATGCGGATATTGTTCAGCAGTTTGCTGAAGTTGGTAGCATTCATGCCTAGATAGCTGGCCAGGTATTTATGCGGCACCAGTTGCAGTATATGCGGGCTGCGGCGCAGCAAACAGCGAAATTTTTCTTCGGATGAAAAACACTGCAACTCAACCATTCTTTGCAGCAGGCCGCTCAGGCTGGCGCTCAAGGCCTTTCGTACAAATGATTCTACGGCAGGTGTCGTTTGCAGCAGGTTCCGCAGGTCGGCATAAGGCAATAGCAACAACACCGAAGGCGTGAGGGTTTCGTAATAATAGCCAGATGGCGTTTGCTGCAGCAGGGCATCTACAATGCCCCCAAACGAAGGCGCATAGGTGAACAACAAGGTGGCTTCGTGGTCCTGTTCGTCGAGGTAAAAAATGCGCTGCACACCATCGGCTACAAAATACAGGTAAGATTCGCGGTTGCCGGCCACGGTAAGCGTTTGTTTGCGGGCTGCTTTCAGCAGGCGCCAGGGTGTGCTGAAGGCCTGCCACTCTTCGGCCGAAAAAGGATGCACGGCATTAACGGCTCTTTGCAGCAGTTCCAGGGCATCGTCGAATGTAGGCTGACCGGATGGCACGGTGCGAAACTAAGGCAAGGGGCATCAACAGAAGAATGTACACCGCACAACCATCGTCTGCGTTTACCGGTGCCTCTTGGGCGGCCTTGCTCATTGGCCTCGGCAATGCAGATATGGAGCGCTACGAAAAGGGGTATTATTTTACGGTGTTGCTCTTTGGCCTTTATGCGGCTATTTCGGTGCAAAAAGCTGTACGCGACCAGATGGAAGGCATACCCGTTACCAATCTTTATTACGGCATTTCCTGGTTTGCTGCCATCGTTTCCATTGTGCTGCTGACCGCAGGCCGGTGGAATGCCGATCTGACGCGGAGCGAAAAAGGCTTTTATGCCATGGCCTTTGTAGTAAGCCTGTTTGCCGCCATTGCCGTTCAGAAAAATACTAGAGATGTACGGGCGGCCGACAAAGGGGGAGAAGATCAGCGGCTTTAACCCGGCCTTACCGGTTGTTGCGGTTGCCTTAAAAAATAGCCACAAGCAGGCGGTAAAGCAGGTAAAAGATGCCCGCCAGGATCAGCGACAGCACAAGCAGCACCGGCACAATCACCTTCCAGGCGCTGCCCCGGTGGCGCCCTTCCACGTAGTATTGCCGCATCAGGTTCATGTTTTTGCGGTTGGCCTTGTGCACAAAATCAAACAGGTCTCCCACCACCGGAATGGCACCCAGGGCAGCGTCTATCACAATGTTCAGGATCATCCGCGACAGTATATAGCCGCTGGCGCCGTTTTTTGCCATCAATAACACAATGTAGGCCGATACGGCAAACATGGATAAGTCGCCCACACCGGGTATAAGGCCAATGATGGCATCGAGCCCAAAGCGGAAATTGGTGCCCGGAATCCGGAAGCCGCTGTCCATCCAGGTTGTCATTGACTCCAGGCCCCGCAACGCCGGCGGCAATGGCCTTGCCTCATTTCTCTTCATGAGCGTTTTGCTTTTCTGTGTAGGTTAAAACTTTCGTACCAGCAATGGCCGGCTAAAACCGGGCGGCCGGTGCTTTTATTTACTTGCCGGAAACAAGCGACAGGCCCGCTGCATTTTGGTGTCAGCCGGCACTTCTTCCGGCTATTTGCTGGCGGGCATAAGAAACCCGCGGACGTCCGGGGCTTGTGGCTTCTACCGGGTGGCCAGCCCTTTTAGCATTGGCATCGGTGTTGGCAGCATGATCGCAAGTCAAAAGCAGCGCGGCTATAGCCGGCGACCGAAATGGTTAAGAGAATCAATCACCATCCGGCCCGGGATAACCACTCATTTCGGTCAATAGCCGGAGGCAGCCGCAGCTTCCATTAGGCAATAGAAAGGTTTATTGTGCCTGTTTGAACTCGTCGAGCAGGTAATCTTTCCGCTTCAGCTCAAAATTGCGGCCCAGGTACAGGCGCTTCACCTCATCGTCGGCGGCCAGTTCTTCGGCGGTGCCATGCTTGAAAATGCGGCCTTCGATCAGCAGGTAGGCACGGTCGCAGATAGACAGTGTTTCCGTTACGTTGTGGTCGGTGATGAGGATGCCTATGTTTTTAAATTTCAGTTTGGCTACAATGGTTTGAATGTCTTCTACCGCAATGGGGTCAATGCCTGCAAAAGGTTCATCGAGGAGTATAAACTTGGGGTCCACCGCCAGCGCACGGGCAATTTCGGTGCGGCGGCGCTCACCGCCACTCAGCACATCGCCGGGGCTTTTGCGTACATGGTGCAGCCTGAACTCGTCGAGCAGGCTCTCGAGCTTTGCTTTTTGATCTTTGCGGGAGAGCTTTGTCATCTCCAGCACTGCGCTGATGTTGTCTTCTACGCTCAGCTTGCGAAACACGGAGGCTTCCTGCGGCAGGTAGCCAATGCCCAGTTGCGCCCGCTTGTACATGGCCAGGCGGGTAATGTCTTCGTTGTCGAGGTACACCGTGCCTTCATCGGGTTTAATGAGTCCCACAACCATATAAAAAGTGGTGGTTTTACCGGCGCCGTTGGGGCCCAGCAGTCCCACTATCTCGCCCTGGCCCACCTCTATGGAGGCATGGTTCACCACCGTGCGTTTTCCGTAGCGTTTCACCAGTTCGCTGGTATGTATGCGAATGCTCATGGAGCGAAATTAACTGACTGGTTGATTGCATGACCGGTTGTTTTGTTAAACCAGGGCGAACGTGACCCACTCCCGATCCTGGGAACAGCCGCCAACACGACCCCCTGCTCAACCAATCATTCAACTCACCAACTTCCCTCCCCCCTCTTTCATTTCTGCCAATCGTAGATTATGTTTGCACCCCGATATGAAAGTGATAGAACACATTAACGGCGGCCCCGGGCCGTTGATCTCTTTTGAAATACTGCCGCCCCTGAAAGGAAAAAGCATTGATGCGCTGTGGGAACACCTCGATCCGCTGATGGAGTTTAAGCCTTCGTTTATCAACGTTACCTACCACCGCAGCGAAAGCATGTTCAAGAAAAAAGCCGATGGCACCTTCGATAAAGTGGAAGTACGCAAGCGCCCCGGCACCGTAGGCATTTGTGCGGCCCTGATGAACCGTTACAAGATAGACGCTGTGGCCCACCTGATCTGCGGCGGCTTTAATAAACAGGAAACCGAAGATGCCCTGATTGACCTGCATTTTTTGGGCGTAAACAACGTGCTGGTGCTCCGCGGCGATGCGCCAAAGAATGAAAGTTCGTTTGAACCCGAGCCCGGCGGCCACCGCTATGCCATTGAGCTGCTGCAACAGGTGCTGAACATGAACAACGGCATCTACCTGGAAGAAGACCTGAAGAACGCCGTAAAAACCAATTTTTGCATTGGCGTGGCCGGCTATCCCGAAAAGCATTTTGAAGCGCCGAATATCCCCACCGACATGGCTTTTTTAAAAGCAAAGGTGGATGCCGGCGCCGAGTACATTGTCACGCAAATGTTCTTCGACAACCAGAAATACTTCAACTATGTGCAGGCCTGCCGCGATGCGGGAATCAATGTGCCTGTTGTTCCGGGACTGAAGCCTATCACCAGCAAAAAGCAGTTGAATATTATTCCCCGCACCTTTCATGTGGACATTCCAGAAGAGCTCTGTTCGGAGATCATGAAATGCAAGAACGATGCGGAAGTGGAAATTGTTGGGCAGGAATGGCTGCTGAAGCAATCGAAAGAATTGAAGGCGGCAAACGTACCGGTGCTGCACTACTACACCCTGGGCAAGCCCAATGTGATTGCCAACGTGGTGAAGGATTTGTAAAGGGCCTCCCCGCCCCTCCGGTGGGTGGAAGGTCTAAACACAGAACCTCGCTTGGCCACGATACTGTAGTTGGCCTCCGTCGGTTTTCTGATGGAGGCTTTTCTTTTTGAGGCCGACGGCGGTGCTGCTATTTGGCTTCGGTTGCGACGCTCCGTTCAGGGTTCTGCTCATTGTTCAACACTTTTTCTCGCTGAGGCGCAGCGGCACGAAGTAGCATAGCGGAGAGTGCGAAGCGGCATTCGTCCATCATACCCATGCCTTCCATAAGCTTCCCGTATCAACCTGCCTGTCATCATTCACGCTCTTGCTTTGTCATCCCGCGGAACGAGGGGTCTGTAGTTTGTGTTGTAAACAATGGTAGTACGATGCTGTACTGGTTTTGATCTTTTTTTCCGGTGCCGTTCACCGAACCCTCCTTCGTCGAAATGACAAGCGATCTTGTTGCCCGTTCAATAACAGTCTTCCAATGCATGCATCTTCGAAAACCAAAGGTCTGTGCTTTAGTAGCCTTTCCGCCGGGAGAGGCCGGCGATGCGCCGTTAGGTTACTACAGGCCCAGCCGCCGCATCAATTCCTCTTTGTACGTAGTGCCCACCGGTAGCTGCTGCCTGCCGATTTCCACCGTGTTTCCCTGCAAGGCACTGATCTTATCCAGGGCAACAATATAGGAACGGTGGATTCGTAAAAACCGGCTGGCCGGCAACAGGTCTTCCATCATTTTCAGATGGGCACTGGCCAACAGCGCCTTTTCTTTCAAAAACACTTTCGAAAAATCTTTTAATGCTTCTACGTAAAGGATATCTCCAAAAAGCACTTTTATCAACCGGCTGTCTTGTTTTAGAAAGACGTGATCGCTTTCCGGCGCTGGTATGAGCGCAGGGGTACGCAGCAAGCCCTCTACCTTTGCCACGGCCTCGCCAAAACGTTCTTCGGTAATGGGTTTTACCAGGTAATCAGTGGCCTTCAGGTCAAAAGCCTTTGCCGCATATTCGGCGTATGCCGTGGTGAAAACAACAAGTGGCGGGTTTTTCAGCGTTGCAAGAAAATCTATTCCGGTTTTGTCCGGCATATTGATATCGAGAAAAAGAACGTCAACGTCATATTGGTAAAGCGCTTCGTAGGCTTCGGCCACTGAGCGGCACTGCGCCACCACCTCCCAACTGCTCAGCCGCGATACATACAAGGCGACGAGGCCCCTCGCCAGCGGCTCGTCATCAACAATAGCGCAACGGATTTTTTTCATACCAGTGGAAAGTGAAGTTGAAATAAATAAACAGCATTTTTTTCGCTTACTGAATAAAGCGCATTTCGTCCGTAATAATGAAGCACCCGGCGCTGCAGGTTTTGCAGGCCAATGCCCCCGGTGGCCGATATTCTTTCCGGGTCGAAACTGTTTTCGATGTCCACGGCTAATTGTCCCTGCACAGCACGAATGGTGATGTGGATGCGGCTGCCTTTTTTGTCCACCGAATATTTAAATGCATTTTCCAGCGCCGGCATAAACAGCAGCGGTGGAAGGGTGTAGTCTTCCCTGTCGGCCGTAAACTGGAATTGTACTTCGGTTTCGTTCAGGCGCAGCTTTTCCAGTTCTATATAATCTTCTAGCAATTGCATTTCTTTCTGCAGCAGAATTTTTTCTTCGCCGGTTTCATATAAGGTATAACGCATAAAGCCCGAAAGCCGGGAGAGCGTGGCGGCAGCCTGCTCATTGCGTTGCGCCACCACCAGCGAGTAGATGTTGTTCAGTGTGTTGAATAAAAAATGAGGGTTAAGCTGCGATTTCAGAAAATTAAATTCCAACCGGAGATTGTCCTGGCTAAGCTGCAGTTGCTGTATCGTTTGCCGGAAATAGCTGCGGCCAAGTTTGATGGCGATGGGAAGACTCAATGCAACAATTAGTTGGTATAGCAGTCCTCCGCTCATCACCCGAACAAAAACAATGCTGGGGAAATTGCGCTGCAGAAATTGGTAGTAGTCCGGACTGTATTGCGCCAGCCGTTCCCCGCAGCTTTGGCAGCGATTGAAGATGAGCCAGTCACCGAACGAAACAAGTGCGGCCATGGCAAACACCCAAACCACCAGAAAGAAAAGACCGGGTATCCATTTTCTTTTTGCCAGGAATTGCGGCCAGATAAAATACATGAGTGAATAAAAGGCGGTGGCGGTGGAAACAGCATTGTGCAGGGCCAGCAAGTAGGTGGCGGGTGTGCCGCGGGCCGGGTTGAACGAGATGGTGTTGAAGTAATAATAGCTGCCAAACATCACCACCCAAAAGAAGACATGCAAGAGCAGCCTCCACCCACGATGGGTATATGTTTTTTCAAACAGGTCTTTCCGTCGCTTCATCGTTCAAAACTGCAGCGCTTCTTTCATTTTCCTGCAGAATACCGACCAACCGCACCGGTTTTCCAACAAAACCTGTTTTTGCGGCAATAAGATTTTTGTTGCCGGCCTTCGTTGCCTGGTGCAGCCTGCCGGTTGGCAAAGGAGGGTTCTCCGTCGTTTTTGGTTGTCATTCTTTTTTCTTCTGGCTCCTTTTGCTTCATCAACACAAAACCACAAGTTATGAAACAGCAGTTTTCCCGTTTTCCCTTCTGGTCAAAAATTATCATGGCCATGGTGCTGGGTGCCGGTGCCCTGGTGCTCAGTGGAGTCATCTACGGCTTTCTTCCCATCAAGCCTTATTTCCCGTTTGTTGCTGAAGGATTGCTGCTTTTTGTCACCTGGCTGCTTCTGCGCAGCGACGGGCAACACCTTTCCGCTCTCGGACTAACGCCCACCTTCCGCAACTTCGCTTACCTGTTCTGGGGCCTGGGCGTTGGCGTTATATGCCTGCTGGCAGCTACCTGGCTGCGTACGCTTTTCACCGGCGAAGCCTGGCATCTTTCTTCTCATGTTGATGCTACGGCATTGCTGAAGGGCCTTTATTACATAATGCCTACCGTGATGGTGCAGGAGCTGATGTTTCGGGGTTACCTGTTTACAAAGGCCATCAGCCGGTATGGCGTGGTATGGACGAACGTGATTTTTGCGATTGCCTTTATGCTGGTCCACGTAATTGACGCTGATGTAATGCGCAGCCTGCCACAAATGATTGTATTGATTGTTACGATACCGTTGGGGCACCTTTGGTTTGCGTCGGGCATGCTGCGCAGCAGAACCCTGCTCTTTCCCATTGGCTTGCATTGGGGCAATAACTGGGCAGTGCAACACCTTTTTGGCAACACCGACAATCAGCAGTCGCTTCTTTACCTCACCGAACAGAAAGTATTCAATACCTGGCCGCCATTCATTTTTGTACTGCTCATCTTCAACGGGTTTTTCCTGCTGGTAACGTGGATCATCTGGAAAGGAAAATTGCCTTTTGGCTGGCAAAAAGCAGTAGCGGTCGGACAGGTGTGATAGGCCAAAAAAGCGCAGATGCAAACGTTTACGCAGAGAGCCGGGGTACGCTGTTTGCGCTTTGTTGTCCGTTCACCATGGTTGGTAAAAGAGGTTCCTTTCTTATCTTGTCGTTTCACAATGAAAAAAGATCGAACATGAAGAAGTCCATCTCCCGCCGCACTGTCGTTAAGAACCTGTCGCTGGGCAGTGCTGCCCTTTTTCTTTCTCCGGCCAATCTTCTTGCGGCTTGTCGGCCTGTGCAGAAGCGGGGCCTGGGCGTGGCGCTGGTAGGCCTGGGCTATTACAGCACCGATTTGCTGGCACCGGCGCTGCAACTAACCAAGAACTGTTACCTGGCCGGTATCGTTACCGGTACGCCGGCCAAGGCCGAAGCCTGGAAGCAGAAATATAATATTCCCGATAAAAACATCTACAACTACAGCAATTTTGACCAGATTGCCAACAACCCTGACATTGATGTGGTGTACGTGGTGCTGCCGCCTTCGATGCATCGCGAGTATGCCGTAAGAGCCGCTAACGCCGGCAAGCATGTGTGGTGCGAAAAACCCATGGCACCTACAGCCAGGGAATGCCAGGAAATGATTGACGCCTGCCAAAAAAACAACCGCACGCTGGCCATTGGTTACCGCTTGCAGCACGAGCCTACCACGCAGGCCTGGCGGCGTATTGCGCAGGGCCGGCAGCTAGGAAAATTGCAGAAGCTGAGCTGTGCGGCCGGCTATCGCGAAAACCGCACCGATCACTGGAAACAAAAGCGGGAAATGGGCGGCGGCGTGCTGGGCGATATGGGCGTGTATGCCATACAGGGTGCACGCATGGGTGCCGGCATGGAACCCATTGCCGTGGCCACAGCGCACATCTCTACCAGCCGGCCGGAGATATATAAGAACGGGCTGGATGAAACCGTGGTGGCAACGCTGGAATTTCCCGGCGGCATAATGGCGGATATCAAAACGTCGTTTGCAGAGAACGTGAACCTGCTGGATGTGATGTTTGAAAAAGGAGCCTTAAAGGTTTCGCCTTACCAGGCCTATGCCGGCGTGAGGGCCCAGAGCCCCTTGGGCGAAATTTACCACGACTACCAGGTGCCGTTTCAGCAGGCAAAGCAGATGGATGACGATGCCATGGCGATTGTGCAAAAAAAGCCGCTGCTAGTTCCTGGTGAGGAAGGGTTGCGGGACGTCCGCATTGTGGAGGCCATTTATAAAGCGGCGGCAACAGGGCAAAGGGTCAAAGTTTGAAGTTAAATGAGTCGAATCGAAATATAAACCGAGAATAAAATTGCATATTTAATACTCCTTTTTGGGTATTTTTTTAAATAATCTAAATTTTACTTGCAATTAGAAATTAATATCTACATTTTTGGAAATCCGCCTTATTTTATGATTTGTACCAATTAAATCACGGCTTCACTGTACCTGTTAATAAGACATAACTCATTCACCTTTTCTGATTCTTCATGGAGTGAATGGGAAACTTTTACGAGTCAATATTTCAAGAGTTCAATTTGAATATTAAAGTGAAAATTATGATCACACCTAAAAAATTCCTAAGGAGGACCGAGTGTTATTGTAGAATTTTTCAGTTCTATTTCTTAATATTTATTTCAAGCACTTCCATCGGTCAAGTTACTGAACAAAAAGGTTTGGATGATACAGCATTTAAGCGAATATTGAATCAGCAATTCACAAATATAGTGACAGGACAGAATAGAACAACTCTAGCAAACTTCGCTGCTTTAGATTTAAAAGAACCTGAGGTCACATTTGCCGGTAGCTTTGTAAATAATAAAGGCTATGTTTTAGGTGTGAAAGCATCGGGTGGGGTTAAAGACGGCCTATTCTCGTTCTTCAATAATTCAAAGTTAAATACAAAAGTGTCGTTAGAATTCAATATAAATATTCTAAATAAAGACAAGGCTGTTTTGGCATGGGATAATGCCTCTATCGAAAAATATGAAAAACAAAAAGAAGATTTATTCAAGAAATACAGATTAAAAGAAATTGCGGCATCGGAAAATTTTAAGTTGACTGACTTGAAATTGAGGGAGCGAAAGTTGATTGATAGAATTGGTGACTTGAATAAAAGATTGGCTATGATTGGCGATCTGATAATTAGAGATAGTGTTCTATTTGCGATCAAGGTCGATGAGGCAAATTTGAAGGATATACAAAATGAAATTAAAGTTGTTCAAAACAATGAACCCGTTGATATTCAAACCGAGGATGTAAGACAGGAGCTCGCTTTAGAGCTAAAAAAGCTCAAAATCGAAC
Source organism: uncultured Flavisolibacter sp. (assembly GCA_965365435.1). Taxonomy (GTDB): domain Bacteria; phylum Bacteroidota; class Bacteroidia; order Chitinophagales; family Chitinophagaceae; genus Flavisolibacter. Next base: position 121,601 of record CBDUBQ010000008.1, read on the forward strand.
CAGACCTTTATAGGTTTAAGTTCAGCTGGTTTTCTGTCTTTTACCGTTTAAACAACAGCGCATTTCAACTATTCGATTCAAAAAAACCAATAGATGATCAGGTAATGGAAAAAACTTATCTGGGACACGAGCTGAAAATTCAGTTTAATAAATACAACTGGTCGAAGGAGACTTCGAAGACTTTTTTTTATAATGTTGGTGTTGGCCTTTCCTTAACTGATAATCAAAACGATCTGAAAAAGCGAGAATTGAATGATTTTTTGAGCTTTTCCTCTTCGACAGGTGAGAGAACGCTCAATGACAAATACAACGTTTTCATTGGTAATTACACAAAAGATATAAAGCAGCTGCGTTTTTATAGTGATTATTACCAATTTATTTTTCACAATAACGCTGCTGCTTTTCACATATATCCAGAATTCGTCTATCGGAGTGGATTTGAACCAACGTATAATATAGGCACAGGGTTTTTATATTCTTTCAAGGACAGCAAAAAGGAAGATAAGACTAATGTAAACGCTGAGATATACTACAATTTTCTTGACATATTTAATAACTTAAATTCGACAGACAAGCTTTTGGAACGAAACAGTGTTGGACTTCGATTTACTTTTCCTATAAATTTTAAATCATTATAACATGGCAAAGGCAAGTATCTCAAATAAGCAGGCTGAATACACCGTAAAACACAGAGCAGTTTGTGAGGACGATAGTTTCAAAGGTTCTTGGAGGGACTCCGTTACTGAAGCGAAACGGGATGCTGCTAAGCATAGAAGTGAAACAGGTAACCAGTTCCATGTGATTAAAATTATTACGCAACAAACTCTTTACATGGTGTATGAAGAATGAAATGTAGCCTGAATTCTTACCGCGTTACTCTGGGCAAATATTCTACGTATGCAAGAGTGAAGTACACGAACGGCTATTGTCGTCAACGATTAAACGCTCGAATTTAAAGGTGGTAATTGCGGCCTCTCGATACAAGTTCACTAAAATTAGATATTGGCTAAATATTATGTTAGTTTAGAATTTCGTGATAATTGGATTCAATAGGGTTTTTGTCACGTTGCAAGTGCGATTATGATAATACACTTATGACAACTGTTTTCTCAATTAAGACTTAATTGTCCAAAATTGATTCTATTCTCATGTCCGCAAAAACTATCCTCGAAGTCTGTGCCTTCACCATTCAATCCTGTATTATTGCCGAAAGGGCCGGCGCCGCCCGTGTGGAGCTTTGCGACAACCCCGTGGAAGGCGGCACTACACCAAGCTGGGGCACCATTAAGCAAGTGAGGGAAAAAATTTCCATCCTTCTTTATCCCATCATCCGTCCGCGGTCGGGAAATTATTTATACGACGATGATGAGTTTGCGATTATCCGCCACGACATTCAGGTTTGTAAAGAGCTTGGCTGCAACGGCATCTCCATCGGCATTGGCACTATTCACGCCGAAATAGACACCGAACGGATGAAGCGTGTGGTAGAATGGGCTTACCCCATGGGCGTTACCTGCAACCGGGTTTTTGATGGCACGCCCGATCCGCATAAAGCATTGGAAGAACTGATTGACTGCGGTTGTGAGCGAGTGCTGACATCGGGACAAAAAAGCGCTGCGCCCGATGCCGGTGAACTGCTGGAGAAGCTGGTGCAGCAGGCAGCCGGACGCATTATCATTATGCCCGGCGCGGGTGTAAAAAGTGGCAACATCGCCCAACTGCGAAAGGAGAGTGGCGCCTCCGAATTTCATTCGTCGGCCCGCCGGGTGCTGCCCAATCCACTGACCTACATCAACACCCAGGTAAGTGATTATGGTCATGTGTACGTAGCCGACGAAGAAGAAGTAAAACGCATGGTGGCGGCATTGGCCGGCTGGGTAATGTACTGAAAAATGGTTGGTGGTTATTTTAGTAAAAGTTTGTAATATGCTCTTGTCAGCCTGAAGAGGACGTGGGCTCTGCTGGAGAGCAACCCACCAGCAATAGGGTTGATGGATAGACGATAAAGGAGCAGTCATGAAGCGATGGCTGCTCTTTTCTTTATCGGTATCCCGCATGGCTTCAAAAACTCACTTGTCGTTACTGAGATATACGTACCATTTGATGAAGCTAAGGCGGTGCGGTGACGTTAATCCGCGGTGCAGGTCCAGATGGTTTTTCAGGTGTGAAAAGAAGCCTTCGATGCCGTTAGTGGTTTTGGGAATAGCCGGATCACTGAGGTAGTGAAACATATTGGGCAGGGCTCTGTGGATAGTAAAGTAAGAGCGCCTGAGCAGTTTATGGGTGTACCAGTATCGCTTTGTCTGTGCATTATAGGTTTTCTCTTTCAAATAGTCTTTGTGTCGATCGTACCAGCTTTGTAGTTCTTTGGTCCAGAACAGCCGGTCGTTTTCAGTTTTGATTTTCAAGAGCAACAGCACCAAGGCTCTTAACTCCCCACCGGAAGGATGCTTGGGATAGCGGGTCAGCCACAAAAGGCACATGCGCTGAATGTGCACCAAACAGCGTTGCACAAGTGCAGTGGGCACGGATTTCTTAATGGCCTTCAAAATGCTCTTGCGGCCATCACAGGTGATGCTTTCGATCTGCACGCCCAGTTTGATCAGGTTGTCCAGATCTTCTTTGATCTCCTGATAATGCTCGCCATCGGAAAATCGGATCAGTTGGGTGTAGCCGTCTTCACTGTCCTGGTAGGCAAGCAGGCAAGTCTGCTTGAAATACGTGGCATCCGTCAGCAGGTGCACGCCGCTTCGCCCTATGATCTTCACCTTTGGCGCCTGCTTCAAAAATGCATAGAAGGTGCGCTGCAGCGTATCTACGGACAGGCCGCTGTCACGGCTTAATGTCTTAAACGTTTGCCGCTCCACAATCCACTTCCAAAACCAAATGAACCGGTTCTTCCTTCGCTGGTTAGGAGCACTGCGGGTAAAGAAAACACCGCAACGCTTGCAACGAAACCGTTGCTTGCCATCGCGCCTACCCCAGCGAATGACCTGCAGACTGCCGCAGGCCCAGCACCGCTTTTTTTGAGCTTTTCATCAAACAAAAAAAGTTTAGTGAAACCGCTTTCACCAAACTTTCCTCAAAGCCTTACCCAACAACGATCTTAGCCGATTTTACCAACCATTTTTCAGCATTATGCCGCCGGCTGACGGGTGATCATTTGGACTTAACCGACACCCATAACAGAACAGCCGGCTAAGCCGGCTGTTCTGTTTTATGCTCACAATTTCTATCGGTGCTGTAGAAGACATCCGATATACCACACCGGCGGTTAACCGAAATCAGGCCTCGCCTCAAGCATCCTGCATGCCCTCATCTTTTATACGCTGAATGATGGTGCCTCCTTTTTTTGATTCCCTGTGTTCTTCATATGATTGGCGCCGTTCCCTGATCTTCTCTTTCCGTTGTTCATCGCTATCGCTTCGTCCGTGCGATGCCGTGTTTTCCTTACTATCGCCAGGCAGCAGGCCGCCTTCGCTGCGCAGCTCCCAAAGGCGCAGGCCACGTTCGTACTCCGAATCTTCGTTTCCCTGCTTTGCCTCTGTCATGCGACGGTTTTTATACAGGTTATAATCGCTGAAAAAAGCATGCTGGTAAAAATTGCCGTAATAGTCGGCGGTACCAATCGCCGGCTCATTATCGTTGTCTGCCGTGGTGCTGTCACTCGTTGTGGCGTTGCCGGCCGGTGTCCGCACCGCTGCTGTGGCTTCGGTAGCAGTGCCTGATGGCGGAAGCAGGTGATCGGTGGCCGCCCGGCCGAGCGCCGCACAAACCTGGCGTTCGGCCTCGTCGTCGAGGCTGTCGCGATCGTAAGCCGGCAGGCTGCGTAGCTGCTCCGGGGTAATGCCCGGCAGCAGCACATCGTCATCATCTTTGTCCAGTTCGGCCAGCCCAATCGGGATCAGCACTTTCTTGTCGTCTTCCAGGTCCAGCTCATCATCATCAAGCTCCACCACCATGTAGCGCACCTTTTGCTGCTGTGCATCCAGAATCAGTTCTTCCACTTCACCGATCTTTTGGCCCGTGGCATTTTTTACGTCCCATCCGCGAATGTCCGGATCGCCTTTGGTGATTGCAAAGTCTGAGCGGTCGAGCTCCTGGAGCCGCCGGTGTTTCATGTTGTCCATAGTTCTTTGGGTTTATTGCAAAAAGACCTTTGCGAGGCCTTTGGCGGTTAACAGATATAAGTTGTTGGGTTGGGCAGCAGCAGGTCATGCAGGCTGCGGATAGGCGATGGGTGATAAATTTTACCCGTGGTATTGGCCGGTGGCGGCGTGGCGTCGGCCGTTTTCTGGCGGGTTATCAGGTAGTAAACAAGAGCGGCGGCCAGCAGCACCACAATAGCGATCCAGACCCACGAAGCAGAGGTTTGTTTTTTGGGTTCCACACGAATTTCTGCCATAACAGATAAATTGACGATTGAATAATTGGTTACCGGGGAAGGGCTACAGAAATTGTGCCGCCGGCCACGGGCCGGTAAACGGTGCCGCGGGAGCGTGGCCAAACAGTTCTTTAGTGAGGTTGGCTGCGGAAAATACGATCCGGTTTTTCCGTTATTTCCCACCTTGCCGGGGCCTTGCAGGAACTTTATTTTTGTCAGCAATCCAATTCTATCCAAAACGCTCAATCCAGTATTATGAAATTCCTTCAACGATTCTCCTGGCTTCTTGCCTTTCTTTTCGTCTTCCAGCTCCCGGCGCTTAAGGCGCAACTGCCCTCCGTAACGGTAGATGCCGGCTACCCGGTAGGACGCCCGGCCAACCAGGTAGCGTACGGCAATGGCAAATACCTGCTCCTGACGAGCTCTGTGTACAACCAGTTATTCACGTCGGCCACGGGTTTGTCGTGGTCGGTGGCGCCGGCATCGGGGCTGGTGGCTACCCAGCTTAATTTTCTGGCATTTGCGGCCGGCCTGTTTGTAGTGGTAGGTAACGAAGGTGTAATTCAAACCTCGCCCGACGGCATTACCTGGACAAGCCAGGCTTCGGGCACAAGCAATGATCTTTACAAGGTCTATTTTTTCAATAATGCTTTTTTTGCCATTGGCAACAACCGCACCCTGCTTACCTCGGCCGATGGCAGCACCTGGACGCCGATCACCTTCAGCGCAGGCGCTGCCACTGACTTTTTTGTGTCAATGGCCTATGGCAACGGCTGGTTTATACTGGCGGCACGCAACGAAAAGGGCAGCCAGGCCATCGTGTACCGGTCGTCAACGGGCGCCAGCAACTCCTGGAGCTATGCCTCTAACGTGCCGGCCTGGAACGGCACCAACCGCATTCAGTTTTTGAAAGACAGGTTTTGGGCCTTTATGATCGGCAACCGCATGTTTACCTCGGCCACCGGTTCTTCCTGGACGGAGGTGACCGACAACATTGTGCTCCATCAACCCGATCATTCCACCACCACCTGGAACAACTCGCACCAGATCTTCAACGGCGTGTGGGACGGCACTCAATATAGCTTTTACGGTTCCAGTCAATACTATGGTGGTTATGGTTCCACCTTCACCTCTGCCGACGGCGTCAATTTTACCTTGCTGAACAAGACCGCCTACATTGTGCCGCAGGAGTCCGCCATCCTCAATGGAATTTATTTTGTTTGTGGCAATGAGGGCATCGTTTCATCGTCCGACGGGCTGACGTACAAACATTCCGGCTACAGCTACAGCGATATGGTAAAGACCGCCGGCAAGTATGTGGCGGTTGGCTACATCAGCGGCGACGGCCAGCTTTACAATGCCAGCGAGTTTGGCGCCTGGGTGAACCGCAGCCCGGCCGGTGCCCGCGAGTTTTATGCTGTGGCGCACGATGGCAGCCGGCTGTTGGCGGGCGGCTACACCGGTGTGTACAGTTCGTTAAACGACGGCGATACCTGGAGCAAAGTATATAACAACGCAGGCGAAACCTTTATGGCACTGGCTTATGGCAACGGCCGTTTTGTCGCTGGCGGCTACACCGGTACCGGAAGCTTTTTGCGCTATTCCACTAACGGCGGCACTACCTGGACCACCGCCAGCTCGCTCAATAACAGCTACCTGAAAGTCCGTTATATCAACAACCAGTTTTTTGCCCTCGGCAGCAACAACGACGATTACAACGGACGCATTCTGCACTCGGCCGACGGCGTCACCTGGAACGATGTAACGCCCACCCTTGGCTTCGACGTGTATTATTTTAAGGATGTGGTGTACGACGGCAGCAAGTACCATGTATTGGGTGTGGACACCGACGGCCGGTTCTTTTCGGTATCCACTGCCACACCGGCCAACGCGGCTTCTTACGGTGACAAGGCCGTGTGCGACAACGAGCCTGCCGGCGTGGTGCTGGGCGGTACCTGGGACGAAGGCGTGCTGACCTATTCGGGAGGAAAATTTACCGGTGCGGTGGTAGATATTGCCAGCGGGCAGGATTACATTATTTCGTCGGCCGATGGCAGTAGCTGGACGGCCATTCCGCAGGCCAGCTACAGCGTTGTTACCGGTGCGTATGCCGATGGCGGCAAGGTGGAAATGATCGGCCGCGGCAATGCGCTCTTTACCATCCAAAACGGCAATATTTTGCCGGTACGCCTGCTGCAGTTCGACGGCTCGCTGGCTGAGACGGGTGTACTGCTGCGGTGGAGCACAGCTTCGGAGGAAAACACGACGCAGTTTACTGTGCAGCATAGTACCAACGGCACAGCCTGGAAAACAGTGGGTGTGGTAAAAGCGGCCGGTAGCAGCACCATTACGCAACATTATCGCTTCACCCATGCCTCACCGGCAGAAGGTGCTAATTTTTACCGCCTGCTGCAGGAAGATGCCGATGGCAAAAGCACACACAGCCGGGTAGTGGCGGTGCAATTTGGCAAAGCATTGCGGGCAAGCTGGTATCCTAATCCGGTGGCGGACCGCCTCACCATTCGCACGGCCAGTGCCACACCCGGTGTTATCACCATTTATACATCGGCCGGGCAGCCGGTAAAGCGGGCCCGCATCAGCCAGTTTGAAACCACCATCAATATGAGCGGCCTGCCCGCCGGCATGTACCTGGCCGAACTAAGGCAGGGCAATCAACAACAGCAACTAACCCTGATGAAGCAATAAAACAACCACCCATTGTTGTTGAATCCCGGTCTGTAAAGGCCGGGATTTTTTTCGGATGAAAGGTGAACAAAACATTGTCCAATCTGCGTGGGTATCTGGGGTTTTTGGTGAAGAGATTTTTCATGTCCCAAAAAAAGCACCGGCGCATCAGCCGGTGCTTTTCTGGCGGAGTGATCCGACTAACTGCCACCCGATGCCGTTTTGCGGCCCTCGTTAGAAGTGCGATTGGTGTTGCCGTCGTTTTCTATCGCTCCGTGTTTTACATCGGAGCGTTCGGGGTTGGGCCTGGGCGCCGCTGTTTTTTTATCGGCATCTCCCGTTTGGCCTTTGCCGGCATGGTTGTTTCCGTTGCTGCGATTTCCCTGGTTTGCCATAATAAAAGGATTTAGAAGAAGAGGAGTGAAAAGAAGGTGCCAGATTTTAAACTTTCTTTCCGGTACGAAGAGCGGGATGCAACGTTCGGCCAAAACAAACGGTCAGGGTACTGAATTTTGCCGCCCGGTAGCCAGGCATGGCAAGGAAACACCGGTGATTTTTTACTTCACAAAAAAAACTTTCTTTTGCTGCGCCAACGAGTTGACTTATGAAAAAAATCACGCTGCTGCTTGCTGCCTGCTTTTCGTTGCAGGCATTTTCGCAAACCGATTCCGCCAAAGCCGTTTACGGCGCTTCGCCCGCCAGTATTTTATCGCTCACAAAAGCGGAGATTGAACGCTTACCGGCCACCAGCTTTATGTCGCTGGTGCAGGGCGCTTTTCCCTTTGTGGGCAATGTATCGGTGGTAGAAGAGGATTATAGTTTTTTGGTGGATGGCTTTGTGGCGGTTAATCCCAATGCCATCAATCTTTCGCAAATCGAAAGCATTCATTTTTACCCGGCCGGCACAGCGCTCACCCGTGGCAGCCTGGCCCGCCGCGGCACGTTTGTCATCAGCCTGCGCCCGCAAAAAAGCGGGGCCGACCTGTCAACCAAAACTGGCATTTTATCGGCGCCCGACGGCCGCATGGGCAACAATACCCTTCAGTACGGCACTGGCTTTGCCACGTTTAACGAGGCTGGTTATCGCCGCCGGGACAATCGTTCCTTTGTATCGGCTGCTGCTTCGTACCTGCGCATTCAGCAACCCGACCTGCGTGCCATCAGTACCGGCAATGATCAAACGTTTCATTCGCACGACAGCCGCCTCCGTCTGTCGGCCGCCGCGGGCGCACAATTGAGCAGCCAATGGGCACTCGATGGCGGCTTTTTCCTGGCCTCGCAACCGCAGCACGCCGACCGTAAAACGATTTTTCCGCAGGGTGGCGGTGAGCAAAATTTCACGGCCCACCAACAAAATTTTTACGGCAGTGCGCAGGTGGGCTTGCGCTTTTCTCCATCGGCGAAAATAAGTAACCGGCTTACCGCCGAAATGAGCTACGGCGAGGACAAAGACGATGAGCAGGCGGCTCAAATGGGCGGGTTCAATTTTCGCCGTGTGGCCGGCAACGACCGCTTTCAGCGTTATTACGCTTTTACCAACCAGTTTGGCTTTGCCGCTATTACTACAAAGGACCTGCAGCTTCAGGCATCGCTGGTGGCCCGCTATCGTTTTACCCGCGGCTCCGAAGACAGCTACAGCATTACCACATCAGGAACCAATGCCTCCGCCAACAGCTCGTACTATGGCATTCGCAGCCGCAGCTTTGCGGTGTCGCCCAATGTTGTGTTGCAATGGAAGCAGGTGCTGACCGCCGAGGCGGGCGCCACCTACGACGACTATGGCCATTCGTTTAAAGGAAAAGAAACCTATAAAAAGTTGTTGCCGAATGCCGCCCTTCGGCTGGAGCTGGCTTCGCTACTGAAAAGCCCGGGCCTCAGCTCGCTGGCGCTTTCCTCGGCCTGGCAAAAATACCAGACCTCTTTTGGCCGTATAGACCTGCTGGGGACAGCCTACCGCAGCAACATGCCGCCGTTCAACCCCTTTGGATCCGTTTATTTTTCCAACCCCGAAGCAGCCTTGTACAATGCCTCGCAGGTGTGGGTGAGCAGCCTGACCATTGGCTGGTGGCAAAACCGGATGGTGCTCCGCGGCAGCTACCGCCTGCACGACGAAATGATTCAAACCTACACCTCCATCTATAACGGCACCACCACTGCCTATGTGTTTTTTTACGAACCGCTGAAGGCCAAAAACTGGAGCGTGGAACTACGGTCGGTGCTGCTGCAAAAGGCAGACGCCAACTGGACATTGGCCGCCACCGTTTTCCACGACAAATACGAACGGAAAAAATACGGCAGTCCCGGATTTATCACCACCACAGCCGAGGCACTTTACCTGGATGCCGGCAAGGCGCCGCTACGGGGTGGCCTGCGAACCTCGCTGACGCTGAAGCGCCTCTTTTTCCAGGGGGCGGCCCTCATCAATTTCAATGAAGCCGATGTGGACAAAAACGGCAGGATGGAAGAGGATAAAACCACTGCCCGCAGCAATTTTTTGCTGGCCGGTTATACCTGGCCGTTAAAGGGTAAGCTGGTAAAGAGCCTTGAAGCCAATGTGCAAAGCCAGAACCTGCTTCATACCTCTACCAATCTCTTGTCGAGGTACGTGGGTATTGGCGTGCACGCCCGGTTTTGAGATGTGCTTCCATGGAAGCAGGCCGGTTATACCAAAGCCCTGTTTTGCGCCGGCGCAAAACAGGGCTTTGGTATTTTTGCCAAATGGTGATGTTGAGAAAACTGACGCCGGCCGACGCCGTGCTGCTGTCAAAAATTGGTGGTGCCAGTTTGCTGGAGTCGCACGGGCACAGTGCGCCCGGCGATACGATGCAGCGCTATGTTGACAAAAGTTTTGACGGCGAGGCCTGCCGCCAGGAACTGAGCGATGAGAGAAATATTTTTTGGGCGGTGTTCTATAACGGAGAGGCGGCCGGTTATTTCAAAATCATTTCTGCTATCCCACACCCGATGGTACCCCTGCAACCGGTTACCAAACTGGAGCGAATTTACCTGCTGAAAAAGTTTTACGGCCTTAAACTGGGGCAGCTGCTGCTGAGGAAAGCCGTTGAGCTTTCGAAAGCTGCCGGTGATAAAGGCATCTGGCTGGATGTGTGGAAGAAGAACGACCGTGCGTTGCGATTTTATCAAAAGGAAGGATTTGTGGCCGTAGGGGAAAGCCAGTTTGTGGTGACGGAGACGCATACCAATCCCATTTGGGTATTGCTGCTGCCGTACTGACGCATAGCCGGAAGGAGCATTGATTCGTTTTTGCTAAAAGGCGCCCGTCGCCCTTGCCAGATGAGAAACGACAGCCGGCAGCGGGGACAGAAGGTGGTATGTCAGCGGACCCGCCTCAGTGGACTTACACAGGTTATTTTACAAAGGGATAAACGCTGCTTATCGCTCAATCGAAAGTGCCGCCTGGCTGAACGCTCTATTTCTTTTTTCGAAACAGCAGGTAATGTTGAATAGGCAAAAAATCCTTCTTTTGGTCTAACACAAAGCCATTGGCCTCCAGCTCCCGCTTTGCCTGTGCCACGCTGAGCTTATGCAGTTCCTTTATGGGAACAGAGGGATCCTCGGCACGGTACTCTAACAATAACAACCGCCCATCGTGGCGAAGCGCCTTGTGCAGAGCTTGCAACATTTCCCTGGGGTAGGCCAGCTCGTGGTACACGTCCACCATCATGGCAAGGTCCACCGAACTATCGGGCAGGTTGGGGCTTTGCTCACTACCCTTTATCACGCTTACGTTCGGCGCTTTTTCCTGCCGTATCCGGTTGTTCAGCATGGCAATAAATTCCTCCTGTACTTCTACGGCGTACACCTTCCCCTGCGGCACCCGGCCGGCTATGCGAAAACTATAATAACCGCTGCCGGCGCCTACGTCGGCCACGGTGCTGCTTGGCTGTAAGGGCAGCGCCGCAATGGCGGCGTCGGCATCTTCCTCCTGCTGGCGGGTGCTGCGCTCCAGCCAGTCGGCGCCGCTGGCGCTCATCACGTGGGCAATTTCGCGGCCCTGATAAACTTTTCCCGTGCCATCGGGGTGCGGGGTTTTGTAGGTATAAACCGTATCGGTACCCGTGGTGGCCGGTGAGCCCGTGTTGGTGCAACGGCTGGCCGCTGCGGTCAGCAACAGCACAAGGGAAAAGAAAATGGTTTGCATACTACGTAAGAACAAAGACTGTGCGGCAATGGTTGAGGCAGGATGCTGCCGGCATAGGGCCGGTATTTTTCAGCCGGCTTACTGATTGGGGCTTTGCCCAAACCGGAAAGGCTTCATTCGCTTTCGGTATATTTATTCACTCCATTAAATACAGACCGCTATGAAAAGAAGCCGCTTCCTCCGTTACCTGGGTTTTCTTAGTGGTTTTGCTTTTCTAAAGCCTGTTGGCTTATTGGCTTTTCCGGGGCGTACCCGCAGCCGCTTTCTGAATAAAGTCAAATTTGTCTGGACCGGCGGCATAACTGCCGCTGCTGCCCGGGTCAGGGCAAAGCTAAGTTCTGCCACCATTTTGGCAAGGCTGGTGGTGAGCAGCGATCCCTTGCTTGCCAACCCCGTTTACAGCGCTTTTGCAACGGCCGACGCCACCAATAATTATGTTGTTCCTCTTGCCATCAGTGGCCTGCAGCCCGATACGGAATATTATTACGGTATAGAAGCCGATGGCGTTGTAGATATGGCTGCCGACGCCATTGGCCGGTTTCGCACTATGGCGGACGGTCCGCAATCTTTTCGCTTTACTGTGGCTTCGTGCAATTTCAACAGCAACCACCCGGTGTTCTACCGTATCAAAGAAAAAAATCCACTCCTGCATATTACTCACGGCGATTTGCACTACAGTGATGCCAACTCGGCCACCGACATCAACGTGCACCGGGCGCCGTTAGAAAACACCATCCTGCAGCCGGCGTTGAAGGAACTGCTTCGTGATACGCCGATGGCCTACGTGTGGGACGATCACGATTACTGCGGCGACAACACCACCGCCACCGCCGCCGGGCGCACCAACGCCCGGCTGGCTTACCAGGAGTATGTGCCGCACTATCCGCTGCCGGCCGGCTCGGGCAACGTGCCCATTTACCAGGCCTTTACGGTAGGGCGTGTCCGGTTTATCTTAACCGACCTTCGCTCGGAGAAAGGCGTGTCGGGCACTACAATGATGGGAGCTGCGCAAAAAGCCTGGTTCAAAGCCGAGTGCCTTGCGGCAAAAAACAACAACCACCTCATTGTATGGATCAACAGCACGCCCTGGGGCGGCTCGGCCGAAACTGACTCCTGGGCCGGTTACGAGGCCGAACGCACCGAACTGTCGGATTTTTTCAAAGCCACTGCCATACAGAACCTCCTGATCATTTGCGGCGATATCCATATGCTGGCACTCGACGATGGCAGCCACTACGATTTTTCCACCGGTGCCGGCAACCCGTTTAAGTATCCGCTGTTGCAGGCGGCGGCGGTTAACCAATCGGGCTCTTACCGCGGTGGTACTTACAGCCACGGTTACTTCCTTAATCCCAGCCGGCAGCACGGGCAGTACGCGGCGCTGGATGTTACCGACAACGGCGGCAGCAGCCTGTCTGTCACCCTCACCGGTTACCGGGTAGATAGCACCGGCGTAGAATCGGTGCTGTTAACCCATACGGTAAGCTTCCCGGTGCCAGGCACCCTGCCGCTGAATATTCTTTCGTTTACGGTGGCAGAAGGACCGGAGCCGGACACGGTAATGCTCCGGTGGGAAACGGCAGCCAACACCAGTTACCAAACGGTTGTGGAAAGGAGTGACGACGGCCAGCACTTCACCGCCCTTCGCCTGGAAAGTAGCCATGCGCTCACCAGCGCCGCCGACCGTTTTACGTTTACCGATACACGGCCGCTGAACGGAAAGGGCTACTATCGCATCAAGCTTATCGGGCACAACGGAGAGGTGGTTTACTCGCCCATCGGGAGCATCATTCCTGCGCCGGTATTCAGGCTGACGGTACTCGTCAATCCGGTGCGGCAACACCTGTACCTGCGCATTCTGGCGCCAGCCGCCGAAGCAGCCAGCTACACACTGGCCGACGGGGCCGGCCGTACCCTGCGGCAACAGGGGGTGTTGCTGACAAAGGGCGAAAACAGGGTCGTGATTGATCTGGTCAACCAACCACCGGGGCTGTATTTTTTTCAGTTGCACACGCGAAGGGGCACGGTGTCCAAACGGTTTGTACGCAGGCAGGCGGACTAATCGCCCATCTGCCTTGCAGAACAAGCGACTGATAACGGTGGATGGTTTTTCGATGACCGGCCAATTGCCATCGCCTCTCCGTCATCCCTTCAAAACAAACCACCCCTTTTCTGAGCGTGGCGCTATTTTGAATTTCCCGATAAGGCAATGACCACCGCACCGGCCACCATCAGCCCTGCGCCAACCATAATCTGCCAGGTAATTTTTTCTTTTAAAAACAGCGCCGCCAGTATAATCGCAAACACCAGCGAAATGCGCTCCAGCGGATTGACAACCGATGCCTCGCCCAGCTTTAAGGCGCGGAAGGTGAACAGGGAAGAAAAAGCCGTGAGAACACCCGCTGCTACCAGGTAGGTCCAGGTACGTCCGTCCAGCTCCTTTAGCTGTGCGGTGTTCCCCTGCGCCAGTACCACCCCCCAGGATACCAGAATAATCAGCACTGCCTGGATGGCAAAGGCAAGACTGCTGTCAATGTTCTTTAAACCAGCCTTCGACAGCACGGTAACGAGGGCGGCCGACACCGCTCCTAAAAGGGCAAAGAGTATCCACATGGAAGATTGTTGTTTTTTCACGCCAAACGGTTAAAAAGGGGGTAGGGCTGCAATAAGTTTACCAAAGCACGCCGGCTGTACCTGCACCGGTCATCCGGCTTTGTAAAAATGTTACCCACCCCTGGCCGACCAGGCCGCACCAGGCCGTTCCATTTTCTGCTCCATAAGCCCGGTGATTGCCAATGCTGCCGACGGTTACCAGCCGGCCAGCCACGGCGTTCCGCCGGCCGTTGATGGCGAGGGCATAGCTTTTGTTACGGTTGCGGTTCAATCAGCTTATATGAAGCCAATACAGCTTACCGTTATAGTGATAGCCTTGTTTGCAACAGCCGTTAGCTGCGGCTCTGGTGCCGATGAAAAAAAGAAAGAAAATGCGGGAAAGGACACAACCGTAACCACCGCGGCCCAGGCCGTAAACCTTCCGGCGCCCTATGCCACCGAATCGGTCCGTAACTTCAGCAACGTCATTGGCTGGGAGGATGGCCAGGCGCCAAAAGCGCCGGCAGGTTTTACGGTGCAGGCATTTGCCGACAGCCTCGACAACCCGCGTTGGATTTATATCACGCCATCCGGCGATATCCTGGTGGCGGAATCAAACACAACCTCGGGCGTAAAGGATAAGGTAAAAGCGGTGGTGGCAGGAAAAACAAAATCGCAGAATGATGGCGCTTCGGCCAACCGCATTACCCTATTTCGCGATGCCGACGGCGACGGCAGATACGAATTGCGGACAGTGTTCCTGAAAAATCTGAATCAGCCTTTCGGTATGCTGGTGTTGGGAAATGCTTTTTATGTGGCCAATACCGACGGCGTATGGCAATTTCCCTATTCATCCGGGGCCACCACCATCACCGGTGCCGGCAAAAAAATCCTGTCGTTGCCGGCGGGCGGCTACAACAACCACTGGACGCGGAATTTGCTGGCGGCCAAAGATGGATCCAAAATTTACATCTCCGTAGGGTCGGCCAGCAATGTGGCCGAACATGGCCTGGCCACCGAGGCCAGGCGGGCTGCCATTTTAGAAGTTAATCCCGATGGATCTGGCGAAAGGATTTATGCCAGTGGCCTGCGCAACCCCGTGGGCATGGCCTGGGCTACCGGCACCAACACCCTGTGGACGGCAGTGAACGAACGCGACGAATTGGGCGACGACCTGGTGCCGGATTACCTGACCTCGGTGAAGCCCGGTGGCTTTTACGGCTGGCCGTTTTACTATTTCGGTGCCAATGAAGATCCGCGGTTGAAAGACAGTACACCAAAGCCAGCCAGCCAATCGGTGATTGTGCCCGATGTGGCCCTGGGCGCCCATACCGCCTCTTTAGGCCTGGCCTTTGATGAGGCGTTGGCCCTGCCGGGCAAATACAGCGGCGGCGCTTTCGTGGGCCAGCGTGGCTCCTGGAACCGGTCGCAATTGTCGGGCTACAAAGTTGTGTTCGTGCCTTTCAAAGGCGGAAAATCCTCCGGGCCGCCCGAAGATTTTCTAACGGGTTTCCTAACCGGGAAAGACAAGGATGTACGCGGCCGGCCGGTAGGCATAGCGTTTACAAAAAAAGGAATGATGCTGGTTGCCGACGATGCAGGCAACAGGATATGGGCTGTGCGGGCCAGCCGGTAGTATGCTTTAGCAAAAATGGTCGGCTGCACAAAACTTTCTGTGAAAAACCGACGAAAGCGATTTATTGTTTTCCCAGCCGGCGCAGTTTCGAATCAATTGTGGCCACCTTGCCATTGATGATTTTTACGTCATCCATCACCATGGCAGAGTCGGTGGCGCCACCTTTCCGCCGGCTGGTTTCGGTGTACCACAGGCTTACCCATTCCTGGCCGCGGGACTTGCTGGCAACAGACTCGTAGTCGTGCATGCGGATGTCAATGGAGTCCATCCGGTTGCGGTACACCGTGAACAGTTTAACAAGGCTGTCCCGGCTGCCTTTAAACGACAGGTTGTCGGTATAAAACTCTACCGAATCGGCCAGGTATTGTTGCAGGCGGGACATGTCGTTGTCGGCATAAGCCTTTAAGGTATTCATGGCCACTGCTACGTTGGCGGCTTTTCCCCTTTCCCAATCGGGCATTCCCGGTACGGAGTAAGGCAGTTCCACTGCCTCTGTTTCCGGTACATTGCCGGCGGCTGCGGTAGAATCGGCAGCGCTTTTTATAGTGGCATCATTAGCGCAGGCCATGAGCAGCACAGCCGCAAGCAGGCAGGTGATTGTTTTTGTCATAATGAGTGGTTTTGGTGAGGTATTCTTTTCAAGGTAAACCATTTTGGCGCATTGGCGGAAATAAAGAAGTGGCCGATGGCAGCCAGGCAAAGAAGGGCGGATGCAAAAGCCGGGTAACCACCTCTGTTGCAACAACCGGTGCGTAATCACCATTAAAACTATCGGGCAAAAAGCATGGCGGAAAAACCGTCTTCGCTGGCGCGGCTCCGAACTAAACTAACCTCGCCAGGGCCGAAAGGACCACAGAGGTTTTGTCATGATGGAGCATCATGACAAAAGCGAACGTAGGATCCGGTGGAAAATTTGTTTTTTCTTAGGGCACTTCTACCACCGCCCAATTGTTGCTGCGGCGGCTCCATACAATAGCATAATCCTTTCCATGCTGCAGGCGGTACGTGCGGGCCCGGCTGTTATTACTAAAGCGCAGCCAGCCGTAATTATACACTTCAAACTTAAACACAAAGGGCTCACCCACTTTAATGGGTGCTTCGTTGTAGGTGCGGCCATCGTCCGACAGGTACACCGTCATGTTGCTGTTGCTGTAAAGCGAAAGATAGATCCAGGAGGCATCGTTGCCGGCGGGGGGTGCCTGTGGCTGCGGGTTATTGGGCGGTGTTGTAACCACCGGTGGCGGGGTGTTGGTGGTTTGGCTGGCAGCATTCCAGCCATTGGTGATAGCCGACAGGCGATCGGCCCGGGCGGGGTGCGAAGAAGAAGCACGGGCCGAAGCAATCTTTGCCATGGCGGCAAGCGCTTCGGCCTGCGAAGCACCGAGTTTTGCCATTACATAACCCGAGAAATAATCGGCTTCCAGTTCTTTTGGCGGCGTGCTGCCCTGGCGGTCCACCACATGGTTGCGGTAATGGTGGCCCATCTCGTGCGCCAGCACCGAGATAGAGGCCCATTTGGTGCCGGCATGGGCGTCGAGGTTTTCGAGAAAATTATTGTCATAAACAATGTACCGCTGGTTGCGGATGATGGTAGCATAAGCGTTGTTGATGCCGTTCTGCTCCTGCAACTGAAAGTTCTCCCGCCAGTTGATTTGTTCCAGCATATTGCGTACATAACCGCCCGCCTCGTACACCGAGCTGAAATTGGACTTCACGGATTTGGGCGGTATAATAATGCCGCATTGGTTTACCCGTTGCTGGGCGCCGGCAAAGAGCGAACAGAAGATGGCAATAAGAAGCAATTTTTGTTTCATGGTACAAAGGTTTCCGGTGACCATCAAAGTCACCTGGAAACAGCTTTTCAATAAATGCGCCAACGGTGAGGGTGAAAGGCCGGCGAAGCAACACGGCCAGAAAAATTAACAGGCGGAATGGCAAAAGCAGGATAATACCGGCCCTTCTTTTTGTTGGCCACGATGATTAACCTTGCTGCCTGCACCGGTTTTTGACTCCGCAATGGGATCTTTCATTTTTGAAGGTCCGCTTTGGCCAGGGCTTTTTTACAGGAAGAATTGATTGGCAGCCTGCAACAAGATCGAAATCCGGTAACAAGTGCACGAAGAAAGACCTCGTGTTTTGCCCCGCCCCGAACCCTTAAAAAAAAAGAGAGTTTGTTGGCGCCTGGTTTCTGCACCTTGGCTCAAGCCCGCAGAAGATTTTGTGCTGCCTGCTAAATGCAAAATAGTTTTGATAACTTACAGGTATATTTCTCCAGGTCTTTTCACTTCATTATCCGGCAACAGGAACAGGACACTACTTCGTCTTAACCGTCCGTGTGATTTCGACAACGTCAATCAGCTAAACGGAGTTCGCCGAAAATCCGGCATTAAAGAGTAGGCACAAAATCGTCTTCTTATGGCTAAAGAACAAAAACCTGTTGTTGTGCAGGTAAGAAGCGCCAACAACCAATCGCTTGAACATGCAAAGCTGTATGTGTTTAACAAAGCGGGCCACTTGATTGAAACGGCCGGCCTGGAAAAAGGACGGGTACAATTACGAACCGGTGCCGACGAAATTGAAGACAAGGCGGAAATGTGGATCGCCCCAGTGCTGCCCGACGATATTGGGAACCGGCTGGTAACACCGTCGTTGCTGCGAAAAGCCGGAGGCTATCAACCCGCTCTGCGGTTGCTGAACAACGAAATCATTTTTCACGGTGTTCCGGCTTTTTCGCTCCTGCCATTTAAATGGTGCCTGGTGACCGGCCGGCTAACCAAAACATTCAGCATTGATGGGACGAACAAGGTACTGCCTGTTTGTGATGCCCGTGTTCACGTTTGCGAAGTGGACCGCATTCATTGGTGGTGGTGGCGCATTCCGCCACGGATTATAGCAGACCTGGGCCGGAAGCTGAAAGAAATCATTCTATATCCGGAGCGCATTCCCATTCCCATACCCGAGCCCGACCCGGCTCCTTTCAGCCACCTGCCGAATGCCGGCAGTTTCCGCAGCCCGCTGCTATCTTCTACTTCTTTGCGCACAAAAACAAGTGCCAAAGTAAGCCTCAAAAAACAGGTGTCAGCGCCCTCCGAAATACAGTCGGCATCTTCCGCAGGGCTGCAGGCCATGGCCATTTCGGCAACCCAGATGCCATCGGCGCTACCGGATGGCGTGAAAAGCGGGCTTCTTTCGTCTTCGGCCCTCATCGTGAGCGAAACCATCCGCAATAATTTCCATCTGTTGCATCCCTACATCTGCTGGTGGCCCTGGTTCTGGCCTTATTTCTACGTGTACGAAGAAATAGGCACCGTTTACAGCGATTGCAACGGGCGTTTCAACTTCGAATACCTGAACCTGACCAACGACAAGGATATCTATGTATGGGTGGAAGTTTGTTTGCCCAACGGGCAGTGGGTAACCGTGTACCGTCCGCCGGTTCCCTGCAATACCCGCTGGAATTATACCTGCGGCACTGACATCAATATTACCATCACCGATCCGCGTGTGTTGCCTTGCACTTGTACCGGGCAGGCGCAGGGAGAGATTGTCTGGTTCCGCTCTATTGGCGAAGCGGCTACAGCCCTGCACATTGAGCAAAGCAATGGCAGCACGGCCAGCGTACAAGGGGTAAGCCTGCCCAACGTGGGTTGTACCGATATTATCAATTCGCTGCGCATCAGTCCCTTTGGGAGCGACCTGTATTTTAAGCTGCTGTTTGGCGATGGATTTCCGTCGGCCACCATTACCCATTACCGCTGGCGGCGGACCCAGCTAAAAGACGCTGCCCTGAATGACATCCTGTCGCCGCCAACAAATGCCATCAACAGCGTAGTGCACAAAACCTATTTTGTGATCACCCAGGATTCGGGAGGGCATTATCATTTTGAAACAAGATCGGTACCGCTTGGTCCGGAGGGATCGGGGGAGAATATCGGTTACCGCATACCACACTGGAATATTTATGATGATCCCGGCGTTCCGGCCGCCGATAAAGCACTCACCATTCAATGGACAAGCCCCGATTTCTGGTCGGCCGGCATTGACAGCCGCTCACTGGCCGATGGTTTGTGGCGCTTTGAACTGGAGCTGCTGCGGAAAGATGCTGCCGGCAACTTTAACGTTGTGGAAGTGCCGAAACAGGTCTTTCAGGTTACCGACTACTTCGATGTCGGCGAATCGGTAGATGCGCCCAATACCTACCTGCAGATAAATCCGGTGAGTCCTGCCAATGCCTTCCGTCTGCGGGTAAAAGTGCGAATAGACAACGCAGTTTGCAATGCCGATATCCAGGATGCCAGCATCCTGGTTAGCGGTTCGCCGCAATATTCCGGCGCCTGCGGGTTTTTACGGTACACCGATGCAAATCAGCTCGTACGCTTAAGCTTCGAGGCAACACACCCGCGCCACTTTGCCACCTTTGGTTTTGGTGTGGTGAAGGGCAACAATACCACGGCCATTACCCCCGGCGTGAATGCCAGTGGTTATGTGATTTCGGGGGTGGGAAACTATACGTTGTCGGGCGGAATTTTTTCGGATGAGGTTCCGGTGTCGCAATTGATTGGCACCTGCCCACAGGCGGCGTTTTCCGAGAACCTGCAGGTGTATGCGCTGGCTACCAACGGCACCCATCGTCTGGATGCGTACGATGACGGCGATATAAACGCTTTTGCCCTGAGCAATACCTGAGCGCTTTTTTTCGGGCCTCAAAGCTCTTTTTGCAAACAGCACCGCCAATAACCGATACTGGGGTGCTGTTTGCATTCTTTCGGCAGCCATCCGTTACGGGCAGGATGTATAAAACAAATTGGCAGGGGAAAAGGAAGTCATAAGTTTCGTCAATCCCCGGCAACGTAAACGGGCCGTTATGTTGCTCCGCAACTGCTTTTTTGATTCGGCAGGACGTTTTAGCTAAGGACCTGCGTCGGAGAAGCAGGCAGGCAATTTCAAAGCGAACCAATCCTTTTTATGGAAGCAATGTTTTCCATCGTTCGGGTTGACGGCCGACCGCATTTTCTCCCGGGAGGGAAAACAGGAAAAGATATTGATTTCGGATTTGGGGTCTATGTTTTCGCCCCAGTGCATCCCGCTATAGTCCTTATCTTGCCGCTTTTCCATTTCGTAAACCTTCGGCTGTGCCCCAAACCCTTCTTTCGTTTCAAAACGTTTCTATCCGTGTGCCTGGTGAGGACCTTTTTCCGCCTGTTAGCTTTGAAGTAAAGGAAGGCGAACACTGGGCTTTTGTGGGCGAAAACGAAGCCTTAAAAAGAGCCCTGATAGATGCACTGGCTGGCCAGGCAGCGGCCATTGGCGGCCGTGCCGATTACCCTTTTTTTGAAAAGTACCGGGCTGCCATTAGCAGCGATCCCTTTCTTTCGCCACAGCGCTTTATTGCCAAAATCGGGGACCGGCACAGCTTTCGGAATTTGTCCAACACCAGCCAGTTTTATTACCAGCAACGCTTTAATTCCAGCGATTCGGAAGATGCGCTGACGGTGCAGGAATACCTCGAAGGCATTGACACAGCCCGCGAACTGCCGGCGTTGGATAGGGAGGATGTTATTGCCCGCCTGAAGCTGGCGCCCCTGCTGGACAAACAACTCATCAAGCTTTCGCATGGCGAAACAAAGCGCCTGCTGATTGCCGCCGCCCTGCTGCGCCACCCGCGGATACTGCTTTTTGTAAACCCCTTTACCGGGCTGGATACGGATACAAGGGCTCTGCTTCGGCAAATGATCAACGGTGTGGCGGCAGCCGGCATTACAGTGATTCTTTCCACCACGCCGGGCGAGGTGCCCGAAGCCATTACACACCTTGCTCAATTTGAAAAAAACAACACTATCACCACCGCTGAAAAAAGCGCCGCCGCTGCACCGGCGGTCCATCCGGAAAAGGAAAACAACCTTGATGTAACCGAAGTACAATCACTGTTGGCCTTTGGCGACAGGCCCCTGTTCAACGAGATCGTGGCGATGAAAAACGTACGCATACAGTACGATGACAAGGTGATTCTCGACGGCATTAACTGGACGGTTAAACAAGGCGAACGCTGGGCGCTGCTGGGACCCAACGGTGCCGGCAAATCCACGCTTCTTTCCCTGATCAATGGCGACAATCCGCAGGCTTTTGCCAATCACATCATACTCTTCGACCGGAAAAAAGGCAGCGGCGAAAGCATCTGGGACATCAAGCGGAAGATTGGCTTTTTTTCGCCCGAGCTGTATCAATGCTTTCCGTTGGAAACGGGCTGCGGCGAGGCGGTGGAATCGGGCTTTCACGACACCATAGGCCTGTTCCGCCCCAGCCAGCCGGAGCTGTCCGCCATTGCACAGCGGTGGATGAAGATTTTTGGCGTGGACCACCTTGCCGGTAAACTACTCAGCCAGGTATCGGCCGTGAACCAACGGCTATGCCTGTTGGCAAGGGCGTTTGTCAAAAGCCCGCCGCTGATCATTTTGGATGAACCCGGGCAGGGGTTCAGCGGGGAGCAGGTGGCTTTATTGAAGGCCTTGCTGAATGCAATAAGTGCCGGGAGCAATACGACTGTGATTTATGTATCGCATTACGCAGAAGAGATACCGGAATGTGTGGACAGGATGATCAGGCTGGAGAACGGAAAACAAGTAGATTAATTTTTTCCGGTGGCATTCGTTTTTATAAAATCCGAAAGCGTAACGATGCCAGGCAGGCTTTAATCAATGTCTTCTTCGAGGATTTGCTGCACTCTTCCTATCTGCCCGTCTTCTAACCGTACTTTAATGCCGCGGTGATGTTTGGGCGCACTGGTCAATATATTCTTTACAATCCCTTCTGTTAACACACCGGTGCGCTGGTCTTTCTTTAGAATGATATTCACCAGCATGCCAGGCTTTATATTCGCTCTCACCGTTCCGTCCATGATCGTGTTTTTGCGGCAAGAAATTTTGTTTTGCCCCGAAAAAAATCTCTTCCAACCTGCACGCCTGCTACACACTGTTCCTGGCCGGTTGCGACGCGGCTGCTGTTCCGGCAGCAGCGATAGCGGCAGTGGAGGAAATTAACCTTTCCGGGGTTTTCTTTTTGCTTCTGCTTCTTCGGCATCAACCGCCAGCCTGCGGGTGAGCATTTCCTCAAAACTTCGTTTGGCTTTATAGGCTTTTTCATCGTACAGCACGGTGATGCCACCCGTTTCCGCCGTCGGGGTTTTGACCTGGCGGATTGTTGCCTTTTGCTGAATTTTTGCCACTGCTCTTTTTTTTGCCCTGCCATCCGTTGTTTGTGCAGAGGCGCTAAACGAAACGATCGTTGCCATTATCACCAGGCTCACCATCTTCATACACACCATTTACCGGTATATAAAACAAATGACTTGCCAACCGCGTGGCGACAGAAAAAGCTACAATTTCAGGGCGGCCTCCAGTTCATCTTTCAGGGCGCTGGACGCCTCATCAAAAAGGCCGTCTTTTTGCTTTTTCGATGCTTTTGGACTGTTGGAGGCTTTCACCGTTGCCCGTATGTTGTCGAGCGGATCGAACAGTGGGGCCACGCCGGCGCCGTACCGTTCATCGGCTTCCATCTCTTTTAGCACGTCTTCATACGCATCCAGTATGGTATAGATTTCTTTCACGTTGTCGGCCGTGTGGCGCCGCGGAATGCGGTTGAAGAGTTCTTGCAGCCTTTCGTGGGTTTCGTTCATGCAAAAAGGTTTTCGGGTACTGCAAAGGTATGTGGTGAAGGGACGGCGCAAAACGGATCAAAAGAAAAGCTGCGCTGTCAGTTGGTACCACCATTTACCATGGGCCGTTTTTAACCACCATCCGGGTAACCGGGTGGGGTCAGACCATTGCCTCCGTCCCTGCCAGCCCCAGTCATTGTGTGTAAAAATCCGTCAAGCAGTAATCCTTTTATCCCATCAGGGCAGGTGAAAAGCCGTGATGGCAGCACCTGTTCCACTGCCGCTTATACTGTTTTTAACGGCGGTTAACCTCCCAATAGAATACCTTTTTGCCTCACCAAATAAACTTTTACTATGAAGAAGATGTTGTTCCTGACCCTGATCCTGGGTGCCTTGCTTTCTGCCAGCGCTTATGCACAACCCGCCGGCGATCCGCCAAGTATGCTGCAGCAAATGAAAGAAAAACAAAAGCCCGGGCTGATGGAGAAGGTGGGACTGACCGAGGCCCAGGCCGAAAAGGTCATTGAGCTCAACTACGAAATGCGCATGAAGGCAACTACGGAATTAAAAGATTTGAATGCGGAAGACCGCAGCAAAAAAATTGCTGAAATGAAAGCGGCGAAAGAAAAAAAGTTCGCTGAGTTTTTGTCGGCCGAGCAAATAAAGGCTATGAATGCCTATTACGAAGAAATGGGAAAAAGAATGCAAAAACCGAAAGACTAAGCATGGCCTGCCAGAAAAAAGAGGCTGTCTCAAATTTTTGAGGCAGCCTCTTTTTATGGGCCCATCCGAACGGGCCTTGTACCGGTGCAAGCCGCCGGTTCTGCATTGGCGAAATACAACGGAAAACCTCCTAGCTTCCTGTACAATGCCCTGCCGCGTTGTGCCCTTATTCTGCGCCTTCCTGAAGAACCTCCAGGAATTTTTGCAGGACTTGTTTGGTATAATCTACCTGTGCCTCCACCCGTTCTTTGGTGGTGCTGAGCCTTTCGGTGCGGATAAGCCGGTTGTTCAGCGCAATGGCATACCAGGCAAACAGCTCATTCCTTCCTTTCTCCGGCATTTTGGCGGCATAGCCGGTAATGGCAAGGCTGTACTGGCTGGTGAACATTGTATTGACGTGCAGGGCCATGGTACGGGCCACCTCTTCGCTTACACAGTCGCAGCCTTCGGCGCTGATGGGATCAACCTGTAGGTGGCGGCATTTTTGCCCCAGGTTATAAGCCGTAATGCCACCCTGAAAAAAACGGGAAGCTTCAACCGCAGAGGAGAGCGCTGCCTGCAGGTGGCCGGCAGTCACGCTTTCGGCCACCGCCACCGTTTGCCTGCGCTGCGAAAGAATGTCTTTGATGGTGTTCACCACGTTTTCATCGTAAAGCATGCCGTTCGTTTTGGCCCAATGCTTAAAAAAATTTTGCCAGCCCGGCCCCCTTACCGCTTTAAGCTTAGTTAAAATGGGTGGTGGAAAAACGGGCATGCATGACAACGCCGGTTTAGCCAGCTTAATCTTTGCGCAGCCCCGCCACAGCAACGCTAATTTTATCGGAACGCCCCATTGGCTTCCTCATTTTTTACGTACAAATTCTCCTTCCGCTTCGCTAAACGGCTGCGCCCGAAAGCTGCCGATTTCGCCTTTGCTATTGATTTGAAAGTGCAGGCGGTAATCGGGTTGTCCGGTGGCGTCTCCTTCATCGGTAAAAAACTGGTCGTAGTGAAAATGATGAAGCAGTAGAGCCTGGCGGCGAAAACGTAATTCCAGTGTATTGCCTTTCAGGCCAACGATCATTTCGCCATAAACAGGATTGCTATACGTGCCCGCATAAGCTGCCAGGGGATGAGATGGCTGTGTGCCCTTCACTTGTGTCGCCCGGATCGAATCTTTTCGCTTTTTTGCATCCGCTTCTGCTTTTAAATAATCCTGCCGGTAACGGGCACTCCAGGGTGTTGGGCTAAGCCCAAATAACCTGTCAATAACAGGGTAGGCCATGGCGCTTCGAAACGACCCACCCGGTTCGCCGTTGTGCACCATGAAGATGCCGAGGCCTAAAGAAGGTATCAGTGTCATGTTGGAGTAAAAGCCATCAATGGAACCGGTGTGTGAGGTGATCTTATAGCCTTTGTACATGCTGACCGTTCGGCCCAGGCCATACAGCGCATGGGAGAGTTCTTCCCAACGGCCCTCCCTGTCGGCAATGGTGTTGGGGATGAGGGTTTGTTTAATGGCTGCTTCGGGGATCACCTGTACCCCTTTGTAGCGCCCACCATTCAGTTGCGCTGTCATCCAATGGCTCATGTCTTCTACCGTGGACGTAATGGTTCCGGCCGGGCCAAGGGCTTCGCTTGCACTAAAGTGAGTGATGCGGACCAGCCGCTTGTTGCTGTCGGCAAAATAACTGGCCGCACGGTTAGTAAACTGCTGTGCCTCCTGCGGCGTAAAAACAGTCTGCAGCATAGCCAATGGAAGCAGTATCCGGCTTTGGGTTAATGCTTCCCAACTGCTATCGGTAACGGCTTCCATTACAGCGCCGGTGGCAGCGAACATCATGTTGTTATAGATGTAGCCTTCCCGCAGGGAAAGCTGCGGTTTCATGTACGCCACTTTGGCCACGGAGGCGGTGCGAGTGCTGGTGTCACCGGCCCAGATGCCATCATACCGTGGCAGGCCTGTGCGGTGCGACAGCATGTCGCGAAGCGTAATGTTGGCGCTAAGCTCATCGTTGTAAAACTGCAAGCTGGGCATATAGGTCCGTGCGGGTTTAGCCAGGTCCAGCTTGCCTTCGGTTGCCAGCATGCAGGCCAGGGTGGCCGTAAACAATTTGGTGTTGGAAGCAATGGGGAAAAGCGTTGTCCGGTCAAACGGCAGCTTTGCTTCACGGTCGCGGTAGCCAAACCCTTTTGCATAAATCAGGGTGTCTTTGTGCACAATACCAATGGCCAAGCCGGGAATATTCCATTCTTTCAATAAACTGTCGGCGTAGCGATCCACCAGAGGAAAAGCTTTTGTATAGGGAGATGTTTGTGCCGAAGTGTAGAGTGTTGCAGCGAAACAAAAAAATGAAAAGAATAAGCGCATACGTTGTTTTTGGCGAGGAAGAAAGATAAGACAGAATGCAAAAAGGCGGAGGGTATGGGCCGGCCGGATGTTCGAAGACCAGATGTATCGGTTGCCCGCGAAGGACTGCATTCCTCACCAATGTGTCGGAACGCCGGCAGGGTCGCCAAATGTAAAATTCTGCCAAACCAGAAGTTGCCCTTCTTCCCTTTATCCTCTTCTTCTGCAGTTAATCAATTGGCGGCTCCCTCTCGCTTGACAGCGCTTAGTTTCGCGGCCTGAATTTTTTTAACCATCTAAACCAACCACTCGAATGAGGTACACAAGTCCCCGGGTGACAGCCCTGCTGTTACTCGTCATCACCATTTTCTCCTGCAAAAAAGATCCTGCTGCCCCTGTCGCTATTGATCTTACCCAGGTGCGGCTGAATGATTTCAAACTGATGGAAACAGCTTACACAAACATTGCCGTTACCCACCCGGTGATCACGAACGGGATGGAAACGCAAGGAGGCGAAATCCGCATCATCGTCCCTGCCGGCAGCGCCCTTCAACTCACGCCAGGGTTGTCGAACTTCACCGATAGCGAGTTTACGATATCACCCCAACTGGGTGTGCAGCAGAATTTTTCAAGCCGCACCATTATTTATACTATCACATCAAAAAAAGACGCAGCAAAGCGGGTGCGCTACGCCGTCACCATTTCCGAAGCCGTGCAACAGCCGGCACAAACGGCACTTACATCGTTCAAGTTTGAAAAAGCAAAGAATCCTTTCCTGCCGGCCGATGTGGAAGCGTCACGCATTATCGAAGGTGTAGGCACACTGGGGAAAGTCTTTGTGTTGGTGCCCGGGGGAACTTCCTTTGCTTCGCTGACACCTGCCATTGGTTATAGCGGCACAGGGTTGTTCTACTCGCAAGACCCGAACGCAGCGCCGGAGCTAAGCACAACCGCTTACCCGGCAGCCGGTACCGCCATTGACTTTACGTGGCCCAAAGTATTTTATGCTGTAGTAAAGAACGGAACCGAAACAAAAACCTACGAGGTCATTGTGGATGTAAAATCTCCGATTAAGTTCGACAATACAGCCGTAACCACGCTGGATGTAAATGCCGGTGGCGTGCATACGACCGATGTTGCGCATTTTTTGAACGTGGGCAATCATCCCATTACCCTCGCCAGCGTGGAGCAAACGGCCCAGTTGCCGGCCGGCACAACGGCTGTTCGTGGTGCCGGATTGATTCCCAGCGGCGGCTTATTGCCCGGCCAGCGGGCAACGGCAACCGCTACTGTCAGTGCCCAAACATGGCCGCCCGGAACGTACGGCGTGACGGCTGTGTTTAAGCCGCAACTGCGGAATCACAACGAAGCCAATAACCTGCTCGAAAGCGCATCGCTGCGCATTACAACAACGATTGTGCAGTAAAGGAACAACGGCCGGCAATAAGAAAAAGCCGGCCGTTGTTTTGATGATTCTGGCTATTTGATTGGCAAGAACAACAAGAGAGTGCTACCTGAACGGTGGCCGGCACGCTTACCGTTCAAGGAGCGCTACCGGCAGCAGAAAGATTAATGTAGCAAGCCACGCCCTGCACTAGGCCGTTTCTTGTTCTGCCGGCTGCTGCGCAGGAAACTTGGATACGTCCATAAAGAACACTTCCCAGGTGTGGCCGTCGAAATCTTCAATGGTGCGTTGCTGCATAAAGCCATAGTCCCGCATTTCGGTGGGTTCAGTGCCGCCGGCAGTTAGCCCGGCCTCCATGATGCTGGCCACCTCGTCCACGCTGTCAACCGACAGGGCGAAAAGCCCGGCTACCGCTGACTTGGTATCGGCAATGGGCTTTTTGATAAAGCTGGAAAACTTTTCGTGGGTAAGGAGCATTACGTAAATGCTGTCGCTCCATACCATGCATTTTGCGGTGTGGTCGGAGAACTGGGGATTGACGGTGAAGCCTAATGCCGTGTAGAAGTCTGTTGATTTTTGCAGGTCTTTTACGGCCAGGTTGATAAAGATTTGCTTTGCCATGAAGATTGATTTTATTGTTGAAGTTATTTTTTTGAACCACAAAGGCACAAAGCGACACCAGGAAGGTTAGCTATTGCGGGCGATTCTTTCTGTTGCAGTTAGTCCTTCGGCCAGGGGACGCTTAAATTTTTCCCTTGTGCCGGGCATCATAATCCACCATCCATTCAATACCGTATCTATCGCGGAACATGCCGAAATAAGACCCCCAGGGACTGTCCTGTATAGGCATTTCCACCTCTCCGCCGGCCGAAAGCCCGTTGAAGATTTTATCCGCTTCCTCACGGCTTTCGGCGCCGATGGAAATCTTGGACCGGTTCTCCCGCTCATTTGTCTTTCCCATAAACTCCGGCACATCGTTGCCCATTAACACGTTGGGGCCAATGGGCAGGGCAATGTGCATGATTTTATTTGCTTCACTATCCGATATTGGATGGTCGCCCATGGGCATGTCTTTGAACCGGACGATGGTGGCGAACTCGCCGCCGAAAACCGATTGGTAAAACCGGAAGGCTTCTTCGGCATTGCCGTTGAAGTTGATGTAGGGATTGATGAGGGCCATAGCTTGTTTTGTTTATGAGCTAAAGGTAGGTTGGCCGGCATAGATTTAAGGGGGGCCAGTGCGGCAATGTTTCGGGTTGTTTGCGCCGAGCAAGATTTGGCAGTTTACAAGTAGCTACCGCAAGTGGTAACCACTGCCAGCAGTTTACGATGGCTTGCCGTAGTATGGGCCTACGGCTTTAGTTAATGGTTAGACAGCTGTTGTTTCAGGTGCACCTGAGTGGCAGACTCAGGTCAGCAATCCTAAAGTTTGAGGAACACTACGAATAGCGGGGGCAAGATGTCTGTTTGCTGCTGTTTTCTCTTTTGCTTTACCTTCCATCAGTAAACTAAAACCAATGCGTAAACGATTTCCTGCTGCTATCTTTTTCTTCTTTTTGCTCCTTATTCTGGTTGGCTGCGGTGAAGAGAGCCCTGTAAAGACCACCACCTATACCGAAGAAGGCTTTGCTGCTTTCAGTCCCGATTCGCTCCGCCGCAACATCAGCATACTGGCAGCCGACTCGCTGCTGGGCCGGAAACCCTTTACCGAAGGCGAAACAAAAACCATTGCCTTCTTGCAACAGCAGTTTGCGGCCATCGGCCTGGAGCCCGGGAATGGCGCCTCTTACCTGCAAGGCGTGCCCATGGTGAACATTGCCACAGCCGCCGACAGTACCATGCAGGTAACGGCACCCCGGGAATCGTTTACGCTGAAAGGCTTTGATGATTACGTCATCTGGACAGAAAAGACTGACCCCCGCATAGAGCTGACCGATAATGAGGTGGTGTTTGCCGGCTATGGCGTGTATGCACCGGAGCGGGGCTGGAACGATTACGAGGGACTGGATGTAAAAGGCAAGGTGGTGATGGTGCTGGTCAATGATCCCGGCTACGGTATTGACAGTACGCTTTTCAAAGGCGATACCATGACGTATTATGGCCGCTGGACCTACAAGTTTGAAGAAGCGGCCCGCCAGGGGGCAAAGGGTTGCCTGGTGGTACACGACACCAAAGCCGCTGCTTACCCCTTTAGCGTGGTACAGAACAACTGGAATGGTTCCCGCCTGCACCTTGACGACCGTGGTAAAGGAGTGCCCTACTGCGATGTGGTAGGGTGGGTATCCGGGCCCACCGCCAACCGCTTATTGACCGCCGCCGGTTACGATTCCACCCTGCTGCGCAAAGCGGCCCAAAAAGGGTTCAAGCCGGTGCCGCTGGGTGTAAAACTGCGAACGTCCATTGCCGTTACCGCCACCTACCAAAACTCACACAATGTCATCGGGAAGATTACCGGAAAAAAATATCCGGATGAATACGTGATTTATACGGCCCATTGGGATCACCTGGGCATCGGCAAGCCCAATGAAAAAGGCGATAGCATTTACAACGGTGCTGCCGATAATGCCTCTGCCACCGCCGGGCTGGTGGAACTGGCAAGGGCTTTCAAAAGCCTGAAAACGCCACCCGACCGCACCATCGTGTTTTTAGCCGTCACAGCTGAAGAACAGGGACTTTGGGGTTCGGCGTATTATGCCCAAAACCCAGTGTACCCGGTGGCCAAAACGGCGGCCAACATCAACATGGATGTGTTGAACTACATAGGCCCCTCAACAGATATTGTGGTCGTCGGCCGGGGACAGTCCACGCTGGAGGACAGCCTGCAGCTTGCAGCCGGGAAGACGGGTCGCACGCTGGCGTTTGAGCAGCGTCCGGAAGCCGGATCGTACTACCGCTCCGACCATTTCAACTTTGCCAAGGTGGGCATACCGGCGCTGTACACCAACACGGGTGTTGACATCATTGGCAAAGAGGCCGGGTATGGCAAAAAGGCGAAAGACGAATACACAGAAAAGCATTATCACCGCCCCTCCGATGAGTACAACAATTCCTGGAACCTGTCAGGTGCCATTGAAGACCTGAAGCTGTTGTATCTGGTGGGAAAAAGCGTGGCCAACGGCACCGGGAGGCCACAGTGGAAAGAAGGGTCGGAGTTTAAGAAGCTGAGAGGAGAGTGATTTTTGAAGGGTTTGGCTGGGGGAATTTGTAAGCCCGTCGGTATCGTAGGACTATTGGCCTGAGATTGCATTTGGGGCCCGTGCTTTCTGCTGTTTACAGGCTGTTTAGCTGTAGAAGAAAAAGATAGGCCTTAGTCGCAGACTAAGGCCGGCAATCCTATAATTTTTGTTTGTTTTACTGGTTTGTAGGTATAAGGTGGGAACACGACAGACAACAGTGGGAGCAGGATGCAGTTTTGCTTTTTGGTGATGGTCATTCTATCTTTCTTTTATGGATTGGTACAATTCTATCATTCAATACTGGGCGCAAATCGCAGTTTTGATTGCCGCAATAGGGTATGTTCTCAAGGTCTTTTTAGATTACCGGTATAAAAAGAAAGAGATTGGATACGCCGTCTATGCAAAGGCCAGATTAGAGGCTTTCACAACGATTTTTAGTTTATACAAAGTAGTTGATGACGCTTGCAATAACAGTTTATCAACGGTCGAAAATGCGAAAGCGACAGTACCAATGATAAGAAACTCACTTATTACATTTAAAGGTGATCTTGACTCATTGGAAAACCTGATAGTACAAAACAGATTTTTGTTATCAGAGTCCGAGGTTAGGCAATTAGTAAAAATTGAAAAAACGTTTCGTTTTATTTACCATATTCTCGAAAAAAGGGGAAACCAGAACTTAAACGACGATGAATTTGCGAAAGAGAGAGTACATGAATTAGCCATAAATGCCTCAAAAATGCATGTGAATTTTTTGGTTTCACTTCGGAGAAAATTCACCTAACCACGGGTAGCCGTAGTTTATAGTTAAGGCGCGATCTTATCCTGACCTTCTCATTTTATTTTGCTTGGCAAGAGGCTATAGTTTCTGACGTACTTGAGTTGCAGACTCAGGCCAGCAATCCTACAGATTGAGGAACACTACGGATAGCTGAGGTCGCAAGCCGGAGTTTAAGAAACACGACGAACACCAAAACATGATTCAACATTTTTACCACCCGGTCGTCAGCAAGGCAGAAAGCCCTATTTTTAATCCTGGTTGCAACCTTGAAAAATAAAACTAACATGCAGAAGAAAGTTGTTGTGCTTTGGTTATGCACACTGATGTGCGGGGCGGTGTTGGCGCAAAACCAAAACGCCATTTTAGACAGCCTGAACCGGGAATACCGGAAAACCGGCGACCTGAAAGAGAAATCCGTGTTAGCCGGAAAAATCGGCATTTATTATTCGGCGGTTGACCCGGCCCGGTCCGACAGTTTTTCTAACCTTTCCATTGAACATGCCGAGCTTTCGCGGGACCGCCTCACTATGGTAAAAGCGTATCGTTACAACGCCGACCGCTACGCCAACCTTGCCGGCCGCAAAGAATTTTTGCCCAAAGCCATTGATTACTACAACAAGGCCTACACCCTGGCCAGGGAAAGTAAATTAAACAAGGAGATGGTGTCGGCACTGCTGGCCATGGCCGCCCTTTACCAGGGTACCTCCGATGCCGACAAAGCAATGAGCCATACCACACAGGCCTTTTCCTACCTGTCGGACCGGGGCATGGACAGCCTGGAAGCCCGGTGCTACATCAGCTTTGGCAGTACCTACCTGATGAAGAAAGAAAAACTGCTGGCCCTGCGCAATTTTTTCAATGCCCTGAAAATTGCCGAAGCAAAAAAAGATGCCACCCTGCAACGCGATTGCTACCTGGCCCTTATGCAGTTTTATGCGGCGGTGGAAAACTGGGACAAAGCCATTGACTACGTGGTAAAAGCCACGGGCATGGCGCATCAGCTTCCGCCAGCCCGGTCGCCCTACCTGCGGGTAAACGACCTGCAAACCCTGGGCATGCTGTTCCTGCAAAAAAAGCAGTACGACCTGGCCCTGAAATCGTTCAACGACGGCATTGCGCTGGCCGACAGCCTGCGGTACGACCCGGCAAAG
Source organism: uncultured Flavisolibacter sp. (assembly GCA_965365435.1). GTDB lineage: Bacteria > Bacteroidota > Bacteroidia > Chitinophagales > Chitinophagaceae > Flavisolibacter. Next base: position 154,276 of record CBDUBQ010000008.1, read on the forward strand.
ATCAGCTTCTACCTCAGCATCTTTAACATGTACCTGGCCTCTAACCGGCCGGCCGAGGCGCTGAAGTATTTTAACGGCAGGCCGGAGCTGAGCAATCATATTCTGCGAACCGGTTACGGCGGCATTATCAACCAGGCCTACGGATATATTTACAATGACCTGGGCAAGCTTGATTCGGCCGCTTACCACTACCGGCAGGCGCTGCCTTTCTTCCGGTCGCAGTTGCAAAACATCAGTAAAGTGAGTTTTTTTACGCAATACGCCGACCACCAGGTAAAAGCCAAAAACTACAGCGAGGCCGTGGCCCTGCTGCAGGAAGCGGAGGAAGCGGCCCTGCAAATGGCCGACCTGGACTGGCAGCAACAGATTGCGAAAAAGCTCGACTCGGCTTATCAGTACAGTGGCAATTACAAAGAAGCCCTTGTTTACTCCACCAAAGCGCAGCAGCTAAAAGATAGCCTGGTAAAGCTGGGCAAAGAAGAAGAAATTCTGCAACTGCAACTGGCCGACGAAGAAGAGCGCCGCACCCGGCTGCTGGCCGAGCAGGAGGCCCTGAAAAAACAACGGCACCAGTTTCAGTACCTGGCCATTACCATTGGCATTGCCGTGTTGTTTGTGCTGCTGGTGATGCTGGGAGCTTTCCGGGTTTCGTCGGGCACCATTCGCATTGTGGGCTTTTTTACGTTTTTGATGCTGTTTGAATTTGTGTTCCTCATTTCCAAAAAATCGGTGTACAGCATTACCGAAGGCGAACCCTGGAAAGACCTGGCATTTATGATTATGCTGGCGGCCCTGCTGCTGCCCCTGCATCATTGGATAGAGCACAAGGTGATACACTACCTCACCAGCAACGACAAGTTGAAACTGGACACCGGGCGGTATTCCGTTACAAAGATTTTTCGCCGCAGCAAAAAGGATGTGTGGCAGGATAAGGTGCATTAAGCACTTCCCTGATTGCTGCTTTTTTGTGGGTGTCAACTGCTATAGTTGGCAAAACTAACTGTCATGAAACGGCTATTTGTATTCAGTGCAATGTTGTTTTCCCTGTATGCCTCTGCACAAACCACCTTTTCCTCTAAAACGGCCGGCAACCTGGAGTTTGTCGAACTTGAATACGGCATCGGCCATAAGGTTGAAGGAACAACTGTGCAGGAAAAAGCCTCGCCAACCGGAACCCGCGGCTGGCTGGCGGATTACACGATTATTAGGCAAACAGATTCGGTGCCGATGGTGCGCAAAGCCAATTTTGGTACCGTGTACATGATCAGGGCGAAAGACACGGTTGATATTGACGTTCAAATTGAATGGATTTACCCCGAAAAAATTACCAACGAAAAAGGTGAAAAATTTAAGTCCATCAGGTACACCACGCAACGTCCTACCAATATCCCCTCCGGTTCTTCGTACAATTTGGATGAGCCGTATGAGATGGTAAAGGGGAAGTGGGTACAAAACCTTTATGTCGAAAACAAGAAGGTTTATTCAAGGACTTTCGTTGTTTATTGATCATGCAGCGGTCTGAGTTGCCGGTGCAGGCCAGCAGTCCTACAGTTTGAAGAAGCTCACATAAGCGTCTCCGCCAACAGGCAGAGGTGAAAATTGTAGGCGCAGGTGCCAGCCACAGCAGGTTTCGGACAAGAATGTTGGCAGGCGCCGGGCACCACCGTTTTGATGGTAAAAAACACTACCGGTACGGCCGATCTGCGCCTGCTGTTTAGTTTTACGCCGCCCGTTTCGAAAACTAGTGCCGCGAGATTGGTACAAGCCACGACAAGATGTGCCGGTGCTTTCCCTGCACCAATGATCGGTTGCCGGGGAGAGGCAGTTGGTACGGACGGAGCTATGGCGGATATGGGGCCCGGCAATCCTAAAGATTTAGAATACTTCGGATAGCGGGGCGAAGAACTAACCATCCGCATTTGATAAACGGTAAGCCACACAACCCTGTTCTTTCGGACCTTTAGGCAAACCGGTTTTATGAAGCGCAAACTATTTCTGCAACAGTCCATCCTGGCCACCACTTCGCTCCTGGGGGCGCCCCTGTTAGGATGGGGAGCAAACACCAGCGCGGCCGATCCCCTGCCGGCCGAAAAAGTAAAGGAGTTTGTAGGTGCGGGGCACAACAACCTGGAGAAAGTAAAAGCCATGGTAGCCGAAATGCCCACGCTGGTTTATGCCTGCTGGGACCTGGGAAGCGGGGACTTTGAAACAGCGCTGGAAGGCGCCGGGCACGTGGGCAATAAAGAGATTGCCCATTACCTCATTGGGGCCGGGGCCCGAACCAACTTGTTTGTGTTGACCATGCTTGGGAAGACCGCCATCGTCAAAGCCTTCCTCGACGCCTTTCCGCAATACCTGACGGCACGGGGGCCACACGGCCTTACGCTGCTGCATCATGCGCAACGGGGCGGCGAAGACGCCAAAGAATTGTTCGACTACCTACAATCGAAAGGATTGAAGGAGATGCGGGCAGCTCTTTGATGGGTCGTCTGCGTGCGTAAAAAGTTCATTTGTTCATCTGCATCGCTTTCTGGGATTTCCTGCACTTTGCCAGGCTGCGCCGGCCGTAGTTGGCCACTGCGGCGCAAATTGTTGCTGCTTTAGACACGGCAAGATGCTGTTGTTGAAGACGGACCCGGGTCGCAGACCGGGGCCGGCAATCCGGAAGCAAGAAGAGCACTACCGGTAGCAGGCACCTTATAAACAGACAACCGGAAGTAAGGCCGACTGTTTATTCGTAAAGTAAGCTTTGGCACTGCCGTACACATAGTCTTCCGGCTTTGCTAACAGGCCTGCCGTTACCGTGTTGTTATGGATGTATTCCGGCTTTTGTAGGGTAAGAGCCTTGCCGAAGCATTCTTTTCGGCCATTGCCCTGTCGCCAAGGCCGGTAGGAACTGTTTCGACTGTTGGCTGCGCCTGCCTGCTGGAAGAGCCGGAGCGTCCAGTCCTTCCGGCTCTCCTGTTCATTGCTTTCAATGGCGGCGACGATCTGCTTTGACGTAAACTTTTTAAAATCCCGAACGATGCCGGAGAGGTTGCCGTCTTTGGCCAATTGCTGTTAACAGGTTGGTTAGTTGTTGAAGAAAAAGATAGGCCTTAGTCACAGACGAAGGCCAGCAATCCTATAATTTTTAGTTGTTTACTGGTTGGTAGGTGGAAGGTGATGAATACTACGGACAGCAGGGCACTGGTCAGGATATTTTTTACGATTCCTTCTGTCAGCACGCCTGTGCGCTGGTCCTTTTTTAAAATGATCGCCACCAACATACCGGGTTTGATGTTCGCCCTGACGGTTCCGTCCATGGTCGCTATTTTGTGCTGTTATCTTGTTTCGGCTGATGTTGCTATTGTATTTACCGTAGGTGTAGCCGTCACCCGCAGGATCAGCGCTGCCGTTTCCGCTGGTTTGTCCCAATGCGGAAAATGGCCGCAGCGGTCAAACCAATAGAGGTGCGCATCGGGGAAAAGGTGCAGTGCTTTTCTTGCTTGCCCCGGGAGACAGATGCGGTCTTGCCGGCCCCAGCCGATCACCAGGGGCTGGCTCAACGAATAGCGCGGCGCCCCTTGCTGCTCCTCGCCAAAAGCCAGGTTGTAAAGAAGTTCGTCAAACACCGGCGACGCGACATAGGCCTCCAATTCGGTGCGAACCAGGTGTGCCGGCAGGCGCCAGGGCCTTGGCGAGAACTGCGGCAACAACAGCGTACGGGTGACCGCATTGCCGGCGACAAATGGGATGAGGGGTTTGATGCCACGGACCAACCGGATGCTGGCCGCTATGGAATAATAAAAAGCCCGCCGCTGCCAGCCTTCCCAGAAACCACCGGGATCGAGCGACACCACGGCGCCCAACACGCCGCCTCTTCTGGCCAGTTCCAGTACCAGCCGTGCGCCCATGGACGAACCCACGGCATCAATACCGGTGAGCCCGTGGTTGCGCAGGAATGCCGTCAGTGCATCGGCAAGCGTGGCCACCGTGGTGGAGCCTTCCAGCGGCGGTGTTTTGCCGTGGCCGGGCAGGTCAACCGCAATCACTTCGCGGTGCGGCGCCAGGTGTTTTAAAACCGGGTCCCAGGAACGCCACGACCCACCAAGACCATGCACAAGAAGAAGGGGTTTGCCGTTTCCGTAGCGGATCTGATTCAGTTTCATACAGCGTGTTTTTAGTGGTGAACAGACAATGGTTTGCAAATAGCGGGCCCCAGGTTCATCGTTTGAGGAGGATGAAGGCAAATGATGTTCAACGGTGTTCGGTTTAGCCGGCGTAGTTGATGACCAGACGGTAAGGCCAGGCGGTTGTGGTAAAGGAAAAGTGGCCGGCACTATCAGTGAGGGTTTTGAAAGAATCGGTGGATGACCGGTGCAGCGTAACGGTAGCGGCTGCGAGAGGCTTGCCGGCTGCGTCTACGAATTTTCCGCTGACGGGCCTTCCCTGGCCAATGGCAAGAAAGCAAGTGAAAGAAAGCAGCAGGCAAAGGAGAAGACGTGAAAGCATGAAGAATTAAGGTACGGTGTTTTGTGGAGTGGGAAGAGAGAAATGGATGAAGGGGAATGGTGGGACCAGCATTGGTGCTGCTATTGAACATTCGTTGCGTCGCACTCTTGTACGTTCGATAAGGCTACTGAGCCTCGCCGCAGCAACCTGCATCGAATTATCTTCCAAAAAAATGCTTTTTCGCCAATTATGAAATCTTAGAAATCAGTAACTTAGTTCGCTGCTTATGATTTCAACTTCCCCTTTGCGATATCCTGGTGGTAAAACTCGTTTTACAAAATTTATCTGGGAAGCTATACTTGCTTCTGGTATGGGTTCTAAATTATTTGTAGAACCCTTTTGTGGTGGTGCAGGTGTTTCTATTTCTTTACTTGAGACCGGAAAAATTGATCGTATAGCTCTAAACGATAGTGATCCTCTTGTATCCAGTTTCTGGAGGGTTGTGTTTGGAAAAAGTAAAAGAGCACAAGAAGATGTGAAATGGTTAATCGGCAAAATTGAGTCATCTGTTGTTAACATTGATGAGTGGCGAAAACAGAGAGAATACAAGCCTCAGAATCTTAAAGAAGCTGCTTGGAAGTGCCTTTTCTTAAACCGAACCAGCTTTAACGGTATCCTTTATAAATCTGGACCTATAGGAGGATGGGGTCAAGTCAATAGAACTCTTGATGTCAGATTCAACCGGCAAAAGCTCGTTAGCCGAATATCCTTTCTACATAGCCTACGCGGGAATGTTGAGAAAGTGGGGGCATTAAGTTGGCGAGAATTCTGTGACTTATACCAACAAAAGCCCGAGGCATACTTGTATTTTGACCCACCTTACTATCACAGGGCTGAACAACTGTACGGTGATTGGTTTAGCGAAAAGGAACACAAGCAATTGCGTGACTATCTGGTTAGGCTATCTACTCCATGGATGCTTTCTTATGACGATGCACCTGAAGTTAGATCACTGTATAATAATTGGCAAGGTGTTGATGGTAGGGTTATAGATCAAACGTATTCGGCCCATCCAGTTGGTGGTGCCAGTTTCATCGGTCGAGAATTGTTTTACAGTAATAAGCGGTTACCAATTGCGAACCCTGCAAATATGCAGAAGCCGCACGTCGGGATTTCTGTGGTCGGCTGCGTAAAAACTGTAGCATCACTATCAGATGGACCAGTCCGTCGTCCTTTTTTGACTGCCTCCACAAACAGCCAAAGCATATTCACCCATAAACAATAGATCATGACAGATGTTATCAACCAAATCACTACTGCAGAATCCGAGCTCGTTAAATTGCTTGGAGATTTTGAGAATTCGTTTGTAGGATACGTTTACGGTATGCGCTTCGATGAAGTGTTAGTTCTTACAAACGATAAATGGAAGCATTCGGTAAATGGTATTCCACACAATTCCTTTCTTGTTGCAGCCGGCTTCAACCCAAACAAAATGGCTGATGCAGATGAAATAGACAAAGAAGTCATTTTGCTTCGTGTGCTTGAGCCTGTTACCCTCCCTCAGGATAACGACCTGGTGCGAACAAGAATTGAGCACCATCAACGTCGCACGCCTGATGAGAAACTGCCTGGAGATGTAAACGATGGATTGGATCCAATGACAGCATCTGAACTTCAGTGTGGAGGGCTACGGTGCAGTATTTTAGGCACCTTCTACATGGAAGATGGTCAACTCCGCTTAGGAAGCGACATCGAAAACTTTATGACACTGTCAAGGATGCGAGCATTCAAGCCTACCAATGAGGCTCTTTCAATGATAGTTAATCATGTAAATCCTGAAGTTCGTCATAAGGCTGAAGAGGAGGCTCGAAAAGCAGGATTTGCAAGCATTCCATCTCCGATTAAAATTGGAACAGTCAGGTATACTTCAACGGCAAGAATGCACAGAGGAGAAGGGGCGCCGCTTGTGAACGTAATGATTCAGCCAACAGATTTTCTCGCCCGCCGCACAGCTGTTCTTGGGATGACTCGCACAGGTAAATCCAATACCGTAAAAACAACGGTTTCTTCAGTTGCATTGGCTGCTATGCAAGATAAGCTGAACGTAGGACAACTCATCTTTGATGTGAACGGAGAATATGCTAACGCCACTCATCAAGATGACGGTAGTTCTATAGCTGATGTTTTTACAAATAATACAATCAGATACCGGGCTGTTGATACACCTGGGTTTGAGGACCTCCGTGCGAACTTTTATTCAGAATGCGCACAGGCTTTAAATCTTATACAGGCCCTTTTTAAAGTTGACAAATCTCCTTTTTCGGGCCAAGATTTAGACACATTCATGTCATCTACTTTAGAAGAACCTGATCCTACAAATCGGAGTGAACATACCAGGTGGGAGAGGCATTTGGCGGTTTTTCAATGTATATTATACAGGGCTGGTTACCCTGTTCCGGGCGGTTTAACTATACAGATACCGATTGCAGCAGCTCTAACTAATCAGATAACGAGATGGGCACAATCGCAAAATCCGCCTGCTACAGTGAATGTTCCAACTGCCGCAAGTGTTTCACCTGCTGACGCTTGCGCATGGTTCGAACAAATTAGGCAAATCAATCTTTCTTTGAAAGAAACTCAATCAAGGAACAATCAGACGGCAATAGGGCTCGAGTCATCAACTCGTGGTACGTCATGGGTGGATCCTGTTTTAGAGGCTTTTTTGAATATGCTTGCAAGGGAAAATAGCCGAAAACAGTCTTTTGGTGGATGGCGAGCTATACAAAAATACATTCCCTATCACTCTGCGAGACGAAGGGCAGATGTTATAGAAGAGGTGATAGCTCACTTGGATAATGGGCGTATTGTTATTTTGGACCTTTCGGCAGGCCCAGTTGAGATAAGGGAAGTCCTCTCAAAAAGAATTGCAAGTCGCATTTTTGAAAGACAGATGTCAACCATGCACTCAGGACAGGTGCCACAAAACATTGTCATTTATGTAGAAGAGGCCCATAACCTTATAGGTAAAAAAGCAGAATTGACAGACACTTGGCCAAGAATTGCCAAAGAGGGTGCAAAAGCCAGAATTGCTTTTGTCTACGCTACGCAGGAGCCTTCATCCGTCCATCCAAACATTCTTGCCAACACAGAAAACTGGTTTGTCACTCATTTAAACAACGATGATGAGCTAAAAACATTGGGTAAGTTCTACGATTTCAGCGATTTTATTAACTCGTTAAAAGCAGCTCAGGATGTGGGATTTGCACGAATAAAAACTCTTTCAGCGCCATTCGTAATCCCAACGCAAATAAACCGCTTCACCCCTGCAGCGATCGTGACAGAAATCGAAGCAATAAATGCAAGACAAGCTCGAAAACAAGAAAGGGAGGCAGCAAATGCCGTATGACCGACAAGGCGCAGGTAAGGGAGGACATTCTGATTTTGTGCGCAACCCCGATATTCAGCAGTTTCTTGCGAACTGTGAGTACATGAAGCCTCCATCAGATGAGGAGGCAAAGGCTATTGCTTCACAGTATACGGCTGCACCTAAGGGACAACCACCAAAACTGCCAAGTTTTGTTGTTGCTTCTGACGCAAGTAAAAGCGATACTCCGATAAATGATAAGCTACCCAGCACTCAGTTGGGATTTGTGAAGGTGAGCCATGTGTTGGTGGCAATGGACAAGTATGCTGAGCTTATTGATCCTAAGTCACGATTCGTCGATCCGTTTAAAGCTGCTGAACTTCATCGAAACGCACAACCTATTACTTATGTTCTTCCTGGTAGTAATATAAAATACCAAGGAGCTCCAAGCGTCAAAGATGGTTTCCGTCGTGCTGTATTTGACCAGTTCACTGCAAATAAGCAAGAAGGGGCAAATAGGATGGTATTAACAGAGACTCTGATTGCTTTAAACAACAATAACCTAAGCATAGAAAGCTGTCCGTCGTGTGACGCAAATACAAAGGGTTTGGAATTTAAGCGTTCGAGTTTAACGAATGTCTGTCCTTCTTGCGGAGCCACAATTTATGCAACCGATTGGCTTAGATTACATGAAGGAATAAGCGATTTTGGAGATAATACAAGTGCGATGACACGCATGATGAATGCGGTTGAGCACCTGCTTTTGGCTGCTTTCATCCTTGAATTGTTGAACCATAGTCCATCTGCCCTAAGTAAAATAGCGTTTGTTGTAGATGGCCCATTGGCTTTATTTGGTGAACCAGCAAAATTGCATAAAAGGCTAATGGCTTTGATTTATGAAGCAAATACTAAGCTGGCAAATCTTCGTTTGGAGCCGGTACTAATAATGGGATTGCAGAAAACCGGTAATGTAATGGATCATGCTCGTTTATTGGAGCGGTTTCTGCCTAATGGGGTGATAAGGGTAATAGATGACCAATACAGAAATACATTCATAACTGGTAGCGATGCTCCTTCTGCAAACTTTGGTAACGAGACGTATTATGGCCAAGACTTTCTTTTTAAAACTGAGCGTGGAAGAATATTCAATTTTGCCTTGCCTTATCCTTTTCCAGACAAAGGAGTAAACGGCGGTCCTTTTGCTTCGCAAAAGGCCGAGTTGCACCGTTATGGTTCGCAAATAGAAAGAGCTTGTGATTTAATTAGGCACTTTGAGTTGGACCTGTATGACAATGCAATTGTTCCAGTTGCTTTGGCTCACCGTCACGCATCCATAAGTCTCATGCCAGGTGGAAAGGTTCTCGACCTCCTGACTAGAGCCGGTTTGAATCGTTAATAATTGATTAGTTTATTAGGGCTATTGTCGGCAGAATTTTCCGTCAATAACCCTAATTTATTGCTGAATAGAATTACCGAACGTACAAGAGTGCGACGCAACAGACGATCAATAGTAGCACTGCTGCTGGTCCCATAAAAAAAATAAAACTTCAAAGCCCACCCCTTGGTTCTTTCTGTTCGGTCTTTCTTCCATTGCTCCCCTCCAGGGAGGGGATGGTCGGCCTATTTGGAGGGACACAGCGTATTATCTCAACTGCTTCTTCACCAAATCGCCCAGGAGTTTGAGGCCCCAGTCCATGTCGTCGTTCCAGGGTTTGCCAAAGAGGATAAGCAGGCAGTGCGAAAAATTGCAGGAAGCCGAAAAGATTTTGCCGGGCACAATGGCTATGTGCTGGGCCATGGCGTCGGCCCTTAGCTTAAACACATCCACCGCGGGGTTCAGCTCCACCCACAGCACAAAGCCGCCTTCGGGACGGGAAATTTTGGTACCGGCCGGGAAATGCTCAATAAGGCTCTGGCTGTAGCGCAGGCACTGTGTGTGCAGGGCGGTGCGCAGGGCTTTCTGCCGTTTTTGGTGTTGAGGCGATGCTTCTGTGCAGTTGCCCACCAACAACTTCACAGCGCCAGGTTCGCCCTTTGCGCCTGTGATGGATGAATGCTTATGCTCCGGTTCAGCATTCGGTTGTTGGTGCAGCCACGCACAATATCTGGCGGAAAACCAACAACGGTGGAAGGTGAAACACAAGGCAATCCCTGAAGACCTTGGGCGGATGAGAGCCGGCCCGTTCCCAACATTGTGGATCTCTTATGATTATTCTTTCTCCCGCTTCCGGAAATAATCTTACCTTCGCCAGGATAATTTGAGCCTCGCAATTAGTATCAGTTAATTAGTCTGCTTTTGCATCTTAGTTAGTTTCTTACTCCTGGCCTTTCTCAGATACCATTTTTTACCAATTTTATTTTTGAACATGAACATTTATGTTTCCAATTTGAGCTTCAACGTACAGGATGAAGACTTGAGAGAATTTTTTACGCCGTATGGCGAAGTGACATCCGCCAAAGTGATCAGTGACCGCGAAACAGGCCGCTCCAGGGGCTTTGGTTTTGTGGAAATGTCCGACGATGCCGCTTCTAAAAAAGCCATCGCGGAGCTGAACGAAGCCGCGGTTGACGGCCGTACCATCAAGGTGATGGAAGCCAAGCCAAAGGAAGATAAGCCTTCCCGCAACTTCAACAACGGCAGCAGCTTTAACAAAAACAGGTATTAAGCAACAGCCATACAAGGAAAAGCCCCGGTTTACCGGGGCTTTTCCTTGCCCGTTTGTTCATCCATAAAACAGCAACACATGGACCAGTTCAGGAAAGAGATTTTGGTGGGAAAAGAGAAACGCATCTTTTACTTTAACCAGATGCAAAACATGAATGGCGTGAAATTCTTTATCACTTCGCACGACGAAGCGAAAAAAGCCATTTCGTTTAGCCTAAAGGAAAACGATCAGGCTGCCTGGAAACTGTATCCCGGTGCTGCCCGGTGGCTTTATGCCATCGAGCAGCAACTGTCGGATGCCATTGTGGAGACGCGTCATTGAAGTTTGCCACGAGTTCGGCACGTTGGTGAAAAAGCATCCCTCTGAAAAAGGGGATGCTTTTTTCTTTTTCTGCCGTTTTTGGTGTTGAGGCGAGACGCTTGTGCGGCTGCCTGCTAACAACTTCACAGCACCGGGCCTGCACCATTCCTGAAAAGGATGTTTCTTTCACCTGATGCAGCCGGCAGCGATCTTTTGATCACTAATTCGGGTTGAACTCCTTCAGCGGTCCTGGTAAGAAATACCCCTTCATACAAGTAGGATTGATCATCTCTGCTATCCTAAGTGTTCCCAACAGAAAAGAATGTTCGATCTGGTTGGCCTTAGTCTGTGACTAAGGCCCGTCAAACTGGGGTAGGTGCGGCCATCGTCGGAGAGGTAAACGGTCATGTTGCTGTTTCCGTACAGCGCAACTGTCTCCCCCTGTACAACGAGTCCTGCCGCTCCATGGGGTCTGCTTGCGGGATTCACTGGTGAGGAGAGGCGGCGGTTATTGTTGTGCTGCAGGAGGAAAACGTCCGGCAACAGAAACAGTACCGCCTTTCCTTTTTTATAACCGGTGTCGCACCGCCATTTTGGTCCAGCTATGCGGGTAGTAAGGGAGGCCTGGTGATCAGGGCCTCATCCCGCCGGGACCTTTTTTGCTGTCAATTGAGTAATAACCCTTGGCGATCCGTTTCCGGGCCGGCGGCAGATCAACCACCACCACGGTACGTTCCCTTGGTTCAATAGAATAGTATCCTTTCGCCGCCGGTTCGGTTACCGTACGGGTGGCGGACAATATCACCGGGTTGGTATAGCTGGGTAACTTTTCGGCATTGTTGCCAATAGAATAATAACCTTTTTGAGGGGCTTTTCCGTGCCTGTTTGGCGCTTTTTGCGGGGCTTCCTGGGCGGCCGTTCCATAGCTGATGGCTGCCAGTACCAGGATGGTGAAATAGGTCTTTTTCATGTCTCAAATATTTTTTGATTACCGAATAGGAGGTTGCCGTAGAAGGCTTTTTGTGGGGCACAAAAAGCGGCACCCTTTGCAGGAGCTTACATTGCTGTACTGTGTAAACGTAAAAATGGACGTGCTTGTCCGGGAAGGGCAGGCGATTAGGCCTGGTCGGGCGGAGGCGTTTGGTTTTCGATGAAGGGCGAAGCCTGTAAGGGTATAAAGCGGGTGGAAAAGCTGGTGGTATAAGGGGTCGCTTCCGGACTGGCTGGTAAGGAATGCGGTAGAAATTCTTTTTCTCCCGGCTTTTCCTCAAACCCTCCGGTTTCGTTTTCTTCCGGCGTGTCCTGCACCAGCTCCATCTCAGCCTGCTTCGGGTGAAAGGGAACCAGCACATGGCTCGCCATCAGCAAAAGAAAAAATATGGTTACGACTAACTTCAATGGGCCTGCAAGTTACAAAAGGGCGACCGTTGACTACCGGTCCTGGCAACCATAAAAATGTTAATTCAGGCAGGGGAAGAAGTGGATCGCCGCTGTCCTGCGTGTTCCGAGAAAAATATTCGATCTGGTTTGCCTTCATCGGTGACGGAGGCCCGTCGAACCAAAATGAGTTGGTTTATGGGTGGGTCACGTTACCCCAACTGCTTCTTCACCAAATCCCCAAGCAAGTTCAAGCCCCCAATCCACCTCCTCGCTCCACGGCTTCCCAAAACTTATCCGCAGGCAATGCGAAAAATTACACCAAGCCGAAAAAAAATGCCGCACACAACGCCTTTTGCGGTACTTCGAGATCTAAGCGAAATGCGTCTAAACCATTGTTCTGAATGCAATCCGGAAGTAGCGTCACAAAGTCGGGTTAAACTCCTTTAGTGGCCTTGGCAGAAAGTAGCCCTTAATGCAACCGGGGTTTAATACGCAAAGTTGAATATGTAACCGGGCTGTAATGGCGGAACCGGGATAAACCTGCTCACCTTCGGGAAAGGCGCAACGAATGGTATCAAACGGTTCGGTTCCCTCTTTCTTGTTTGACTGGTGTATGTACTGAATCACAGCACAATCAAGCGCCCTGTTGTTGCCTTTGTTGGCGGGCATTCTTTCCCCGGCGGTAAGCGTTAGTTCTTCAAGGCTTTTATAAGCGGTTTGCAGAATTCGAATAGAATTGGCTTCAACGAGATTCAGGCAATTGCCGAGGTCAATGATGGCGCCTATCACAAAAGGCGTTTTAATAGGTATCTTATTGAACTGTTTCCGTTGGGAGCTTTCAACGGCGTATTCTAATGCCCGCCCGGGATTCTGCTCCCAAAAATAGATGCCTTCGCCCAGCCAGTCCCAGGGGTTATTGCTGGGAAGAAGTTCGTCCTGTCCGTGTAATACCCGCAAACCCATTTCTTTATCGCAGCTATGAAAGCCAAAGACCGTAAAAGGCTGATGATGCGGCAAGGATTATTTTGTTGTTTTGGTTTGTTGCGGGTGGGCAGCACCTGGCAGTGCTTCCTGCTTTTTGATAATGCCAGCATCTTTCAAAAAGCGGAGCGCTGCCTCTTTCGATTTAGCGGCTTCTTTTGTTGCTTCTTCAATGATCCGGACCTGTTCGTTTACAAATGCATCTGACATATGGGGGAGTTGTAGGCTAATGTACACCATAGATAGTGCCAGAGCAGAGTTACAGCGGGATTGTTTGGCACATTTTCAGGGTTGGTGTGCATAATTGTTTTGACCACCCTTTTCCTCACTGGAACTGCTTCTTCACCAAATCGCCCAGCAGTTTGAGGCCCCAGTCCATGTCTTCCGTCCAGGGTTTGCCAAAGGAGATGCGCAGGCAATGCGAAAAATTACACGAAGCCGAAAAGATCTTCCCGGGCACAAACGAAATACCGTTCGCCATCGCATCGGCTCTTAGCTTGAAAACATCCACCGCGGGGTTCAGCTCCACCCACAGCACAAAGCCGCCCCCGGGACGGGAAAACCTGGTATCTGCCGGAAAATGCGAAAGGAGGCTCTGGCTGTAGCGGAGGCACTGGGTGTGCAGATCCTTGCGCAGGGCTTTGAGGTGAAAATCGTAACGGCCATTTTGCAGGAAGTGGGCCATGGCGGCCTGCGTTAGCGTGGGGCTGCTGATGCTCTGGATGCGTTTGAGCTGGCGCACTTCGGCGCCAAAGCGGCCGGGCAGGATCCAGCCGATGCGGTAGCCCGGCGCCAGCGATTTGCTGAGCGAGGAGCAGTGCATCACAAGGCCTTCAGTGTCGTAATACTTGCCCGTTTTGGGCCGGGCTTTTCCAAAATACAGCTCGCCGTAAATGTCGTCTTCAATGAGGGGGATGTTGTGTTTCGTAATCAGTGCCACGAGGGCTTTTTTGGCCGCGTCGGGCATGCAAGAGCCCTGCGGGTTGCTGAAGTTGGGCACGCAGAGCACCGCCTTGATGGGAAACTTTTTGATGGTGCGCTGCAGGCAATCAAGATCGAGACCGGTGACGGGATCGGAAAGAATTTCGACCACCTTGAGGCCGAGGCTTTCCACCGCCTGGTACACGCCGAAATAGGCGGGGCATTCCACGGCTACCGTGGCGCCGGGTTTTGTCACGGCTTTCAGTGCAAGGGTCATGGCTTCGAGGCAGCCGTTGGTGACGATGACTTCGTCAGGCCGTACGGTGCCACCCCAGTTGAAGGCGAGTTTGGCAATTTGCTTGCGGAGTTCGGGGCTGCCCTGGGTGTCTTCGTAGCCGATGCCGCCGTCTTTGGAGTTGCGCAGGGCATACACCATGGATTTGGCCAGCTTGGCGGTGGGCAAAAGTGATGTATCGGGAACGGCGATGGCATAGTTGTACCGGATGGGGGCGGCAATGTCGGAATAGATTTCGGCGATCATGTCCTTAACGGAGACGGCGTGCTGGCGGGCATCGGGGCGCACGGTGGTGGGCATGGCGGGGAGCCGCTTGTGGTTGAAGCGGACGTAGTAGCCGCTCTTGGGCCGGCTTTCGATGAGGCCTTTGCCTTCGAGGTGGTAATAGGCCTGGAAGGCGGTGCCCATGGAGATGTTGTATTCGTCGGCCAGCGTGCGGACGGAGGGGAGCTTGTCGCCAATGCGCAGGGCTTCGGTGGCGATGAGGGATTCGAGGGTGGTGGCGATTTGGAGGTATTTGTGGTCGGGGATCGAGAGTGTTTTCATTGCTTTTGTTTTTGTTTGGCGAGCGGAAACCCACCCCGGTCATTTACTGTTCTGTCTTTACTCAGGTCGCCCCTCCAGGGAGGGGATGGTGTACTCAGCAAAAACATTTTTATTTCATTTGAATTTTGATGTTTTCATTTCCGAAAACAACACCCACAGCACCGACCTTCAGCCACATCCCCTCCCTGGAGGGGCGATATTCGGAGAGATAGCACCGGAGCACACCGGGGTGGGTCTTTCCAGGTATTATCTTCTACTCCTTATTCGCTTCACCACTGCGGGCACACCATTCTTTTCTTCATATTGTTCTATCCACGTCGCAATTGCCTTAAGCGCTCCTTCCACATCATTAATGACTAACATGGCATCAAAGCGAAGAAAAGCAACGCCATTTGCCTCCAGTTCTTCTTGCCTGATCTTATCTCTCTGCAATGCTTCCTCGCTATCATGCGTGATGCCATCCACTTCTATTGCCAAAAACAGGTCTTTGCAGTAGAAATCCACGATATAGTTAGCAATGGGTCGTTGGCGATCAAAATCGTAACCAAGCATCTTGCCGCACTTTAACTCATTCCAAAGCTTCACTTCAGAAAATGTCATGTTCTCCCGCAGTTTTTTGGCGAGAGGCTTTAGGTGTGGATTGTATGGAATGATTCGACGTTTCATGTTATTCGGCAAGGCCCACCCCGGTGGGCTCGACTACTATTACTCCGTTTTTCGCCCCTCCAGGGAGGGGATGTACCCTCTTGTGAATTGTGGTAGCGTTAACTCTCAGTAAGACCTATACTTTTTCCTGATACGAATACACAACCCAAATGACCTGCAGCCACATCCCCACCCTTTAGGGGCGGCCTTACGCATAACTGCATTAAAGGACACAGAGGTGGGTTTTTCGTAGCGGAGGTCTGATCTACCCAAAAATAAAGATTCTGAATCTGTTCTATTCCAAAATTAGCGATCATTTTTGTACCCGTATGAAAAAAGAAATACGCAAGGCTTACATTGCCCTGGCCTGGGTCAGCTTCTTCTGGGGTACCACTTACCTGGCTGCGAAGGTGAGTGCCCAGCATATACCCGGCTTGTTTGTGGCCGGTGTGCGGCAGTTCGTCAGCGGACTGCTGGTGGTGGGTTATTTTAAAACCATGGGCTACCGCTGGCCCGATAGAAAATCGTGGGCAAAGATTGTCGTGCAGGCCTTTTTTCTGCTGTGCATCTCCAACGGTCTGCTCACTTGGTCCATGGAATATATTGACAGCGGATTGGGTGCTATCATCGCCGGACTGGTGCCCCTGTTTGTGGCCCTGTTCAGCATTTTGCTGCTGCGGTTTGCCCGTTTTACCCCGCTGATGATTCTTGGGCTCATCATTGGCTTTGGCGGCATTGTAACCATCTTTTACGAACATTTTGCCCAACTGCTCAACAGCCGTTATGCATTTGGGGTGGGGCTGGCGCTGGTGGCTACGCTGTCCTGGTCGTTCGGTACAGTGTTCTCTTCGCGGTACAAACCCGATACCGACCTGCTCTTTGGGGTGGGATTGCAAATGCTGCTGGCGGGCACGGTCATGCTCACCGTGTGCGGCATCTCCGGCAAATATGTAAACCTGATGGAAGCACATAGCGACGCCTTGTGGAGTCTTGTTTACCTGATCGTGGTGGGTTCATTGCTTACCTATTCGGCCTATGTATTTGCTGTGAGTAAACTGCCGCCCACGCAGGTGTCGGTGTATGCATACATCAACCCGGTGGTGGCTATTTTTTTGGGTTGGTGGCTGCTGCGGGAGCAGATGAGCCTCAACGTGATCACGGGCACGCTCATTACACTGGGTGGTGTGTGGCTGGTGAACAAAGAGTTCAAAAAGCAAGGCTCCGGCCGCCCCCTAACCCCTTCTAAAGGAGAGGGAACGGCCGCCGCACAAAGGCCGGCCTGAGTAAGAGTGTTCCGCATTTTATCACCCGATAATTGTTGCAGATGGAAACAATAATGACTAAAAAGAACACGACGCAAAGCGGGCCTGGTGCCTTGCAAAACCCCTCCTTTGGAGCGGCTGGGGGCGGCGTGGCCATTTTGGATTACAAGGCCGAACACGCCTTTCATTTTGCCCGGCTGAACAAAGCGTGGATTGAAAAATATTTTGTGCTGGAAGACCTGGACAAATGGGTGCTCGACAATCCGCACGAAGCCATTCTGGCCAAGGGTGGCGCCATAGTAATGGCAACCCGGAACGGTGTTATTGCCGGGACCGTAGCCCTGATAAAGGTCAGCGATGAAGAATACGAATTTGCCAAGATGGCCGTGGAGGAAGCTTACCAGCGCCGGGGCATAGCCGAAGCGCTGAGCTATGCGGCCTTTGAAAGGGCAAGGGCACTGGGCGCAAAAAAAGTATCGCTGTATTCGCAAACCGATCTGGCACCTGCCATTCTGCTTTATCGTAAATTGGGTTTTGTGGAAGTGCCGATGGACCACCAGTTGTACAAGCGGGCCAACATCAAAATGGAGATAGCGTTGGAACCACAAAGAAACGAAGGCACAGCGGTGCACCAGGGCTCTTTGTGATGCTTTGTGGCCTTTGTGCCTCCGTGGTTCAAAAAATTTTAGTCATAAAATCAAGTCATTAATTATGGAAGCAATCACCGACATCCCCGTTATCCGCTCAAGGCAATCAACCATCAATGACGTTGACTGGAACAACCTCACCTTCGGCCAATACGTTTCCGACCACATGGCCATCTGCCAGTATAAAAACGGCGAATGGCAGGACGCACAGGTGGTGCCGTTTCAGGATCTTTCGCTGGCGCCAACGGCATTGGCTCTGCACTACGGGCAATCGGTGTTCGAAGGCATGAAGGCCTTTCGCATGCACGACGGCGCCATCAATATTTTCCGCATAGACCGCCATCACCAACGGCTGAATGTTTCGCTCGACCGGATGTGCATGCCCGCTGTTCCATACGGCCTGTTTGAAGCCGCTCTGCACACATTGGTCAAGGTAGATCAGGACTGGGTGCCGGACGGAGAAGACGTGGCCCTGTATATCCGTCCGCTGGTGTTTGCCTCCGAAGCCAAAATGGGCGTGAAAGTGGCCGATGAATACACCTTTGTGGTAATGACGGCACCGGCCGCGGTGATGTATCAAAAGCCGTTGCGGGTAAAAGCCGAGCGGCAGTATATCCGGGCGGCCCGTGGCGGTACCGGTTACGCCAAATGTGCCGGCAACTACGCCGGTGCGTTTTACGCCACGCAAAAAGCCAAAGAAGAAGGCTTTGACAATGTGCTTTGGCTCGATGCTTTTAATCACGAGAACATTGAAGAAAGCGGTACGATGAATCTCCTGTTTGTGCTGGACGAAAAGCTGGTGACCCCGCCGCTATCCGATACCATCCTCAATGGCATTACCCGCGATGCGTTGCTAACGCTGGCCAGGGATATGAACATTACCGTTGAGGAACGTAGCGTCAGCATCACCGAAATCACCACCGCCATCACCGAAGGCCGGCCGGTAGAAGCCTTTGGTGCCGGTACGGCGGCCGTGGTAGCACCCATCAGCGTCATTGGCGTGGACGGTGACCTGTACCAGCTTCCGCCTTATTCGGCCGGCAGCGTGATGATGCAATTGAAAAAAGCCCTGGAAGGCATCCGCACCGGCCGTGCAGAAGATCGTTATCATTGGAACGACGTGCTGCATGTTTGACGTGCCGGTTCCAGTCAGGGAAAAGCCTTTCTCCGGAAAGGTTTTCTTTTTTGCAGCCGCGGGCAGAATGTTTATTTTACTGCCATGAAGTTTTTCGATTTTTTCCGCAAGAAAAAAGCGCCGGCGCCAAAGAAAGCGGCGCCTTCGGTGATGGTAGATGGCGTGATGGTGACCGAACGGGTAGCGGCCATCCTTCCGCGGATGGCGGCCATTGCCAGGCCGGTGGTAAGGATCACGGCAACGCCTTCCGACTCCCTGTTTTTGTTCGACAGTAAATTTGGCGGCCATCCCTGGTGGCCGGCCGGCAAGCCTTTTCCCACCGACAGCTACGGGCATTACATGTACCCGCTGGCGCAACTGAATTTTTCGCAGATACCGCATCTGGAAGGTTATCCGGAGAAAGGGCTGCTGCAGTTTTACATAGCGGCCGATGATCTTTATGGCGCCGATTTTGACGCCCCGGAAGTGCAAAAAAATTTCCGGGTGGTGTATTACGAAGACTTCACCGAACCGGCCCTGGAAAACTTCAGCTTTCTGGACGAACAGCCACGCGAAAGCGACATCCCGGTGCACCGGCAAATGGGCCTTTCCTTCTCATTGGGAAAAGATTATTTCAGCTACAACGATGTGCGGTACCCCCGCGATGCGGCCGAGGAAATAATGGCCGGCGACAACGGCGGGCCCGAAGACTATTCGGTTTGCGAAGAGGAGCTGATCGAAGCTTTTCCCGACACCGGGCACCGTATTGGCGGCTATGCTTATTTTACCCAAACCGATCCGCGGGAAGACAAGCCGGCGTCGTACAACGATTGGGTTTTGCTGCTGCAGATAGATTCGCAGGACGCTGACGTGTGCTGGGGCGACTATGGCGTGGGCAATTTTTTTATTCACCCCGAAGCGTTGATGCGAAAAGAATTTTCGAGGGTGTTGTATAACTGGGATTGCACATGAGCAATTGGCAATAAGCAATAGGCAAAGAGCAACCAGCCATGTGCAAAATGCTAAAGGCAACGGGCAATAATGATCGGCTAATATTTATCTGGGTTATTTATCATGTGTCCGAGCAACCTTCCGATTTCTTCACTTTGATTCAGCAATAAAGGTAATGTACTGAAAAATAGTTGGTGGTTTTTTCCTCTTTAATGTTTATTATA
>CBDUBQ010000009.1:0-146751 GCA_965365435.1 uncultured Flavisolibacter sp.
AGGTCGGTGATTTCAACGGCGATGGCAAAGACGACCTGTTTTATTTGGGAGGCTCTGGTGTCCGTCCTTATACTATTTTCCAAAACCAGGGCAATGGCAACTATACGACTGTTCTGCCGAACATCAGTTTTTCACAGGTTTCTGGCATGTCACTTCAGCAGGTCGGTGATTTCAACGGCGATGGCAAAGACGACCTGTTTTATTTGGGAGGCTCCGGTGTCCGTCCTTATACTATTTTCCAAAACAACTGTCCTTCTATTATTGATAGCGATAAAGATGGTGATCCGGATGCTACAGATTGTGCACCGAATAATCCGGCCATGCACCATAGTGCGACTGATATACCCGACAATGGCATTGACGAAAACTGCGATGGTTTTGACCTGAAGACTTGGTTTCAAGACAAAGATGGAGATAGTTATGGCAATCCGGCAGTACCCACATTAGCCAATACAAAACCCACTGCCTACGTGGCCGACAGGACCGATTGTAACGACAATAATGCCAATGAGCACCCGGGACAGACTTGGTACATTGACAATGATGGCGATGGCTACCCTGTGAGTTCTTTGCTTCAGTGTCCCCGGCCTGTCCATGGCTTCTTGCTTTCCGAATTAAAAGGTACAACAGATTGTAACGATGCTGATGCCGCAGTTCATTCGCTGCAAACCTTCTTCCGTGATGCTGACGGTGACGGCTACGGTGGTACTACACCAACTACAGCTTGCTCCGCGCCAGCCGGTTATGTAACAAGAGGTGGTGATTGCAACGACGCCAACCCTGCCGTTAACCCCGGAGCGGCAGAAGTGTGCGATGGAATGGACAATAACTGCGATGGCTCGATAGACGATGGCCGGCAACTAACGTTCTACCGGGATGCCGATGGTGATGGCTACGGCAGCAATGTTGCCACGATTTTAGCTTGTACTCCCCCGGCAGGTTATGTGAGCACAGGTGGTGATTGCAACGATGCCAATCCGCTCGTTTATCCAGGTTCTCCAACTCCGGCCATCAAAACCAGCTTTACAAAAGTTGATGCTTCTTGCTACGGTACATCTGATGGAAGCATCACCGTTGCTGCAACCGAGGGTACACCGCCCTATCAGTACAGCAAAGCGCCTGGTGGCCCTTATCAGTCAGCAAACAACTTTACCGGCTTGAAGGCAGGCAGTTACACTATCTATGTAAAAGATTCCAAAGGCTGTGACGGAACCACCGGTATTATTTCCATTGTTCAGCCGGGGGCTAAAAAAACGGCCAATTTTACCAAGACGGATGTGAGTTGCTATAACGGTGCAGATGGTTCGATAACCGTGCTGCCCTTTAGCGGCAAGCCGCCCTTTAAATATAAAATGTGGTCCACCGGAGTGCTCCATGATACGAACGTGTTCCCTGGGTTGAGGGCTGGCAGTGCTTACAGGGTCTACATCGTGGATGCGGTCGGCTGCACGGGAACAACAGATTTAGTTTCAATCTCCCAGCCGCCGCTGCTGGCCCTGACATCTACTAAAAAGGAGGCAAATTGTACCGGCC
The DNA here is from genome assembly GCA_965365435.1 of uncultured Flavisolibacter sp. Classification (GTDB taxonomy): domain Bacteria; phylum Bacteroidota; class Bacteroidia; order Chitinophagales; family Chitinophagaceae; genus Flavisolibacter. Next base: position 1,534 of record CBDUBQ010000009.1, read on the forward strand.
CGGCTATCGGTAAAATAACCGTCACCGCAACCGGCGGTACGCCGCCTTACCAGTATAAAATCGGGGCAAACGGTAGTCCACGGTCTTCCGGCAGCTTCGACAGTTTGGCGGCAGGCAGTTACACCATATTCGTAAAAGACACAAAAGGCTGTACCGTCAACACCGGTGCTATTTCAGTGGCTCCCCCGGCCATAAAAGCCACCTATACTAAAAAAGACGTGACCTGTTATAACGGAGCAGACGGCTCTATAACCGTGACGCCTGCAGGTGGTAAGCCGCCCTACAAGTACAAGATGTGGTCAACCGGTGTTCTCCGCGATACGAATGTATTTTGGGGATTAGGGGCCGGTAGTGCCTACCATGTTTACATCATTGATGCCGCCGGCTGCACTGGGTCTACGGGCTTAATTTCGATTCTGCAGCCGCCATCCATGAACATAAGCTATACGAAGAAGGACGCCGGCTGCAGTTTGGCCGACGGATCAATTACCGTGTTGGTTTCCAGCGGCGCTCCTCCTTATCTGTATAGCAAAAGCCCGGGCGGACCTTACCAGCCATCCAATACATTTCCTAATCTACCGGCAGGCAGCTACACCCTCCATGTTAAAGACGCGAAAGGATGTGTTGCTAACACGGGGCCCATTACCATTAATAATGTCTCTGCCGCTGGCTTTTGGACGCGGAAGCCTGATCTCCCCGGTTCGCAAAGGTTTGCTGCAGTGGGCTTTTCCATAGGCAACAAAGGCTATCTCGGAACAGGTGAAGATGGCAAAAATGTCTTTTTGAAAGACTTCTGGGAGTATGATCCCTCCACCAATACTTGGACCAAAAAAGCCGATTTTGGCGGCTCTGCCAGGTATATGGCAGTGGCATTTTCCATTGGAAGCAAAGGATATATAGGCACCGGCCATGACTACACGGGTCATTTGAAAGATTTTTGGGAATACGATCCGGCAACGAACGCCTGGACGCAGAAGGCGGATTTTGCGGGACTGATTGGATTTGAATATTGGGGATTTTCAATCGGCAATAAAGGGTACGTTGGTTCAGGGGGAACGTTTTGGGAGTACAATCCGGCGACCAATGCCTGGACGCAGAAAGCCAGTCCCGGCGGAGGAGTAAGGGCATCGGCAGCCACTTTCACTATCGGCAACAAAGGGTATGTAGGTACCGGTGTCGGGGAGGATGGAAGGCGCAGGAAAGACTTTTGGGAGTATGACCCGGCAACTGATACCTGGACCCAAAAAGCAGATTTTAGCACCGAAACCCTATGGGCAGTTGGTTTCTCCATTGGCAATAAGGGCTATATCAGCAGTCACGCCGGCTTCTGGCAATACGATCTTTCTACAAACGTATGGACAAGTAAATCAAACTTACCAGTGCATTACAACGGTGTGGGTTTTTCCATCGGCTCAAAAGGGTATGTGAGCACAGGACGTGATACCCTGAAAGATTTATGGGAATACAGCCCAACCTGTGAGAGTGCTTCTTCATTCACTGTCAACAGTTCTTCTTCCCGGCTGAGCAGGATGAACAGTGTAACACAAGACCCGGCGGCAGCTTTTGAATTGCAGCTATCACCCAATCCTTCGCACACCGCTTTCTTGCTGCTTGTGAAAAGCAGGGAACCCGCACCCGTGCAGGTGACCGTGACGGACATGACCGGCAGGGTGGTTCACCTTAGCAACGGTATGCCGCACCAGCGGATACGCTTCGGTGAAAAACTGGCGGCCGGAACCTACCTTGTTGAGGTAAAGCAGGGTAGCAAGGTGAAGACAACAAAAGCCGTAAAGCTGCGCTGACTATTTTAGTGGTCGTTACAAGATCGTCGCTTTCCGCTACCCTTAGCATCCGGGGCGTTTTGAAAAGGCGCCCCGGATGCAAATCAAGCTTTCTATACTTTGGTTGTCTTTTCCTGGCAACAGACACTCATGCTGTCTGAAAATGCCTTTTTCAGAAATGTAAACGTTATTTTACAACAGTCGAAGGTGACAGTTGAAGCCATCTTCAGTTCCGCCTGGTTAAATCTTTGTGCTATTGGTTTTGCCGATCGAAAACAATATTTTTAGTATGCTTTCTAACAATCTGCATACCTCCCTATCAAATCTTCCCGTTGCCAGCCATATGAATCATCTCTCTGTACTTTTTTGATGTGATTGAGTTCCGTATTGCTATTGATGGTTGACGATTGAGCAAACTTCAATCTTTCGTTATGAAGATTCGTTTTGGCGGATACGGTTTTCTTATCTCTTTGCTTTGTTTGCTTTGCACATTTCGCGTTTCGGGACAGATAGCAGCAGGCATTAAAGTAAATAATGCCCTGATTCCTTCCGGCGGCACTGTTAATGTTTGTAAAGGCACTCCTGTTCTTTTCACTTATGGTTCTTCTGGCTCACCGGTAATAAGTTGGACATTTCAGAATGGTTCTCCTTCCACTTCCGCTTTACTCTCTGTACCTGTGACTTTTGCTGTTAACGGCGTTTATGAGATCAGGCAAACCGTCAGCAGCGGAGCCACACCCGTATCTGACCTTATCTATGTCAATGTTGATGATACAAAGCCGGTTGCAAACTTTTCATTTGAACCCAAAAATCAATGTTCTAATTATCCTGTGCATTTTTTGAATAGTTCAACAGGGAGCGGCTTAACTTACTTGTGGGATTTTGGCGATGCTTCGGGTGTAAACCGAACATCCACACTTGAAAACCCAACGCATGAATTCATAGGTGATTTTGGCGATGGCAGCCAGCCTTTCACCGTGACGCTCACAGCAACCAATATTTTCGGCTGTAAAGACAATGAGATGCAAACAGTGACTGCTAAACGACTTCCGGACACATTACTGAACGGTCCTAACTCACGCATTGATGCAGTAAATAAAAAACATTATTTTTCTGTTTGTTCGAGCGCTCCTTCTGCAACATTCAATTTTACCAATCGTTCATCAACTTCTGCCACAAATTCCGAGTACAGGGTCGTTTGGGGAGATGGCTCGCCGGACTATATTTCTACTTCTTTCTCAGGTATTGTACCGCATACATACACTGCTGGCATTCATAAACTACTGTTTATTGTAACCAATAGAGACAATTTGTGTAGAGATACCGGTATCTATTATCCTTTTTTAGGCAGCAATCCTGCTGTTGGCTTTAGCAATCCGGGAAACACTTCCATTTGTGCAGGTGATGAACTTAAGTTTGTGATAAGCGGCACCTCATTAAACCCTCCTATAACTGAATATACAATCTCCTTTCATGACGGCACACCTGAAGCAACATATTCACACCCGCCTCCGGACTATGTATTGCATACATTTAACAAGAATTCTTGTGGCAGAGCGTTTCCGGCAGTAAATTCTTTTGGTGCAACTATTGTCGCTAAAAATCCCTGCCTCCCCGTTTCAAGTATTACTGTCATTCCTGTTTTGGTTTCCGATAAGCCCAAAGCTGACTTTGCATTTCTTGAAAAAGATACTGTTTGTGTTAAAAAAGAAATTATACTTACCGATATAACCCAATCTAAGAATGTTGATGATGGAAGTTGTTCGGGGAAATCGGTTTGGAAAATTTCCGGTGTATGTGGCACGGATTGGACGATCAGGGACGGTTGCTCCAGTCTGGGGAGGGTGTTCGACTCTGATGACCCTTCCGATTGGATAGGCGGTTCAAATCCCTTAAAAATTAATTTTATCAATCCTGGTTCTTATAATATAACATTAAAGGCCAGCGGTTTTAAAAAATGCGGTATTGACTCAATCACTAAAACAATCTGCATCAACCCCCTTCCCGAAGCCTCTTTCACCCCAAGCAAAGAAACCGGCTGTGCTCCTTTCTCAATAACCACCTCCACAACTACCAACAAACTCACCTGCGGCGAATACAAATACAAATGGGAAGTCAGCTATACAAATCCTGCAAACTGTCTGCCCGCAGGCAGCAGCTACAAATACCTCAATGGCACCACCTCCGAGTCGAAAGAACCTGAATTCGAATTTATCAATCCCGGTAATTACAAGCTGATGTTGCGGGTCGTTAGCCCGGGTGCTGGTTGTGCTGAGGTTGTAACCGAACGAACGGTAATGGTAAAAGGAAAGCCCAACGTTTCGTTTATTAGCGCCAGCATTCCGGCTTCCATCTGCCAGGGCGGATGCATTTCGCCGGCCGCGCTGTTCAATTGCTATGCAACGGATGGTGCAACCTATCTATGGTCTTTTCCGGGTGGTGTGCCCGAGTCGTCGGACGCGGCAAACCCCGGCCAGGTCTGTTATCCCAACCCCGGCGTTTTCACCATTACGCTAACGGTAAAAAACGATTGCAACGATACAACCATTACCCGGAACATAACCGTAAATGCCATTCCTGAAAAACCAACTGTCACCAGCAATAGCCCCTTATGCGCAGGTGGCACATTGATTTTGTCTGTTTCGCCGGTCATTCCGGGGGCTGTTTACATATGGACAGGGCCGGGAGGTCCATTTTCCAATGGGCCAACCCTAACCCGTTCAAACGCCACCGTTACCATGAGTGGCCGGTATTGTGTAACTGTTGAGGTGCTGGACTGTAAATCAGTGGAAAGTTGTGTTGATGTTATCGTTCATCCCAAACTCCCGCCACCTGTACCCTGTCCGCTACAAACATTGGAGTATTGCCAAGGCGGACAATCCGTTGCCCTTTGTGCCGGTCCTGCTCTTCAAGGTCATGTGCTCAAATGGTACGCTGTTTCCAATCCTGCTGAAATCTTGCCTGATCCCCCTGTACCGCCAACTTCCACAGCGGGATCGTTCTGCTACGGTGTGTATCAGGAAAATGAAACCAACGGCTGCAAAAGCGGCCCCGTAGAGATTTGCGTGTCCGTTCTGCCTTCGATTACGAACAATGTCATCGGCAGTGATACGGTTTTTTGCGGCTGCGGAAACCCGGGGGTGTTATGTCAGGCCGGCGGGGCAATAGCCGGCGGAAACGGGGCCTATTTGTTTCAATGGCAACGTTCTGTTGACAATGGTGTTAACTATTCGCCCGTCGGAGTCACTGCCTGCTATTCCCCTGGCGCCATTTGTTCCACAACCAAATTTCGCAGAATTGTCACTAGCGGTTCATGTTCCTCAGAGTCTAATGTCGTTACCATTACGGTGACCAGCAAACCGGAGAACAGCATTATTCCCCCTTCCAACGGCATTTGCGCAGGCACAGTTCCTCCACCCTTGGATGGCTCTTCCCATCCTGGCGCCAGCTACAAATGGGAAAAACTAAATGCAACCGGGCCCACACTCGCGGACGGTATTAATAACGAGGAAGATTATCAGCCACCGTTATTAACGGAAACCACGACTTTCAGAAGAACCGTAATGATCGGGAATTGCTCATCGGACCCCGTTGATGTAACCGTCATCGTTTATAAAAATCCGGTAGCGCCAACACTTCAACCGGCTGTCAGAAGTATCTGTGAAGGCAGTGACGTTACGATCAATGCGGAAAATTTTATCGGAACGATTCATCAATGGGAAAGCCGGACACTGGGAATGGACTGGAAACCCAGGGGTGCCGGTAACCCACTATCTCTATCCGCCGTTTCCGAAAACACCGAAGTGCAGCTAATTGTAAAATCTGAAGGTTTTGGCTTGGGCTGTAATGTTTACCATACCAGCAATATTGTAAGCATCAAAGTAGCCAAAAAGCCGGTTGGTGGAAATACGAATGATGACGATACCGTCTGCAGTGGCACCAACGCAGGTAGCATTCAATTGATCAATCATTCCGGTAGCATCATCAGATGGGAAAAGACAACCAATCTGGCAGCCGGCTGGAATGAAATAGGCAATACAGGTACCTCGCAGACCTACAACAATCTCACCGAAACGACTTGGTACCGAGCTGTCATAAAAAACGATCCCTGCCCCGAAGTTTATTCCGACACCACCATCATCACGGTTGTAAAGTCTGTTACGCCAGCCGATGCAGGCAAAGATCAAAAATGGTGCAGGCCCGATTCCATACAACTGATCGGCAACCCTCCCTCCATCGGCGTAGGCACATGGAGCCAGGTATCAGGACCAAACGATGCCGTAATCACCGATTCTTCAAAGCCCGTAACCTGGATAAAAAATCTTGTCGCGGGAACCTATGTTTTTCAGTGGAAGATTGCCGTAAGCGGGCAAACGGTCTGCATACCCTCCACCGATTTGGTGGAAATTAAAATCTGGGATTCTACTACCACTCCAAAAGCCGGCTCCGATACCACCATTTGCGATCTTGTCACCTGCCGCACTATCCAACTCCGGGCAAATGCAGGCCGCGATTACGAAACAACGCAATGGATTCTTTTACCAGGCAGCCCTTCGGGCAGCTATTTCAGTAATCCCTTAAGCCCTACTTCAGCGTTTACCGTTTGCAAACCCGGCATCTATCGGCTGATATGGCGCATCTCGAACGACTCGGCCAACGGATGTCCCCCGAAAGAAGACCGATTGGAAATAAAAGTGTTTGAAAAACCCGAAGCCGGAGCCATTTCTCCGCCTGCCCCGCAGATTTGCGCCGGGGATAGTATCAAACTCTTTTATACTCCAATTCGTGGCGAGGTGGAAAAATGGCAGTACAACCCAAGGCCTAACGATACAACCAACTGGCGCGACCGGACAGAAACTTCTCCCTTCATAACCTTCCTGAAGGCTGACAGCAGTTTTGCTGTCCGCTTGATCGTGATTTCGCCGGGTGCGGCGCCTGATTGTTTTTTCAAGGACACCAGCCGCCCGGTATTAGTCACCGTTCGTCCCCGCCCACCAGCTAAAATAGAGGTGAACCCGGATTCGCTGGTGCTGGAAGAACCCGATTACACCTTTTTTTTCCGGGATTCTTTTCCGGCCAGTCCATCGCACCGCTATTTGTGGCAAATGGGCGACCAGCCGGGGCAAACCCGCGGCGGCCGGGAAATCAGCTATACCTATGGGTACACCGGTCAGTTTCCGGTGGCCCTAACCGTCACCAATATTGTGACCGGCTGCGAAGGTCGAGATTCTGTTACCGTCAAAATTCGGCCGGTACCCGGCTACCTGCAAATACCCAATGCCATGTGCATCGGCTGCGCCGATCCCGCCCTTCGGCGTTTGCTGCCCCTGGGAATAGGCCTCAAAGAATACCGCCTGCGCATTTATTCCAAATGGGGACAACTGGTGTTTGAAACCACAAAGCTCAATGCCGACGGCTCACCGGCGGAAGCCTGGAACGGCGATTTTCGTAACCGGCCGCAAAACATTCTTGAACAGAATGCTTATTGGTGGGTGGCCGAAGCCAAATTTATCAACGGTACCGAATGGAAGGGCATGGTGTATCCGCCCAACCCGCGGCCCGTGAAATCGGCCTTTATCACGTTTGTAAAATAAAAACCTATGGCGTGTCAGCTATTGTTTCGCAGCGTTTTATTGACAATGGTTGCCGGCTGCCTGGCGCCAGCCGCCGTCGCCCAGGACCCTGCCTACACCCAGGCCTTCTTTGCGCCGGTGTACCTGAACCCCGCCGCTACGGGAGCCGGCGAGTACGACCTGCGCATCAGCGCGGCCTATCGCCGGCAGTGGTGGCTGATCCCCTCCAATTTTCACTCCACCGCTTTTTCCGTTGACAAATTTCTGCCCGATGTCAACAGCGGCGTGGGCCTGCTGGTCACCAACTCCAGCACGGGCTATATAACCCGCAACAGTTTTTACGGCACGTTTGCCTATTCGGTATGTGATGGCACTGATGCAGCCCTCAACGACGGTGAGCCCCGATGGCTGTGGAGCGGCGGCCTGCAAGCGGGTGTGGGACAAACAAGGCTCGATTACAGCAAACTTTATTTTGCCGACCAGTTGCATGCCTCCGGCGCCATTCACCCTTCGGTTTCGGCAGCCGACCCGGCCGTGTACAATAACCGTTATTACCCTGATTTTGCCGCAGGCACTTATTTTCAGTACCGCACAGCCAATGCCCGCTGGCTGGCGGGCTTCAGCGCCCACCACCTCAACCGGCCCGACGAGTCGCTTACGGCCACCACCGTCAGTCCTCTTCCGGTAAAGTGGACGGGAACCCTTGCACTCGGATTGATTAATCCCGCCGCCACCTGGGCCTTTAACTTCAGCGCCATCGGCTACAAACAGGGCGGCCACTCCCGCATACAGGCGGGTTTTGAAGCCACGCACAACGATTACAGCAATATCAGCCTCGGGCTCTATTACGGCGGCAGCACCCGCAAAGGCGATGTGCATACGGTGGCGTTCACGCTTTCGCTGAACCTTTTCAATGAGGCGGGCAATAGAACAAGGGCCGGCCTTGCCCACGATTCGCAGGTGGGCAGCCAGGGTTATATGCGCACAGGTGGCAGCTCGGAACTGGGGTTTGTGTGGGACTACCGCACCGACGAAAGCATTTCGAAAAGCTTCTGCAAACCGCGGATTTCCAGTTCTATTTGCCCGCCGTGGCGGGCGGAATAGGCTTGGTGGATGCGCCACTGCCTGGAACTGTCAAGCACTGATGGCAGCAGTCGGAAAGACGCCCTTGACCTTGCCGGAAGTGGCAGCAATTAAATCCGCCAGCTTGAAAAAATTTTTTTGGTGGAAGGGCGAGAAATTAAAAATAGTTGCTATAGATGATTGTAACTTTAGTTTGTCTATGGACTCCCTGTGCATAGAACGTACAGCTTACCTGGAAGAACATCCCCGATAAAATAAAGTTTCTTTTCTGCCCCTTCAAAAACTGTAGAGCGGACCGCTTACAACAGCGCAGGCTTTTGGTAACAGCCGTGTTTAGATGAGTGTTATACTCTTGAAACGAAAATGCGCAATGATTGGCGTATGGTTCTGCCTTATCCAACCTTATTTGATGCCGCACACGTAATCCTGGCCCTGTGAGTGGGGTAAATTATTCTTTCACTGATAAAGGCAGGTTTATGAAAAGACGTTTTACTCACCTATTTCCTATGCCAGCAGTTGCTAGCTTTTTATTGTTCCTTTTACCATCAGTAACAGTTAATGCCCAGGTGTACAAGAGTGGGTTGATTGCAGGGGAAACTTGGCAGAAAGCAAGTTCACCCTATCTTATTAACGGTGACATCTTTGTTGCTTCTTTAACTATTGAGCCGGGTGTAGTCGTAAAATTTATTGGAAATTATGTGTTTGAGGTTGCAGGTCCCCTTAAAGCAGTTGGTTGTGTAAGTGACTCTGTAAAATTTACAAGGGACTCATCGCTTACATGGAAGGGGGTTTTGTTTCAAAATAGCTTACCCGGCACAGTCATGAAATACTGCGTTATAGAAAATGCAAATACAAGTGGTATTCGCATAATGGAAAGCTTACCTCAAATAACTAACTCTTCTGTCCGAAAAAATGGCTCTGCCAATTCTGGCGGAGGGATAAAAATTTCAAATACTACTTCTGCTGCTTCTGGCCTATTAGAAATTACCTCTTGCACGATAGAAGCTAATACCGCTTCTCAATCAAACGGCGCAGGCGTTTGGGTGAATTCCAAATCCGGAACAATCCGATTCAAAAACTGTCATTTTAAAAATAACCAGTGTACTGTAAATAATGGTTATGCTTATGGCGGCGGAGCGTTTACGGATGGCAATGTAGAATTCATTCTCTGCATCTTTTCAAATAATCTTGTCAGAGGTTATTCTGGTGGCATCTCAGGCGTAAATGGTGCTGGTAATGGTGGCGCAGTTTATATTCAATCAGGTATTGTAAATTTTGCCAATACAATTATTAATAATAACCGTTCAGAAGGCTATAGCGATTTTTTCAGAGCGGGATATGCATATGGAGGTGGCGTCCATATAAATGCAGGGCAAATCTCTTTTTACAACTCTATAATTACAACCAATTCTGCATCCGGCCAAAGCGGCACTTTCGGAGGCGGCCTATATATTAATGCAGGCACTTCGCAGATTGAAAATAGCACTTTTGCTGACAACTTTCCTTATGCCATACAAAATAATACCGACACAATAGATGTCCTTAATTCGATATTATTCTTTAACAATGGTGGGGGTACAAATCCACAAGTAACAGGCAAGTTAAGAATCACCTACAGTGATATTCAAAATGGATATACCGGAGCAGGAAATATAAACTTCAATCCCCTATTTGCCGGTTCAGGTAGTTATAAAATTGTTTCACCCTCTTTGTGCATAGATGCAGGAAACCCAAGTTCTCAGTATAATGATTCCTGTTTCCCACCTTCTTTAGGAAGTATCCGTAATGACATGGGAGCTCATGGCGGGCCGAGGGCATGCACATGGAATGATACAACAAGTGGAACTATTCAGTGTTCTCCCATACCTGTCACTTGGCTTTCTTTCAAAGGCCAACTACGCAGCAACGATGCACACTTAACCTGGGCCACCGCTTCCGAACAAGACAGCAAAGAATTTATAGTAGAACGCTCCTTAAATGGCACAGCCTTTACCGCAATCGGCACTGTACCTGCCGCAGGCAACAGCAGCGATGTCAGGCATTACCAATATACCGACCGAAACGCCGCATCACTAAATACAAAGCAGCTTTACTACCGTTTGAAGCAGGTGGATATTGATGGTACGTTCAGCTACTCATCCATTGTCAGTATTTCGGTAAAACCCAATAGCTCCGAGACTTTGATCACCGCATTTCCTAATCCATTTACAGAAAGCATCACCTTACAACTTAGTGAGCCGGCTTCGGGATCAACGGACAGAGTGGAGCTTTATTCATCACAGGGCAGCCTAGTCTTCCAAAAAATATTGTCACCTGCCGACGGCAATAATGTTTTGCTCAACAATTTACCAAGACTCCCGAAAGGCATTTATTTGTTAAGTGCGATGGTCAATGGCAAAACTTCCACGCAAAAACTAACAAGACAATAGCAAGATTATTGCTTCGTTGAATTTTGGCTGAACTGCCGCTATCATTGCGGCAGTTCATTTTTTGCGCAAAGGATCCGGATTAATACCACCCAGTAAGAAAATAAAAAAACCGGTTACCGCAGATGAGAAATAGCGGTTTATGCCTATTGATGAAAGAGGCATGACGAACAGATCGCATCCTGAAACAAGGCATCGGCAATTCAGCAGAAAACTTTCTCCACCAATTTTCGATTGAAGAAACGCCAGGGGGCTGCTCCTGAAGCTATTTTTTTTGCCTGAATCATCCATGCTTTGCATTAGGGCTTTGTTCGCTGCTTCAACACGGGTAAGCCGAAAACCGTCATCAAAGAGTAGGCAAAACAAAACCATGCAAAATGAAAAAGTTAAGTGTCATTGCTGTTTCCGTTTTTGTCACCGTTTTTTCGAGTTGTACCCACCGGCTGACCGATTTCACCATTATCTCCACCAAAAATGTGGACCTGTCACGGGCCGGGACATTTAAAAGAACCAGCAGCAGAGTGGAAGGAAAAGACAGGGTTCATATTATCCTGGGTATTCCCATCGGAAGCCCCAATATGAAAGATGCCATTGACCGGGCCATCGAATCCACTAAAGGCGCTGTAGCCCTTGTTGACGGCGTGGTGTACAGCAAAACGCTGTGGGCCCTGCTTTACGGCCAGGCTATGTTTGTTGTGGAGGGCACGCCCCTGATGGATCCATCCATAGCTGCCGTTGAGAGGCCGGCAGACGACGCCTATACGTTTGTTACGCTGGACAAACAAGGAAAAGTGAAAAACAGCCGGCAAATATTGCCGGAAGAATATGCCCGGCTGAAAGCAAAAATTGTGAAAGGCGCAAAAAAATCTACCGTCGAAAACGGAGCCAAGTCAGCGATGAAATAACAGCCAACAGCCTATTCCGACAAACAAATCAGTCGAGAAAAATCCAAGCGATTTTCAAGACTGTTGCCTTACAAAACATACAGGATGCGCAGATTTTCGCCGATGCGGTGCGATTTGGTCCGGAAAGGCTCTTACTAAACAGAAACATTTCCCCTTACACTAAAAACAATTGTTATGCACCACAAGGTTTTCTTCGTTTTCGTGCTGGTTGTTGCTCCTTTTTTCAGCCGCACGGCTTGGTCGCAATCTTTGCCATCTGCCATTGCCAAAGGCAGAATCATCACAACCGACGGCACTGCAATCCCGTTTCAAAATCTCACTACCGGCACCGAAATCCACCGCTACCAGCCTTCCCCAGGCGGCGCCTTCGTTGAGTTTCCGGCAGATAAAACGATAAAACTAGAAGAACAGAGGGGGACAAAAGTCTGGGAAAAGAGTGGTTATTGGGGTGGCTTCATGTTGGGAACTGCGTTGGTTGCCGCCCAGATTTCGAAAAAAAAGTATCCCGATGCGAAATCAAATACGACACCCATAGTGTTGGGTGCAACCGCCGGCGGATTACTAATTGGTGCTCTCATCGGTTTAGCGCAAAAAAATTATGTTGAAGTTTATTCTAATCCGAAATACAACACCGGCTTTCATCTTTCGCGACTTCAAATGCAGATTGCATTTCATAATCGCTCAACAAACTTCGGATTTCAATACCGGCTATAGCAGCTGAAATTTTATTGGCAAGACCAAACAGTTTGTGTATGGCGGATGGAAAGTATTTTGTAAAATGCCATCGCACCAGTAACCCTCTCACCCTCACTCCACCATTACAAACCCCGCCCAAAAAAAGGGCGGGTGTTTTTTTCGCAGGTTTAGTTGCGCCTGGCGAAATGCCTCCCGCGGCGATTGTCCGCTCAACCAATTTCGGTAAAACAAGACCATCAGTTCCGCCGTTTCTTTATCCGGCACCCGCCATAGACTCAAAATCAATTGTCTAACACCGGCGAGCTTGAATGCCCTTTGCAGGCCAATCACGCCTTCATAACCCTGCAGGTCGCCGAGGGCTGTTTCGCAGGCGCTTAGCACCACCAGTTCCGTGTTGCTTAGGTCCATTTGCGAAATATCATAGGCCGTCAGGATGCCGTCCTCGCGACCTGGCAGCGCTGGCTTCCCTGACCATACCCGGTTGCCACCGGCCAGTACCAGGCCGCTACGAAACAGGGGGTTTTGCTGAACGGTGAAGGTGTTTGCCTCCCCTTTTGTTTCTGCCACCGGAAGAAAAAAACCGTGGGTGGCCAAGTGCAGCAACTGCGGGCTTTTGCCGTCCAATGACCTAAAGGCCTCTTCCGTGGCGCCGGCCCCGCTGACCGTACTTGCATTCACACGGGCATCGGTCAACGATTTTCCAATGCAGGCTATCTCTTTTTTTGTTGCCGGAAGCGGACGCCATGCCACTCTGCCTGTGTAGCCTCTGTTGCTGTTGGCATATAAGCCAAAAGACCGGTCTGCTCCTCTGACGGCCCCTGCGCCCGCGGCAGGTGCCCTACGCCGGGGGCTGGCATCATACTCAACGTCACCCCACAGCGAAGCCGATGACGGCCTGCGGAGGGGCTGAGGAGACAAGGCAATCTCTACTGTGCTCAGAAGCTGGTGCAGGCGGTAACGGTCAACCAGCAATTCTTTGGCGTTGCGTTGCAAGGCATGAAAAGCAATGCGGTGCAGCAATCCGGCCGGAGCGTAATAAACGGTGTGCATTCCCTTTACATATTCTTCAAGGGGCTTCCAGATAAGGTTATAAAGGGCCGAACCGCTGCCCGCCGGCTTCTCAGGTGGGTATAATGTAGAAACGCCGGTATTGGCCCCCGAAGGCGTTTTCAGCAACCGGAGAAGGTTTTTTTCTTCAAATAGGGGGATAAAGCGTACAGTTGTGTCTCCCGGTAATACAATCAATGCGGCATACATAACGCTGTTCTGTTTTTGTTTGCCGTAAAGCCGAAAACGGATAAATTCAATGGCCGCTTCCCCGGCCGGCAGCTTTTGAGCAATTGTGGCTGCCGTTACCGATTGGTTAACCTGCTGTTGCTGCCGGAACACGAAGGAACTCCGGGACAGGTCCTGTTCCAGAGACGTAGCTATATTTTGCAGGCTGTCCACATCGTGCCTTCGTTTTTTTAGCGATAGCAAAGCCTGCTGTCCCAAGATTCTCGTCAATACCTGCCATTGCTCAAATTTTTGCAGCATGACGCTGTCGGGGCTTTTACGAAAGGTTGACAAGACAGCCTGCTGGTCGTGCAGCACCATTCCTTTCAAAAGCAGTTCGCTGGCATAAAGTTGATTCAGAGCTGCCGGTTTTTTTTCCTTAGACGCCAGTAATACTGAAGGCAAGAGGTGAAACTTCGATGTTTCCGTTAAGAATAATTTCAGTTTTTCATATTCCGACAGCGTGGTAAAATTGGCCGAGATGTTTTGCAGGCGAATCTGCTGCGCCTGGGAAAGAAAATCTATTGCTTTTCGATTTTCGCCCTGCAAATGGTGAACAAGGCCCATATCAATCAGCGTGCCTGCATAGTCGCGATGCAACCCGCCAAATGCTTTTTTTATGATTTCTAAAGCCTGCTGATTCAGGATAAGGGCATCGCCAAATCGCCCTGTTTTTACGTAAAGCTCTGCCAGGCTGTTGATGCTTGCTGCATAATCGGGATGCTCTGTGCTCAAAGTATTTTTTCTGATCTGCTGCGCACTATCCAATAAGGGAGCCGCTTTTTTGTGCACACCAAGACGGGTATACATGTTTCCCAAGCTGTGCAGAGCAGAAGCATAATCCTGATGGTTGACACCGAAATTATCTTTAACAATCTGAAGGGCTTGCCGGAGTAACGGAATTGCTTTTTGATGCCGGCCCATACGCATATACAGCGAGGCAAGGTTGGCCAGGTTTCTTGCGTAACCAATATTGGTTTTCCCCACCGCTTTTTCATTAATGCGCAACGCCTCTTTCCCCAGGACTTCTGCCCGGGTGTATTGCCCCAGGCTTTGGTAGAGCTCTGCCAGGTTGTCCAGGATCTTGGCATAAAATTCATTATCCCTGCCCAGTGTTTTTTCGATGATGGCGAGGGCGTGCTGGTACATGGGGAGCGCCTTTGCATATTGTCCCATTGTATTGTACAAGTAACCAAAATTGTAGAGGCCTGCTGCGCATTCGGCGTTTTCCTCGCCAAAATTTTTTTTGTCCAGTGCAAGGATTTGTTCATAAAGCGGAATGGCCTCCTGGTAAAGACCAATCTTTTCGTAAAGGTTGGCTTTATTGTTCAGGATGCTAGCATAACCGGGTGTTTCTGCAGCGGCATTTTTCCTGAATATGGCCAATGCCTCCTCGTAAGCCGGCAGCGCTTTTTCATAAAATCCTAACTCGGCCTGCAACAGGCCTTCGCTGTTCAGCAGTTCGGCATACTTTTCATTGTTGTGGAAACCCGATTGCCGGTATATCAATTTTGCCTGCATATAATTCGATAGGGCTTTGTCAAAATTGCCTAAACCGGTGAAATACATTCCCTGCGTTATCAGCACGCCGGCATAAGCGATGTTCCGATCACCCACGGATGTTTTGATGAGCTCCAAGGCCTGCTCATAAAGTGGACCTGGATGTTTGGTGTCGCCCATCGTTGCATAAACATTAGCAAAGCTGTTCAGGGCCCTGGCCCTGGTGAGAGGTAGAACCTGTTTCGAAAAATTGAGCAGGTGCACAAGGGCTGAGGTGTATTGCAGCAGCATTCTTTTACCTACCACTTGTGAATGAAAGAGACCGTCCTGTATTTTCAAAAGCATGACGGCCAGTTCTTCGTTTATCGTTCCCTTCTGCAAAAGCGCCTGTGCCACTGCCGTCATTTTTTGAAAAGCGCTGTCCCCTTTTTTCGACCGGACAATCACGAGCAGCTTTTGCAGGCTGTCTATGGTGGCAGAAGGCGCCGTTTCAATGACTTTGTTCGCTTGTGCCTGTGCCGGTGGGCTGGCGGCATGGCAGATGAGGAAAACAGCCATAACAGCAAACAGGTTCTTTTTCATCTCTTTCATTTAAGAAGTGAAGGAATAGAAGCGGTGTTTGAAGTAGCGAAACTGTTTTCTGGTGCAAGACCTTTTTGTAGCCTTCTTTCAGGAGATGGCTGGTTTCATAAATATAAATTTTTATACGATGAAAAGAGCGGAAAAATTGCGGGCCAGCGGAAGAACTTAAACCCGGCTTAAAAAAGCAGTTGGGGGACAGGGCGAATGATTAAACCCGCAGTCACAGTTATGCTATCTTCTCAAACGCCACAAAATTCACCAGCACTCCGCACTTATTCCAAACAGGATACTCGTCCACTATGCAATTGTAAGGCGTGCCGTCCTTGCGGTAGTTAATAATACTGCCTCTAAACGGAATCCACCGGATAATAGCCTCCCGAATCTCCTTTCGGGTTTCCGGGTCGGTGTCTTTTCCCTGAAACATCTTTGGCTGTTTGCCAATCACCTCTTCGGCAGTGTAGCCATTCATGCTTACCATATTAGGCGTGGCAAAACGGATCACCTGCGCCAGGTCGGTGACCAGGGCCACGCGTTCATCTTTTAAAAACAGTTTCTTAATGTCCCAGTCAATGCGCCAGTTGTGCAGGGTGGCAAAGGCTTCAAACTGGCAAAGGCTGTCGGCCTGCGCCATGCGCCGGAAGTGGCTTTCCATAAAAAAGTCCCAGCACATCAGCGGTCCGGTAGTTCCTTTTTCTTTCACAGCACTTGTTTCCATTGGCAACAAGAAAAGCGGTAATTGGTTCAGAAAAAAACAAAGAGAATGGCGCTAACCCGCAACTGCGCAATCTTTGCGCAGTTGCGGGCCAATTTGGTAAACAAACCAGCCAGCCTGCTGCCGTGCAAAGAACAAATGAGTGGCAGGTTACTTTAACCTTTTTCTTTCAATCGTTCGCTTAGCTTGGCCGTATGAAACCACTGCTTCTGTTTTGCTTTTTACTGGCAAATCACTTTCTTTTTGCACAGAGCCTCGATTACCTCAGCGTGCGCAAGCAAAACGGACAGGTGGTGAAGAATTTTTACGCCGGCTCTGATATTCTCCTGCAGTTGAACGACGGCAGCTACCTGAAAGGCCCGCTGAAAACCCTCATTAACGACAGTGTGTATGTAACAGTTTACGACATAAGGTGGTACCCCACACCCTGGGGCACTTACGCCAAAGACACGCTTACCACCACCATTGTCGGCATAAAAACCAGCGACATCAGCCGCATTCATCTTAGCCGGCGCCGAAGCTTTTTCCAGCGGATTTCGGGGCCGCTGCTAATGATTGGCGGGGCAGGTTACCTGGTGCTGAATGTGCTCAACGGCGCCTTGTTCGATTTGCCCATCACCGATGGCCAAAACCTGCGGCGCATTGGCACGGCCGCCGGCGCATTCGGCACCGGCTTTCTGCTAAGCAAACTCTTTGCAGCCGATGGCTTTTCTAAAAAAAAGCACCGTATTGTGTACGTGGATTTGTAGCCAGGGATAAGGTGTCCGGGCTTCGATAGTGTTCAGGTTACCGGTTGCCACTGCCTGAATTTTGCTTTGAATTCCTTCGACGCCTCGGTATAACCGCCATCGGCACCGTCCACAAAATGAATGTGGCGGGCATCGCGGGCCTCAATATAGCAGGTCATAATGCTTTCCTTGCTCCAGTGATGGCCGAAAACCAGCCGGCCACTTCCTTCCTGCTCCGCCAAAAATTGAAGAAAGCGCCGGTGCTTGTCGGGCGTTCCGCAGATGATGGTGTTCACCCGGCCGTCAACGGCCAGCGTGTCGGCATGGGCAATCAATTGCTTCAGATAATCCCTGGCCCGAATGCCGCCGATACGCCAGTTGTACCGCAGGGCAAAGCGCCCGAAAAAAAGCTGCACGAATGTTTCGGCAAAATAGGCGGGCTTCCATTTGCCAAAACGCACCAGCATTTCCTGCCGCAACTTTTTCCATCCCAGCGCAGGTTTCAGCTCTGCCTCGCAAAGCGGATGGCGGTTTTGCCAGTCGCCGAATATGGCATCCATCGTTTCAAATACGGAAGCATACACTTCCGCTTGTTTTTGCGGCTGTACCGCTTCCACCAGGTAGCAAACATTTGCGGCTTCTTCGGCCGGCGGCTTTACCCTATTCCACCGGCATTCGAGCCCGGTAAGGTTTGGTTCGTTGGCCGCCGGTTGCGCATCAGCATGCGCCAGGTCTTGCTTGATCAGCTTCTCCGCAAACCGGAGGCCATCGCCCAGCGCCACCGCCTTGCTGTAGGTTGCATCAATCTGCAGCCGGGCCAGCACCAGCGTACAGCCGTTTTCGCGTATCGTTTTTACCGGCACGCTGCCAATGTGCAAGGGCAGGCCAAAATGGCGGCTGCTATTTTGGTTGTGCCCTGCAAGCGCTGTCATGACCTCCTGGTGAAAATCGCCGGGCATCAGCAGAGTGCTGCCGTCGCCGCCAAAAAAGAAGGGCACTTCGGTGCGGTATTTTTTGGCTACGTTGAGGGCCGCAATCAGGCTGCCGGCGGCCACCAGGTTGACTTCATTATAGCGACCGGCCGCCACGGCCTGCGTGGAGTTTTTAACGTCCGAAATAATCACCTGCCAGTCGGCAGGAACAGGGCTGAAATAGTTGCTCCGGAATAAGTCGGCCAGCGGCAATTGGTGGGCGGGCAGATGCTGATAAAAGTAACGGCTGTCCATGTTGTTGTGTTTTGGAGAAACCGGCTACTTAAATATAAAACTATTTTGGGGAGGATGAGCGCCGGCCGATGCGTAGGTGGCTCCCGACCATGGCTGGGCTGCAGGTTCTTTCCGTGGTAGCGGGGCAGTTCTGATTTATTATGGCAGTGGTTATTTACTTTGCGCTAAAACACAGCCACATGTTTCCAGGTAAATGCATGCTTTTCCTTTTGATTAGCTTGATTATCGCCATTGGTTCTTTTGCTCAGTACCGCGACTCGGTCTTGCGGCTTTACAACAATGAAACCATCCGCCGGCACGGCGGCAATTTTCAAAAAGGTGCCAATCGCCTGCTCTTTGGTGAGTTGAAAAATGAATTCGACCGATCGCCTGTCGGCTTTTATCATTACACCGTTGCAAAGAAAAACCGCACAACGGCCACGGTGCTGCGCTTGTTTTCATTCGCGGCTTCAGTGGCGTCTATTGCTTTTGTATCGAGGGACAACCGGGGAGCCACGTATGCCTTTTGGGGCGGGCAGCTTGCCCTGAACCTCGCCGGTTTTTATTACCAGGACCGGTCGAACAAGGCACTGGACCAGGCCTTGTGGCAGCGGAATAAAGACCTGCTGTTCGGCCAATAAAAAATCCCGCCGGAGAGGCGGGATTTCTATTTTTCAGAGGCCCAGCTTGCCACCGATATCGCCCATAAAATTACTGGCGCCGCCGCTGCCGGCATCACCGCCGCCGGATGCGCCGCCGGTGCCCAGTATGGAGTCAATCTGGCCGCCTACCATCGGGAATTTCTGCTTTACAAAATTTGATACGATGCCCAGTACCTGTTGTGCCTTATCGGCCGGCACGCCGGTCTTCTCTACAATCTGGTTGATTAAGTCTTGTACCATGCTGTTTGTTTTTTCTAAGGTACGAAAAGAGAAAGTTTACCGGTTTACTTGTTCACGGGTTTACGAGTGCAGCGTAAGTGTTCTGTTATGACTATTTGTGTACCTCTTATCTTTTTTTGATGCCTGGCCTTGCCGGTGCTGCTGATTTTTTTACGTAGTCCCGCAGGTAGCTGCAGCGGCTGTAGGCATAGCTGTAAAACTTTGTACCGCCAAACTCCGTCTTAAACCGGGCAAACAGCGGATTGTTTTGAAATTTTTGCTGAAAGGCGGCTTCTGCTTTTCCATAGGCTTCGTAATTGTTGTAATCGTAACGCGGCTTGGGCACCTGGCGCTGCGCACACTTGGCCATCATAAACAAACAAGCTGCTTTAAATTCTTTGTTCCTTGCGGCATCGTATGCTTTCTGGAAAAATGCTTTTGCCGTGTGCACACCGTAATATTCCTTCTGCCAGGATTGTTGGTAGTCACCCGTGTTCCAGTCGGTGCCACTGCGCTCATAGGCCACGGCCTGCCAGCTATTGCCGTAATAGCTCATGTTGTAAAGCGCACTGGCATACTGGTAGTACAACCGCGACGGCTCTTCGGCTGCCACCGGCCGGGCTATTCGTGCTTCCATCTCCTGCAGCTTGCGGGCCAGGGTAAGCTTGGTGTACGGTACCGGCAATGATTTAGTGAAGCGTTGCCAGTCGTTGAGGTAATCGAAAAACGGGTCAACATTGGTGGTGACGGTTTTGTTTGTTTGATAGTTGTACTGCGTTTCGATCAGCGGTTCCAGTTTGCCGGCTTTACTCAGCCATTCAATGGCTTTTGCATAGTCGTAAGCCCGCAGGTGCGATGTGCCAATAACATCCACCACCTCGTGGCGTTTGAACGAAGCCTGCTGCACCAAAAATTTCTCCACCGCTGTTGCCGGCGCCGTCATCAGGTTGTATAGCTTCAGCAAGCCTTCGGTGGATAGCTCGTTGCGCACAAAATCAATGGCCGGCGGATAGCTGTACCAGTTTTCCTCCCCGTCCTGCCTAAGAAACGAAAGGTTGGATACGCCGTAGGCCAGTGCCGCTTTTGCGCCATCGCCCTGTTGCTCGTACTTCTGCGCCAGTATCTGCGAAAAAAAATTGCGGCAAAAAAGCTGGTAATCCCCATCGGTTTTTGCTTTTTGCACCAGCCATTGCATGGCCGGAAGAAGTTGCGCTTCCCGCTCGCTGGTTAGTGTTTTTTCCTCGTTGGCGGCAATCAAAAGGTTTATTAACTGCCATTGCGCTTTCACTTCTTCATCGCCGGCGGATTCCTTGCCGGCTGCCAGCAGGGCTTTTGCACCGCTGTAGTCTTTTTGCATAAAATGCAGATAGGCCGCGGCGGCGCCGTAAAGGCTGCGGCGGGTAACGCTTTTGTCCCGCATCAGCTTTTCCAGCAAGGTGGCTGTTTTTGCTGCCTGCTGCCCGCCGCTTTTTAGTTGTTCTGATGCCTTCTCTTTTTCGTCGGCCAACTGCCAGCTCACATACAGGGCTTTTCCTCCTTTTTCCTGGTGCAGCATCGGCGTAAAGTATTGTTCTTCCAACTTATGAACTTCGCGGGTGGCCAGCAGCGGCAGCAGGGGAGAAGAAGGATCGAGTGCATAAACATGTTGAATGGCATCGAGACGGTAGTCAGTGCCGTGCAGAGCAAAAAGCGCAGTCATGGCGGCCTTTTCCGCGTTGGTTTTACAAAGCAGGAGACAGTCGGGCAACAGCGATGCGTTGGCATAATCGGTCGCCCACAAAAAGCCGGTGTAATGGCCGCGTTTGTTGTTATCGGATCTGGCAAAAGCCTTGCTGAAAGCGTAGGCCGCTTCTTTGTTGCGCCCCATACGGAACAGGCTTCCGGCTTTGTACGAAAGCGCCAGTTCGGCCACGGCAGATTTGTTGTCGTCGGTGAAGTGCTCATCGTACCATCGCACACAATCGCTATAGCGGTTGTTATAGAAGGCTAATTTGCAACGTTGAAAGGCATACTTGTTTTTTAGAAAGGGATCAGTTGTTCGGTCATAAAAACCGGCTGCCTCCGTCATGTATTGGTTTAGTTGCAGGCTGTCGCGGCGCCGGTCTTCCCAGGCGCTGCCTGTGCTTGTTTTTTCGGTTTTAGCGGCAAAACGAAGATATTCCGCCGCCTCCCATTTTTTGCTCCGCACAAGATTTTGGGCCAGCGTATTTTTTGATAAAGAAGCGGGTGCGGCAGCGCCGGTTTTGCTGCTTTCGGTAAGGGCTTTCAGCACTTCTTCTTTCGTGAGATAAATAAGATTGATGGCATCTCTTTGCGTGGCCCCGTTGCCATAGGCCTGCCATTCTGCTACTACGGCTTTGTTTACAAAATGCAGCGAGTCTTCCTGCTGCCGCCAGATGTCTTCATCGTCGTAAAACTTCAGCAGCGCCGTGTAATAAAACGGACGATAGACGGCGGAACTGCCGGCCTTGTTGCTGAAGAAAGTAGTGAAATAGTCGTGCGGATCTTCCGAGGGGCCGCAGGTAACGCCGTTGGCCGGGACTAACGCCGCCGCGGCACTAACGCAGGCTGTTATAAATACTTTCCAGTTCATGGAGGGTGTAGTTGGCGAGGATCTGCTGGTCGAGGTGGTATAAAATTACAGTCAGTTTGTTTTGCTTCAGCCTGCGGCTTAAAAGTGCAGCGCTTTTTTTCACCGTGGCGGCATCGCTCCGTTCGTGGCGCACCCACTGGCCTTTTTTAAACGAATAGCCGTTGATCACCGTATCGGACTGAAAAACGATCCGGTTATTTTTTTCTGCTTTGCGGAGTATGGTAAAGTCTCTCACCAGCCCTTTGTATTCATCGCCTTCAAACAAAAGAAACCAGTCGAAGATGGGCAGCGCCACATCCAGTGGCAGCGGGTAATCCTGCAGGTGGCCTATGTATTTTTTCAGCTCCGCCTCGTCTATGATGGAGTTGGCAGTTTGCGGCTGGCGCAGGTTACCCATGTTGTAGCACATCAGCAGGCCTTTGTCGGCAGGTGGTGTGCCTGCCTGCGGCAGAAACTTCACCTGGTGAAGCCGCAGCGTTACCGAGAGCGTTTTGCCTTTGAAGAAAGGCTGCTGCTTCAGCATTTTTAAAAGGTAAAAGTAGTTGTCGCGGGTGGCGGTGGTCCAGTCGCAGTCAATTTGTACTTCAGTTGACAGCGGCAGGTGGTTACCGGCCGCCATGGTGGAAAGAAGGCTGGCGATATTAGCGGCCAGCGCCGGCAGTTGCCCCTTTGGCTGGGCCAGTGGCTCCTGGGTAATAAAAACCACCGGCGTGATGGTGGTACCGGGTGGTGGTGGTTGCCGGAAAATGCTTTTTGCCGCCGGTTGCGGTGCCGCTGTTTCGCGGTTCCACTCCACGTCAAAAAACTTTACATAAAGCTGCTTTACCGAAAGCTGCTGCAGCGTTTGCCTTTCGGCAGGGGAGAGGCGGAAGACCGTTTTCCAGTAATAAAACGAACGCTGTACGTTCCGCTCTTCTCTTTGGCTGCATTGGCAAAGCAGAAAAAGAAAAAAACAAATCGTACAGCGTTGCAAAAAACAGAGGAAATACCTCAACGGCCATTATTTGCTGCCAAACATACTGTTTACAGCGCCTCCCATCATCGGGTATTTTTCAACCACAAAATTTTTAATTGTTTCCAGCACCTTCTGTGCCTGCTCGTCGTTCAGGTTGGCATCGCTTTTCAGGCGTTCTGTCAACTCGTTCACTTGTCCTTGTGCGTTTTCTTTGTTCAGTCCAAACATAACCGCGGATTGAAGGAATTTTTAATTGATTAAATGGATTATTCAGAGAGTTACCTGCCCATAGAAGTTTGCTTCAGCAGAAAAGGCCGGCTCGCAGCTAAAAGCCACTAGCTCACAGCAGCGCTCTACGCTACTTTCAACAAACTCATCTTGCTCTTGTCGAATTTGCGCTGGGCATATTCAAGGTCCAGGAGGAAATATTTTTCCTTGCTCGACGGCAGCTCGAACATGGCATCGGTAAGAATGCTTTCGCAAATGCTCCGGAGACCACGGGCGCCCAGCTTATACTCAACGGCTTTTTCCACCATAAAGTCCAGCACATCGTCTTCAATCTGGAGCTGTATGCCTTCCAGTTCAAACAGGCGAAGGTACTGCTTGGTCAGGGCGTTCTTAGGCTCGGTAAGAATGGCGCGGAGCGTGGTGGCATCCAGCGGATCGAGGTGGGTGACCACCGGCAGGCGGCCAAGCAGTTCCGGGATCAGGCCAAAGGCTTTCAGGTCCTGGGCATTTACGTAGCGCAGCAGGTTTTTCTTCATGCTGTCCTGCAGCTGCTTGTCCACGTTGAAGCCGATGGTATTGGTTTGCACCCGGCGGGCAATGATTTTATCAATGCCGTCGAAGGCGCCACCGCAGATGAAAAGAATATTTTGGGTGTTGATCTTGATAAGCTTTTGCTCGGGGTGCTTGCGGCCGCCTTGTGGTGGCACCAGCACATCGGTTCCTTCCAAAAGCTTGAGCATGCCTTGCTGCACACCCTCACCGCTCACGTCGCGGGTGATGGAAGGGTTGTCGCTCTTTCGGGCAATCTTGTCAATTTCGTCAATGTAAACAATGCCGCGTTCGGCGGCGGCTACATCGTAGTTGCACACCTGCAGCAGGCGGGTGAGGATGCTTTCCACGTCTTCGCCCACATAGCCGGCTTCGGTAAATACAGTGGCATCAACAATAGCAAACGGAACATTCAGCAGCTTGGCGATGGTTTTGGCAAGGAGGGTTTTACCGGTACCGGTTTCGCCCACCATTACAATATTGCTTTTTTCTATTTCAATCTCGTCTTTGGGTACATCCGTGGCTTTGTACTGCAGGCGCTTGTAGTGATTGTACACGGCCACAGCCATAACTTTTTTGGCGTCGTCCTGGCCGATAATGTATTCGTCAAGAAATTTTTTAACCTCAACCGGCTTTTTTACCGTCAGTTTAAAAGCCGAAGGAGCAGATGACTTTTCGTCACGCACCATCAGTTCCTGCTCAATGATTTCACGGGCATGATCCACACAGTTCTCGCAAATATGTCCTTCCTGCCCCGCAATCAGTATCCGTACCTCGTCGCGGCTGCGGCCACAGAACGAACAATGTAAAATGTTTTTTGCCATGTTGGTTGTTATCAGATAATAGAACACAGAATGCGCCACATTGCTGCATTCAGCCGACAAAAATAGAAAAATCGCCCCCGATTGCCAGTCTATTTAGGGGAATCTTAGGAATATGGGGAGAATTTGGCTCTTACCATCGTTCAAATGGTCAAAACTGTACCACTCAATTTCGAAAGGATGGATCTACAACCGTCTGAACCCCGGGAGGTCCGCCATGTAATTGGGTTAAGATGGCGGGGAAGAATTCCATAATGGTTTCGTAGATGTTATCTCTCGCCACCAAAACAATAACGCGAATTGGATAATTAGCAAAGTTTTGCTGCGCTGAAAGATTATTATCAATGGTGATGAAGACAGTAAACTGTTCGGCGAGCATCAGTTGTAGAAGTTGCCCGTTTTCTTTTCCTAGCCATTGCATATCACGAACGGTGAATGCCGAAAAACCCGCGTCTGCAAAACGGTACTTCAGTTTTACCGGTAAATTTTCATCCAAGAGGAGTTTCATCCGAAATCGTTTCCGGCGTTTCAAATCGGCGGGCGGCCCATTCAATTACCGCCTCGGCTTGTTTGCGGGTAACACTGGGAAAGTCACTTAAGAACTCTTCCAATGCTATTCCTTTTTCCAGGTGCCAGAATAAGCTTTGAACCGGTACACGAGTCCCTTTAAAGACGGGTTTGCCAAAAAGAACATTCGGATCAGCCGATGTTACGTCTGCCAGTGTACGCATACAACAAAGCTACAAAAACCACCGTCATAATAAAGCAGCAAACCCGACGGCACTATCCGTCGGGTTTGCTGAAGTGAAGTGAAAATATCCACTGTTCGCCTTTAAAGCATCTTTTCCAAAACTTTGTCCACAATTCCATACTCAATGCTTTGTTGGGCATCCATCCAGTAATCCCGCTCAAAATCTTTTTTAATGCGCTCCAATGTTTGCCCGGTGTTTTCGGCCAGGATTTGTGCGCCCATATTTTTTGTGCGAAGAATCTGCTCGGCATGGATTTCCATATCGGCACTAACGGCCTGGATATGGCCGCCCAGCGAAGGCTGATGGATCATCACCTCGCCGTGCGGGAAAATATAGCGCTTGCCTTTTTCGCCACCACTCAGTAAAATGCTGCCCATGGAAGCTGCCAGGCCCATGCAGATGGTGCTAACAGGCGAGGAAATCAGCTTCATGGTATCATAAATGACCATGCCGCTAGTAACCGAACCGCCGGGGCTGCTGATGTAAAATTTGATTTCCTTGCCGGGATTGTCAGCTTCCAGCAGGAGCAGCTTGGTCACAATGTCCTTGGAAGACTTATCATCTACCACACCCCAGAGGTAAATAGAGCGGGTGTCGTAAAAATGTTTTTCCATCCGCTTGTAAAGCATGCGGGTATCCACCTCGGCACGTTCTTCTTTTTCCTCTTCATCGGGCTCAGGTTCGCCGGGCACACCAGGTTCCGGGCTCATGCGGTAACGATTCATCAAAATATCCTGAAAGCTCATCTGGTTTATTTCTTTAAGGGTTGAAAATTATTTGTCGCGGTTTTCTTTGCGGGGATTTGTCATCAGCACCTCATCCACCAGGCCGTACTCTTTCGCTTCGGGCGCCGTCATCCAATAGTCGCGGTTGAGGTCTTCTTCCACCCGCTCAACCGATTGGTTGGAGTGGTTGCTGTAAATTTCATATAATTCCCGCTTCAGCTTTTTCACTTCCCGCACGGTGATTTCGATGTCGGTAGCCTGGCCGCCAATGGCGCCGCTTGGCTGGTGCAGCATCACCCGGGAGTGCTTCAGTGCGGCCCGTTTGCCTTTGGTGCCGGCGCAGAGCAACAACGATCCCATAGAGGCGGCCATGCCAATGCAAATGGTAGCCACATCGGGTGTTACGTATTGCATGGTATCATAAATACCCAAACCGGCGTACACGCTGCCACCGGGAGAGTTGATGTACATGTTGATATCGCGGGTGCGGTCGGTGCTGTCGAGGAACAGCATCTGGGCGGTGATGATGTTAGCCACTTCATCGTTGATGGGGTACCCTAAAAAAATGATACGGTCCATCATCAGGCGGCTGTACACGTCCATCACGGCCACGTTCATTGGACGCTCTTCGATGATATTTGGTGTAAGGGCAGTGACAAGGTATTTATTATAACTATCTAATGTATTGCTCGACATCCCCTTGTGCTTGACGGCATATTTTTCAAATTCGGAAGGAAAACTCATATCGTCTGTATTAGATTTTTGGCAATTTAATGGAAGGTAGGCTATCAAATACCGTGCGGGGGGCAAAAACCGGACATTTTAGCGGCCCCCTGTTCCCCGGCGGGGGAACTTAGGTCAAACCGTCTGTTTTTATTTCGAACACCGTCATTGAGTGGGTAGTCAGGTGCTTCTTCCCGAAGAGTTTCTGAAAGGTCGGGTAGCAACCTGGCCGGTGGTTCCCGGCTGGGAATGGCATTTGCAACTTTTTACAAAAACAGGCTCAATGTTCCTTCCAATTGGCGATGATAACTCAGACCGGCACCGCACACCTTATGTCACCTGGCTTTTTATAGCCATCAATATTCTTGTTTTCATCCTGCTGCAGCAAGCAGGCAACGACTACCGGTTTACGTTTGCTTATGCCACCGTGCCGGCGGAGATATTAACCGGCCGCGATATTATCTTGGAAACCTTTGTGCGAACCGATCCGCTTACCGGCAACCGGGTAACCATACCGGGCCTGCAGCCAACTCGTATCCCTGTGCATCTTACGCTCATCACGTCAATGTTCATGCATGGCGGATGGGCGCACC
Organism: uncultured Flavisolibacter sp.; assembly: GCA_965365435.1. Classification (GTDB taxonomy): domain Bacteria; phylum Bacteroidota; class Bacteroidia; order Chitinophagales; family Chitinophagaceae; genus Flavisolibacter. The sequence goes on from CBDUBQ010000009.1 coordinate 28,820, forward strand.
TGCTCGGCAACATGCTTTTTTTGATGGTATTTGGCGACAACATCGAAGACTCCATGGGCCATGGGCGTTATTTCTTCTTTTACCTGCTTTGCGGCATCCTGGCAAGTCTGTGCCATGTCTTTGTTTCGGCGTACACGGCGCAGAGTGTGGATATGCCAAGCCTGGGAGCATCAGGGGCCATTTCCGGCATCATGGGTGCGTATATGCTTTTGTATCCCACCAAATCGGTGCACATGTGGGTGGTCTTCTTTATTGTATCGGTGCCGGCCTTGCTGGCAGTCGGTGTCTGGTTTATTTTCCAGGTGCTTAACGGTATGGGTGTGTTGGGAAAAGAAGAATCGGCCGGCGGTGTGGCCTATGCGGCGCATATCGGCGGGTTTATTTTCGGGCTGTTGCTGATTAAAGCTTTTGCCCGGCGGCGAAGGGTGCAGTATATTAAGGAACATGAGGTGCAGCGGTGAATAATTGATGTTATTCATCAAGCTGATTCCTTGCTGGTCAGTGAAAATATCACTTGACAGAAGTTGTTACAAAACCGAGGTAATAAATCAAGCGTAGCTGAGTTACGGATGGTTCTAACAGCTACATTTTACGTGGATTAACATATTTCAATGAGATGACTTTGGAGAAATCGTCGTCGTTATCGCCTACTAACGTCTTGTTGAGATGTACTGCCGTTACCGCTATAATTGCATCTGCCATCTTCAGCTTAAAGTTTTTTCTTATTTCGATGGTATCAGCAACTATACCTGCAGTTATTCCGATAATTGTTGCTTGCGTCACAAACTGCCAGTAAACATGAATATCCGACGGGTTGATGGGATTCCAGGCTTGCAGTTCAATCTGCGTGATGAAAGAAATCGTGCGATCTGTATTTATGATATTGCTGAGGAAAGACGTTCCTTTAGGCGATAGCGTTCCATTTAGGTACTTGATCGCTGCACTTGTATCAATTAAAAATCCCGATCCCATTCGTCACGGAGTTGTTTTAATTGCATATCAATTTGTTCTTCGGTCATTGGTGCATGAATCTGATTTCTCGAATCGGTGATGTTAGAGGGGGAATTCTGGAGGATGAACACTTCATCATCCACTAATCGGATCAAATCCAAATCTTCCAAACTTTTTAAAAGTTGCTTTGCTTTCTCATGCTTCAACTGCACAATCACCGTTTCCATTTTTCCAAATTTGAACTAAGTTACAAAATTAAAGCCCGGCCGCAGGCCGGACTTTAAACCTAATTTACCACCCTCACCACCTGCGCCCCATGATACGAGTGCATCTCCCCGTTATACATGGCATCGGCACTCACCGGTCCTTGCTGGAACACTCCCGGCGATACGGCTCTCACAGCATAATAATACGTCTGCCTGGCTGCGGTGGCATTCACAAAAAAATGAATCCGGTCGTCCCGCACATCCAGCGCCAGCGGGTCGGTGCCGTCTTTGATCCAATCCATTCCGGGAATTTCCTTTGTGCGTGGATTTTCAATTTCAAAGCCTGCCGGCAACAGGTCGGTGATCACAATGTTTTCAATGATGTCGTCGTACGCTTTTTCCAGGGTAAGGCCAACAATGATCAAATCATTTTGCCGGAAAGATGTACCCGTTAAAGGATTGCCCGTGCGGTCGTAAAACAGCCGGCGCACTTTCAGGTAATTATCTTCCTGGCGGTAAGCGCCGGTGCGGCTGATGCCTTCCGCTACCCAACTGTAATAAAGCCGGCCGCTGCCTTTTGTCACGATCTCAACCGGTCCGCCTTGCAGCAAATCGCTGTTGCCTTTCCACTCCTTATCACTCACCGATCCAACTGTTTTTCCGCCCACTTTAATATCGGCTGTTGCCGACGATTGCGCTGCCCGGCGGGCCAGTTTTCCCATCGCCAGAAAAGCAAACGACCGTTCCTGTGTGTTCAGGTAGCGGTCCGACTTCAACCGGCTGCTGACATGCTGCGCCATCTGCGGCACCTGTGCGTTGCCGGGGTCCACGTCCATCAACGCATTCAAAGAAATGGCTTCGTCGCGCAGGGCGCTGTATAATGAGCCGCCGGTTTGCTGCACCGACTCTTCACCGGCAAAAGCGGATGGCAGCAGGGCAGTGGCCGATCGCCGATCGCCGGCCACGGCATAGGCTGCCGACAGCAGGTACCGGCTGTCAATGGCCAGCAGCGAACGCTCGGCTGCTTTGTAATAATTCATGGTGCCGGCCTGCGGCCGGGCGGCCAGCGAAAGAACGTACAGGCTGTAGGCCACTTCCTTTGGCGCAATCTTTCGGTTTTGGGTGCGGTTGTAATAGTACGGAATAGTTGATTTTGTCTTCAACCGGTTGTCGAGATAGGAGAGCATTGTTTCCAGCAGGCTGTTGTCCACATCATAACCAGCCTTGCGGGCCTCCAGTAAAAAATGGGCTGCGTAAACGGTGGTCCACCAATGTTCGCGGTCGGTGCCCTCCCAAAGCGTAAGGCCGCCGTTGTATAGCTGCCGAAGCTTTATTTTCCGAATGGCTTCCATCACATTGTACGAAGCCGTCTGTTTAGCATCGCTGTTCAGCTTCAGCAGATCCACCATATCGCCATAATACAATTGGGGAAAAGCCGATGAGATAACTTGTTCGGTACAGCCGAAAGGATAGGTAACAAGGTATCTCAGGTGGCCCGCAATTTCAGCCACCGGCGAGCGGCTTACCACCAGTTCGGCCTTATAAGAGCCGGGCAAAAAATCTGCCTGCGGCAGGTTGATCGTTTGCGAACCGCCACCGGCGATGGATCCGCTACCGGAACGTTTTTGCAGGGTAGATGGCGGACGGACGCTGATCTCTGTTTCATCCCTGAACGTTTCGCCTAATGCCCTTACCGCCACGGTAACGTTGGCGACACTGATGGCGTTTGAGGCAGCCACCTGAAACAACGCCCTTGCTTCGCTGTTGGGGCCTATTCTTACCGCTTGCGTAGCGGATCCAATGATCTTTACCGGGCCCTTTACCGTTAGGCTGGCCTGGCCGGAGGCCGGTTTTGCGGTTGTATTGGTGATGGTAACGGGCACCGATACCGTGTCGCCGGGCGAAAAAAAGCGGGGCAGCGCAGCCGAAAGCACTACCGGATCGGCTACGGTGGTAGTGGCTTCGGCACTGCCAAATTTTTCATCTTTAAAAGCCACCGCCATCAATCGCACCTCGCCACTGAATTGCGGCACGCTGTATTCGAATGTTACCTGGCCGTTGCCATCGGCTTTCTTCAGGCCGCTCCAGTACGATAGAATCTTGAAGCGTTTGGCCGGCATCGGGTTCACCCGCTTGTCCATGCCCATGTCATCGCCGCCGGTGCTGCTGTAGCGGCCGCGCAGTTCCGGAAATAAGAGCGGATACAGATCATATGCCGTCACATCCAGCGCCGTTTTTTGGTAATAAAAACTGTACGGATCGGGGGTCTTAAAGTCCGAAACCTGCAGCACGCCATTGTCAACGGCCGCCAATGAAATATAGCTGCCTGGTGCAGCCTTCACCGTTACCCGTTGTTTTGTTTTGGAACGGCTGCTTTTTGGCGCAGTAATTTGCACTGCCATCCGCCGGTCTTTTTCTTCCACGGTTAAATTCTGAAAGCCATGCGCCACTGTCAGCGGCATATCGGTTACGCCGTGCGGCTTTATGAGTGTAGCCGAAACATACACGTTTGGCACCTGTTCACTACTCAGCTTCAGCTCCATGGTGGCGGTACGCTTTTCCACCGTCAAATATTCGTGCGAAAGAACACCGTCGCGTTCGGTGGTGACCAGCAGCCGCCCGCTGAACGGCGTTTTGAACAGCAGCTTCGCTGTTTCGCCGGCGGCATATTTTTCCTTGTCCGCTTCAATGTCAATGTTTCCTTCGGTATTCACTTCAAACGACGAAGCTTCGCCACCCCAGGAGCCGTAGCTGTAAAACGATTTGCTGACGTAAGCATTGGCCCCCGGCCGGTACACCCTGATTTCGTAATCGCCGGGCGAACGCGGAATAAAGCTGAAAGCCGTTTTATCCGCCACCGTCAGTTGCCGCTCCTGCACAATCTTTTCTTCTTTTTGCGAATCGTAACGGAAGTACTCGCCGTTTCGCGAAAGCACCGTTCTGTATTCGTGCTTGATCAGGCGCACGAGCGCCGTGGCCGAAGTGGCGGCGCCATTGCGCCCTACGCTGACCAGCGAAAAATTTACCGTGCTGTTTAGCGGATAATAATATGAACCGTCATCTTTAATCCCATGAAAAACATCCTGTGTGTAAATATCCACCGGCGTCATGCGGCTCACAGGCCGGCCCGTTTCATCAAACACTGTGGTGTAAAACCTTGCCTGCAGCAGCCCGGCATTTTGATACATGGCCGGCACCTCGTAAGTTATCGCAGCCCGGCCGTTTTCATCAGTGCTTCCTTCTTTCACCTCGTTATCGGTAAAGCTTTGCTGGTTGGCCAGTGCAAAATCATAGTCGCTGTATTTTTTGGCTGCGAAGGCCTGTTGTCTTACCTGTATCTCGGTTTCGTAGCGGCGGTTGGCCGCCGGCGGTCCAAAGAAATTAGTGGCACTGATGCTGAGCGTGGTGCTTTCGGCCGGCCGCAAAAACGGTTTATCAAGCGTGGCCCCGACTTTTATCCGGTCGGGCACAAACTCCTCAATGCTGAACGCTTTTGAGGCCAGCAGCACATCGTTGGAGCTGTACACCTCCATGGTATAGCTGCCGGTGATGGCAGCGGCCGGAACATCCAGGCTGCCCTCGGTGGCGCCTTGCTCGTTCAATCCTTTCCGAACGGTTTTCATCTCTTTGCCATTGGGCATAAGAAATTTGATTTTCACCGGCAGGTCAACCGTTGGTTTCCAGCTTTTGTCGCGTACCAGCAAGGCATAATTCAGCCGTTCGCCGGGGCGGTAGATGTCGCGTTCGGCATAGACAAACGCATCCAGCCCGGTTGGGTTGCTTTTTTTTCCACCCACATCAAACCGGGAGGTATTGACGCGGGTGGTGCCGAATGGCAGGTAGGTGAAATCATCGGCGGTTTTGGCAATCACCATCGCCGGTACAAAGCCGCCGTAAGCCGATTGCGCCACCTTGATGGACGCTACACCATCGCCATCGGTGGCGCCGGTGCCAAGCAACTGGTTGTTTTTGCCATACACGTTGATGGTAACGCCATTCATAGCGGTAGCGCTTTTGATGCTGTTGGCAAAAACCACCATGCTGTTGGTGCCTTGCTTGGCAATAAGCCCAATGTCGGAAAGGGAAACAAAGCGGCTGTCACGCACCCACCAGTCTTCTGCCGAACGGATCATCACGTGGTAAATGCCTTTGGCATCGGGCAGGCGGTCGGCAAACTGCAAGAGATTGAGCAGCCGTCCGCTGCCGCTTTTTGGCAACGACCGGGTGTCAATGTCTTTGGTGTAAATCACGTCGCCGGCCACGGCATCGGTGTAGGAACCGTAGTTGCCTTCGCCCTCTTCGTACGAAGCGCCTTCCGGCTCGCCGGTTTCCGGCGGTTCATATCCATGCGCCGTTGCCATCAATAAATTATTCTCGTAAATTTTAGAGATCACCAGCTTCACCCGCGGTGTGTTGGTGATGCGTACTTCCATATTGCCGGCGCCGCTTTTGGCCAGGTAAATGGCTTTGCGGTTGGTAAATTGCACGTTCGATTCCAACTGCCCGAACGCCACGGCACCGGAATAGTCTTCTTTCAGTGTGCCACCCAATTGTCCTTTCAGGCCCCTGCCTATGTTGAGCGAATAGCTTTGTTCGGCACTGAAACTGCTGCTGCGCAGGATAGCGCCAAAATCGGTGTACTCGATGGTGTAAGGCACAGCGGGTTCAAAAGAAAAAAACCGGTTGCCGTCGGTCCTGTTCAGCAACTGGCTGGTGTAAAGCCGCACAATGCCTTCGGTGCCGGTATGTTCCGCTTCCACGCTGCCAATGTCCAGTACCGAAAGCGGAGGGATGGTAAAGCTTTGCGTGAGGTTTTCTTCGGTTGACAGGCTTCCCTTATCCGGCTTTAGGCCGGCTTCAATCGTGACTGTTGCCTCCAGGGCCTTGTCGCCGGTTTTTGACGACGGCAGGCGCACACCCACAACCGGCGTTATGCCGGTGTGCTGCAAAGCGAAATCAGCGTTTTCATCGTTGACCGTTACACGAAGTTTTTCCTTCAGGTCTTCTGTTTTTACCGGGTAGCTGAACCGCAGGTTGATCTGCGGAGCAGCGGCGCCGGTGCCCGAGCCGCCCACCCAGGTAGCCTGAGCATCGGCCAATTGAAGCGGAGCGGTGCGAAACGAAACCGGGTCGCCTTCCACTTTATCATACTGGCTGAAGCGAAACAACTCATCGTGAAACTTTACGGTGTAAGCGGTAGCCGGCGCCAGGGGTTGCGATGGGGAAAAAACCAGTTCCTCGGGCCCTTCCCACCGGAAGCGGCCGGCAATGGCCGGCTCAAAGGACAGGTAGGCGGTGGAGTCCCAATTGTTCAGGAGCGAGTCGGGGTAAAGCGCTTTGTTGAAACGAAAAGAAAGATTGCCCAGTTGCGGCACTTCGCCCGTGGCGTTGGTTTCATCAAGAACAACGGCATTGCGGTTGCACGAAAGAAAAAACAGTGCGATGGCGGTAAGCAGGCCGGCGGAAAGCGTACGCATGTTCAATATGAGTTTAAAGCAAGAATAAGGTGAATGAAACAGGAACAAGGGCAGCGAACAACAGGAAAATTAGCCATCAAATGGCAGAACACAAACAGTGATACAGGAAAGGCTGATGAATGGGTTTGGGCTTGCCGGCAGGGCAAACATTAGATGGAAGAAAAAGGCCGGCGTGCAGAAGGCACATTCGGGAAAATGATCGTTACATTCGTGTGTGAACGCCACCCGCCCCGTGTTTCCAAAAATCACCAAACATAAAATGGCAGCGTTGCTGAAAAGGTCAGGACTTCTCTGCCTTTTTTGCGTGATGGTTTTTTTCTACCTGCACTGGCTGTTTCCGCTGCCCGATGCTGTTTCGTATTCGGTGGTGGTTAGGGATGCCGGGGGCAACGTGGTCAATGCCTTTCTGTCTCCCGATGACAAATGGCGTATGAGAACCGGGCTGGAGGAGATCTCGCCCCTGCTGCGCAAAACTATTATCGCAAAAGAAGACAGGTATTTTTATCATCATCCCGGCATCAATCCGCTGGCTATGGCCCGTGCGGCCATCAACAATGTGCTTCGGCTGAAGCGTACCTCGGGCGCCTCCACTATTACCATGCAGGTGGCCAGGGCACTGGAGCCAAGGCCGCGAAACATTTGGGCTAAGGTGGTGGAGGTGTTCCGGGCCTTTCAACTGGAGTGGACGTACAGCAAGGCCGAGATTCTGCAGTTGTACCTGAACCTGGTGCCTTACGGTGGCAATATCGAAGGGGTGAAGGCGGCGTCGCTGCTTTATTTCAACAAAGAGCCCAACCACCTTTCGCTGGCCGAAATTGCGGCCCTTTCGATTATTCCCAACCGGCCATCATCTATGGTCATGGGCCGCGACAATGCATTTATCAAAAAAGAACGAAACCGCTGGCTTCAAAAATTTGCCGCCGACCGGGTTTTCTCCAAAGACGAAATTGAAGATGCGCTGGCGGAGCCGCTCACCGCCTACCGCCGCACGGTGCCGCACTTTTTGCCGCACCTTTCTTACCGGTTGTCGCGGATGAGTGGCCAGCCCGAAATCAGGACAACGATTCTGCTTAATACCCAGTTAAAAGTGGAGAAGCTCACGGCCGATTATGTCCGTGGCCTCCGGCTTTCGGGCATACGCAATGCTGCCGTGGTGGTGCTGGACAATAAATCGGGTGCAGTCATTTCTTATGTAGGATCGGCCGACGTTACCGACACCACCGACGGCGGGCAGGTGAACGGCGCCGCCGCCGTGCGCCAGCCCGGCAGTACGCTAAAACCCCTGCTGTATGCACTTTGTATGGACGAGGGCCTGCTTACACCCAAGACGGTGGTAAACGATGTGCCGGTGGCCTATGCCGGCTATGCACCGGAGAATTACGACCGCACTTTTCGGGGCGCCGTTACGGTGTCATATGCCCTGGAGAATTCATTGAACATTCCGGCCGTGCGCAGCCTGAAGGCGCTGGGAAAAGATAAACTGCTGCAGGCGCTCGGCCATTGCCACTTCAAACAAATACAAAAAGACCAGCACAAGCTTGGTTTGTCAACGGTGCTGGGCGGATGCGGTGCCACCCTGGAAGAACTGACCGGGCTTTTTGCAGCCTTTGCCAATGAGGGTGTGTACCGGCCCCTGCGTTTTATGCAGACCGATACGCAGGCCCGGCCGGCGGCGGTGTTTTCGCCCGAGGCGGCTTATCTTATTACCGAGGCGCTGTCGAAAGTGGGCCGGCCCGATTTTCCCATCAACTGGGCCGCCACCGAACGTATGCCCCGGATAGCCTGGAAAACCGGCACCTCCTTCGGCCGCCGCGATGCCTGGAGCATTGGCTACAACCGCAATTTTACGGTGGGTGTTTGGTGCGGCAATTTCTCTGGCCTGGGGGCGCCCGGCCTTAGCGGCGCCAACACGGCCACGCCGCTGCTTTTTAAGATTTTCAACACCATTGATTACGACAGCAATTCGGATTGGTACAGCCCGCCGGCCGGCTGCGAATGGCGGCAGGTGTGCAGCGAAACGGGCCTGCCACCCGGCCCCGCCTGTGCCAACCTGGTCACCGATTATTTTATTCCAATGGTGAGCACAACCCGCACCTGCAGCCACTTAAAAGAGGTGAAATTATCGGCCGACCATGCCATTTCTTATTGCGAAGCCTGTGCGCCGGCACTGGGTTACACCAAAAAAAAATACGCTGTGTATGAGCCCGAACTGCTCCAGCACCTGGTACAAAGCGGAAGGCCATACGAAGCCATTCCCGTACACAACCCTGCCTGCGAACGGGTGTTCAGGGGCGATGGCCCGGTGATTACTTTTCCGCAAAGCGGTGCCGAATATTTCCTTGATAAAGAGGCCCCTGAGCCCCTGCAACTCACAGCACAGGCAGCGGCCGATGTGGTAAAGATTTACTGGTATATCAACGACCGGTTTTACAAGGCCTGTGGCCGCGGCGAGAAGCAGTTTTTGGTGCCGGAAAAAGGACCGGTAAAAATTACCTGCAGCGATGATAAGGGCAGAAGCCGGAGTATCTGGATTAAGGTAAATCCCCTGTCACCCTAAGGCCCCTGTCCCCCGGTGGGGAACTTAGAACTATCAGTCTGCTCCTGTATTTGTAAATCATCACAGCACCTGCAGGGACCCGCCGTGGCGTGCCCTTTGCTTTTTTGCACAGTAATCGCTGTTATTCGCTGGGCCTTGTTGCAATACCAAATCATAATATTTATTTTGCTGAATTGCAATCGGCCATGCCAGGAGAATGGACCTACAAAAAGCGTCCCTGTTGATTTTGAATGGACATACTAACAATCCAAAGACACCCGCTTTAGCGATCCAGGTAAAGGCTGTTGTATTTCTTCTATGGAAAATCTTTTGTTCCGATGAAGCCATCCCACTGAGCGGGAAAACTTGTAGTGAGAGAACACCTGCTATAAAGACATGCCTGATTAATGGTCAGCGTCGCCCGCATTGGTGAAGGACTTACTGAACGTAACGTTTGCGATGCAATAGGAAATGATAGTAGCCTGTCAGCTTAATGTATAAAATGTTTTTGCTTCTTTACCCCCTGGCGTCGTTGGCGTGAAACAGAGTATAGTAAGCAGCCTGTATGAAAAGACGAAGGACACGCCGTTGGCGTGTCCCTACGAGTGCTGTGATATCTGCTGAAAAAAAAGCAGACTGACAGACTGAGTCACCGCTTTCGGGGGACAGGGGGGTTAAATTTTCTGCACACTCGATGCGCCCGAACTTTTTTGATTGATGTTGGCATTGCCGCGATAGCGTACATCGCTGGCGCCGGAGGCTTCTATGTTCAATTGTTTATTGGCCGAAATTTCGGCATTGGAGGCGCCCGACAGGTCCAGTGTGGTTTCTTCCGTGGCCAGGTCGAGGCATTTTATGTTGCTGGCGCCGCTGCCTTCTGTGCTAAAGCGTTCGGCACTTCCGTTCAACTCCAGGGTGCTGGCGCCAGAGAGGTCGGCTTGCAGCTTCGATACCTTTACTTCCATGTCAATGGAGCTGGCGCCGCTGGCGTCCAGTTCCAGCTCGCCGCCGGAGATGGTGTTGTCGCCAATAAGGTTCGAAGCGCCGGAAACGTCGAGGCGACGAAACTGCGGTGCCGCCACATACACAATCAGTTCTTTGCTCGGGTCCAGGTTAAAGCCCTGCTTTGTGCGAATGATAAGTGTGTTGCCATCGGTGGATATTTCCAGGTATTCAAGCAGGTTTTCATCTGTTTCCACTCTTACCAGGTGCGAGGCCTCCTGCTTAAGGCGAACCGTGACGGCGCCACCGGCCTCAATGCTGTTGAAAGTGCCAACGTTGCGTTGTACGTTAACGATGTTGCCGTTGCCGCGTATTCGTTCGCCACCAAAAAAGCGGCACGAGGCAAACAGCGTCAGTGCAAACAGAAGAAAAAACAATACTCTCATGAACGATGATTTTGGAATAAGACTGCCAAGGTAAGTAAAAGGTTACAATGGCCCACCCCTTCCCTCCCGGTGGGCGGGCTTAGGATGGGGTGGGCCGCCTTTCCTATATTTGCACCGCATGACGGAAAAAATCATCATTCTCGATTTCGGTTCGCAATACACACAATTAATTGCCCGGGCCGTTCGGGAAGCCAATGTGTATTGCGAGATTCTTCCTTTCTCCAAAAAAATTCCTGCCGACCCTTCCATCAAAGGAGTCATACTTTCCGGGTCGCCTTTTTCGGTGAACGACAGCGGCGCTCCGGAAGTGAATGTACTGGAAACGGCACAGCATACACCGGTTCTGGGCATTTGTTATGGTGCGCAACTCACCGCTCGGCAAGCCGGTGGCAAGGTAGAGCGAAGCAATAAACGGGAGTATGGCCGCGCTATTCTGCACCCGCAAAAAGAAGATGCTTTACTGAAAGATTTGCTGCCCGCTTCGCAGGTTTGGATGAGCCATGGCGACTCTATCCTGGAACTTCCGGCCGGCTTCGAAATTCTGGCGACAACCGACAGCATTCCCGTGGCTGCGTTCAGGATGACTGCACCAGGTTTCGAACCAGCCGACAGCGAAACCACAAACCACAAATCACAAACCGCCAAACCACTTTACGGCCTTCAGTTTCACCCCGAAGTGTATCATTCCATCGAGGGGAAAAAGATTTTGCGGAATTTTTTAGTGAATATCTGCGGCTGTAGCCAAAACTGGACGCCGGCGCATTTCATCACCGATACCATTGCTGCACTGCAGCAGCAAATTGGTGATCAGCAGGTGGTGATGGCCATCAGCGGTGGCGTGGACTCCACTGTGGCGGCCACCCTCATTAGCCGCGCCATTGGTAATAACCTGCATTGCATTTTTGTAGATAATGGTGTGCTGCGCAAAGACGAGTTTGAAACCGTGCTGGCCACCTACCGCCAACTTGGACTCAACGTCAAGGGTATTGATGCCAAAAAGGAATTTTATAAAAAGCTGAAAGGCAAAACCGATCCGGAAAAGAAGCGCAAGGCCATCGGCAAAATGTTCATTGACATTTTTCAGGACGAAGCAAAAAAGATAAAGGGAGTAACCCTTCTTGGCCAGGGCACCATCTATCCCGATGTGATCGAAAGCGTGTCGGTGCATGGCCCTTCTGTTACCATCAAATCGCACCACAACGTAGGTGGCCTTCCCAAAAAAATGCACCTGGGGCTTATTGAGCCGCTTCGTTCGCTTTTTAAAGACGAGGTGCGAAAAGTTGGCCTGGAATTGGGTATTCCCGAAGACCTTATTGCCCGCCACCCGTTCCCGGGCCCGGGCCTGGCCATTCGCATTTTGGGCGAGGTAACGGAAGAAAAAGTGGCCCTGCTGCAGCAGGCCGATGATATTTATGTGAAAGCGTTGAAGACGCATCACCTGTATGCAACGGTTTGGCAGGCTGGCGCCATCTTATTGCCGGTACGTAGTGTGGGTGTCATGGGCGATGAGCGAACCTATGAATTTACCGTGGCCCTGCGTGCCGTGACGAGTGTGGATGGTATGACAGCCGACTGGGCGCACCTGCCCTACGATTTTCTGGCAAAGGTGTCTAACGAAATCATCAACGCCGTCAGAGGCATCAACCGGGTAGTGTACGATATCAGCAGCAAGCCGCCGGCCACCATCGAGTGGGAGTAAAAGCCCTTAAGATTTGCGGAAGGGCCTGCGCCGCTGCAAAACCATGCTCTTTCAGAACATAATTATGCGCAGGGCGAAGCGTGGCGGAGCCAACGATGCGAGCAGGTGGCTTCCTGGAAAAACCGGCCTAACGTTTAGGATAAATATGAAACGAATTCTCTTTCTTTTTTTGTTGTTTTTGACCACCGGCCTTTGTTTTCAGGCATCGGCCCAGCGGCTGAAGATGGCCATTTTTGCACCCCTTTACCTCGATTCGGCCTTTACCTGGTCCGGCGATTACCGCTTTAACAAAGCTTTCCCTAAGTTTTTAAATCCGGGTGTGGAGTTTTACCAGGGCGTGCAACTGGCGCTCGATTCACTGGAGGCCCGCGGGGCGCCGCTGGAGGTGTTTATCTACGACATCAAGTCCCGCATTACGCCGTTTGAGCAGCAAATGCGCAGTTCCGAAATGGCCAACGTGGATATGGTGGTTGCCTATTCCAATCCGTTTGAAACAAGACAGCTAGCCGCAATTGCACAGGCAAAAAAAGTGCCCCTCATTTCGGCAACGCTGCCCAACGATGCCGGTGTCAGCAACAATCCTTACTTCGTGGTTCTCAACACCACGCTCCAGGGACATATCGAAGGTATTTACCGGATGCTGCAACAACAGTACAGCAAAGACCGCATTATTCTTTTTCGCAAAAGCGGGCAACAGGAAGATGCCATCCGAACGCATTTTACAGAGTATGGCAGAACAACCGTTTCCGCGCCGCTTAACATTAAGGTGGTGGATATTGGCGAAACGTTTACCGCTGCGCAACTGACGCCGCACATGGACAGCACCAAACGAAACATTGTGCTCGCCGGCAGCATGGACGAACGTTTTGGAATGGACCTGGCGAAAAGCCTTGCCACCGTTGCTAAATCCTACCCGACAACCTTGATCGGTATGCCTACCTGGGAGAATTTCAACTTTAGTTCGGCCGATCTGCGGTCGCTTGACATCATCTATTCCACACCGTTTTATTATGCACGGCAAACGCCGCTTGAAAGCCGCATGGCCGCCGGCTTTGAAAAAGAGATTGGCAGCCGGCCTACGGATAATTTTTTCCGTGGCTTCGAAACTACCATGCGCTTTGCCCTCCTTTTGCTCGAAACAAAAAAAGACCTGGCCTCCAGCCTCACGCAAAAGGGCAACTATATTTTTACCCGTTTCGACATTCAGCCTGTGTTCAAAGACAAAAAAAACATGACCCTGGAATATTTCGAAAACAAAAATCTCTACTTCGTTCGGGTGAATGGCGGGTACAGGCGGTTGATGTAGTTCACGGGTTCACAATAGTTTTAAATGGTATAACGGCATCACCGGCGCCGGCAAACTTGCGAACCCGTAAACCTGTGAACTTGTAAACTTTTGCCCCCACTGGCATGTTTATCGCATAAATACCTGCATGCCGCTCATCGAGTTTACCGATAAAGGATTGTACTGCGCCGCCGGCGATTTTTACATTGATCCGTGGCGAGGTGTGGACCGGGCGGTGATCACCCATGCCCACAGCGATCATGCCCGGTGGGGCAGCAAAGCCTACCTCTGTCATCCGTACAGCAAGCCCCTGCTGGAGCGACGGTTGGGTCCCAACGTGTACCAAACCTTGGAGTGGGGCCAGTCGCTCGATTTTCATGGCGTAAAACTTTCCTTTCATCCCGCGGGTCATATCATCGGCTCTTCGCAGGTTCGGGTAGAGCACAAGGGTGAAGTATGGGTATTCAGCGGCGACTATAAGGTAGAGAACGACGGCATTAGCGGTGAATTTGAACCCGTCAAATGCCACAACTTTATCACCGAAAGCACTTTTGGCCTGCCCATTTATAAATGGAAATCACAGCCACTTTTGTACGAAGAAATTAAAACCTGGGTGCGAAAAAACCAGGCGGCCGGGAAAAGCTCCGTGTTGTTTGCTTACAGCCTCGGCAAAGCACAACGGCTTTTGCAGCCGCTTTCGGAATGCACCGATACCATACTTGTGCATGGCGCCGTGTACAACATGCACATGGCTTTAGTAGAAGCCGGTTGGAACCTGCCGGCCGTTGAAAGGGTGACGCCGGATACGCCAAAAGAAAAACTGAAAGGCGCCGTAGTCATTGCACCGTCCAGTGCCGATGGCACTACCTGGCTGCGAAAGTTCGCACCGTTGGCCATTGGCCATTGCAGCGGGTGGATGCAGGTTCGGGGCGCTGTACGCCGGCGAAATGCCGATGCCGGGTTTGTGTTAAGCGACCATGCCGATTGGCCCGGATTATTGCAGGCTTGCAAAGCCACCGAAGCGCAATGCGTGTATGCCACCCATGGTTTTCAATCGGCCTTTAGCCGTTACCTCACCGAACAGCTAGGCATACAAGGCAGGGAGGTGAAAACAGAATACGGAAGCGAAGAAGAGACCCCCTTGCCCACGGATGGGGGTGAGGCCGATGCACTACCCGCCCCTGGCGATGAGCGTGAATAGAAGGTTTGGTTTTGAACAAGGAAAGGTTATCAGTGGAATTATACACAACGCCGCGATAAAACGTATGACAGACGACCGGTTTTTAAGCGATAGTGACTCGATAAAAAGCGAAGAAGGTGCGCTGGCCAATTCCTCACAAGAGGGTAGCGGGGCCGACGGTATGGCCCTTTTTGCCGAACTGGTGAGCGAAATTGGTAAAAGCACAAAGACCAGCGCCAAGCAGGAAGCACTGGTCTCTTATTTTTCATCGGCTGCCGATGAAAAAGATAAAGTATGGGTGATTGCGCTTTTTACCGGACGTAGGCCCAAGCGAGTGGTGAATTCCACCCAACTTGCCTCTTACGCGGTAGAGCTGGCAGGACTTCCGTTTTGGTTGTTTGAAGAAAGCTATCACACGGTTGGCGACCTGGCGGAAACCATTGCGTTGCTGCTGCCGGAGAACCCGGTGGGCCAGCAAAGCGCAGAGCCGTTGCACTATTATGTGGAGCAGTTGAAAACGCTGGAAAAACAAAACGAAGAAGCCCGTAGATATTTTATTCTCGACTCGTGGCGAAGCATGAACAAGGCGGAGCAATTCGTCTTTAATAAATTAATCACCGGCGGCTTTCGGATTGGTGTGTCGCAAAACGGAATGGTAAATGCCGTGGCCAAAGCGCTGGATGTGGATGCCGATGTCGTGGCCCATCGCATCAGCGGGCAGTGGGACCCCTCCACCATCACGTTTGATGAACTGGTGGGCGAACATGGCGTGCGCACCGATGTGTCGAAGCCCTATCCGTTTTACCTGGCTTATGCCATTGAAGAAGACCTGGCCTCCCTGGGCGAACCGACGGAGTGGCAGGCCGAATGGAAATGGGATGGCATTCGCGGACAACTCATTAAAAGGCAGAACGAACTTTTTGTTTGGAGCCGCGGCGAAGGCCTGATGACCGATAAGTTTCCGGAGTATCACTCCTTGCTCAATGTATTGCCCGATGGGTTGGTGCTGGATGGTGAAATTATTCCGGCCCGCGACGGCCGACCCCTGCCGTTTGCGCTCTTGCAAACCCGCATTGGCCGGAAGAACGTCACAAAAAAACAATTGCAGGAGTCGCCGATCTGTTTCTTTGCCTATGACCTGCTGGAGTACGACGGGGTGGATTGGCGCGACCGGCCGCTGGAAGAACGGCGGGCAAAGCTGGAGGAAGTTGTACAGTCGGTGACCCATCCTGTTTTGTTGCTTTCGGAGGTGGTGGCTTTTTCCAGTTGGGAAGAATTAGGCAACCTGCGCGGCGACAGCCGCAGCCTTGGCGCCGAAGGCTTTATGCTAAAGCGGAAAGCATCCGTGTACGGAACGGGGCGCCGCCGGGGCGACTGGTGGAAGTGGAAAATTGATCCGCTGACCATTGATGCCGTGATGATTTACGCCCAAAAAGGCACCGGCCGCCGCAGCAATCTATACACCGATTATACGTTTGCTGTACGCGATGGTGATAAGCTGGTTCCGTTTACCAAAGCCTACTCTGGTTTAACAGACAAAGAGTTTGCGCAAGTGGACAATTTTGTAAAGCGTAACTCGCTGGAAAAATTTGGCCCGGTGCGAACGGTAAAGCCGGAGCTGGTGTTTGAAATTGCGTTTGAAGGCATCCAGGCCAGTAGCCGCCATAAAAGCGGCGTGGCGCTGCGTTTTCCACGAATGCTGCGCTGGCGGCAAGATAAAAAGCCGGAAGAGATTAATACACTGGAAGAGTTGAAGAAGATGCTGGAAGTGTATGGGAAGTAATCAGGGGATGATTGTTGTAAATTTGAGGATGCTTATGAAAGAGCAAATATTAGCCGTTTTAAAAAAAAGAAAACCTTGTTGCAAACAGAGCATGGTGTAAAAAAAATCGGTTTGTTTGGAAGTTATGCAAAAGGACAACAGCGGCCTGACAGTGATGTTGAAATCTACGTGGAGTTTCAGGACAATCACTATTAAAAATTTTGGCCGTGTTGCTGCTGTTAGAAAATCAATTGGGAACAAACATTGACCTTATCTGCAAAGGCGATTATTTGCGTCCTTCGTTCCGGCGGACACTGGAAAGCGAGACGATTTATGCATGAAATTATCAACGAGCGTCTCTCCCATATTATTGGCCGTGCAAACACGATCAAGGAGAGGATAAAAAAGGTGCCGCCTGCTGACTTCTTCGTAGCAATAGAGGAAGGTCAGATCTTGCTCCATTCGATCATCACCCGCTTGCAGGCATTAGCCGAAAATGTAAAACAAATTCAAAAGCTTAACCTGCCGTTTTTTGATACGGTTTTATCCTATGATATAAAACCCATCGTCCGTTTCCGCAATCTGGCTTTGCATCATTATGAATCATTGAACCACGCGATGATTTATCATATTTGTATGGTGGAGGTTACAGCCATTCGGGTAGCTGTTGCAGCCTATTTAGACAAACAAGAATGGCCATAACGATGAAGCTACTCAGAACCAATGGCTACAAGCTCATTAACGATTGGCTGGCTTCCAAAGGTTACAAACCCTTTGCCTATCAGGAGGAAGCCTGGCAGCACATTATCAACGGACAGAGTGGCCTGGTAAACGCACCCACCGGCACCGGCAAAACCTTTTCGGTATTTCTGGGGGCTGTCATTCAGTTTATCAACGAACATCCCGATACGTTTTCGTCCAAAGCAAAGAATGGTCTGCAACTGGTTTGGATCACGCCGCTGCGTGCCCTGGCAAAAGACATTGGCCGCGCCATGGAGGAAGTTATTTTTGAATTGGGACTTCAATGGCGGGTGGGCATCCGCAATGGCGATACCTCGTTATCGGAGCGGCAAAAGCAAAAGCGGCAAATGCCCGAAGTGCTCATTACTACGCCCGAGAGCATGCACTTATTGCTATCGCAAAAAGGAGCAGCAGATATTTTTAAAACCCTGCGTTTAATTGCGGTTGACGAATGGCACGAGCTTGTTGGCGGTAAGCGGGGTGTGCAGGTGGAGCTAGCGCTGAGCCGCATTATTTCCGTTCGGCGTTCGGCGTTCGATACCCCAGTTGAAGGCGACCCAACCCCAAACGCCAAACGCCAAACACCTAACCTCTCTGTGTGGGGCATCTCGGCCACCATCGGCAATCTGGAAGAAGCCAAAGACGTTTTGCTTTCGCCGCTGAGGCCTACCCTTGGGGATAGCTGGGCTGGGGTCATCGTTAGGGCGTCCCTGCACAAAAAGCTGGAGATACTTTCTGTTCTTCCCGACGAAATTGAAAAATATCCCTGGGCAGGCCACCTGGGTATCAAGCTGGCCGAAAAGATTCTGCCCATCATTGACAACAGCCGCACCACCCTTATTTTTATAAATACCCGCGGCATGAGCGAAATGTGGTACCAGACCTTGCTCAACATTGCCCCGCACCTGGCCGGTGCTATTGCCCTGCACCACGGCAGCATTGAAATGGAGTTGCGCACCTGGGTAGAGGAAGCCCTGCACGAGGGGCGGTTGAAAGCCGTGGTGTGCACGGCCAGCCTTGATCTTGGCGTGGATTTCCGTCCCGTGGAAACGGTGATCCAGGTAGGTTCGCCAAAAGGTGTTGCCCGCTTTCTGCAACGGGCCGGACGCAGCGGCCACAGCCCCGATGCGGTGAGTAAAATTTACTTTTTGCCCACCCATTCGCTCGAGCTGATAGAAGCTGCCGCCCTGAAGACTGCCATTGATGAAAATTTTATTGAAAGCCGCACGCCGCTGCTGCTTTGTTACGATGTGCTGGTGCAATACCTGTGTACACTGGCCTGCGGAGATGGCTTTATACCGGCGCAGATTTTCCGCGAAGTGAAAAGCACCCATTGCTACGCGGCGCTTACCGAAGAGGAATGGACCGAAATGCTTTACTTCATCACCACCGGCGGCAATGCGCTGCAGCAGTACGATGAGTATAAAAAAGTAGAGGTGGAAGGCGGACTGTATAAGATCAACAGCCGCCGCATTGCCATGCGCCATCGCCTGCATATTGGCACCATCGTAAGCGATGCCATGATGAAGGTAAAGTTCCTCGGTGGCGGCTACATCGGCATCATTGAAGAGTATTTTATTTCCCGCCTCGATGTTGGCGATGCGTTTACGCTGGCCGGCCGGCAGTTGGAACTGGTGGCAATCAAAGACATGACGGTAATAGCAAAAAAGTCGAACAAGAAAAAGGCCGTCATACCCAGTTGGCTCGGTGGCCGCCTGCCGCTTTCCGAAAGCCTGGGCAAGGTGCTGCGGCAGATGGTGGATATGGCGGGTGAGCTGAACCGGCAGGGCACAGCCTACAAATCCGCCGGCCGCGGCCAAACAAAAAAAAAGGCGGCACCGGTTGAGCTCACGGTTCTGCAACCGTTGTTTGAGCTGCAGCAGCGGCTGTCGTATCTGCCCAAAGAAGCCGAATTGCTGATAGAGCAGATTGAAACAAGGGATGGATTTCACCTTTTTGTTTATCCCTTCGAAGGCCGGCTGGTACACGAGGCCATGGCTGCCCTGCTGGCCTACCGTATCTCCCGCATCACCCCCATTACGTTTTCCATTGCCATGAATGATTATGGCTTTGAGCTGCTGAGCGACCAGCCGATTCCGGTTGACGACAGCAACGTGTATGACTTGTTTTCATCCGATCATCTGATAGAAGACATTCAACGCAGTGTCAATTCCACTGAAATGGCCAAACGCAAGTTCCGGGACATAGCCGTTATTGGCGGCCTGATCTTCCAGGGTTTTCCGGGCGAATACAAAAAAGCAAGGCACCTGCAGGCATCGGCGGGCTTATTGTTTAATGTGTTCAACGAATACGATACCAGCAATGTGCTCATTCGCCAGGCCTACCAGGAAGTGTTTGACCAGCAAATGCAGGAGGTAAGGCTGCGGGAGATGCTTCACCGGGTGCAGCAATCGAAGATTGTTCTCACTTTTCCCGAGCGGCTGACGCCCTTCTGCTTCCCTATTAAGGTAGATAGCCTGCGGGAAACGCTCACGTCCGAAAAGCTGGCCGACCGGGTGCGGCGCATGCAGGAGCAACTGGAAAAATGGAGTTGAAGTTTATCCTTTCCTTTGCGTTTTTGATGGCCTTGCAACCGCTTCGTGCGGTAGATTCGCAGGCTCTCATGCAAGCGCCCATCTTACATAAATTACACGGACAAAACCTTTGGCTTTCGGCCCAACGGTCCCTGTTTTGGGAAGAAGAAAAAGCCCTGGTCGTTTCCGATCTACATTTTGGTAAAACCGGCCATTTTCGCAAAGCCGGTATTGCGGTTCCGCAACATGTATATAAAGAAGATTTGCAGCGGCTGGTCAGTTTACTGCACCACTTCGGGCCGGTGCAGTTGATTGTTGTGGGCGATTTTTTTCACAGCCGGGCAAATACAGAATTGGATTGGTTTAAACGCTGGCGCGACGGTTTTTCGTCGCTGGCCATACGTTTGGTCAAAGGCAACCATGATATACTGCAGGATGCTTGGTACAGCCAGGCAGGCATTGAGGTAATTCAGCCTACGTTGCAAATGGTTCCCTTTCTTTTTTCGCACGACAAGTGCGAAGCGCCACCCGCCGTCTTTCCGTTTTTTGGCCATATACATCCCGGTGTGCTGATTCATGGGTTGGCAAAGCAGTCGCTTCGGTTTCCTTGTTTTTACTTTACTAAAAACTATTGCGTATTGCCGGCATTCAGCAAGTTTACCGGGGCAGTGGCCATGGACCAGCAGGTGGCTAAGAATATTTTTGCCATTGTTGAAAACGAACTGATACCGCTGTGATGCCACACACTGCGAAGCTCCGCATAGCCTTTGATCCGCTTTATGCCCATTCTTTGCCCGAAGGGCACCGGTTTCCCATGCTGAAATACGAGCTTATTCCGCAGCAGCTGATGTACGAAGGTACCGTACCGGCCGACGCGTTTTTTAGGCCGCAGCCTTGCCCCGACGATGTAGTGCTGCTGACCCACACGGCCGGTTATGTACAAAAGCTAAAGGAACAAACATTGTCGGCTGGCGAGCAGCGCCGCATCGGCTTTCCACAGTCGCCGGAGCTGACGCAGCGGGAGTGGATCATTACGCAAGGCACTATTGACTGCTGCTTTTTTGCCCGGCAAAACGGGGTGGCGCTGAATGTGGCCGGCGGCACGCACCATGCCTTTGCCGACAGGGGAGAAGGTTTTTGCCTGCTGAACGATTTTGCCGTGGCCGCCAATTTTTTGCTGCAGCAAAAGCTCGTTGAAAGGTTGCTGATCATTGACCTTGACGTGCACCAGGGCAATGGCACCGCCAAGATTTTCGACACCGAAAGCCGGGTGTTTACCTTCAGCATGCACGGCCGTCACAACTATCCCTTCGTGAAAGAAAAAAGCAATCTCGACGTGGAACTCGACGATGGCACAACCGACATCGTTTACCTGCAACTGCTGCAAACGCACCTGCCGGGTTTGCTGCACAAGGTGCGGCCGCAACTGGTTTTTTACCTGGCAGGCGTGGATATTTTAGAGACCGACAAATTTGGCAAGCTGAAGGTAACGATGGAGGGCTGCCGCCAACGCGATGCCATGGTATTTAGCCTGCTGAAAAAGGCCGGCATTCCCTGTGTGGTAGCGATGGGCGGCGGTTATTCGCCGGAGGTAAAAACAATTGTGGAGGCACACTGCAACACCTTTCGGCTGGCCAGCGAAATTTACGGCCTGTATTAGCGCTTGCGCCGAAGCTGGTTGTAATCGAGAAAATAAATCAGCTTTACGGTAAGCTCATTGCCGTGCGCCGTGCGGAAGGTTTGCTTTAAGTTGTACAGATAGCTGGGGCCGGTGCCCACCGCATACGGGTTGCCAATCCAGTTTTTATAGCCGGCGATAATGCGGCTTCCCAGCCGGAAGTCCCAGGTAAGAAAAGCATCCACATTAAACAAATTGTAGTTCTCATCCTGGTTGGGTATAAAGCTCCGGCGCACATGCGAGCCGTCGGTGCCTACGTTGTAAAAGCTTTTGTAGTTTACCTCGTTCCAGTAATGGCGGGTGCGCAGCGTAAGGTTCAGCCTTGGGGTAAAATTGTAAATGCCGTTGAGCACCGTGGTAGTTTGCAAATTGCGGCGGTAGCCAATGACCGGATCGCCGTTAGCCTCCCGCAGAAACGCATAACCTACCTGGTTTTGTTCATCTTCGCGGCTGACCGACAGGCTTAGCGTGAAGCGGTCGTTGAAGCGGTACCGGAGGCCGGCGTTGATTTCAAAATAATTGCCATCCTGTATTTCCGACCGGGCATAGCCCAGCGAATAGTTGACAAAAACTTTCTTCCGGCTGTCGGTGCTGCCCTCGGCATCCACGTAATGAAAAGCAGGCCGCTGCAGGAAGCGCCCCGGCGTGCGAAGTTCAAAATAATCGTTGGCCGCAATTGGCTGCGACCCGGCGCTCAGCGTTACATCCCAAAAGTTTTTGAACACCCAGAATGCCCTGGCGTACACCTCGTACTGGTTAAAGGCGTTGGGCCGGTACATGCGGTTGTAGCGGGTGCCTAAGGTGTAGCGGTAAGAAATAAACTTCTCGGTGGCCGTAAGCTGATTGTAGCTGGCAGTGGCATCGTAAACAACTTCATTCGGCGCCTGCAGGTAGCCCAGGTCGTTGGGGTCGTATTTGGATGACGTAATGCTGGTGGTGACGTTGTATTGCAATTTGCCGCTCACCCGGCCAAAGAAAATTGTGCTTTTAAAGCCATCGTACGGCTTTATCATTTTTTCGCCATTTACGCAGGCCGTGTCGTCTATCAGGTTGATGTAATACGAAGAATTGTCCTGCACCGGCACCGGCGAATAGCCGAATATTTTACTGTATCGTCCCGTAAGCTTTAGCTGGTAACGGTTGTCGGCGGTAAAATACGAGTAATCGAGGCCCGCAACATTGGCATCCCGGGCGGGGCCGCTGCGCATAACATTGGCATTGGTAAACGTCAGGTACGACCGCCCTTTCAGCGCCTGGTCCACCACCAGCAGGTTGTAATTGGTGAGCGGCTCGGTGGCAAAGGCGGAGTCCTTGCCCGAGGTGTTGTTGCGCAGCGTTGCCGCCATGGGGGCCGTTACCGCATTAAATATGCCGATGCCCAGCTTGTTTTTTGTGCGCCCCGAAAGCTTCACCGCGTTGTAAAGCTGCGTTACCGATGGGTTCTTCACCACCGAATAATCCGGCAGGTTGCGGGCTGCATAAAAGCCGCCGGGAACGGCGCCAATGCGCCGCGAATAGAAAAGCCCCGATTTTTTAAACAGCTCTGTGCCTTCGGTAAAGAAGGGGCGGTTTTCCTGAAACTGCTGCTCAAACGGCGAGAGGTTGTTGATGACGTTGTCCGAAACCACCTGGCCAAAGTCGGGAATCAGTGTGGCATCGAGCGTAAAGCTTTCATTGATGCCGTATTTAATATCCATGCCGCCATTGCGCAAAATCTCCTGTGTTTTGCCGGGCATGCCGGCCGGATTGTACCGCACGCCGCCCGACAGGTAAGGCGAAAGGCTGAGACGCAAAGGTGGGCTGATGTCCTGAAGGCCGGCGTATTTTCCAAACTGGTTGATAAAGCCGTTCTCGTTCGGGTTTACCGGGTTCCAATAATTCCATTCGTTGCTGCGCCGCAGGTAACGCAAAAACTGGATGCCCCAGGTTTGCACGTCTTTTTTAGCAAAGCGGATAGAAAGGTAGGGTATGCGCATTTCCACCATCCAGCCATCGGCCGTGATGGTGGTCTGGCTTTGCCACACCGCATCCCACGACCGGTCGCCAAATTCGCCCCAGGTGGGGTTGGCCGAACTGTTCAGTTTAATGTCCGATTGCACATTGGCCGGCGTTACCAAAAACTGAAAGCCGTTTTGCTTATCGTTATAGGTATCGAAGAAAACCGAGAAATAGTCAACGTCCTGCCGTTGCTCGCCGTCTCTTGCCGTCAGTTGTTTGCGGATCAGGGCTGGGTCGTCGTAAAGCCGGGCACCAACGTACACGGCATTGTTATCGTACAGGACTTTAATCTCTGACCTTACGCTGGCCTCTTTACCAAAACTGGGAGAATTTTGTATGAAATCTGTTGCCGTGGGGGCTGCCAACCATGCGGCATCGTCAAGCTGACCGTCAATGACGGGAACCTGTAATGCCTTCGTCGCTGGTAGTGTTTTTTGTGTTAGCCCTCTATTCGTCAAAAACAGAACGAATAAGAGGAACAGCCCTCTCAACATGCACGGTAGTTTTGGCGAAAGCGTAAATATAAAGGACATCACCTATATTAACGTCCTTTTTTCCGCTAAATTTTACGCCATGCGCTTTTTCAGCACACTCACCTGCTCCTGCAGGTTGCTGACGAGGTTTGCCAGGTTGTTCACATCCCACCGTTGTTGTGTGTTGGCTCTGGACAAAATCATTTGCGCCTGCCAAAGTTCCAGTATCTCGTCGGCGCTGACATGATAGGGCTGATAGCTGGGGTTGTCGCTCACCAGCGTGAGCTTGCTTTTTTGCCGGCTGTTCTTCAGCACTCGTTTATAAACTATGCCATCTGTTTTCGACACCACTACGTAGGTGTCGTTCGATTTTACGTCGTCGAGGTTTTGCACTTTTTCGCCCACGATCACGCTCCCGCTTGGTGTTGGCATCATCGAGTCGCCTACAATCTCAAAGGCCCGGTAGTCGCCGCCGCTCAGCATCGGAAGCGTAAAAGTGTTCAATTCATCAATAAACTCGGGATCGGAGTAGCCGGCCAGGTAGCCGGCAGCGGCTTTCACCGGCACAAAGGGAATGTCAGTACGGCCGCTTGCCATCTTCTGCGCCCGCCGGCGGGAGAGGTAGCTGGTTTTGTTATCGCTGACATCGCGGCGCAGGAGGTCATCGAGGGTGAGCTTGAACATATCGGCCACCGCTTCCAGAATGTCAATGCGGGGCTCGGCCCGTTCTTCTTCGTAAGCACCCAGCAGCGAACGCTTGATACGCAGTTTCTGGGCAAATTCTTCTTGTGTCCAACCCCGCAGCTTCCGCAGGTATTTAAGGTTTTTGTTGGCAAAAGACATGCACTAATAATTTTAGCCGCAAAATACTAATTTATTTAGAAACGTCAATCGTGAATCCTCAATCATGAAAACAGAAAATTTTTGACGAATGATTGGAATTTGATCGTTCGGAAAGGGCAAGGAGCAGAAACTGACGCTTGACGATCCGCCTAACACGTTTGGTTTTCCGTTATTTCTGCAACAAATTTGCACGAACGATAAAATTAAAGCGAATGGCAGAACAGCGGGAGCCGGTTATTCTGGTAACGAACGACGACGGTATAAATGCGCCGGGCATACGCAACCTGGTGGAGGCAGTAAGGGGACTGGGAAAAATTGTGGTGGTGGCCCCCGATAAGCCACAGTCGGGTATGGGCCATGCCATTACTATTGGCATGCCGTTGCGCTTGCACAAAGTGGAGGTTTTCGACGGCATCGAGTCCTATCAATGCACCGGTACGCCGGTGGACTGCGTAAAGCTGGCCGTGGATAAAGTGCTGCATCAGAAGCCCGACATCTGCATCAGCGGCATTAATCATGGCGCCAACCATAGCATCAACGTCATTTATTCCGGAACCATGTCGGCTGCCGTGGAAGCCGCCATTGAGAGCATCCCTTCAGTTGGCTTTTCGCTGCTCGATTATGCGCTGGAAGCCGATTTTACGGCTGCCCGCCAATATGCCCGCATTATTGTGGAGCAGTTGCTGGCCAAGCCGCTCGACAAACATTGCGTGCTGAACGTGAACTTTCCCATTGCTACTCCCGACGAGATAAAGGGCGTTAAAATTTGCCGGCAGGCTTATGCCAAATACGAAGAAGACTTCCTGGAGCGTTTAGATCCGCACGGACGTAAATATTACTGGCTTACCGGCGAGTTTGTCAACTTCGACGAAGGCACCGACACCGATGTGTGGGCCCTGGCCAACAAGTATGTGAGCGTGGTACCGGTGCAGTTCGATTTAACCCACTATAAACTGAAGCAACAAATTGAAAACGACTGGAACATTTTTTCTGAAAAAGGATAACCTGCAACTGGGGCTGCTGCTTGGTTTTGTGCTGCCGCTGCTGGTATTCCTCGGCATATACCTGGTTCGGTTCAATGAGGCCGAACTGGCAGAATTTATCCAGACATTCAGCACACAAAAAAGCCTGATCACCTTCTTCGGCGTTTGGTGCCTGGTGTGCAATATTGCGCTGTTTACCTATTACGTCAATACGCAAAAAGACCGGACGGCCAAAGGCATTTTTGCCATCACACTGGTGTACGGCATCGGCATTTTGCTGGCCAAGGTGCTGATCTGAAACTGCTGGCCCCCTGAAGGGGGAACTTAGACCCAAGCGCCTGCTTTTTACTTGGGCGGCATTTATCCGTAACGTGTCAACTTTCCTTCCAACAAGGTTCATTTCCTTTGCTGTTTTTGAACCCTTGTAAGATTTTTTATGAAACCCACTCAGGCCTAAGCCATGACCGATGAAAAGAACAGCCTCAATGACCTAAGTACCCCCTTCAGCGGGACAGGGGGTTTCAGATACTACCTCATTGCCGGCGAAGCCTCCGGCGACCTGCATGGCAGCAACCTGATAAAAGAATTGAAAAAACTGGATGCCGCCGCTACCATTCGCTGCTGGGGGGGCGACCTGATGCAACAAGCCGGCGGCACGGTGGTAAAGCACTACCGGGACCTTGCTTTTATGGGGTTTATAGAAGTGGTGATGAACCTGAAAACCATCTTGCGTAACCTGCGTTTCTGCAAAAAAGATGTGGAAGCTTTTGACCCTGACGTGCTGGTACTCATTGATTATCCCGGCTTTAATCTGCGCATGGCCAAATGGGCCAAAGAAAAAGGGTTTAAGGTGGTGTATTACATTTCGCCACAGGTGTGGGCCTGGAAGGAAAACCGGGTAAAGGGCATTCGCCAGTGGGTGGATAAAATGCTGGTCATTCTGCCCTTTGAAGCGGAGTTTTACCGGAAACGGGATTATAAGGTCACTTATGTTGGGCATCCGCTGGTGCAGGCGGTGGACAATGCCATTGCGGCAAATAAAAAAACCGGGTTGGCGTGTTATGATTTTTCGGCCAACCGCGAAACAGCCATTGCCAATGAGGCGGGCGAACTGCCCCTGGTAGCCTTGCTGCCCGGCAGCCGGCAGCAGGAAATAAGGGTAAAACTGCCTCTGATGCTGCAGGCGGCTGCCCGTTTTCCGCAATACCAATTTGTGGTGGCGCAGGCACCTGGCCTGCCACTCGAATTTTACAGGGAAATGCTGGCACCGTTTGCGCAGGCGACGCTGGCAATTTCGGGCCAAACCTATGCGTTGCTGGCAAAGGCCAGGGCTGCCCTGGTAACGTCCGGAACCGCCACGCTGGAAACGGCGCTTTTTGGTGTACCGCAGGTAGTTTGTTACAAGGGCTCCGCCATTTCTTATCAAATAGCAAAGCGCCTGGTAAACATCAAATACATCTCCCTGGTAAACCTGATCATGGATAAACCGGTGGTGAAAGAACTCATTCAACATGACCTCACGGTACCGGCTATTTGTGCTGAATTAGAGGCCATTTTGCATAAGGAAGAAAGAATTGCTGAAATAAAAAGCGATTACCACCACCTGAAAGCGTTGCTGCAAAAAGAAGGAAATGCATCGGCCCGGGCCGCCCTGGAGATCATTGGTTTTTTACAATCCTGAAAAGCCCACTGCCGGCGCAGGCAGGCGGGAGAACAGCCCATTCAGGCCCTGCATTTTCCTGAGGTTGGTGGTCAGGAACTTTCATATGCCTGCGCCTTGTTACCGGCGCAAAAACAACTTCACAACCAAAATGATCAGTGCCAGCAAAAACAGCAACAGGCTGAGGCGGTTGATGCCGTGCATATATTTTACAAACTTCGTATTTGGCCGGTCCGCATCGGGTTTGCGGAGGTAGAGGTATTCGGCCAGTTGCTTCATCACTCCCATAACGCTTGGTAAAAACTAAAGGTACGCGGAGAGCAAAAAGCAAAAATGTGAAAAACCTAAACGTGCAAAGGGTAAAAACTAATTTTTAAAAAGGTAAAACAGGCAGGTTGCACAGCAACAAATCGGATAGCGGCAGTTGGCTTTCGAATGGATAAAAAGCAGCACGATTACGGTGCCGGATTGCGGCGAAAGCCGCCCTCCTTTTTGTAAGAGTTTCGAATGTCCAGGCTGTCGGGCGTGGCTTTGGGACTTACCGGCAGGGCGCTGGCCCGCTTCTTTTGTTTATCGGCCACCGGCCGCCCGGCCGCGGGATGCACCACGTTTTCAAACAAGGTGAGAAAGCTGTGGAAGTAACGGTTCATTTTCATATGTTGTTTAGGATATTGATTTGACAGTCTCTGGTGTATAAAGTTTCATCAAGCAGTTGTTAATCCGGTTACAGCCAAACTTAACAAATGAACCCCAAAAATGCAAGTGCAACAAAGGCAGATAAATGGGATGTCCAACCTCTTTTTTTCTACCGTCAGGGAAAAAAAAGATAATCGAGGTTGGCCCGTTTTTCGTCGGTTTCGGCGGCCACTTCGCCGGGTGTTTTCAGGCTGTTGTACCGCAGCTTAACCGAAAGCGCATACCCATCGGGATCGGGAAAAAGGCTGGCGCGGTGCAGGTTCATTTTCAACAGTTCGCGGAGCACTTCATTTTTGTATTGCAATGGGATTTCCAGCTTTTCGACGGCTTTGGGTAAGTCGTGCTGCAAAAACAGCCATTGCTCCATAAACGGAGTACCAGCAGTGCCGGTGCTTAAAAAACCGACTGCTGCAGCGAATAGCGGCGATTCATTCGGAAGGGCTCTACCGGAAACACCAGTTGCATTTTGTTATGGTAAAACACCAATTGAAACAATTTTTCATTGATCCGGTGTTGGCTTTCCTGCAGGGCATCGGCAAATTCGGTGGCCAGTACCTCCAGCGATCGCTGCTTCAGGTGCGCCACGTTCAGGCACCAAATGGCCACTTTGTGGTCATTGATCACCGGGGCAAACTCAAAAGCAAAATAGGCAGCAATAAAAGGCGCCCAGCTCAGGTCCGGCAGGCGGGTGGGCGCTCCGTGTTGCTGCATCAGTGCCAGCCATTCAATGAGGTGCACGGGTGTTAGCACTTTGGTGAGGTAGTTGAGGGCTCCGTGTTGAAACCCGGCAACAAACTGCGCCTCTACATCATTGCCGTGGTGTGTAAAGCTGGTGCGTTCAATGGCATTGTTCAGTACCCCGGCGGCATTGGCCTGCCCCCGAAAGGCACAGCTTCCGGATCACTGTTCTACGAATAGGCCGAATTCGCGCCACGAAGCCAGGGAGATCGTTGTATAGTGGAACTGGCTCATCTCCACCGGTGCAGAAAATTTTGCGCCAGAAACAAAGCTTTTTTAATGGCCGGCGCTCGTCAATACGCCCTCTTTCAGCAGGATAATAATTTCGCGGAGCGATGTGTTCATCTCCTGCATTTGCAGGTAATTGGCGTAGTTGATCTGGCTGTTGACCCAGCGCAGGTAGATGGCTTCATTTTCGTGGGCCAGCAAACCGGTTTCTCTGGTAAAACGTTCCGGAGTGAAGGGTTCAAAAAGATGATTCATAGCCGGCAGTTTGGTGTTCTAACGAATATAAACAATCCGGATGCAGAAAGAAAGCGATGAAAGGCCGCCCGGCGGAATAGAGGAAAATCACGCCGTTTCCGGCATGTGGTTTTTACGGCCGGCGATCGTAGATTAACGAATCAAAAATGAATGTTGTAGCCTACATTGACCACCGGCCGGCTGCCGTAGGGCGAAGCCCGGTTTTGCAACACGTCGTACATCACCGTAAACAGCATGGCCCCGTTGGCGGTAGGCGTTACCAGGCCCCCGCCCACCAGCAGGCTGGGAATGATCTCGGCGTCGAGCTTATAGCTTTCTTTCACCGGCTGGTAAAAGATTTCCTTACCAAAAATGTAGTTGGCCTCGGGCTGCACCTGCACCAAAAAGCGTTGCGTGGGATAGAGCCGCACAAAGGCATTAAGGCCGGTGATGCCCTGCACCGTTTTTCGATAGTCCTGACGCGTAAACGGGTCTTTTTCTTTTTGGCTGGCGTACACCAGGTTCAATCCCATACCGGCGCCCAAAAAACGGTTGAACCGGTAGCCCACCTGCGGATTGACGTTAAGAAAGGTGTAGCGGCCAAACGAAAGCCCGAAGCTGCCGCCCCCAAAGAATTTGCTTTCTTTCGACTCATCCTGGGCAACTACCGCCATGCTTCCGCCAAGCAAAAAGGCAAAAAGCAGGCAGCGTATGATGATTGACTGGTAGGTTGGTGTTTTCATTTCCGGTTGCATTAAGGTTGCGCTAAACTGGCCCCAACAGGGATGCAGCATCAAAAACAATACTAGACTTTTTTTTGCCGGCTCTGCCAGCGTCATTTTTGTTTCAGAGGCGCAAGGTATTGCTTTTACAACGGAAAAGGGAAGGTGACCCAGTGCAACCTGCGTAACAAAAGGGACTGCGCCGCCAAAAGCAGCAACAGCCTTGTGCCGCGAGATGCATTTGTTGAGGGACTGAATCAACCTGCGTCAGTTACGGAAAGTTGGGCATAGGCTCTGCCGGCGGTTGCCATTGAACTGGTCAAACAAACCTTCCTTGATCAGCGAAAACTCAAAGGCGCCACGGGTAGCATTATAATTTTTCAGCGACGATATGGTGGCGTCGTAAGTAAAGGCAAATGTGTAATCTTTCAGTCCAATGCCAAGCATAGGAATCACCGACTCTTTGTGGCGGTAGTAAAGGCCACCCATCAATATGTACTCGCCTTCGCCTGACAAATTGTAGTGGGCGTTGATCCCGCCTACCGCTTCGAACACGGTTACCTGGCGCGAATAATAAATATTGGGATTGATGATCCACGATTCGTTGAGCTTAAAGCTGCCGTTGAGAAAACCCGTGTAGCGCACCGGCACCCGGCTGGCGCTTTTGTCGCCCTGGTTTACAAAAAACGACTCGTTGGGCCGGTTGATGTGCTGTGCCGAAAATCCGGCATTGACATAAACGTTTGTGGTAGGAAAGTAGGCGTAGTTCATGCCCACATGGATATCGGCATAGCTGATGTTGGTGCGGTCGAGTATGGCCGATGTGGGCAATTTGTTGTCGAAGAAATTGCCGTCGAACTGGTCGGGAAATTTAAGATTGGCAACGTTGATTTGTTTGTTGGCCCAGCCGGCATTGAAGCCAAGGCTCAGCAGGCTGGCATAACCCAGTGTTTGATGATAAGCTACTGAACCAAACACTTTCGTGGAGGTGAGGCTGCCACTGCCGGCAACATCCCGCAGCACCATGCCGCCCAATCCCAGCCAGCCGTTTTCGGAATCGGGCCGTTTCAGTTGCACATCGCCAAAGGCGCTCATGGTCTTGTACGGCACCGACATCACCGACGACCACTGGTTGCGGAAGTTCATGCCCAGGCGGTAGTCGCCTTCGGGCATAAAGCCGGTATTGGCCGGGTTGGTATTTAGCGGCGATCGGAAAAACTGAGAAAAGTGAAGGTCCTGAGCTGTTGTACTAATCCCTCCTGCCAGCGCTGCCATCGTTGCTATGACGTAAAGTTTTTTCACAATCAAAAAGTTTGACGTTTTTCAATCTGTTTCCTTCTCTCACTCGCAATTGGCTGGCCGGATAAAGTCGAATATTTTTGAACCGCAGAACAAAGTTTTTAGAAATGTTGTCCTTTGTTCAACCATTTGCCTGTTAAAAACCGGCTGCCTGTCGGAAAGATGGCGTCGCCTTTCCTTCAACGTTCTGTACTCCTTGTTCGCCTGTTCTTCGGTTCGTTATCGTATCAACGTAATATCGCCCGTTTTCCGGTATTTTCTTCCGTCCACAAATTCTACATCCAAAGTATAGGCATAGGCATCCATGGGCAGTAATCTTCCTTTGTACTTGCCGTCCCAGCCCAGCTTTTTGTCGGCGCTTTCAAAAACTTTTTCGCCCCAGCGGGCAAATACGGCAAACCGCATTTTGGCAATGCCGTAGCCCCGTACAAACACCACAGAGTTTATATCGTTGCTCAGTGGCGTAAAGGCTGTAGGTACGTCCACCGCCGGTTCCACAAGGGTGGAAACTGGCCGGCAGGCCTGCGCCGGGCAACCGGCTTCATTATAGGCAATCAAACAAGCCGTGTAGTTGCCGGTAAGATTGTACTCGTGCCGCACCGCTGCCCGCGAGGTTGTTTCCAGCGAGTCGCCATCGCCAAAAAGCCATTTGAACCGCACCGCATCCGAGCTGGCCAGGTTGGTAAAGGTGATGGGTGTGTTCACTACCGGCGGCTGCGGCGCGGCCGTGAAATCAGCCGTTGGATTGCTGTACACCGTTATGGTGAACGAGGTCGCATCTACCAGGT
The DNA here is from genome assembly GCA_965365435.1 of uncultured Flavisolibacter sp. GTDB lineage: Bacteria > Bacteroidota > Bacteroidia > Chitinophagales > Chitinophagaceae > Flavisolibacter. The sequence continues at coordinate 60,919 of CBDUBQ010000009.1, forward strand.
TGCAGGTGTTGGGATCGTTGGCCGTGAGGCGAACGGTATAAGTGCCCGGCTGCAGATAGGTATGCTGGGGATTTTGTTCGGTGGATGTGCTGCCATCGCCAAATTCCCACAAAAACGTAGCGCCACCCTGCGACTCATTTTCAAACACGGCTTCGTAAGGGGCACAGCCGGTAGGCGGCGTGCGGAAGCCTGCTTTTACATTGGCGGCCACCCTCAGGGTTTTGGTAAGAGTGTCGGGCGAGTTGCAATAATTCGTATCGGTGAGAATCAGGCGCACCAGGTAAGTGCCGGCCGACGCATAGGTATGGGTCACGGCTTCGGGACCTGACCTTACGGTGCCAGTGTTGTCGCCAAAATCCCAGGTAAACGTACCGCTGCGGAACGGAATGCCGGACGGTGCCAGGGATGTATTGTCGAACCGGTAGCGGAAGGCATCGCAGGGAGGACTAAGCTTCACCGGGTTGAAATTGACTCTGGCTTCGTTGTCGCCGGCGCGGATAATGAGATATGACGTATCGCGGGGAATGCATTTAGTCGAATCAATGGCCACCATCATCACCCGGTAATTGCCTACCCGGTCGAAGGTGTGTTGAATCCGCGGCTCGGTGGTGGTTTGCATGGGACTGCCGTCGTCAAAGTTCCATTCGTACCGGCTGGCTTCCTGTATGCTGTCGTTAAAATCAACTGTAAGCGGAATGCAGCCGTTGGTCCGCCGCGGCACCCCGCGAATGGCCGACCGGATATTTCCCTGCACACCATCGAGGTTAAAGGCAATTTTTACCATGGCCAGGTTACAGGCCGAGGTGGGCTTTGTTGAGGCCCAGGCGCCGGCGGTGGTGGGGAACGGGGAGTTATTGTTGCACCCGGCACACATGGCCTGGTAAATCACTCCGCGGCGGTCGAAGCGGCTGGTGCCGCCATCCACATGGTCGCCGTACTGGCCGCCGTTTTGCCCAAAAAAGCTGCCGTAGAGCTGCGCCGTCGCATCGCGTTTCAGTACAAAAAAGTAAAAGTCGGAGCCCATGCCCGTCTCGGTATTGACGTCGGCAACCGGCTTTAATGCATCGGCCGTCACTGTCAGGCCGTCCACACCGGCATTCAAATGATCGGTGCCGGGTACCCGGCCGCCCCAGCCCGAGAGGTACACGTTCTCGCAGCGGTCAACCAGAAAAGCCACCGGCGAAATATCGGGCGATGACTGGCCTTTGCCAAACATGGTAGAATACACAAACGCTGTAAGGTCCGGTTGCAGTTTGGCAATAAACTGTTTGCCCCTTGCCTGGCTCCAGGCGGCGTTCACCACCCTCCATTCGCCGGTTGTTTGCCCCATTACGTAGGGAAAACCGTTGGCGTCGAACTGGATGCCAAAGACCTGGTCGTCGCCCGCAGTGCCGATATAAGTCGTCGTCAGCACGCCCGATCCGTCGGGGCGAATAACCGAAACATAACCGTCAATACCGCCGGGGGCCACCGGGTTGATGGTGCCGGCCCGTGTGCCGTCGAGCAGGTTGGCACTTTCGGTGCCGCCGGCTACATAGATATTACCGTTAACGGGATGCAGCGCCAGCACATAGGCCGCATCGTTTCCAGCGCCGCCAATGTAGGAGCTAAACAGGCGGGTTGATAAATTGGCGTCGAACTTCAGCAGCACACCGTCTTGCAGGCCGCCGCCCGGTGCTGGCTGAAAGGCATTTTGTACCGGAAAGCGGGTATCCGCATCGCCCGTAAGCGATTGGGTGGACGACGCGACATAGATATTACCGGCGCCGTCTATGATCACCTCGCTGCGGCCATCATCGCCATAGTTTTGCACCAGCGAATTTCGCCGCAGGCGGTTACCGCTGATGTTAAGGCCATCGTCGCCGGTACCGCCAATGCGCACCGAACCAAGCAGTGCGGTGCCGGTGGCGTTTAGCTTGGTTACTACAATATCAAAGCTGCCGCCACGCCCAACAAGGCCCAGCGGCCCTTCCAGGGGGTAGCCGGCCCTGCCGCTGCCGGCAGCGATCTGCGAATTGGTACGGCCGGCCAAAATCAGATTTCCCTGCGGATCTACCACAAGGCTGTGCGGCTGCTCCTGCCCGCCGCCCCCAATGTAGGTGGAATATACCCGGTTGGCACCGTTTGGCGTTAGCTTGATAACGGCAATGTCAAATTCGCCGCCGCCGGACTCACTCTGGTAAGCGCCGGTGCTCACCGGAAACCCCTGGCCGTAAACAATGCCGCCGCCGTACATGGAGCCGTCGGGCCCGTAGGTGGCGGTGAAGCCCCAGTTATCGGCCCTGCTGCCGGAGAAGGAACAAAACACAAGGCTTGGGTCAATCACCAAGGTTGTTTTGGGATCGTAGTTCTTTACATCGAACGTGACCTTGTTTTTATTGACCACGTAACGGTTGCTCACCTGCACCCTTCCGGTTTGGTTGTATTGATACGAGTACGGGTCCATTTCTCTGAGTACGCCGGCCGAAGTTTGGATGAGGAGATTTTTCTTTTTTACCTCCAGGCCTTCGGCGCCATCGTAGTGGAGTACAATATTGGCCGGGTTGCCGCCAGGATGCACAACAAGGTCATACTTCACAGTACCCTCGCCGCCGTAGTACCGCACATCAATATTGGGGTAAATGTTTTTGATGGTGATGCCCTGAAAGATGCGGCAGTTGGTGGCCCATTTGGAAGGGTCGTTGCCAATAAAATAATTGTTGTAGGTAAAAAGGGGTTTGTCGGCGAGAATCTCGGGTGCCGGGTTACCGCCTTCGAACTTTACCCGGAAGGCATGGGAGCGAAGCCGGAAGTCCCGGCGCTGGTTTTCGGACAACCTGGAATGACCATGCACCATCTCTGCCACCTGGGCCCAGCCGGCCGTGTCGTGCTGCACTACCGTGTAGCCGCCTTCTTCAATAAAAAAGGCCCCGGCATCCACGCGGCCCATGAACTTCACCCGGCTGTCCCACTGTCCTTTGTTTTCAATAAATTCAACCGTTTGGGCAAAAAGGGAAAAGCCATAAAGGCAGGCGATTGCAAAGAGTATGGAAAATTTATACTTCAAGTGTTTTTGAAATTAACTATTAATACCCACAAATTATTGTTGCAAGAACCTGTTAAGAAATTTTACTCCAAACGGTTTTGCCTTTCAGAGAGAGCAGATATTGTTTGATGGGCAGGTTCTCCGGCTTGTCCAGAGAGGGGTCTTTCTCCACCATTTCTTCCGCCCACTTCCGGGCCGCGTCGAGTATGGGTTTATCATGGATAATGCTGGCCAGCCGAAAATTCAATACGCCACTCTGCCGGGTTCCTTCAATATCGCCGGGCCCGCGGAGCTCTAAATCTTTTTCTGCAATTTCAAAACCATTGCTGGTGCTCACCATGGTTTTGATGCGTTCCCTCGCCTCGGCTCCAAGCTCTGTACCCGTCATCAGGATGCAATAGCTTTTTTCGGCGCCCCGGCCCACCCGCCCCCTCAATTGGTGCAACTGGGATAGTCCAAATTTTTCCGCACTTTCAATCACCATCACCGAAGCATTGGGCACATCCACGCCCACTTCAATAACAGTTGTCCCTACCAAAAGTTGCGTATCGCCGGCTTTAAAGCGGAGCATGTTGGTTTCTTTCTGCTCCCAGCTTTGCCGGCCGTGCACCATGCTGATCCAATAGGCCGGTTCGGGAAAATAGGCTTTGATGTTTTCGTAACCGGTCATCAGGTTTTCGTAATCCATTTTGGCGCTTTCCTCTATCAGCGGAAAAACAAAATACGCCTGGCGGCCCAGCGCAATTTCCGATTTAACAAACTCCAGCACCTTCATCCGTTGTGTTTCGTAACGGTGCACGGTGGTGATGGGCTGGCGGCCCGGGGGCAGCTCGTCCATGATGCTGTAATCGAGGTCGCCGTAAGCCGTCATGGCCAGGGTGCGGGGGATAGGGGTGGCCGTCATCACTAGCACGTGCGGCGGTACCGGCGCTTTTTTCCAAAGCCTGGCCCTTTGCTCCACGCCAAATCGGTGCTGCTCGTCCACAATGGCCAGGCCGAGGGCCTTAAACTGCACGGTTTCTTCTATCAGCGCATGAGTGCCGATGACAATGTGGATGAGACCTTCTTTCAACCCCTGTAAAATTTGCTTTCTTTCTTTGGCCGGAGTAGAACCGGTGAGTATCCGCGCCACCACCGGCAGGCCGGCAATGAGGCGGCTGATGCCGGCAAAATGCTGCTGCGAAAGAATCTCTGTGGGCGCCATGAGGCAACACTGGTAGCCATTGTCTATAGCGATGAGCATAGACAGCAGGGCCACGATGGTTTTACCGCTGCCCACATCGCCCTGCAGCAGGCGGTTCATCTGGTGGCCGCTACCGGTATCTGTCCTTATTTCTTTTAATACTCGCTTTTGCGCACCGGTAAGCTGGAAGGGAAGGTGGTGGGCATAAAAATCATTGAACAGCTCACCCACTTTTTGGAAAACCACCCCTCTCGACCGGCGGTGACGTTCGATACGCACCATGGCTAGCCGGACCTGGGAGATAAACAGTTCTTCAAATTTCAGGCGCCGCACCGATTGCTCATACGCCGCCGGCGAGGCTGGGAAATGAATCTGCCGTAAGGCCTCGGCCCTCGAAATAAGCTTCAGCTTTTCCAATAGGTATGCCGGGAGGTTTTCGTCGATCTCACGTTGAGGAATCAGCGAAAAAAGAGAGGCCGTTAGCTTGCCGATCTGCCGGCCACCCAGTCCTTTGGCTTTCAACTTTTCGGTGGTGGGATAAACCGGCTCTAAGAAACTCTTGACAGCCGCTGACGGATCGGTGACCAGCTCCAATTCGGGATGAACGATCTGCGGCTTGTCCATGAAAAAGCCAATCTTGCCAAAAGCGTTGTAAACTTCGTCTTGCTTCAGCATTTTCTCTACCCAGTTCAGTCCTTTGAACCAGGTCAACTCAATCACGCCGGAGCCGTCTTTCAGGTAAGCGGTGAGGCGCTTGCTGCTGCCGGCGCCGGCGGTTTCAAAATACCAGAGTTTCCCCTGCACCTGGGCATAATCTGTCGTGGTGGCCAGGTCTTCAATTTTGGTGATGGAAGTTTTGTCTATGTGCCGGTACGGAAACAGGTACAGAAGGTCCTGGTAGGTAAAAACGCCCAGCTCTTTTTTCAGCAGGTCGGCCCGGAAGGGCCCTACGCCTTTGAGGTATTCGATGGGCTGGGATAGTATGGAAGAAAGATTGGCGATGGGTTGTTCTTTAGAGACAAATATAATGGCGGAGCTAGGTGAGGAAAGAACACCGATAAGACAATAATGAGGGAGCGGAACTGCATTGCTCACTACCCCGCAGAAAGAAACCGGAAATGATTTATACACCGGAACAAACACGGAAGCCCCGCCGCTCCGTTTTCTGCCTGTTGTGCCTGGCAAAGAAAAACTGTCATTTTTCCTGGTTACTCACACAGATTTTTCAGGAAACTTCTGTTTGAGCTGGTGATCAAAAAAATCGTGATGAAATTCCTCGTTGTCTACTATTTCAAAAGAGCCATTATAAATACTTTCTTCCGGCGGAAGTCGAACTTTAAAAACTCTCCTATTAAACCATGGGCTCCAATCAAAGAACCGGTCGATGGTTGTATCACCAGATCCTCTGTAGTCAACTATATTCCATCCCCAATGATCGATTAATTTGCCATTTTCAATTTGAACAAAAACATTCGTTCTTGCCGATGGAAAAATAAACGCATTTACTTTGTTCTTCCGCATCCATAATCCAATGCCTCTTGTTTCATAAAATCCGCCATGATCCAAATGCATTAAGGCAGGTAACATTTCGTAAAACGAATCAATCAAAGGATCGGTGGTTTTGATGTTTTCGTGGTACCCCTGGATTATATTCACCTGTTTTTGGCCTTCCCTGCTTTCGGGTTGTGGTTTGTCATTGTGTTGACTAAAGAATCTGTAGTCTTTCAAAAAATAAGTTCCATCGCCAATGACAAATTTTTTATAGAACCAATCTCTTGTTGCTGGCAGTCGTAAATCAATAACATTGTCAATTTCCGAATGTTTAACAGCATATGGATACTTCGAATAGAAAGGCGTATTATTGCTGACCCGGTCTTTGTATTTAGGGTACTGTTTCAGAAATAAATCAACTCTGTCAATTAGAATAATAAATGATTTTTCCCTGATTCCATTATTATACACGTCTGCAACGGCCTGATCGTATAAATCGCCTACAATCGTGAATCCACAACTTTCCGGGTTCCGGTAAAAATTAATTTCATTCGTCACAAGGCCATGGTCCCACTCTGTTCCTTCGCTGCAGATACCAAAATAAGCGCCTCTTGAAAGAGAACTGTCGCCGGCAAATCGTCGCTGTTTTAATTCTGAATCTTCTCCACCATATTCCCATCCTCCTTCGGCCGCACGTTTCTTTAGGTATTCATTATTTTCTATCATTTTTTCATCTTGTGGTCCCTCAGTATAACCCGTATAGAATCGGGGTGCCACGAACTGAAAACAATCTTTGGAAAATTCGTCTGTGACAAGATCGGGCCGGGCGTATTTTAAGTTTCCTGTAAACTTTGTGAAAGGCGTATTCATAAAATTCAATTTATAGTATCTGAATTAGCGAGAAAAAGATAAACAATTCAGAGGCTACCGGTGATTGTATTATTTCTTGTTCTAAAAAGAAACTACTGTTTCAGCCCGCGTTGCTGTTCCTGAACAACGGATTGCCGTTGTTGGTATGGGGCATGGCTTTCGTGTAGCTGCCTGCCAACAACTGAATTTCAGAGGGCTTGTCTTTTCTATCAAAATGCAGGATCTTTTCTTTCCTGGCCCTGAAAGCATTTGTGACGTTCTTTAGCGTCATAACCCGGAGTGAAAACTTTGGTTGGTTGACACACGTGATGGAAAGAGAGGGGAATCTGCTTGTGGGTTAGGTATAGGCCGGCTGTGGTTGTTTCGTTGGTGGGCAGGCCCTCGTGAAGTTGCGCCTCAACACCAACGAAGGCATTCTTAGTGTGCAGAAACACCGGCCGTGGAAGAAATTCAGCCTCAGGCTGGCAGGCGGTGGTTTAGAACTTAGAAAATGTAGATGGGTGGAACTAAAGTAGTAACCTTGAAGTCAGTCGATAGACAACACCTATTTTTTCATCAACGCCGAAAGGATAGCTGATCGTTTTAAGTGCTCATCGCCCGCCAGTTGCCCGGGAATTCGCAGGATTGCATCCGCAGCATTCACCTTCTCAAATTCATAAATGACGGCCGTGCATTCATAATGGCTGCCAAAATTTTTTGTACCAATCTGCCTGGGCAAGCTATTCAACCCTGCTTTCAGCCAATCAACGGCTTTGCTTCGCTTTATTTTTTTCCCTGATGCCGCAAACGGCTTGTCGGTGACAATGAACACGATAATTCTGAAATGTCCTACGGTTGAAAAAAACAGCGCCTTTATGTAGTTGGCCCAGCTTAGTTTGGTCATCGATTTCACTTTAATACTCCACCTGGCGGGCGGGGCTAATGGTTCTCCGTCGCTGTTTATTTGTTCTATTCTGGTGACCAATGCAAAACCATTCGGCACGTAATAGTAAGCCTTCTCACTATAGCCCGATGAAACCAAAGCAGAAGATAATTTTTTATCAACGTCGAAAAGATTCTTTGCACCGCCGAACAAATTTTTATCCATCGTCATACGGGCCGAGAAATCAGGAGGCGGCCAGGGAAAGCTCACGACTTCCTCTACAGCTGCGGGTAACCCGTAACCGATAACAACAACATCCGTTAGCAGCCCGGGGTTTTCCTTCAATAAAATCGTTAGCGCTTCAGTGGAGCTATTGCCGATGTTTAGTTCCTGGTCCTGGTATCCCACAAATGATACAACGAGCTTAATTTCCGGCAACGTTTTGATCAAACTGTCGCTGATGGTGAAAGAAAATTTACCGGAAGCGTCGGTAGATGTGCCGATGGTGGTGCCTTTTAGCAGCACCATGGCCCCGGCAACAGGATGCTTCGTCGCATCTACGATCTTTCCTTCAATTTTTTGTTGCGAAAAAAGCGATTGGGAAAGGCAAAGTAACAGAAAGCAAAAAACGGACTTCATACAAAGGCGTGTGGCTCCACTCTAAATTTAGGCTATTTCAGCGCCGCATTTCCTAACTGGACCCCGGGTTTTTGGATTCAGTGGCATAAGAAAGGTTTAAGGGCATTGCCTGATGAAAGACATTGGCAACAGGCGTGGTCATAACGTTTTCAGGCAAAAGAAGTGATAGTCTTGCCGATGTCATAAATCGCCCAGTTGTTCAATGAAATCTACCCATAAAAAAAGCGAAGGCATCACCTCCGCTTTTTTTAGCTAATTGCCACTTGCTTATTGCCCGTTGCCCGTTGTATTACTCTCCCCCGTCAAATCAAACACCAGCGAAAAACGCAACGTATTTGCCAGCGGGTTTTGATTTACACCGGAGCCGGTTGGCACCAGGTAAGAGAAGTTCAATCCAAATACGTTGTATTTAATGCCCACACCAGCCGTAAAAAACCGCCGGTTGCCTTTGTTTTTGTTCTCATAAAAATAGCCACCGCGCAGGGCAAACTGGTTTTGGTACCAGTACTCGGCACCCGCCGACACCTGGAACTCTTTCAGCTCTTCATTAAAGCCTCCCTGTGCATCGCCAAACGAGGAGAACCAACTGCTCACTACACTTTTGGTGCGGTAGCTTTGCAACGCTTGCTGGTTTTGCGTTTCAATGTTGGGGTCATTGTTAGGATTAGGCGTTGGCACCGGCGGCGTTGGCACCAACAGCTTATGAATGTCCACGCCAAATGTCACTTTATTGCTTTCGTCCAACACACTGGTATAAGTGGTACCAATACCCAGGTTGGCCGGAATAAAGTCTTTCTGATCGGCGTTATCGGTATAAGAAATTTTGCCACCCAGGTTGGTTAGTGCAGCGCCAAACGCCCAACCTTGTCCGGCCTCGCTTTGGCTGTTGTGGTAAAAGCCAATATCGCCGGCCACGGTGCTGCCTGGCTTGTAGGTATTACCGCCCACACTGCCGCCGGCCAGGTTTGAGTAAATGTATTTCAAGCCTACGCCAAAACCGGTCTTTTCGCCCAGCTTGCGGGAGTAGCCAACGTCAATGCCAAATTCGCGGGGGTTAAAGCTTTGCAGCGGGTTGCCGAAGTTGTCGGTGAACTGTATTTGCCCGAGGCTGAAATAACGAAGCGAAGCCGAAATGGCGGAGTTGTCGTCCATCTTGTGATAGCCGGCCAGCGAAGCCAGGTACACATCGTTTACCAGGCGCTTCAGCCAGGGTGTGTACGTCAGATTTAGGCCGGTTCGCAATGCGTTGAAAGGCACCTTGCCCAAATTAAAATATGAGGAGCTGGCATCGGGTGAGGTGGCCAGGGCCAGGTCGCCCATGCCGCCGGCGCGGGCATCGGGCGAAATGCGCAAAAACGGTACGGCGGTGGTGACCACATTTATCGGGTCGGCATTTTGTTGGGCCTGTAAAGAGCTAAATCCGGTGGTCGTCAATAGGATAATGGAAAGAAATCGGCTTGCAGTTGACTTCATAGTTCAGTTTTAAAAAGTGCGTGAAAATAGAGCGTTTTTTGGTTTTGTAAAATTCCGGGAGGGACAAGCACTTATAAGACAGCCAGTTTGCCCCATTGGCGGGCCGTTTTTCCGTTGGCAGCTTTCACAGAAAGAAGGTACAGATAAACACCGCGTCCGACCTTTTCACCCCACTCATCTCTTCCATCCCAGGCTAACTCCATCGAACGGTTTCCGGGGGTGTTTATTGTTTGGCTGAGCGTTTTAATTTGTTTGCCGCCAACGGTAAAAATCTCTACCCGGCTATGCAGGTCCACACCGGGGTAATTGTGTTCGAACCAAAAGGTGGTGGTGGTGGTAAACGGATTGGGATAGTTCAGCACCCTTTCCAACCGGAGCTGTTCGTTATTGACAACGGTGAAGTTGAGGATATACTCACTGCTGTTGTTCACCACATCCCAGGCTTTGATCTTTAGCGTGTGTGGTCCCGGCGCCAGCGGCGGCAACTGAAAGCGCACGTTTCCCTTTTGATAATCGTCCACCGCTGCTTCATAAAAATTATTGAGAATAAAATACTGGCTGTTATTATTATCCAGTGTGGCCACAAGGTCGTGGTCAATGCCCTGCCCGCCGGTATTGATGCCCGATGAATCGGCCAGTTGCAGCACCAGCACCGGCGCTTCGTTGGTGATGCTGCCGTTAACAAAACGTTCGTCGTTGAGGAAGGCCCTGATATGGGGCCCCTGGTTATCGGCCACCCCGCCCTGGGCAATGCCGCCAATGATGATGTTGCGGGAAGCGCCGGCGCCGTCGCGGTTGCCGTCTTCGGCGTAAAGGCTGATCTTGCCGGCACCGTACTGAAAATTAAGATCTCTCGGCAGGCGGAAGCGAAACGAAAACCGGCCGCCGGCGGCCGATGCTTTTCCCCTGAAAAGCACCGCGTTTTGATCGGTGAAAGTGGTGGGCGGGCTGCCGGCATCGTTGCCCAGTGTCGTTACGCGGCGCTCTTTGTCGTATAGCGAAAGATACACGGTGCCGTTAAACCCGGTTTGCAGGGCGCCGGTGGCATCCTGCACTTCGCCTTCCAGTACGGCTAGCTGCGTGGCACCAAGGGTATCGGTACCCGCCAAAAGATCGCGGTGGTTGCTGCGGGTGGCCACCACCTGCAGCGTTGGAAAAGCCAGGCTCATAGCCGGGTCGCCCAGCAGCGAAAACTTGCGGTTGTTGATCACATCGCCGGAGTTGCTGTAGGTCAGGTTTTTGGCGGCCTGCACCGCTTCGCCCAGTGTTTTATACCGCCCGGCGCCCGTTTTCTCCAGGGCCACTTTCATGTAATTGTTGTTGAGAATGCGATTGCTGTTGGCAAAAACCAGCCGCGAGGTGGTCATCAGGGCAATGGCGCCGGTCTTTGGACGCACCAGCAGGTTTTCGCCCAGCGAAGCCACCAGCGGGTTATCGTAAGGCGCAAAATCGCAGGTGGCCGTGATAAAAAGCGGCAGCCGGTTCGCGTTGTTCCAGTTATTGACAATAGATTGATCAATCACCACTTCTTCGGCCAGCCGTTGCGGCCCGCCGTGGCCCGAATAGTTCCAGAGAAGGGTACCGGTATATATATTACTGTTGATTAAAACGTTGGCACCGGGATAGCGGCCACCTGCCGACCCGCTTTCCTGTTGAAAAGCATCGAGGTAAATCTTGTGGGGGTGCAACACCGGGGCAATGGTCGCGGCCGTTCCGCTGATCACCTCGGCATCCTGCAGGTGCAGGTTTTGGTCCTCGTCATCGGCCACAAAATCGAGCTGGGTGCGCCAGGGACCAAGGGCGGCTGGCTGGTGATAGGCCAGCAGCTTTTCCACAAAGGCATTGGCCTCCGCCGCATTCCGGGCGGGTATGCGGCCAATGCCAATGTCCAGGGTGCCGGCCAGCAGGGTGGCATTGATGTCTTCGGCATCTTCCAAAAACCCAAAAAAGTCGTCGGAGGTGTACGTTGACAGCGGCTCAACCGAGGCCGGGCTCTCCCACACCGGCACCAGGTTGGTGTTGGCGGCAATGCGGTCTTTGTAGTCGAACGAACCCTTGCCAAAAAGCAGCAGGTACCGGCCCCTGTCGGACCAGGTGCCGCGGTAGCGGTCGAAATATAGTTTGACAAAATCGCGGATGGCCGTAGGGTCGGGAATGCCGCCCGAAAACTCGTTAAACACTTCCTCAGTGGTTACTACAACAGCCTGCAGGTTGGCCCGCTGCCGGTGAAAAGCGGCCAGTTGCCGGGCTTGGGGTAAAAGGCCGGGCGCCGTTACAATCAGGTAGTCGGCTTCGGTTGCACCATGCAGGTTTTGCGGCGCCACCCGCCCTTCGGTTTTCGGCACCGGAAAGCTGGTTGAAAAAGCGGCGTATTCCCGCAGGCGAAAGGCGTCGTTGCTAAACCGCAGTGTTGTGCCGCCAGCCGTGGCCGCCATTTTCACCGGGCGAAAAGGATCGGTAACGTCCCAGACCTGGGCCGCTCCGCCGGCCACCGACAGGTTGTATTCGGCGGCCGCGTTGCCAACGGTCGCCCAATCGCGGAAAAAGAGCTGCTTTCCGGCGGCGAGGACCAGCGATCGCCGGCCAAAAAATTCAAACCAGTTCAGCCATCCCTGGCTGTTGAAAGATCCGGGGGTGTAAGTAAAGGAAACGCTGGCCGTTGCGCCGGTGAACGCGGTATTGCCGGCCTGCTCGGCCAGCCGGGCAAACGACTCGTACTGGCCGGTATTGATTTCCCGTACCGGCACCTGCTGCACCAGGGTATTGTTGAGCAAAACGGAAAAGCGGCTGCCCTGGCCTACCGACCGGGCGGCCACAGAAGCCACAACGGTAGCCTGGCCCGGAACCAGGTCGGTAAGCGGGAGCGGAAAGGTGCGGCTCAGCATGCGGCCCGGCAGGGCCGAAAATTCTTCGCCAAACCATTCCCGGCCGCTTGAAAGAAAATTAACGGTGTCCAGCTCGTGGAAATAGCGTTCGTCGAAGGAGGTGGTGGTGACGGTAGGCGTAGGGGCTGCGGTTTGGATGACGATGCGTGTGCCGCTACCGCCGATGGTAAGAAAGTAAAAGGCTTTGTCAGAATAGAGGTTTTGCTGGTGCCGGAAGCGGTGGGCCGCCGAATCTTTAAGCCATTTATGAGGCCCTTCTGCATAAAAAAGAAAATAATCGGCGCCACTGAAGGTGCCGTCGCCACCGTCCTGCACATCAATGGCCACCTCCTCCAGGTCGTCAATGCGGGCATCGCCGGGCCGCTCCGGAAGCATCCCGTTGGCCCCGGCAAACAACCGGATCTGCGACGAAGGTATAAGTCCCGTGATTCCGGCCGATGAGAGAAAAGCCGCATCAATTTTGTAAACCCCTTCGGCCGGCACGCTGATCTTGTGCCATTGGCCGGTCGCCAGCACCGATGCCGCTTTATACTGACGTTGGGCGGGCAGCACCAAAGGGCCGGCGATAAAAAGCCAAAAGCAGAGTGCCGTTTGGAAAGCAGCCGTGCGCCGTCTCGTAGAAGTCACATGCAAAAAACGTGGTTTTCATTGGTTAATTTCACGGCGGAGGGACTATATTCGCAAACCGCCTGAAAAAAATGCTTTATCCCCTTACAATAATCACCTTCAGGTGCCGTTACTGTAAGCTGGAAAGAAAGGTTTTCCAAAGGCGGCACATGACAGCGTCCATGTGTCCTTAAGAAAGACTAAAAAAGCAACCATGCAAGTTAAGAATCTGGTAATCCTGTTATCCTGCACTGCTGCACTCGCAAGCTGTAATTTATTCAAGAAAAAACCCGAGAAGTCGGACGTCACCGGCTGGAACTACAACGACAAAAATCAGGGCGGCTTCCAGGTATCGAAGGCCACCGAGCAGGGCACCGGCCCGGGGCTGGTGTTTGTTCAGGGCGGCACGTTTACCATGGGCCAAACCGACGAAGACATCATGGGCGACTGGAACAACGTTCCCCGCCGCGTAACGGTGAACTCGTTTTACATGGACCGCACCGAGGTGGCCAATGTTCACTACCGCGAATACATTCACTGGCTCACCCGCATTTTTCCACCTGATGAGGAGCAAGGCCTGAAGGTGCTGAATTCGGCTTTGCCAGATACCCTGGTGTGGCGCAGTGAATTGAGCTACAACGAGCCACTGGTAGAATATTATTTCCGCCACCCAAGCTTTAATAACTATCCTGTTGTTGGTGTCAGCTGGCGGCAGGCACACGACTTTTGCCTGTGGCGCAGCGACCGTGTGAACGAAGGCCTCCTGATGGACCGTGGCCTTGTTTCACCGCAGAACATCAAGTCACAGAACGGCGCCGGTCAGGACAACTTTACCACAAAATCTTACCTCCTGGGTCTTTACACACCGCAGCCGGGCCGTGGCATCAATTCCAAAAAGAATCCGCTGCGCGACGAAAACGGCCGCCCGAGAGGACAGGCAACGATGGAAGACGGCATTTTGCAGCCCGACTACCGCCTGCCTTTTGAAGCAGAATGGGAATATGCCGCTTATGGTTTGATTAATCAGAACCCCCGTCCGACGGCTAAAGAAGGACGCCGCGGTGAGGAACTGCAGTCGAACAAGCAGATTTATCCCTGGGCTGTAAACGTGAACGGCCTGCGTGACAACAAGGTCGGTAGCTGGCAGGGTCAGTTCATGGCCAACTTTAAAAGAGGCTCGGGCGATAACGCCGGTGTGGCCGGTGGCCTGAACGACCGGGCTGTTTATACCGCCGAAGTCACCGCTTTTTACCCCAATGGCTTTGGCTTGTACAACATGGCCGGCAACGTAAGCGAATGGGTGTATGACGTGTTCCGTCCTATGAACTCGCTGGATATGGAAGATGTGGCCCCGGTACGTGGTAACCGTTTCCAAACGGTGCTGAAAAATAGCAATAACGAGGCTGAAGTGGACAGCATGGGCCGCGTACGCATGCGTGACGTGACCGATGCCGAAAGCCGCAACCGCCGCAATTACCAGCGTGGTAATGTTATCAACTTCCTCGACGGTGACAGCTTATCAAATTCCACCTATGGCTACGGACAAACAACATTGATCTCCGACCGTACCAGGGTGTACAAAGGCGGAAGCTGGAACGACCGTGCTTACTGGCTGAGCCCCGGTACCCGTCGCTACCTGGAAGAAGACCAGTCGAGCAGCCAAATCGGTTTCCGCTGCGCCATGGACCGCATGGGTAGCCCCGAAGGCAATAAGCGCCGTACCGGTAATTTCTGGAAGGCGAAAAAACAACGCTAAACAAACGATCATTCATATAAAGGCTGTCTCAGATTCCGAGACAGCCTTTTTTATTTCAATAGAAGGTTGTTGACCACAAGTGAGGCAGCGGAACACTGATTTGACCGGATGTACCTGGCTGGAAAGAATCCACCGCCGGTCAACTATTTCGGGTTTATGAGGGCAAAATGGCAATACGGGTGTCTGTTATTCGTTCATAAAATTAGCGGATAGACCGCCTTGGGTTTTTTGGGAAGTTTTCAGCTAATGGCCAAGCCCGGTTTTGCCGATGAAAGGCCGGCGTTAGCCGAAAGGAGCGTTTAGACACAGGAACTTTGGGAGAGAAAGCTGGCCTGGTGTTCGTTTTCAACGCCGCCAATTGGTAAAAAGACTGGAAATCACCGCCGATGCCTGGTTGTTTTTCATCGGAGTTTGCGGTCAGTATAGGTAAGTGATTGACAGGCAAAAGAATAACTTGGGCGTTGGAGGTAAGGCAGCAGCCTTTGATCTTTTTCCTGGCGAAAAAAGTGGGCGGTATGTCAAAATTCCAGGGCTAAAATCCATCGCTCAGCTAAACAAAGTTGGCTTATTTCCAACCTGTGTGGTGCCTTTTATGTGTTAAAGATGGCGATGGTCTCGTCCAAAATAGATGAAATTGCGGGCCTGATGGGTTATGTTTGCAACTTCACCACCAGACGCGGCCATTCAAAGACGGCTGTTTAGACGGTGAAAAAAAGGCCATGCCGCCACGGTTGAAAGACCGCCTCTTTTTCGCTTGTCCGTTTGGTATAAATTATCCGTTATGGTACAATCACTCAAACGAAAACTACCTGCTCTGCTTTTTTCTTTGTTTTTGAGTTCAGCCGTTCAGGCCCAGAAGTCGGTGAAGCGGTTTATAAAAAAGTATGAGCAGCTTGCCATTGAAAGCATGGAAAAGCACAGCATTCCCGCCAGTATCATACTGGGTGTGAGCATTGTGGAAAGCGCAGCCGGAGAAAGCGCCATTGCCAAAGCCCTCCGCAATTTTTTTGGGGTGAAAGGAAAAAACACCTCGTCGAAAGAAAAGCTGGGTTACCAGTCGGCTTACCGCGAATATGCCTCCGACGAAGCCAGCTTTGCGCATTTTTGCGAAATGCTGAAGAAGAAAAAGTTTTATGTGAACCTGAAGAACAGCACCGATTATACCCAATGGCTGAAAATGATGAATGCCGCTTCGTATGCGGAAGCCAAGCAAAAATGGATTGCCGACATTACTAAAACGATCAACAAATTTGAGCTGTATAAGCTCGACCGGCCGCAGTTAGCTGTGAATTGATCGCCCTTGGTCTGTTGAATAAAGAATCGCCACCCTGAGCAGCAGGGTGGCGTTTCTTTTCACCGGAACTGATATTCCGGGCCTTACCGGCCGGTGTTGTCGGCCTCCTCACTGCCGTTTGACCTTCTTCGGCCCGATACCTGGCCGCCCTTCTTGCCGGCTTCTCTCGCTTCATCGGTGCTCCATTCGTGGGCAACGCCCTGCTGATGGGCGGCACGGCCACCCTGGCTGGCAATTTCGCGTTGGCGGTCGGGACTCATCGCGGCAAATCCTCTTCTTGCCTTCTGTTTTTCCTGTTGTTCATTTTCCTCCATACAAGACAATTTTTTGTAATTGCGGTAACTGACTGATAATTGGCAAACCCTGTTTCACTGAAAAAAGCAGGCGTTTGTAGAAACTAAATGCCGAAAAGAAAATGCCATATTTAGACGCGCTGAAAATGGCTTGATAACCCCGGATTTAGGCGGTTCAGAATGAGCCATTGAGTAGGCAACTCTACAGTAGGTTGGCGAAAACGGAAATCTCAGTTAAAATCCACAGGCATAACGCCAAGTTGAAGGAAGAGGTTATTTTTCCCGGTGTGGAAAACCATTCGTGAGTGGGCATGGAAACATAGCCATTTTTCAAAACAGGAATTTGTTCCCTGACCCTGAACAGGCTGCTTTGCAGAGCGGCTCTTATTTATCTTGATAACGTCTGCCGCTAATGGCCAAATGCTGGCAAAAGACTTGTAACCATTGAATGCAGAACGTAAATGATGGCCTGGATTCTTCTGATTATCGCCGGCTTATTTGAAGTAGGCTTTACCACCTGCCTGGCAAAGGCAAAAGCCAGTGCCGGTGTTGTGTATTTTTATTGGATTGCCGGATTTTTTGTGTGCATGGCACTAAGCATGTACCTGCTTTACCGGGCTACGCTGGTGTTGCCAATGGGTACAGCTTATGCGGTTTGGACTGGCATTGGAGCGGCGGGCACTGCCATTATCGGTATTCTTTTCTTTCGGGAGGCGGCGCATTTCTGGCGCTTATTTTTCCTGTTTACGCTTATTGCTTCTATTGTGGGTTTAAAATATGTGACCAATTAAAACCGCATCCGTAACGGCTATTAGCGGCACCAACATAGCAAACGATGCCGGAAAACCTTTTGGCTTGCGGCGCTCTGCCGGATGGTGCAAGCGTATCCCCAAACAGAGAATTTTTCCAACGCTTTGCTGTTCTTTTACCCAGGCCACATCTGCTTAAAGCGAATGAAAAACCAGGTACGCAAAACGGCAACAAAAACTTCATTTTGTTTTTGACGGCAGGTTGCCGTGCGGGCACAGTTTATGTTGCTGTAACAACACTAAAATGTGAGGATATGGATAATATGAATCATTTGAAAGACCTGTTGGTGCATGACGTTCATGACCTGTATTCGGCCGAAGAGCAAATTTTAAAAGCACTCCCGGCCATGATAGCGCAAGCCAGCAACCCGCAATTGAAGCAGGCGCTTGAGCAACACCTGCGGGTAACCGAACAGCAACGCAGCCGCCTCGACCAGGTAAGGCAACTGCTGGGCGCCGGCGACGACAGTAACCAGGGGCATGGCATTTTTGCCGATTTGTTTGGCTCGGGTATCAAGTGTAAGGGCATGGCCGGCATTATTGACGAAGGCCAGGAAGTGTTGGCAATAGATATGGATCCGGCGGTGAAAGATGCGGCCATTATCTGTGCAGCTCAAAAAGTGGAGCACTATGAAATTTGCGGATACGGCACGGCCAAAGCCTACGCTGAAGAACTTGGCCTTATTGACGTGGCGCAACTGCTGCAGCAGACCCTGATGGAAGAATACGATGCCGACGATCAGTTGACATCGCTGGCCATTGGCGGCGTGAACCGTAAGGCGGAAAGAGGGGCCGGCGCCACCGCTACAACCGGTGTGATGAGCAATACGCCATCGAACGGAAACATGTAAGCAAAAATGCAACAGTTGAAAAATCCATCCCGCCACAGGCGGGATGGATTTTTTTATTGATAAGAATGTGGAAATTCAATTGCCGAACAGAATCCCTGACCGTATTTGGCAGGTTAACAACAGGATGCTGTTTGCACCAATGTAATTAACGATACCATGACCGAATCAAACGGCCTTTACAAAACGCTACGGATAAAAGAGGTAAGAAGAGAAGTGGAGGATTTTATGACCCTTGTATTTGAAGAAGGTCACGGCATAACTTATACCGCCGGCCAGTACCTGACACTGGTGGCCCCAAGCGGCGGCGAAGAGTTGCGGCGGTCATATTCCATCACCTCTTCGCCGGTTCTCAACGAGCCGCTTTCGATAGGTGTGAAGCGGGTGGAGAACGGCGCCCTTTCCCGCCTGCTGGTTGACCGGGCCAGGCCAGGCGACGAAATCAACACCATCGGCAGCGGCGGCTTTTTTGTGTTGCCGGATGATGTTGCAATGCTTCATCAACTTGTCTTTTTTGCAGCCGGCAGCGGCATCACGCCTATGCTGTCGCTGATTAAAACGGCTTTGCATCAGTTTTCGCAGTGGTCGCTGTTGCTCATTTACAGCATTGCCGCTATTGAAAAGGCTGTGTATCTGCCTGCATTGCAGGAACTAAAACGCCAATTTCCGGAGCGGTTCCGGATGGAATTGCTCTTTAGTAACGCACCTGATCTTTCCAAAGCCAGGCTGCACCGCGACCTTATTTTTTCTTATTTGCAGGAAGCAGTTACCGATTCTGCCAGCACCCTGTTTTACATCTGCGGACCGGAAAGCTACATGCGCTTGTGTACCTATACTTTGCAGGAGGCAGGCATACCAGCTTCGGCAATCAAAAAAGAAAATTTTTATGCAAGAACAGCGCTAAGGCCCGAAGTCCATCCACCTGACAACCGAACACATACCATTATCGTACGGTCTGGCGAACAAACGTCTTCGTTTACGGTTCAGCATCCCGATTCAATTTTAAAAGCAGCGAAAAAAGCCGGTCTTTCTTTGCCTTATAGTTGCGAGGCCGGCCGTTGCGGCAACTGTGTAGCCCGTTGTTTCAGTGGCACCGTATGGCATTCGTACAACGAAGTGCTGACTGAAAAAGAGCTGGCGCAAGGACTTATTCTTACCTGCGTGGGCCATCCGGTTGCCGGCGATGTGGTATTGCAATTTTGAGAATGACCATCTACACAGTTGTGTTCCTGTAGCCCTGTTGAGCTTCTACATTTTTATTGCCGGGTTAAGCCATTTGCAGGGTTTCATTTGCAAGCCATAAACAATGGTCTTGTGGTATCGTATTTGCAACTTCCTTTCACCCACCTTGATCTTTCTCTCTGCCACCACGCTCTTTTTCCTCACTAAAAAAATAAACGAATGAAAGCGGCAGTGTTTCACAAGATCGGCGATATTTCTGTTGACAACGTAGAAGACCCAAAGATTGAAAAGCCAGACGATATTATTCTCCAGGTAACGACTACGGCCATTTGCGGCTCCGACCTCCACATCTATGATGGCTTTGTGCCACAGCTACGCGATATGGTGCTTGGCCATGAGTTCATGGGTATTGTGGAAGAAGTGGGGCCCGCCGTCACAAAGCTGAAAAAAGGCGACCGCGTGGTGGTGCCGTTCACCATCGCCTGCGGGCAATGTTTTTTGTGCCAGATGGGTTATCATGCCAGTTGCGAACACAGCAACCCGGAACATTATGGCCCCGAAGGCGACATGTTAAAAGGAAAAGGCGGCGCCCTGTTTGGCTATACCGATCTGTATGGCGGCTACAACGGCGGACAGGCCGAATATGTTCGGGTACCGTTTGCGAATGTTGGCCCGCGTATTATTCCCGACGGACTGGATGATGACCAGGTCGTTTTTTTGACCGATATCTTTCCTACCGGCTGGAGCGCTGTGAAATGGGGTAGAGTGAAGCCCGGCGACACCGTCATCATTTTTGGCAGCGGGCCGGTGGGCCTCATGGCGCAGAAAGCCGCCTGGCTCAATGGCGCCGAAAGGGTGATAGCCGTGGATCCGCTGGAATATCGCCTGGAAAAAGCCCGGCGGGTAAACAAGGTAGAAACAATGGACGCCAACGACGATGACCTGCGGGAAAAAGTATATGCCATGACCGGCGGCCGCGGTGCCGATGTAGCCATTGACGCCGTTGGTATGGAAGCCAATCGCAGCTTTTTGGAAAAGGCCAAAGCCGTCATCAACCTCGAAAAAGGAACGGCCAAAGTGCTGGAGATGTGCACCGAGGTGGTGCGCCGCAATGGTGTGGTGTCGGTTGTAGGCGTGTATGCCAGCCCATTCGACAATTTTCCCATTCACCGCATTTTCGACAAAGGCTTGCTGATGCAGTTTGGCCAGGCGCAGGAAACATTATATATAGATCAGTGTTTTGAGATGGTGCGTAATGGCAAAGTGGTGCTGGATGATATCATTACCCATCGGCTGCCGCTCTCGAAAGCATCGGAGGCTTACGATATGTTCAAAAACAAAACAGACGATTGCGTGAAGGTGGTGATGAAGCCGGGCATGGACCGATAAGAAACAATCAGCAATCGGCAATGAGCAAAAAATAGGTCAATATCTTATTCATGTTTCAAAAGAAAAGAAATGGAGGATCAGCAAAGGATAGAAACTTTCGTCAGGGACCTGCAGGCGTTGTGGAGCGCCGAAAAGCAGCTCACCGAAGCCATGCCTTCGATGATAGAAAAAGCAACTAACCTTGGTTTGAAAAAGGCCCTGGCGCTGCATTTTGCAGAAACTGATCAGCAGAAGGAAGCCGTTCGGGGCTTTTGTGTAACGCTGAATTATCCGCACGAAGGCGAAGAAAACGCAGAGATGAAAAACCTGCTGGCAGAAGGTGAAAAGGCGATCGCTGCGACAGCATCAACCGATGAACAGGATGCTGCCATCATTGCCGGCGCCATCAAAATTGAGCACTATGAAATTGAACGCTACGGACCGGTGATAGAAGCGGCCAAAGCCCTGGGCTATCCCGGCATTGCCGGCCGCCTGGCCCAGTCGCTGGAAGAAGAACGGCAGGCCGATGCTAAGCTCAATTTCCTGCAAAAATTCCTGGTGCAAAAAACAGCCGATGCCGGCGCACCGGACCTGGCGCTGAAGTGAAAAGCGAAGGCGGCAAAAATGAGGAATCAGTCATCAATATTGAATAATCCAAAAACAAAAAAAATGGCAGATACAACCAACAGCAGATATGCATTGATCACCGGTGCTACCGAAGGAATTGGGTACGAACTGGCAAAACTTTTTGCCGGCAACGGATACAACCTTATCATCGTTGCCCGCACCCAGGAAGCGCTTGAGCAGCGAAGAACTGAAATAGCGCAGCAGTACGGCGTGGACGTACTGGCAATCACCAAAGACCTTTTTCAGCCTAACGCGGCCTTTGAGCTGTACGAAGAAGTAAAGGCCAAAAACCTCACCGTAGATGTGCTGGTGAACGACGCCGGCCAGGGGCAATACGGATTGTTTGTAGAACAAGACATTCAACGCCTAACCGACATCATTCAGTTGAATGTGACGTCGCTGACGGTGCTGACGCATTTATTCCTGAAAGACATGGTAGCCCGCAACGAAGGAAAGATTCTGCAGCTTGCGTCTATCGCTTCGCAACTGCCCGGGCCCTGGCAGGCTGTGTATCACGCCACCAAGGCTTATGTTCTTTCATTTACCGAGGCGCTCATCAGCGAGCTGAAAGAGTCGGCTGTAACACTGACAGCCTTGCAGCCGGGTGCCACCGACACTGATTTTTTCAACAAAGCGGAAATGCAGGAGTCGAAGATCCTGGATTCAAAACTGTCGGATCCGGTGCAGGTGGCCAAAGACGGTTACGAGGCGCTGATGGCCGGCGATGACAAAGTAATCTCCGGCTTTAAAAATAAGGTGATGGTAGGCATGAGTAATGTTATGCCCGAATCGGCCGTGGCTGATCAGATGAACAAAATGCAGGGGCCGAGGGAGGAAGGAAAGAAATAGGCAATCGGCAATAAGCAATGGACAAAAAAAGAAACGAGTTGCAACGCAACTCGTTTCTTTTTGCTATAACACCTTTCAAAAATCAAAGGGGTTGCCGCAATGCTGCCGGTCCTTTGCCGATTGTTTTTGCCAGCTTTTATTTAATCGAAACCGGCACTTCCAGCTTATCCCATTTCAGCGAAAAGCCTTTGTTGTTGACATCGTACACCAGGCGTTCGCTCATGGCCGAAGTCTTTGGTTTGGCATTTACGGTCAGCACATCTTTGGCAGCATCGTGTTGTGTGCCCCACTGGCCGGTTTGCGAATTGAAGATGATCTGAAACTCGCTTTGGCCCGGTATGGCAAACAGGCTGTATTTGCCGGCTGGCAGTTTTTTCCCTTCAACGGTAATGTCTTTCGACGTTTCGAATGTGGTAGCCTCATTGGCACCGGCCCGCCATACTTTGCCGTAAGGCACTAACTCGCCCCAGATGGTGCGGCCTTTTACCGAAGGGCTGCTGTAGCTGATGGTAATATCGGCGCCACCGGCTTTGCCATTGGCTGTAGAGGCAGGGGACGCACGGTTACCTTGCGCACAAGCTGTAAAGCCCATTAGCAAAACAGCTATCAGAAAGGAGAAGGTGATCTGCAGGTTCGTTTTTTTCATGTTTCGATGAATTTTAGTGGCTTTAAAGATATTTAGAAAGCGCATCGAAAAACGCTGCAATTTTTCGAATGGTTTTTATTCGTGGCTGGTGGCAGGCCGGCCGAAGGCTACCGGCACAACAGGGAAGATTTGTTTAAACAGAAAGGGCCAAAACAGTTATCACTATCCTGCAACCGGGATATCACAGCCTACCCGGCAAACCATAGCGTTTTTAGCTGTGCAAATAGCTGCGGATAAGGTCATCTACCTTGTCGGTGACAGCGTTGCTATTACGGTGGTAAGGAAGAAGAATCAAGTGGGAGATATCGTTACGGTGGCCGAAACGCACCAGCTCAGCGCCTACATCATCGGTATCATAGATGCTGTTCACCCGGTGTATCCAGCCTTCGTCAGCATACTCGCTGTTGCTGAGGCAGGCAATTGCTTTCCCCTGTAAATCGCACCGGATAGTGTCGTGTGCATAAATGCGCCCGGTGTAGCGTTGGCCACTTTTGCCGGCCAGTTCTATTTCTTCGCCAGTGTCTGTTTGCCCGTTCATTTTTTTCTTTAAAGATAAAAAGCCGTTGGCTGCGGCAACTCAATGTTGCATAGCCAACGGCTTTTTTTGTTATCCACTCATGCTGCTGAACAAAATGTAGAGGGTTGTTCCCACAAATGTTACCATCAGCAACAACATAATAATGGCTGGTAGCATTTTAAAGCTTCTGTTCGACTCCCGCTGCACAATCCCGATCCGCTCTAAAAGATTTATCATGAAATTGTTTTCTCTAATCTGTGCAATTTCATGCCAGAAAAACGGAACGTACAACGGCCGGCTCGGCCGCTTATCCATGCTGACGCTGACGCCGCCTTTGCTTCGGCTGTTTGGGCCCGCTTTCACCCGCCGGTTCGGCTGGTGCTTCAAAGGGGTGTTCCATTGCCGGTATTTTCAGGCCAATGAGCTTATTGATGCTTTTCAGGTTTTTCATTTCATCGCGCCCATCACAAAACGAAATGGCAGTACCGGCAGCGCCGGCTCGACCGGTGCGGCCAATGCGGTGTACATAAGTTTCCGGCACATCGGGCAGGTCGTAGTTGATCACATGCTCCAGCGCATCCACATCAATGCCACGGGCGGCAATATCGGTTGCCACCAGCACCTTCAGTTTGCCATTTTTAAAATTCGTAAGGGCATTTTGCCGGGCTGTCTGCGTTTTGTCGCCGTGAATGGCATCGGCTCTCACATTTTCTTTTTTCAGGAACTTGGCAATTTTATCGGCGCCGTGCTTTGTACGGGTAAACAGCAGGGTGCGTTTGATATTTTGCTCCTGAAGCAAATGCAACAGCAGGGTGTTTTTGCTGGCCTTCGGCACAAAATAAACCGACTGCTCAATTTTTTCCACGGTCGTGGATACCGGCGTCACTTCCACCCGTACCGGCGCCCGCATCAGCGACGAAGCCAGGTCGGCAATTTCGGGCGGCATGGTAGCCGAAAACAGCATGGTTTGTTTTTGTTCGGGAAGGGCCCGCACTATTTTGCGCACATCGCGTATAAAACCCATGTCGAGCATACGGTCGGCCTCGTCCAGCACAAAAATGTCCAGGTAGTCGAGGTGTACATATCCCTGGTTCATCAGGTCGAGGAGGCGCCCCGGGGTGGCAATTAAAATTTCCACACCGTCGCGCAGCGAAATGGTTTGCTGCGTTTGCGATACGCCGCCAAAGATCACCTCGTGTTTAAGGTTCAGAAAACGGCCGTACGAAGCAAAGCTGTCGCTGATCTGCACCGCCAGTTCGCGGGTAGGTGTCAGGATTAACGCACGAGTGTAGCGATAGCCTTTTCCCACCGGCTCGGCTGCCAGCCGTTGCAGCACCGGAATGGCAAATGCTGCCGTTTTACCTGTACCGGTTTGTGCCAGGCCCAGAATATCGGCGCCTTGAAGGGCTTGCGGTATGGCCTGCGATTGAATGGGAGTGGGGGTTGTGTACTGTTCTTTTTTGAGAGCCTTCAAGATGGGCTCAATCAAACCTAATTGTTCGAATAACATAATCTCTTTTGTTTCTAAAAAATGGAGCTCTTTTGAGGAGCAATGGTCTCTTTTGAAGGACCAGATGAGCTTCTACGGATAGGGAAGAAATTTATCAAGTCAGCAACGAAGAGGGCGTGAAGGTAAGTATTTTCTTTGTGAATTGTTTGCCAAAGGACGAAAGAAGAAACCCGAATAGCCTGGCACTTTCTGTCATTGTCGGCAGGTTAACGGCTTATTTTTCATTGAGCCGGGAACCATTGGTTTTTACCCGACCAGTTTTTTGTTTAGAAATGGGCCGTTTTTGGCTGGCGACGGCCCCCTGCCTTTGACGGCCAGCCGGCGGAAATCCAGGTCCATGAAATAAAGCGGGAAAAATTAACGCCACTAACCGGGCGGAAATTTTTGGTTTTTCCGGATTAAAACAGCGTGGGCGGCTCGTTGGCAATCAGAAATTTTTGTAACACAACAATGGCATTTCCTGAACCATCACATTCGCCGGCGGTTGTCTGCCGGCAGTACCCGGTGCTGTATTCCGGGCCGTGAACAAGGCCACTTTTCTCCTGTTTTGGCGCCTTACTGGCCATTTTTAATTCGGAAAAAACGCTTGTGGAAATCATTTTTTTGCCTCTTTTTGGGGGCATTTTACATTCGCAAACGGTTGTATATTCAAGTTGCAAAATAACACCAATGGCAAGATCGAGTCAATCATTCAACAAGCGGGAAAAAGAAAAACAAAAGGCCAAGGAGCGGCAGGAAAAGCGGGAACGGGCCGAAGAACGCAAAGCCAATGCAAAGAAGGGCGCTTCATTGGACGATATGCTGGCCTACATTGACGAAAACGGAAATTTGTCGTCCACACCGCCCGATCCCTCCAAGATGAAAACCTTCAACGCCGAGGACATTGTGATTGGTGTGCCGCAGTACACCGAGGAGCCCGAGGAAAAAGAGCGGGTGGGCACGGTGAATTTTTTCAATGAGACCAAAGGTTTTGGGTTTATCAAAGATAACAAAAGCGGCGAAAGCGTATTTGTGCACATCAGCCAGCTCAGCGAACCGTTGAAAGAAGGGCAGCGGGTGCGTTTTGAAACAGAGATGGGGGCCAAGGGCCTGGTTGCCATCAATGTTCAAAAAGAAAAATAGTCTCTTTGCAATACTTCTTGCCGGCAACTGTTACTACTTCCGTTCATTTTTTGGCTGGCTGAACAGCTGAAATTATCAGCTCATTTTGGGATATGGCTAACCCATTTTGTTACCGTGGATGGCGGCGGTGTTGCCAGAGTGAAAGGATGACAGACAACGATAGTTTTATTAATCTATATAAAAAGCAGCCCGGGCGGAGGTGCTTTTTATTTTTACCTATTTTTTTAGCGGCAAGCGCTGGTTACAGTCAAAAATTACCTGTTTGTGTGAGGCCAGATAGGCCATTAAGCAGTCTCCACTACTGGTTTTTTACTGGCTTCCGGTCCGTATTTTTTCAGGAAGTCCTTTTTCGAATCGTGAAACCAGCAAACAGCGCCGAGCTTGTGTAATGTTATGATGTACAGCCAGGGCAGATCGAGCTGATAGGGTAAAAAACCGGCCCGTGCCGAACCCGGGTACAGGTGATGGTTGTTGTGCCATTCGCCGGCAAACAAACCCGGACGCATCTGGTTAATGGAAAGGTTTCTGCGGTCGAAGTCCACCCCATCCACATGCTTTTCTTCTCCACCGCCATGGCCGGTGTAGTTAAAGGCCCTCACGCCAATAAACCAAACCAACGCAGCGCTGAAGAGTGTGCAGGCCAGGGCATGGCCGCCCAGCAGGTAAAAAGCCCCATACCAAAATGCCCAGTTAAGAATCCAAACAACCGTATTGTAAAGCGGTTTTGTAACAGAACCCCATTTGAGGTAAGCTTCGTAGGAGTTGATGCTGACGCCGGTGTGCTTCATTAAATGAGCGGTGCGGCGGTAATCGTTTTCGTTCAGCGATGTGGAAATACGCTGGTGATTAAACTCAGCCAGCATGCAATACAAAAAGCCGCCCCTTGCATTGTAGGGGTCGCCAGGCTCATCGGACTTTACATGGTGCACATGATGAGAGATGGTGTAGGTTTCTTCGGCCAGTGTTTTAATGACCAGGTTTTGGGTAATGATGCGCCAAACCGGGTGACTGAACTTGTAAGATTTATGCGTGCAATAGCGGTGAAACCAGATGGTGCCATGGGTGCCCATCACAATCATGGTGTAAACAATAAAAACAATGACCAGCTTCAGCGAAATAAAATGAAAGAGGAAAAGGTACAAAAACGGCAGCAGGCAAACGATCATGGTAGCTGTGGCAAACGAAAGCCAATTGTGCCGGCTCTGAAAGATATTCATTCGCGAAAAGGCCTCTTGCCAGAGCTGTTTTTTTGTTGGAACCACCAGTTCGCCGTTTTCGTTTTCCCAGCCGTAAGATGGCTGCCGGAGGATACTGTCAATAAATGCCATAAAATGAGTAGTGTAATCTGAAAAAAAATGATCGCCATCCGGTGGGATGCAGTACCGGTGTAACAGGCTGAATGCAAAAAAGTTGAGGAAAAGTCAAAGAAGGTGCCGCCGGCCGCCAAAGATTCGTCACCCGGCTGTGGCAGCAGTGCTTATTCAAAGCTTTCGCTGTACGTAACGAGCTTTGAAAACTCGGCCCCGTTAAAGATCCGTGCAAGCGATGGATCCCCCGTGGATTTGTACACGTCCAGCTTTGACTGGGGCACTATGCGCCAGAAGTTTTTGGCTTTCAGGTAAGCGTAATCGCTGTCTTTCACAAACAGGCCAAAGATGGCTTCGCGTTGCCTGAATTTAATTTGTACGCACTCGCCGTTGGGCTTTGCATTTTTGTCGAGAAACTTTTCAATGTCTTCCGGATTCATAAATGAGTATTAGTTATACTGCCGCAAAAGCAAGCCAGCAGACATCAAAAGGTGGTAAGATGAAGACTGTATGCTAAACGCAAAGAAAGTATAAAGATACTGTTTCGGCCACTGTGGTTGTTCAACTGCCCGGCTTTGTGATAGTTTTGGCCTTTTTTTCCAAAAGATAACCTACCTTCAATCTGTTATTTTGAGCCTCGCATACGTAATCGTTCATCAGTTCTGCTTTGCATTATTCGTTAAACCTTACCATGCCTCTCAAGTATTTCTTTATTTTAATTTCAGAAAAACATGAACATTTATGTTTCCAATTTAAGTTTTGATGTACAGGATCAGGACTTAAGAGAATTTTTTACGCCGTACGGTGAAGTAACGTCAGCCAAGATTATTACCGACAGAGAAACCGGCAGAAGCCGCGGCTTCGGCTTTGTGGAAATGAGCGACGATGAAGCCTCCCGCAAAGCAATTGCCGAGTTGAATGACTCTACGGTTGACGGACGCAACATCAAGGTAATGGAAGCACGTCCCAAAGAAGACCGTCCGGCCAGAAGCAATGGCGGTGGCGGCGGTGGCTATCGCGGAAACAACCCTTTTAAAAATAAGTGGTAAGCATTCTGTTTGCAAAAAGGAAGTCTTTGTACAGCCAAAGGCTTCCTTTTTTATTTTAGCTGTACAAACCCATCAGGAACCGAAAATAAATTATGGCAAGATCGAGTCAATCATTCAACAAGCGGGAGAAAGAAAAGCAAAAGGCAAAAGAGCGCCAGGAAAAAAAAGAGAAAATGGAAGAGCGGAAGGCCAATGCCAAGAAAGGCCAGTCGCTCGACGATATGCTGGCCTACATTGACGAAAACGGCAATCTTTCCTCCACGCCTCCCGATCCTTCAAAAATGAAAACCTTCAACGCCGAAGATATGGTGATCGGAGTGCCGCAATATGTGGCCGAACCGGAAGAAAAAGAGCGCCAGGGCACGGTGAACTTTTTCAATGAAACCAAGGGCTTTGGTTTTATCAAAGACAGCAAAAGCGGTGAAAGCGTATTTGTGCACATCAGCCAGCTCAGCGAACCTTTGAAAGAAGGCGAGCGGGTGGGATTTGAAACGGAAAATGGCCCCAAGGGATTAGTGGCCGTCAATATCAAAAAGATCAAATAGCGGCAGGTGCCGCTATTTTTGGCTTAGTTCAAAAACTCGCCGGCTTTTGCCTCTATTTTTTGTACATCCAGCACTTTGCCGTTAAATACCATTCCGTTAAGTGCCGAAATGGCCTGCTCTCCCTGCGCTTCAAACGGCATTTCAATAAACGCACGGCCCTTGGAGCGGCCATTCTTTTTATCTCTTACCACAGCCGAAAAACTAACTTCGCCATAGGCGGAAAAAAGCTGGGTCAGATCATCGCTTATGACGTCTATGCTCAGGTTGGAAACAAGTATGTGCATACCATTGTAGTAAAGGGTGATGAAAAGGCCAAAAGGAAAGGAGCGTTCCTTTTTTACAATGTACGCCTAATTGGCCACTCTGTAGCCGAAAGAATTAAAACAGCCCATCTGCTACCGATGCACTACCTTTAACTGATACTCGTCCTGAGCATCGCATCGTAGTAACCGATCTTCTCTTTGGCCCATCTCTTACTATCCTGCTATTCTTTCGATTGGTTTCACCGTTAAACATAGGTTTATGCAAATACATGTAGCCAATCTACATTCAAGCTTAATTGAAGCTGATATTTTACGCCTCTTCTGCCGCTTTGGTGAAGTTGACACCGTGCGTCTTGTACGCGATAAGCTGAACAATCGCTCCCTTGGCAGGGCTTTTGTTGACATGCCGGTGGAAAGACAGGCGACCCAGGCAATTGTAACCTTGCATGGCAATGACGTGAAAGGAAAGCGGCTGTCGGTATCGGCAGTGGTTTACGATCCGGCACCTAATTCTTCGTGGGGTGTTAGCCCGGATGCGTGAAGAAAAGCCAATGGTGGTTGCTGTCAAAAAAAATAGAACACATGAAAAAATCAATGTCAGTTGAACATAAGCAAAAGCTGGAGGAAATTAAGCGGAACCTCACAGCGGCCGGTGCTAAAGAAAGCAGCTTTACCCGTGTAGAGATTCTCTTTTACGACGCCATGACCATTGCCCGGGCTTACGGTGATGATATTGCCGAAAACAGGTTCCTGGCCGCCTTTAAAAAGTTGCAGGCCACAGAATACCAACAAACAAAAGCGCATTACAATAAAAGCGTTCAGCGGGAGAGGGTTATCCGCCGGTTTATCGCCAGCCTTAAAACGGTGCTGTCGGCCGGCATCAAAGGTGCTTTCGTGCAGCCGCAATTGGCCTGATGGGGTACGGTGGCAGCAGCTACTACGACAGCCATCTTCGGTTTACATTCATTGTATAAATGCTGGGTTAGAACATAGGTACCGAGATAGCCCACCCAGTCCTCACCATTTTATCAGTACCAGCCGGTAGAGCCATGCGGCTGCAGTGATGCCGCCTGGCGCTACCGGCGTGTGGTGCATGTGGGCCGGCGGCACTCTTGCCTTATGCGGAGGATGGCTTGGGATCTCCGCCGTCGCATTGACTCTTTCGCTTTTCTCCGGAGGCAAGGCCGCCTTTTTTGCCGGCCTCTTTTGCTTCCTGCCGATTCCATTGGTGCGCCACGCCTTGCTGGTGGGCTGCTTTTCCGCCTTGTTGTGCAATCTGTCGCTGACGTTCGGGACTCATGGCCGCAAAGCCGCGTTTCCTATTTTGTTTTTCCTGGTTGGTCATGTCTATACTCACTGGTTTTTTTTGGTTGAAGATTGCTTAAGCGTTCAGTAATTGCTCTATTCTGGGGCACTGTAACGGGTTATTGCCAGTTCAATGGCTTGTGGCGTAAGCTGGCAAATGAGAATATTCTCCGCCGGCCGTAGGTCGAAATGGAAGATGCCGATGGCTTCTTTGAACCGGCACAGGTCCCTTGTAGAATTGAACTTTGATTGAACTTATTCCATACCTGTAGCAAGACATCTAAAATAGTGTCAATGATGGGTGAACAAGCGCTAAAAGGCAGCTTAATTTATCCACGGCGGAGCTTGAAGCGGCAGTGCCGCAAAGCCAGGCAAGTGTGTGGAAAACACCCGTAGAGGAGAAGATAACCTCATTGCCCAACCCATTTGCACCATTTTAGTGTAATTATTCCTTCAAGATTTTAATACATAGTACCGGTTTACGGTCATCATCACGAATGGTAAAAAAGTGTGTCCGTTCATTTTTTTCTATACTACTTAGCCTGTACAGCAGCGCTGATTTTTCTTCTCACTAATTGTTGAAAAGCCAACTATTATCAAGATGAGGTGACGACGGTTGCAGTTCCTCAATCACGAGGCAACCTGCATTCGTAGAAACAAGGAAAAGATGAACCTGTAGGTTATCCATCAATGCAAAACAGGCAAGTGAAGCTTTCATTTTTGTCACAGGCAAAAGGCATCGCAATGGCAGCCACAGAACCATGACTGAACCGGCAACTCGGCCGCCAAAATTCATTGTTGTCGTAGGCACTTCTGCCGCGGTATTCGTGCATTGGAAGAGTTGGTGATGCAACTGGAACCGGAGTGGGATGCAGCTTATTTTTTTTATGTTGCACCTTTCCCGCAAAGGCATTGGCAAGTATTTTTTTCAACGCCTTCAGGAAGCTACAAAGCTGACCTGTAAAATTGGTGTGAACGGCGAGCCAATCCGCATACACGGGTGATTGGCATTGTTCTCACCGGCATGCCCGACGTACCATCGTTGAGCAGGCCGCTCAATGCAATGCCGATCACCCGGGGGCCATAAACAAGGGCGGCTGAACGGAACAAAGCATCTATTGAGGGGCGGAAGCGGCTTTCTTTGGGCCCTTTGCGTACAGCCATGCGGTTACCTTTTTTCCAGAAGCAGGTGACGGTCGGGAGGAGCAATGTAGATTTTTCCTTTTCCAATGGCATCGCCATCATTTGCCTGGATGGCGGGGGCGTACCGGCGCTGGTGGAATAGCATGCGAATGAAGTAACGCAAGGCTCCTGCCTGATGAGGTTGTGAAACGGAGCCCCTGTGCGCAAATCCTTGCTCAAAAGGTTGCGCTGATTCTACAGCGGAGCTTTGTCAGGGTGACTGTTTACGCTTCGAATGGAACTGGCACTGCATTTGGCTATATAGGAGCAGTGGTTTGGTAAAACATGATGGGTGAACGAAAGGAAATTGGATCAGCATGGATAGATACCCTCATTTGATTGCCGGCCTTAGTCCGTTCAACTCTATGTCCCGATAAATGAAAACAAATTTGTGTGATGGATTTGTGTGGTAAGAAAGGTAGCCTGAAGGGCTACTTTTTCTTTTTGGAGCTATAGGGTGGTTTGTTTTAGTTCTTTTCTAATCCACAATCCGCAGATGCTTCCTTCGTCAGCATGACAATCAACCTTGACGACGTTTACGTCCATTTTGAAACTCATGATGTGTAAGATCCCCCGAAAATAGTACGTTTTGAGAGTAGACTTTTTAGTCATTACTTTTAAAATGTAGATCATGAAAAAGAGCACATTCACACCGCAGCAGGATGCGGGTATTTTAAAGGAGTTTGATGGCGGCAAATCAGCAGAACAGATTCAACGGGAGCATGGCGTGAGCAAGGCTTCTCTTTACAAGTGTCGGCAGCGCTACGGGGGAATGTAAGCCTCTGAACTGAAGCGCATAAAGGAACTGGAAGAAGAAAATGCCCGTCTGAAAAGGATGTATGCCAACCTGGCCATGGAACTGGAAACCGCCAAATACATTATTGAAAAAAAGCTCCAAAGCCTTGCGAAAAACGGCGCATCGTAGAAGAGGTGCGTCGGGAGCGGCCCCGCGACGCCGGCAAGGCGTGTCCCCTACTGAAAACAAGCCGCAGTGCGGTGGCTTACCCCTCTAAAAAAGCCGATAAAGATCTCATGGATCAACTGGAAAAGCTTACCAAAGACAATCCCCGGGAAGGGTTTTGGAAGTGCTACTACCGCCTGCGTAACAGCGGCACCGTGGTCAATCATAAACGGCTGCACCGGGTGTATAAGGAGATGAAGCTTCCCTTGCGCCGCAAGATAAAAAAGCGCTTGCCGGCAACAGTGAAAGAGCCGCTGGCCGTACCGGAGGGTTTTACCCGGACCTGGAGCATTGATTTTGTGAGTGATGTCTTAAGCAATGGCACCAAGTTCCGCTCCTTCAATGTTATTGATGATTTCAACCGGGAGGTGCTCTTTATTGAAGAATGCAGTACGCTAACCATAAAACACGACTAACGAACCGGGAAGGTAAGAAGAAATAAAGGCCTTCCTTGTAAGGCTTTGTCATCAAAAGAAAAGAAGGCAGAGATGTTAGTCATATCCGCTTGTGCCGGGGGGAGGCAAAAGGCCTGTTTTCAATTTTGGGGAAAAATGTTTAACCTTGTCCAAAGCTTAGCAATACCTTGTTATTGTAAGCTAAACACCCCCCTTGGGAACATGGTTTGTGCAACCAAAAAATCACTAAATCCTTCTACCCGATTTTCACCGATTTTTTATCCATTAACCACGAATGCGTTTGCAGGAACTGAAGAAAAAAGAGGCTGTGCAGTTTGATGAGACAACGGAAAAGCGTGTCCGTATTCTCCTTCAATCTTCTTTTTATTTATTAAACGGCCACTGGCAATGGCCCATGGAAACCGGCGCCGTGTTTTGCAGCGATGTGCTGTTTTCCCAACCCGGAGAATTTATTGGCACCAAGGCCATTTTTCACCCCGACGACGTAGCTGGGGTGAAAAGCAGCCTGTTTGCCGGAGGGCTGATTCCATCGCTTACTTTCCGAATCATCACCACCTATGGCGAGATAAGAACGATCACCGGCGAAAACATTGTGGCCGTAGAAGAGCTCACGAACAACTGGCAGGAGCTTGCCGTGCAGGCCGCCGCTCAAAGCGTGGAAGGAAAAGCCGAACACGACCACCTGCACCTGTTGCAACAGATTGACGACCGCACCAGCCGCTTCAGCGGCGTTGGCCGGTGGTACTACAAAGCGTCCACGCACCAGGCCTGGTATGCCGATTTCGTTTATCAGTTGCATGGTTTGCCGGCGCAAAGCCTCAATGCCCACCTCCATACCTTTCACTCCTTTGTGCACCCCGACGACAGGGGCCTTGTGCTGGATTATTTGGACAAAGCTTTTCGGGACAAAGCGCCGCTGCACATGGACTACCGCATTTTGGTAGCAGGCAGCGAAAAATGGGTTTCGTACAAAGCCGGCTGGTTTTACAACGAAAGGGGCGAAGAGGTCCTGGGCGGCATTTACCAGGACATTACCGAACAAAAGAGCGCCGAACGGGAAACAGAAAGCTACAAGAACCTGGTGCAGTTTCAGCGGCAGCAACTGTTGTTCAACGAACAGCAAGCCGCTATTGGCCACTGGCAAATTAGTCTTTTGACCCGCAAGAGCACCTGCTCCGACCAGTATTTCCGCATTTTTGGGCTGAAGCCGCAATCGCTGAGTCCTACTTTGATGTCTTTTCTCAATTATGTTCACCCCAACGACCGGGAAAGGGTGGAGACGGCCTACAAAACGATTTTCTACGAACATACTCTTCCCGAGCTGGAGTACCGCATTGTGCGGGGCGACGGCAAAATCCGGTACCTGCTGCAAAAAGCCAGGTTAGTGACAATAGAGGAGGAACTGATAGTGTCGGGTATTATCCAGGACATTACTGTGCAGCGAATGCTGGAGAAAAAAATGGCCGAACAGGCCAACGCCCTGCAATTGCGGCAACACCTGGCCCAGCAGAGCGACGAGCAAACTTCCCTGCTGTCGTGGATATTGGACCTTGACAAAAACACCTTTACCTGGAGCGACAGCTTTTACAAAATGCTGGGCCAGTTACGGATTCACCCCGGAAACGCCACCGAAAAAATGCTGTTTTCGCTGGTACATCCGCATGACCAAAAGGCATTCCGCCAGCATTGGACCAAATCGGTGAGTGAAAAGCAGCCGGCTTCTTTTGAAGTTCGGTTTCTGCTGCGTGGCGTGGTGCAGCACATGAATGCCATCTTCAACTTTTATTCGCTTAACGGCAACGACTATTTCATTGGCACCCTGCAAAACACCACGGCCGAGCAGGTTTTGCAGGACCAGCTTTCGCAGCGGGTGCAACTGGCCGAAAGCCTTTCGGAAAATACACTGGACCGGGTTATCATCACCGATTTGCACAACACCATTTTGCTGTGGAACCGCTCCTGCGAACAAGCCTACGGCATCAAGAAAGGAGAGGCCATTGGCGAAAACTTTTTTGACCTTTTTCCGCAATTAAAAACCGAAGCCGAAATGCAGGCCTTCGGCCGGGTGCTGCGTGGCGAACGGGTGGTGCAGGAAGGTGCCCGGTTGGCCCTGGGAAAAGGGTACGACGACCTGTACCTGATTCCGCTCTACAACGGCGATGAGGTGTCGGGTATCCTGCACATCATTCACGATGTAACCAAAGAGGTGGAGCTCCGCAACAGCCTTTACGCCCGCCTGCAATTGATAGAAGGCCTGGTGCAATCGTCCGTGGACCGCATAGTGGTGTTGGACCAACACATGACCTACGTGTACTGGAACCAAAAGGCTGAACAATACTATGGCATTGCCAAAGAAAAAGTAATTGGCCACAACATACTGGAAGTGTTTCCCGGTTTCCGCACCGACCCCAGCTACGGTGAGTTTCGCAAAGTGCTCCGGGGCCAAACGGTTTATCTGCCGCCAAGCCTGGCCGGGGAAAGCACGGAGTATTTTGAAACTTACCTTATCCCCGTAAAAGATGAAAAGGGCGAGGTGTCGGCTATTTTGTGCATGGTGCACGATTTGAGCAACGAGCTGCAATTACAACAAGAGCGGCACCGGGCACAGGAGCAGTTGGAAGAAGAACACCGCCGCCTGAAAGAAGCACAGGCCATTGGGCATGTTGGCAGCTTTACCTGGGAAACAGGCGCTCCCGTTTCGTACTGGAGCGATGAATTGTACCGCATCAATGGACTGCAACCGCAAAGCGAAGAGATCACCCCCGAAAAAGTTGACCGCTTTATTCACCCCGATGACCTGGGCCGGCTGCAGGCATTGCGGGAACAATCGCTGCGGGAACCTGGCAGCTACCAACTCGTTCACCGGATTGTGCGCCGAAACGGTGAGCTGCGCTGGGTAAACCAGGAATGGGAAAGTCGTGCTGACGAAAGCGGCACGGTGGTTCGTGTGACCGGAATTTTGCAGGATATAACGGAACAAAAGAAGGCCGAAGAACAAATCAGGCAGCAGTCGCACTACCTCCAACGTATTCAGGAAACCGTGCCCGACATGATCAGCGTCTTCGATCTGGAAACCGGCCAGTTTGATTACCGGAATGTTGAAACCTTCCGAACGCAAGGCTTCGATCCGGCCAAGATGGCATTAATGAGCCGCGAACAACGGCAGGCGCTTCTGCACCCGGATGACCGCGACCTGATAACCAGCTTTTTTCAGCGGTTTCTTACGGCTGGCGATGAAGACATCATTACGGCCGAGTACCGGTCGCGGAACTTAAAAGAAAAGGAACACTGGAGATGGTACCTGGTCAGGGGGCGGGTTTTTCAACGCGACAGTGCAGGCAAAGTCACCCATGTACTGAACATCATTGAAGACATCACCAGTCGGAAAAAGCTGGCGCTGAAATTCTTCGCCTGAAAGAAGTTATGGCGCAAAAAGCCACCGACAAGTATCCCACACTGTTTAATTCTATTGACGAAGATTTCTACTTGGCCGAAGTGATTTTTGAAGAAGCCAATTCCCCTGTTGACGTTTTCTATCACGACGAAAACCCGGCTGCACTACGCCTAATTGGTGAAAGCTTCAAGCGGAAAAATTACCGTGGAAAGCAGTGAGGCACATGGTGCCACGTTTCACTGTTGGTTTCCCGAAACGGTTGCCGGAGGCTAAACAAGCCCACCATACCGTTGGGCAGCAACAGGGTTGCGCAAAGAGTCAATGGAAGGGCTTGCGCCTATTATATAGCGCCTGTTTGGGTAGAAAATGCAGCAGCACACCTATCAAAAAATTGTTTTTGTTGTGAAAAGCCAATTGGCAGAATACTTGGTCAAAATCCAAGGCAATAAAACCTTTGATTAAAAACGACAAAAATGAAAAAGCTATGGGTAATGGCCAGCCTGTTTTTGGGGCTGATGAGCTGCGATCATTCGGCTGAGAGCGCAGCAGGCGCCGACACCACCACTACGTCAACCACCACCGATGGTACAGGTACCGGAGCGGGTGCCGGTACAACCGGAACAACAACCGATACGGGCATGGGTACATCAACCGGTGCCGGGCCGGGAGCTGGCGCAACCATCGGTGCCGATACGGGTAGGCTGGGCACGGGCAGCAACGCAGCCGGAACAGGCGCCGACACCACACGGCAGAACCCTTAACCACCGGCAGCGGCGCAGGGAAAAATGAAAGGCCAGGCCCAACTACCTGGCCGCTTCGATACCAGCTCAAAGAAGTGGTGCGTTTGCTTGCCCTTTAAGCCGGTTGTTGCTTTGGCAGAATAGTTGAGAGGGGAAAAGAATAGTTGTGAACGACTTTTCAAAACAGAATCTATGAAACGGATATTTTTTTTAGGCAGTATGGCTTTTATCATGGCAAGTTGTGCCAACAGCGGCAATGGCGTTGAGCATACAGATTCGTCCACAGGGGCGGAGGCTACCACCCCAACCGCGGGAACTGACGACACCATCAACCATGGTTATGGCGCCGATAGTCGCACAGACAATGGCGCCGGCACAGGCACCGGAACCGGTACAGGAGCAGCCGGCGCAGGTGGTTCATCAACCGGTGTCAATGCAGGTACCGGTGGCGATAGTACCAATGGCTCCGATACCAGCCGCATTCGCCGTTAATTAGCAGAACGATAAGAAGGGCCTTGCGCAGGGCGGGCCGGCT
This sequence comes from uncultured Flavisolibacter sp., assembly GCA_965365435.1. Classification (GTDB taxonomy): domain Bacteria; phylum Bacteroidota; class Bacteroidia; order Chitinophagales; family Chitinophagaceae; genus Flavisolibacter. The sequence goes on from CBDUBQ010000009.1 coordinate 98,471, forward strand.
ATCGGCGGGGGCTGCTCAAACCTTGACCCGCTGGCGAAAACATTAAATGTTGATCAAATTGTAGGCAATGAAACGAATTTTTGCTGCAGGTGCTATCTTAATCGGGATGGTGAGTTGCTCCGGCAACAGTGCAGAATCGGGCCGGTCGGCAACAGGCGATGCTGCCGACACCACACAAAACATGACCACCAACTCCGGCGCGGCCGGCACTGGTGGGGTGGGTGCCGGATTTGGCTCGGGAGGCAGCGCAGGCACCGATACCAATACAGCCCCTGGGGCGGCAGCCGATACCTCCCGATAATAGCCGTTGTAAGCAATGCGGCCGAAAGCTTAATACGGTTGGCCTGCGCCACAGAACAATTGCAGTTTTTTGGGCGTAGGGCGTCCGCTTCCATTCGTTCAATGGCAGTAATGCATGTCTTTCTATCAGCCTGCTCTTCCGTTGCCGGGCCGATGGGGGCGCAGGCGTGCTGGTTTAGGCAGGCGGAAAGAACGGACAAAAGGTAGGAGCCTTTCTGCCGCTCATTCCTGGTTTGAATTTGCCGGATATTTGCGGATAGCGTTGTTTTAATTTCAAACCATTGGACTCTCTTACTCACGTTGTGCTGGGTGCCTGTATTGGCGAAGCCATTGCCGGCAGGTACATGGATAAACGGGCCATGTTTTACGGCGCTCTGGCGCAGAGTTTGCCCGACGTGGATTTTGTAGCCGGCTTTTTTTTACACGGTGCCGAAAACGTGGTGGCACACCGTGGCATAACCCATTCAATTTTTTTTGGCCTGGCGGCCAGTTTTTTTCTGACCTGGCTGGTAAAGGACGTCATTCACAAAACGCCGCTGCCCGGGAAGAATGTTTTTCTGCTGTTCACCGTTAACATTGCGGCGCACTTGCTGATAGATACGTTCAATGCCTATGGGGTAGGGTTGCTGATGCCGTTCAGCACCGAACGTTTTTCCATGCATGTGCTTTATGTAGCCGATCCGCTTTTTTCGGTGGCGCCTTTTGTTTCGTTTTTGTTTTTGCTCTTCCTCAACAAGTCGCACCGGCGGCGGGTAGGGTGGATTCGCACCGGCATTGTGGCTGCAGCAATTTACCTGTGCATCGCTATCCTAAACAAGCAGATCGTCAACAGCGAGGTGCGTGCCAGCCTGGCGCAGCAAGGCAAGCCGGCATTGTTCTTTTCCACGCCTTCGCCTTTCAACTCCTTGCTTTGGTTTGTGGCTGTAAACGACAGCGCCGGCTATCACACGGCCTATCGCTCTGTTTTCGATAAAGGAGCCGTGAACTTTACTTATTTTCCACGCAACAACGCCGGCGCCGACACCATCGCCAACCAAAAGGACCTGCAACTGCTGAAAGATTTTTCGCAGGGCTACTACACCCTTGAGCGCTGGAATGACACCACTGTTTTTAATGTGCTTCGTTTTGGGCAAGTGGTGGGCTGGTACAATGCCAGGGAGCATTTTGCCTTCCACTACTATCTCAATTTCCCCGACAAAAACGACCTGGTGGTGCAGCGCGGCCGCTTTCAGCATTGGGACAAAAAAGCGGCGTTGGCATTTTTTAAGAGGATGATGGGAATGCCGCTGTCCCCCTGAAGGGGAGACTTAGGGCGATAGGGTTGAATGACCTTTTTGCTTAGCAATTGTTATAGATTTTATTCTTAGCTCAATGTTGTTCTGAAAGGTGTAGAGTGCAACAGAAGTTTCTTAGTAGCAGGGTAGGTTGGTACATAAAATGCCTTTGCTTCATTGCCTCCTTTACAAAAAATAAGAAAGGATAGGGCGCTGCGTGTCCCTACCATTGCTGTAGTGACAGGTGAAAACAAGAGCAGCGTCATCGGCCTAAGTCTCTGCTTCAGGGGCACAGGAGGTTATTCTTCCTGCTTAAAATAGAATGTCCCAATGGTAAGCGTAAAACGCAAGGCGTGGTAGCATAAAAACTGCCAGAGCTGGCGAAACGAAAAAAGGCGCAGCGAAAAGTTTTTTGCATCAATCGGCAGGCATTTCGTGGCAATGACTTCCCGGATCTCTTTTTTCATTTCCTGCGCCAGTTCATTGTCACGTACCAAAAGATTCAGCTCTACGCTGGCCTTTGCGCTCAGGTCATTGAGGTTGTACGAGCCTACTGTCAGAAACTCATCGTCCACCACCGCCACTTTTGCGTGCAAAACCGATGGTTGGTATTCATAGACTTTAATACCGTTGCGCAGCATCCATTTATACAGGTATCGCTCGGCGTGTTTGGTAAGCGTAACGTCTGATGTACTGGCCAGCACCACGGTTACGTCCACACCCCGTTTGGCGGCTTTGCTCAGCCGGTTGCGCAGCGAAAGGCCGGGGAGGAAATAGCTGCAGACGATGGTGATGCTTTGCCGCGACTGCTTGAAAAGCTTATGATAAGCAAAATAAATTTCCAGCTTGCGCCGAACCCAATCATTTTGCAGCACCCTGATGCCGACGGCGTCTTCGGCGGCTATGTAGTTGAAAATGTCGTGCAGCTTTTTGCGCAGCAGGTTTTTCCTGGCGGGGTCGCGTTCCCATATTTTCAGGCAAATGTCGTAGAGCTCCAGCACGGCGTCGCCTTCAATCCGCAGGGCCATATCGTACCAGGCCGGCTGGCCCGGCAGGTCGTTGTACCGGTCGGCAATATTACTACCGCTCACCAGGGCAAACCGTTCGTCCACAACCACGATTTTGTGGTGAAGGCGCCGGCCAAAGTAAAAATCACGCCCGCGAAAAAGCGGCTCGAAAAAACGGAAATGAACACCGGCTTCCTGCAGTTGCAGGATTAACTCGGTAGGCAGGGCACGGGATGCGTAGCCATCGGCCATCAGGTAAACCGATACCCCGCGGCGGGCGGCGGCCATCAGCCAGCCGGCAACAGCGCTGCCGGTACTGTCGGCGGTAAAAATATAAGTCTGCAGGTGAATGGCGTGTTCGGCATTATCAATCAACGATTTCAGCGCTGCAAAAAAGCCCGCCCCGCCCTTTATGATGGTGGCTGTGTTTTTATTGCTGAACGGCGCCGGGCGCCGGCCGATCTGCTGAATTCTGTTGAAAAAATTCGCTTCCATATCCAACCGACAAATTAGCCAAAATTGCCGGTGTTTTGGGCCGATCCGTCGGCACGTGCCGGCGGCCTAAGCTGGTCTATTATTTGAAAGTAACTTCGTAAGCGTTAAAAAACCCCACTATGTCAAAGTACAAAAGCGAAGATTTGCTGAACGAACTGATTGCCGATGTTCGCCGCATTAAAGAATCCGCTGCATTCTTTCAGAACACCGATCAAACAAAGCTGGCGTATAGCCCCGATAAGCAAAAATGGAGCGTGATGCAGGTGCTGGAGCATTTGAATGCCTACTGCCGCCATTACCTGCCAAAGATCGAAAAAGAGTTGTCGGTAGTGACGCAGTCCAGCAATTCCATTTTTACACCCGGTTATTGGGGTGAGAAGTTTACAAAAATGATGAAGCCGACCAATGTGTACCAGATCAAAAACAAGATGAAGGCCATGAAAGCGTACACGTTTTCGAATAACCTCAATATACAAACGGTTTTAAAGGAATTTCTGGAGCACCAGGACCAGCTTATAAAGCTGCTGGAGCTGGCCAAGAGCAGGGATTTAAACACCATCCGTATTCCCATTACCCTCACCACCATAATCAAGCTGAAGCTGGGCGATATGCTCCGCTTCCTCATAGCACACGAGCAGCGTCATATGATACAGGCCCGGAATACATTAAAGGAAATGGGTGTGACCACCGAGCGGTTCCCGGTGATTCTGCAGGTGGCGCATGCGTGAGCAACAGGTCGTAGGCAGGAAAAGGTGAACGGTGTAAGATATAGTGAGAATAGACCGGGAATTTTAAGAACAGAATCCCGCAGCCTGGTAACAAAAGTTCTCACCAGCCTTCAGTAATTGATGCCTCTTTACATCTTTGATGGAAGGAGGCCGGGGGTGAGATCCTACCGGTAGATGTCTAATAAACCTTCGGGCAGGTCAACCACGACCTGCCCCTTTTTTTTGTCAATCCGGCGAATGGTGTCTTCGTGCAGCGGAATCAGCGCTTCTTTTCCATCGAGATCAATACGGCAAAGCACCTGGTGCGGCTGTTCAATAACTTCCAGGATCTTTCCCAGCACTACCTCGTTTTCCACAATCTCGTAGCCGAGAAAAGAAATAGGAGAAGATCTGGAAGAATATTTTTTAAAGTCCGGTTCCGGCAGCCACACCTGTTTTTGCGCCAGTGGAATGGCTTGTTCCCGGGTAGCAAGGCCTTCGAGTTTTACGTATAGTTCTTCTTCGTTTTTTATTTTGGTGCTTTCAATAAACCAGGGAACAAAGCTTTCTTTCTTTTCTTCAATAAACAGGGCCGTAAGGCCTTTCAAAGAAGTTTTTTTGCCCAGTGTATGCTTCAGCACCAGTTCGCCTTTCAGGCCAAAGGTGCTCACAAACTTGCCGATGTTGAAGTATTCTGTCATAGAAAAACTGCGGCAAAGATAGGGCCCACCCCGCCCCTCCCGGTGGGAGGGTTTGGATCGAAGGGACTGTACTTGTTGGCAAAATCCTTTTATTACCCGAGGTAGCAACGAATAACACAGACTGTCTGCGGAAAAAAGCAGTATCTCACACCTGAGCCCCTCCACCGGAGGGGACGGGGGAAGCCGCGGGGGAGGCCTGGCCCTCAAAACTTTATCAACTCTTTATTTGATTTTTTGGTTTCAACACTTAGATTTGCACACTAATATTTATTTGTTCACCGCATTTAAATTTCTATTTAAGATGCCAGTTAAAATCCGGTTACAGAGACACGGGTCAAAGAAGCGACCCTTCTACTTCATTGTTGTTGCCGACGCCAGAGCTCCCCGCGACGGTAAGTTTATCCAGAAATTAGGTACGTACAATCCTCAAACGCAGCCCGCTACTATTCAGTTGGACCGCCAGAGAGCATTGGACTGGTTGGGCAAAGGCGCTCAGCCGACTGATACCGTTCGGAAGATTTTATCGTACAAAGGTGTGTTGTACCTGAAGCACCTGCTTCGTGGTGTATCACTCGGCTTGTTTGACGAAGCCACTGCAATGACGAAGTTCCAGACCTGGCACACCGAGCATGAAGCTCAGATCCGCCGTCGTCAGGAAGAAGCTCAGAGAGAAAGAAGAGCCAGAAGAAACCCTGCTTACCAGCGCCGCGAAAGAAGACCGGCTGCGGGTGGTGATTCTGAAGGATAATTCAGCATCCGAGACCTTCAAGTTTTTCAAGTCCCGCTTTGGCGGGACTTTTTTTTGATCCCCTTTCCCCCTAAATGGGAGACTTAGACCCTTCACCCTTCTTTTGTATTTAGCAAACATTCCAGCGTTTGTAGAAATACGCCGCTGGCGTGTCCTTTGCTTTTCACTCTGGAATCTTTTATTCATTGGGCCTTGTTGCCATCCCATATCCAAATTTCAACAATACTGGTTTTTAACCGGCCATGCCAGGAGTATGGCTTTACAAATACATCGTATCAATGCTGAACAGGTACAATAATAATCAAAAGGCACCCGCTTAAGCGATACCGGTAAAAGCTCTTGTATTTCTTCTATGTAAAATTCTTTGTACCGGTGTGCCTATCCAGTTGAACTGGACAAGTTGTCGTGAAAGAACACCTTCAATAAAGACATGCCTGATTAAAGGTCAACACCTTCCACAATGCCGAACTGATTTACTGAAAGTAAACGTGTGCGACGCAACCGGGAGTGACAGTAGCCAATAGGCTTAGTCCATACAATGTCGTTATCTCTTTGTTCTTTGCGTAAAATAGTACAGCAAACTGTTTATAAAAAGCAAAGGACACGCCAGCGGCGTGTCCCTACTTATGCTATCGTGAAGATCGAAATAGAAGTTTGCTGATCATCCTAAGTCTCCCCTTCAGGGGAACAGGGGGATCACCGTTTCATCCCCGGCATCATTTTGCCCATCGGCATCTTGTTCATCATCTTCATCATTTCCCGCATCTGCTCAAATTGTTTCATAAAAGCATTTACATCCGCAATGTCTTTACCCGAACCTTTTGCGATGCGCTTGCGGCGGCTACCGTTGATCTCGTCGGGGTTGGCTCTTTCAAATGGTGTCATGGAGTTGATGATGGCTTCAATGCCGACGAATGCATCGTCGCTGATGTCAATATCTTTAATGGCCTTGCCCACGCCGGGAATCATGGCCATCAGGTCTTTCAGGTTACCCATGCGTTTGATCTGCTGCAGTTGTTCTTTAAAGTCGGCAAAGTCAAACTGGTTTTTACGAATTTTTTTCTCCAGGCGTTTGGCCTGTTCTTCGTCAAACTGGGCCTGTGCCTTTTCCACCAACGTGGTAATGTCGCCCATGCCGAGGATACGCTGCGCCATCCGCTCGGGATAAAACACATCCAGCGTATCCATCTTTTCGCCGCTGCTGATAAACTTAATGGGCTTGTCAACGGTGTATTTAATAGACAGCGCCGCACCGCCACGGGTGTCGCCATCTAACTTGGTAAGCACCACACCACTGAAGTTGAGGCGGTCGTTAAAAGCTTTGGCCGTGTTTACCGCATCCTGGCCAGTCATGCTATCCACTACAAATAAGATCTCGGTGGGGTTGACGGCTTCTTTGATATTCGCAACCTCGGTCATCATGGCCTCGTCAATCGCCAGGCGGCCGGCGGTGTCAATGATAACCACGTTCTTGTTTTTCGAACGGGCTTCGGCAATGGCATGCTGGGCAATCTCCACAGGGTTTTTGTTCTCCAATTCAAGGTGCACATCCACGCCAATTTGTTCGCCCAACACCCGCAATTGCTCCATAGCCGCCGGACGGTACACGTCGGCTGCAACAAGAATGGGAGAAAGCTTTTTCTGCTTTTTCAGGTAGTTGGCCAGCTTGGCGCTAAAAGTGGTTTTACCACTGCCCTGCAAGCCGGCAATCAGGATGACGGCAGGCGTTCCTTTGGCGTTGAAGTCGGCCGCCTCGTCGCCCATCAGGTGCACCAGTTCGTCCTTCACAATCTTCACCATCAACTGGCTGGGCGAGATGGCATTGATCACTTTTTCGCCGGTGGCTTTGTCCTTCACCTTATCGGTAAATTCTTTTGCAATTTTATAGTTCACATCCGCATCCACCAGTGCCCGCCGGATTTCTTTTACCGTGGTGGCAACGTTTAATTCGGTGATGCGGCCTTCGCCTTTCAGGTTTTTAAAGGCACCTTCTAATCTGTCCTGCAATGAATTGAACATATGGTAGGTTACATTTCTGTTTGGTAAAAGTAAAAGAGTGAACATTTGATGTTCACTCTCAATAAAGTAAGGCAAAGATAATGAGGATGTAGAAAACGAAGGGTTATGCTCCCAAATAACTCCTCAGCAAATCGCTTTTTTGGTGGCTTCTCAGCTTCAGAATGGCCTTGTCTTTTATCTGGCGCACCCTTTCCCTGGTGAGGTTAAAGCGTTCGCCGATGTCCTCGAGGCTCAGCGGATGGTCCACGCCAATGCCGAAGAAATAGCAAATAACGTCTTTTTGGCGTTCGGTCAGCGTTTGCAGGCTGCGGTCAATTTCGGTTTTCAGCGACTGGTTGTGGGCCAGTTCGGCATCGGCTTTTTCCGCATTGTGGTTTACCAGCACATCCAGCAGGGTGCTTTCTTCGCCTTCAGCCAGGGGTGTGTCCATGCTAATGTGGCGGGCATTTATGCCCAGCGACGATTCCACTTCCGAAAGCTCCATGTTCAGCAGTTCGGCCAGCTCTTCCGGCGAAGGTTCGCGTTCAAACTCCTGCTCCAGTTGGCTAAAGGCTTTGTGGATACGGTTGGTAAGACCCACTTTGTTCAGCGGAAGGCGAACAATACGGGCTTGTTCGGCAATAGCCTGCAAAATAGACTGGCGAATCCACCAAACGGCATAGGAAATAAATTTGAACCCTTTGGTTTCATCGAAGCGCTGGGCGGCTTTAATGAGTCCGAGATTGCCTTCGTTGATCAAATCGGGGAGGGAGAGGCCCTGGTTTTGGTACTGCTTGGCAACTGATACCACAAAGCGCAGGTTGGCCTTGGTAAGCCGGTCGAGAGCTCGTTGATCGCCTTGTTTAATGAGAGTGGCTAAGCGGACTTCTTCTTCGGGGGTGATGAGTTCTACTTTTCCGATTTCCTGTAGGTACTTTTCGAGGCTTTGAGATTCACGATTGGTAATAGATTTCGTGATCTTCAATTGACGCATGCTCATAGGATTGATTTTGATTGGTTATTTAGAGATTGATGTTTTCTTGCAGTTCTGGTTAGATTAATCCCAAAATATCCATCACGGTTCTTACTCACAAAGCAGGTGGTTTTGGTTTTTCAGTAACCAAATTACCTAATAAAAGCATATGAAAAAATTTTTTTAAAAATTTTCTTCCCCAGTGTTGGAAAATTGACGGAAAAAATTTTGACCGTAACGTGATTTTACTATTATTGCAGCCCTTGACCTTGTCAAAAAGAAAACATGAGCAAAAAACAATTATACACGCTAGAGTACCCGGTTCGCTGTTCGCCCACCATTCTGTATGACTTTTTGGCCAATCCATCTGGTCTGCAGGAATGGTTTGCCGACAAGGTGGATGAGCGTGACGGCGTGTTTTATTTTTCGTGGAACGGATCTGTTGAGGAAGCCGACATGGTGGACAAGGAAGAAGAAAAATTTATTCGCTTTCACTGGGACTATGCACCCGCCGACGAATATTTTGAGTTCCGCATTGAAAAGTCCGAAGTGACCAACCAAACCATTTTGGTGATTAAAGACTTTGCCGACAAAAAAGAAATTAAAGACCAAAGCATGCTTTGGGATCATCAGGTGAAAGACCTGTTTCACCGGTTAGGCAACTAAGCCCGCCAGCCGCTTCCAGCTTTCCAAAAGCGTTTTTGCTGCCACGTCCCATTGCTCAAGGGGCCACCGGGCAGCAATTTTTATGTGCGGTTGGTGCTCCAGCAAAAAGGAAAATTCGCTTTTACTCAGGTTGGCAATAGTCGTATAGTTCGACGGGTCGAAATGGTGCTGCCAGGGATCGTCGCCAACACCGATGGAATAGTGGTTGGTGGCCAGCCATTCGTAGGCCGTCAACAATGGCGCATAAGCCTGCGCTTTGTACCTTCCTGTGGCCTGCAGGGTGCTGCTGAAAAAGTTTCCCCACCAAAACATGCTGCGGATAAAAAGCAAATCCGCACCGTTGCTGATGCGGGGGTAGTCGAGTACAACCCAGGGTAGCCCAAGGTAGTTTTCGCCTTTCGATATTTTGGGCGACGAAAGGCCGCTGAGTTCAGGCTGCGCCGAAATGGTTTCCTGAAGGTGTGCCAGCAGAGCGACTGTTTTTTGAATGATCCTATTTTTTGTTAAGATCACTTCGGCGTTTTCTACGAGTGCGGCCTCCGCAGGGGAAAGCTGTATTTTTGAGCCCAGCATCGGTTAAAGGTAGCCCGTGATAAAAAAATTAGATCTACTTGTTATCAAGGCCTTTGTCGGCCCGTTCATTGCCACGTTTTTTATCACGCTGCTGGTGCTGGTAATGCAATTCTTCTGGCTTTACATTGACGATTTTGTGGGCAAAGGGCTGGGGGTGGGGCTGATCCTTGAGTTCATCGGCTACCAAAGCACTTCGCTGGTGCCCTTGGCCCTGCCGCTGGCTGTGCTGCTTTCTTCACTAATGACCTTTGGCAACCTGGGCGAAAGTTATGAACTGGTAGCTATAAAATCGGCTGGAATTTCGCTGCTCCGGTTTATGCGGCCGTTGTTTGTGGTGAGCCTTTTTATCAGCGGGCTGGCCTTTCTTTTTTCCAACTACATTATTCCCGTTTCGAACCTGAAGAGCCGCACTATGCTCACCGACATCGTTTATGCAAAGCCGGCTTTCGATCTGAAAGAAGGAGTTTTTTATGATAAGATACCCGGCTTCTCTATCAAAATCGGCAAAAAAGAAGAAAACGACAGCGTTATCCGCGACATTATCATTTACGAGCAAAAGGACTATCTGCAGGACAACTTCATCGTGGCGTCGGACGGCATCATGCGCATAGCGCAAAACCAGCAGGACCTTGAATTTTTGCTGAAAAACGGCTGGCGGTACGAGGAACGGGGCAATCCGGGCATGGCGCCAACAGAATTTATTCGCCTTGGGTTTAAAGAATATAAAAAATCCTTTGACCTGAGTACGTTTGGCCTGCAGCAGCGCACCGCCGACAGCGTCAATAAGAACAATGCCCGCATGCTGAGCATGCGCCAATTAAACACGGCTATTGACTCGATTGAAGAAGTCAACGGCAAAATTGGTTCCCGCGTAAAAGTGGACGTTATGTCAGCCATCCCGGTGACCTTTAACATAGACAGTACCTGGAAACAAAAGGCCGTCCGGGTGAAAAAGAAAAGTTTCGATGCCATGATTCCGGATTCGGTCAAAACCACCGTGCAGCAACGGGCGCAATCGAAAATAGAGTCAATGAAGGCCGCCAATGAATCGAGCCTGCTGATGTACAAAGACCAGGCCCGCACCCTGCGCCTGTATGAAATTGAATGGCATAAAAAACTGACGTTGTCGCTGGCCTGCGTCGTCCTGTTTATGATAGGAGCGCCGCTGGGTTCTATCATTCGCAAAGGCGGACTGGGCACGCCTCTGGTGTTTGCCATCAGCTTTTTTATGGTCTATTACTTCACCAGCACATCGGGCGAAAAGTTTTCGAAAGAAGGTTCGTGGGGGATGGTGGCAGGCATGTGGTTCTCGTTTTTTATCCTCATTCCCGTTGGTGTTTTTCTTACCTACAAAGCCATGAACGACTCGCAGGTGTTCAGCAAGGATTTCTACAACCGGTTTTTAAAGAAGCTCCTGAGCCTCATTGGTCAGGGGGCATAAGCTTTGCCTACTTTTGACAGTAAACGCTAAAAAAGACGACAACGCTTTGTTGCACACCGCCCCATCCCAAAGCATCAGCAATCTACGCCTGCAGCGCTCCATCGCTATTGCTTCATCGGTGTTGCTCATTGCCAAATTCTGGGCCTACTACCTCACCCATTCGGTTTCTATCCTCACCGATGCACTCGAGAGCATTGTGAACGTGGCCGCCGGCTTTATTGGCCTTTACAGCTTATACGTATCGGCAAAGCCCCGCGACACCGACCACCCGTACGGGCACGGCAAAGCCGAATTTATTTCGGCTGCGGTGGAAGGCACCATGGTGTTGATGGCCGGTGTATTGATCGTGTATAGCGCCGGCAAAAACCTAATCTACCCTGTCGGCATCCGAAAACTAGACACCGGCATTTACATTATTGCCGGTACGGCAGTGGTCAATTGGCTACTGGGTTTCTTCTCTCTGCAGCAGGGAAAAAAGAACAACTCGTTGGCGCTTGTAGCCAGTGGCCGGCATTTGCAAACCGATACCTACTCCACCGTTGGCATTATTGCCGGACTGGTGATGATTTCACTCACTGGATTATTATGGATAGATGCCGTGGTGGCCGTTGGATTTGGGCTCTTTATCATTTATACCGGCTACAAAATTCTGCGGGAGTCACTGGCCGGTATTATGGACGAGGCAGACATGGTGTTGTTGGAACGCATGGTGGACCTGCTGGAGAAAAACCGCCGCGACAATTGGGTGGACCTGCACAACCTGCGGGTGATCAAATACGGCAATGTGCTGCATGTGGATGGCCACTTAACGGTGCCCTGGTACCTGAATGTTAACCAGGCACACGCGGAAATAGATTCTTTGGCCGCCCTCATCCGAGGTGAATTTGGCCAAACGCTGGAGCTATTTGTGCACAGCGACGGCTGTGCTTATTTTCAATGCTCTATTTGTAAAAAAGGCGATTGCCCGGTGCGCCAGCATGCGTTTAAAAATGCGATTGACTGGAACCTGGACAATGCCCTGCAAGACCAGAAACACGGCTACGGGCATCCCAGCACACACGACGAATGAAAAACGCCGCGTTGCCTTAAAACAGGAAAGCCGTCCGCAGCACCGATTGTCCGTTTGGCGTTTCGCCTATTCCCCCCATCTTTGCGCTGCCAAAAAATTTTAATGATGAAAACAACAACTGTCTGGAAAGGCGGCCGGGCTTACGATTCGTTTCAAAACGGCGCAAAGATCGAATTGAATTCTGGAGTTGGATTTGGGCCGAAAGCCCTGCTGCTGACAGGCCTGGCCGGCTGCAGCGGTATTGATGTAGTGGAAATTTTAGAAAAAATGCGGGTACCGTTTGCCAATTTGGAAATTGATGCAGAAGCCGGGCAAACCGAAGACCATCCAAAGGTTTTCACCACCATTCGCCTTACCTACAAGCTAAAAGCGGAAGAAGAGCAAAGGGAAAAAATCAGAAAGGCCATTGATCTTTCACTTGAAAAATACTGCGGGGTAGCCGCCATGCTGAAAAAAAATTCACCTATCGAGTACACCCTTGTTATAACCGAATAACCTTATTTTTAGAACGCAAAAACTATCTTATGAGCTTACGTCTGGGCGATGCCGCTCCTAATTTTAAAGCCCAAACCACCGAGGGCGAAATTGATTTTTACGAATACCTCGGCAATGGCTGGGGCGTTTTGTTTTCGCATCCCGCCGATTACACGCCGGTATGCACCACAGAGCTGGGGCGCACGGCAAAGCTGAAGGAAGAATTTGCCAAACGCAATGTAAAAGTGCTGGCAGTAAGCATCGACCCGCTCGACAAACATTTTGGCTGGCGCAACGACATCAACGAAACACAATCGTGCAACGTGGACTTTCCCATTATCGCCGACGAAAGCCGCGAAGTGGCCACGCTCTACGACATGATCCATCCCAATGCATCGGCTACGGCCACGGTGCGTTCGCTGTTTGTGATTGGGCCGGACAAAGCGGTGAAGCTCATGATCACCTACCCGGCATCCACAGGCCGCAATTTCAATGAAGTATTACGGGTAATTGATTCCCTGCAACTGACATCGAAGCACAGCCTGGCTACTCCGGCCGATTGGCAGCCCGGCGAAGATGCCATTGTGGTACCGGCGGTTAGTACAGAAGATGCCATTAAAAAATTCCCGAAAGGGGTAAAGGTGATAAAGCCATATCTGCGCTACACGCCTATTCCGGACGAGGGATAACCCCCGCCCCGCAGAAAGGGCCAGGTAGGACAGGCTGCCTTATTTGGCCGACAGTAGGTAAACGAATGATAGTAGGGACACGCCGCTGGCGTGTCTCTTTCTTTTTCGGAGATAGCCTGCTGTTCCCTTGCACGCAAAAGCGCCCGGCAAAAAGAAGCAAAGGCATTTTATGTACTTAGCTTTCTTGCTACTATCATCGCCGGTTGTGTCACTCACTTGTACGTTCCGAACAACTTTGAACAACTGACACAAGCTGTCCACTGGCGCCACAAACAGATCAAAAAAAGAAGGCAGTGTGTACCACCTGGGCTCCGCTTCAGGGGGGCGGGGGATTACCCTTTCTGCTTACCCAACTGGTTTAACGTTGCCCGCAAATCTTTTGGCAGCGGTGCTTCCAGGTTTACTTCTTCGCCGCTGATGTTTTTAAAACTGAGCTGTGCCGAATGCAGTGCCAGCCGCGAAAGAATCGGCCGTTCTTCATCATCGGCCTGCGACAATTTGTAGTCACGCTTTAGCTGCGAGATCTTCACCGGTTTTCCATCGCCATACAAGGGATCACAAACAATGGGATGGCCCAGATGCTTCATGTGCACCCGTATCTGGTGTGTGCGGCCGGTAAGGATCCGAAACTCCATCCACGAAAAAAAGCGGTGATTTTCTAAGGTCCGATATTCGGTGATGGACTCCTTGCCCTTTCTCCACACGGTCATCAACCCCCTTTTTGTCGGGTGCTCGGCAATGGGTTCGTTAATCACACCTTCCGCTTCGGATGGTTTGCCGATCACCAGGCCGTTGTAAATTTTTTTGGTCTCCCTTGCTTCAAACTGCTGCGACAGGTGCCGGTGCATCGCTTCGTTAAAGGCAAACACCACCAGGCCGCTGGTTTCCCGGTCGAGGCGGTGTACCACGAAGATTTCGCCAAACCGTTCTTTCAGCAAGGTTTTCAGGGAAACTTCTTTTCCTTCCCGGTCGGGGATGGTTAATAAGCCGGCGGGCTTGTTGATGGCAATAAAATCTTCGTTTTGAAAGATGATATGGTCGGCTAACTTAATTGTCATGAGGAATAAATGATAGACCGGTGAAAGATCCCTTGCGGCTTTTTATTCAATAAGGTTCAACCTTTACCGCGTCCGAAAAACTTCAGGTTCCTGACCTCTCTTTCTGTCAGAAAACGCCAGCGGCCGCGGTTGACATTCTTTTTGGTGAGCCCGGCAAATACTACCCGGTCGAGGGCCTTTACTTCGTAGTGGAAGTGCTCGAAAATGCGGCGCACCACGCGGTTGCGGCCACTGTGTATTTCCACGCCCACCTGGGTCAGGTCTTTGGCATCCGGAAAGGCCAGCACATCTACATTGGCCATGCCATCTTCCAGCGGCACTCCTTTTAAAATGGCATCGAAATGCGCTTTGGTCAGGGGTTTGTCGAGCGTTACTGCATACACTTTCTTTATCTCGTTGCTGGGATGTGTCAGCATTTGCGAAAGATCGCCATCGTTGGTCAGCAGCAGCACGCCGGAGGTGTTGCGGTCAAGCCGGCCCACGGGATAAATGCGGCTTGCCGGTGCGTCTTTCAGCAGGTCCAGCACGGTTTTGCGCTGTTTTGGATCTTCGGTGGTGGTAATATAGTCTTTGGGTTTGTTCAGCAGGATGTACACGAAGTCTTTCACCGGCGTAATCTTTTTGCCTGCCACCACTACGGTGTCCGACAGCGACACTTTATGCGCAGGCTCCAGTATCAGTTCGCCGTTTACCTTCACCTTGCCACCCTTTACAAGACCTACTGCATCGCGGCGCGAACAAACACCACCGTGGGCAATGTATTTATTCAGCGGCATCGCTTCGTTTGCCGATTGGGGTGCAGGGTTTGCCGTTTGCTGTTTGGGGTTTGGGGTGCGGGGTTTGCCGGCGGCGGAAGTATGGTTTGCGCCTTTTGCTTTGTCGCCACTTGCCGTGGCTGTTCCGGTCTTTTTTACCAGCTTCAGCCCCGACCGTTTTTGGGGTGGCTCCAGGTTGTATTTCGGCGCTTCGGCCCTTTTTTCAGGTCCTGATTTTGGATCGGTAAAGCGGGATCTGGCCGCTTTTGATTGTTTTATTTTTTCCTCTCTCTCCTTACGGGCCTCCCGCTTTTCTTTGCGGATGGCCTCCAGTTTGGCGGCGCCTTTTTTCGGCCCGCCCTTAAAAAATCGTTCAAAGCCGGATGCTTTTTTCATACAAACTTGTTTTGCTGTTTTTCAACAGGATGAAGTGCAAAAATAGAAAAGCCCTGCCAGCGGCAGGGCCATCGTGTTGTTATTTTTCCAAAGGGATCAGAGATTGCGGTTTTTGCGGTTCCAGCGCTTGCCTTTCATATCATCGAATTTTTTTGCCTGCTCCGGTGTCAGCACTGCTTTGCCCTGGGTCATGTACTGCTGGGCCAGCGCCTGCATTTGCGTTCTTTTTTGCTCTTGGCTCAGGCTTTTGTTCGAGCGGATGTCTTGCGACTTGCTGCGGAAGTCCTGAAAAATGGTGGTGAGTTTGCTTTCCTGATCGTTGGTCAGGTTCAGCTCTTTTTTAAAGAAAGCTGCCTCCGCAGCCATGCCTTTGCCGCTTTTGCCGGCACGGTCGCCTTTGCGGGCTTTGTCTTTCCATTCGGCCTTTTGCTTGTTCAGTTCCTCGCGTTGGGCCGGTGTCAAAATCGCCTGGTATTCTGCCTTGTATTTTTGCTGCAAAGATTTGCGTTGCTCAGGGGTGACGCTGCCGGTTTTGCGCAACTCTTTTATTTCTTTTCGTTGCGCTTCCCGCAGGCTTTGAAGCTTCGCCTTTTGATCGGTTGTGAGGTCGAGTTTTTGAAAAGGCGCCTCTTTTCTTTCGCCTTTGTGGCGGCGGTCGCCTTTTTCGGTGGTTTGTGCTTGTGCGGCCCCTATCAATAACGTCAGGGCTAATGCGGCGGAGATGATTCTTTTCATAGTATGTTCTTACTTTTTTGTTTTTTAAAACGGAACGGTATAGAGACGGGGATTGGTCAAAGAAGTTTAAACAAGCTCGGGTTAAATAAGGTTAATCCCCCCGTCCCCCTGAAGGGCAGCCCAGGTGGTACACACTGCCTTCTTTTTTTGAGCTGTTTGTGGCGCCAGTGGACAGCTTGTGTCAGTTGTTCAAAGTTGTTCGGAACGTACAAGTGAGTGACACAACCGGCGATGATAGTAGCAAGAAAGCTAAGTACATAAATTGCCTTTGCTTCTTTTTGCCGGGCGCCTTTGTTTTGCGGGTAAGCAAATGGCAAAGAATGTTTGCTGATCGCTTTAATTGCCGCCACCGGAGGAAAGGGTGCCTTTATTCGCCAACTGTCCGCAGGCGGCATCTATGTCCTTGCCCCGGCTGCGCCGCAGGCGGGCATTTACCTTGTGCTTCGCCAGATAATCCATGAACTCTGTCATGCGCTTCTCCGTCGGCTTTTCAAATTTGGCAAAATCAATGGGGTTGTATTCGATAATATTCACCAAATCGGCCGGTACCTGGCGGTAAATCTTTATCAGCTCATCGGCATCGCGGGTGCTGTCGTTGAAGTTGTTGAACAGAATGTATTCGAGGGTGATCTCGTTTTTTGTTTCGCGGTAAAAATGGTTCAATGCCTCCACCAATGCCTTCAGATTATTGGTTTCATTGACCGGCATGATCTCGTTCCGCTTTTCATCGTTGGCAGCATGCAGCGAAAGTGCCAGCTTGAACTTTACTTTGTCTTCGCCCAACTGGCGGATCATTTTGGCCACACCAGCAGTTGAAACAGTGATGCGCCGGGGGCTCATGCCCAGCCCGTCTTCCGATGTAATGCGTTCAAGGGCCTTCAGCACATTTTTATAGTTCAGCAGGGGTTCGCCCATGCCCATAAACACAATGTTCGAGAGCTTTTTACCGTAAATGCGTTCGCACTCCTGGTTGAGCAGCACCACCTCGTCGTAGATTTCGTCGAAGTCGAGGTTGCGCTTACGATCTATGTACCCGGTGGCACAAAAACGGCAACTGAGCGAGCAGCCGATTTGTGAAGAAACACAAGCCGTGTAGCGGCTTTCGGTGGGAATCAATACGCCTTCGCACAGGTGGCCTTCGTGCGTTTTAAAGCCGATTTTTACAGTGCCATCCGCACTGTGCTGAGTGGCGTGAACGGCAAGCGCCGGCAGCATAAAGTTTTCGCCCAGCTTTTGCCGAAGCTCTTTGCTCAGGTTGGTCATATCGGCAAATGAACGGGCACCTTTTTGCCAGAGCCATTCCCAAACCTGATTGGCCCGGAATTTTTTCTCCTCGAGCGACAGTAAAAAGTCTTCCAACTCGGTATAGCCAAGCTGACGGATGTTGCGAACACCTTTCACCTTTAAAACTGCTGTTTCTGCCATCGTGCAAAGATAGTTTTTCAAAGCGAGGCCGGTTGTTTTCTACCCTTATCTTGCATCGGTTTTAACAGGTAAGAGAGGAAGAGAGAAAAGGAGAAAAAGAGCGGAGCAGCAGGTCAGGTTCACGAACGAGTCTCCTACAACTCTTTCGCTCTTTTCAACTCTTAGCCCCAAAAGATCGCTATGCAAAACGTTTATGTGATTGATGCCATTCGCACACCCCTGGGGAAATACGGCGGCGCCCTTGCCACCGTCAGGCCCGATGATTTACTGGCGCATGTAATAAAGGTGTTGATGGCCCGCAACCCGGCCATATCGCCCGACGCCATTGAAGATGTCATTGCCGGCGACGCTAACCAGGCAGGCGAAGATAACCGCAACGTGGCCCGCATGGCTGCCCTGTTGGCGGGATTGCCACCTACT
Source organism: uncultured Flavisolibacter sp. (assembly GCA_965365435.1). GTDB lineage: Bacteria > Bacteroidota > Bacteroidia > Chitinophagales > Chitinophagaceae > Flavisolibacter. The sequence continues at coordinate 116,375 of CBDUBQ010000009.1, forward strand.
GTGCCGGGAAACACCGTTAACCGGCTTTGTGCCTCGGGCCTGCAGGCCATCATGGACGGCAGCCGGCAGGTTGCCACCGGCGACGCCGGGCTGATCATTGCCTGCGGTGTGGAAAGCATGAGCCGGGCGCCATTTGTGATGGCCAAAGCAACCTCCGCTTTTCAGCGTACCACCGAGATATACGACACAACGCTCGGCTGGCGGTTTGTCAACCATAAGCTGGCCGATATGCATTATCCCTACAACATGGGTGAAACGGCTGAAAATGTAGCCAAACGCTGGAACGTCAGCCGGCGGGAGCAGGACGAATGGGCGCTCCGGTCGCAGGAAGCTTATTTTGCGGCGCTGGATGCCGGCAAGTGGAAAGAAGAGGTGGTACCGGTGGCCGTGCCGGGCGAAAAGGGGACCGTTACCGAATTTGATACCGACGAACACCCCCGCAGGACGTCGCTGGAAAAATTAGCGGCATTAAAGCCGGCTTTTGTAAAAGACGGCACCGTGACAGCCGGCAACGCTGCCGGTTTAAACGATGGTGCCGCGGCCATGCTATTGGCAGGCGAAGCGGCGGTGCAGCAATACGGCCTCCGGCCTATTGCCAGGGTGGTGTCGTCGGCGGTGGCCGGGGTAGATCCGGCGGTGATGGGCATAGGCCCTGTGCCGGCTACGCAAAAAGCATTAAAGAGAGCCTCATTGACCATAGCCGACCTTGACCTGGTGGAGCTGAACGAGGCATTTGCCTCCCAGGTGCTGGCCTGCATTCATGACCTGGGGCTTGACCCGGGTAAGGTAAATGTGAACGGTGGATCCATTGCGCTGGGGCATCCGTTGGGATGCAGCGGCGTGCGGCTGGCTACAACCCTTATTCGGGAACTGCGCCGCCGGGGCGGACGGTACGGGCTGGCTACCATGTGTGTAGGCGTGGGGCAGGGGGCCAGCATAATTTTTGAAGCAGTGCCGGCATGATCAGACACCTGGCATTGTATCTTTTTCTGCTTTTTGCCGTTTCGGCTTGTTTTCTACGGCGCAATGCCTACAAATCTTCACAGTTTACCTACGTACGGAATGGCCAGACGATTACGCAGCCGCTAGTGGTGCCAAAAGGCTATATCCGGCAGGAGAAAACCGACACGGCAGGGGTGATCCTGCACAGCTATTATTACCCTTATGGCGCCGTTTTGTATGCGGCTTTTTTGCAGGATACGCTGATGGAACTGCAGGCATACGACAAGCGCATGCACCAGCCCCGTGTGCACAGGCTAGGCGGCCTGGTATATAAAGGCCAGGATGAAAAGGAGTTGTATTACCGTGAAATACGCCAGGGTCACCTGCGGTATGGTTACCGTCTGGTGCCGGCAGCAGCAGAACTGCTTTTTGATTCGGCAACAAATTTTGCATCGTTGCAAAAGCGATAGGCCAATAGCCTCAGGAAAACTTTACGTTTCTGTACAGGTCTTCAATTCGGCAACTGAAATCCAGGGTCTCGATCAGAAAGTGCTCTTCGGCATTGGTACTTTCCCGCAGGTTCCAAAAGCCGGTTGCCTGCCTTGTGTGCCTCTCCACCAAAATCTCCATGGATGAAATAAGAATGTACTCTTTTAAAGAAGGAAGACTGCGGTAGAATTTAAATTTGTTGCCCCGGTCGTAGTTTTCTGTTGTTTTCGAAAGCACTTCAATGATCACACCGGGGTTGCTGATCACGTCATTGCGGTTTGCTAACACTTCAGGTTCACCGCAAACAACGCTAATGTCCGGATAGGTGAAAAGCGAATGCTTCTCGCACCAGATTTTCAAATCGCTGGGAAAAACCTGACAGCTTTTCCCTTCGAGAAAACGATCAATTGCCGTCAACGTATTCCGCACAATCTGATTATGCGGGATCGTTGCACCAGCCATCGCAAATATTTCCCCCTGGTAGTATTCATGCTTTTCCGCTGCTTTTTCCTCAAATAGCAGGTATTCCTCAATGGTGTGAAATTTAGTAGCCGGCACTGCGCTCATAAAACCTCTTTTCTCAAATTTACTGTTTCGGCTTTGCTCAGGCAAAAGCGAACGCCTGGAGGTCGGCGAAGGCTACCGGCTGTTGCTGTCCGCTCCGCAGGTCTTTTACCACCGCTGTTTTTGCTGCTATCTCCGACGAGCCAATTATTATTATAAACGGAATGCCTTTTTTCTCGGCGTATTTAAACTGCTTGTCGAACTTTTGTGTTTCGTGAAATATTTCGGCCGCCGTGCCCCCCTGCCGCACCTGTTGCAGAAGGGTATAGGCCACTTTGCTTTCTTCGGTGCCGAGGTTAAAGAACAAAACTTTTGTTCCCTGCTCCACGGTGGGCGGAAATAGCTTCAGTTCATCCATTACATCGTAAATACGATCCACACCAAATGAAATGCCCACACCCGGAATATTGGGCACACCAAAAAGGCCGGTCAGGTCATCGTACCGGCCGCCGCCGCCAATGCTCCCCATCTGCACACCAACGGCTTTAATTTCGAAGATGGTGCCAGTGTAATAGTTCAGGCCACGGGCCAGTGTGGGGTCAATCGTAATGCGGTTTTCGCCGGAAAGATTGTTTGTTTGCTCAAGGATATATTGCAACTCGCCAATGCCGGCAAGACCGGTTTCATTCTCCGCAAACAGTTGTTGCAATTGTGCAAGGATGCTGTTATTGTCACCACTATCAGCTACGTCAAGGTAACCAGCAACGATGTCCACCTGGGCTTGATTTAACCCCCTTCCCGATAATTCTTCTTTTACCTTTTCCAGCCCAATCTTATCCAGCTTGTCAATGGCGATGGTGATGTCCGTCATTTTATCGGCACCGCCGGCTAATTGCGCCAAAGCTGCTAATATTTTACGGCTGTTCAGTCTTATCTCCACCGGTATTTTCAGTGCCGTAAATACCGTTGAATAGATATGGGTGAGTTCTACTTCATTCAACAAAGATTTGCTTCCTACCACATCGGCATCGCACTGGTAAAACTCGCGGTACCGGCCACGTTGCGGACGGTCGGCCCGCCACACTGGCTGTATCTGGTAACGTTTGAAAGGAAAGGCCAACTGCCCATGGTTCATGGCCACATAGCGGGCAAACGGAATGGTGAGATCGTAACGGAGCGCCCTTTCGGTAAGGTTTTTATCGTTGCGGCCCTGCAGCACCTGGTCGAATGCTGCTTTTGCCTTGTCAATATTTTTCGGATCATTCAGCCCATTGTTCAGAATCTTAAAAATAAGCTTGTCGCCCTCTTCGCCATATTTTCCCAGCAGTGTGTCAAGGTTTTCCATGGCCGGCGTTTCCAGCGGCTGAAAACCATACAGTTCAAAAACGGAGCGGATGGTGTTTAAAATGTACTGACGCTTGCGCACAACCTCGGGACCAAAATCGCGGGTACCCTGCGGAAGAGAAGGTTTCATGATGTTTTACAGTTTTCAGTTTACAGTTTGCGGTTGTCCTAAACAGACGTCGCCATTATTACATTATCAAATCGGTCCCTTATTGTATTGGCAAATCGGCATATTTTCTAATGATCTTCTCACAGGTTTCATCAATCAGTTTATACACGTCATGATAACCGGGTTCGGTGCCATACCAGGGATCGGGCACCGACATGTTTTTTCCCGGATAGAGCTCGTTCAGGAAAAGGCCCACTTTGGCCGGATCAAACTGGCTGCCGGCGATCCATTTTATTTCCTGCAGCACATCAGTGGCCATGGCGTAGATTTTATCGTATTGGTCAAAGTCTTCTTTTATAAACTGCCTGGCCTTTTGCTGGCAAATGTCAATGCCGTTGAGTCGCGCCACTTTTTGCGACAGGTGATGCGGCGCCTCGCCTAAATGGTAACCGTTGGTGCCGGCGCTTTCTACCACCCATTTTAACCCGGCGGCTTTCGCTTTATGTTTCAACACACCTTCTGCCAGCGGGCTTCGGCAAATATTGCCCAGGCAAACCATCAATAGTTTCATCATCCGTGATTTTGCTCCCGCCAAAAGCAGGACGGGTGCGCAAAAGTAAGCCTTTGCATTGCCGAAAGAATTCGGGCAGGGCATTATGGAAAACATCCCCGCCTTCGTCTTAACTGGAAACCACACACCATGACCAGCCAACAAATTCTGCAGGCCGACCTGCTGGAGATCTTATTTGAAAAACGCAACAAATTGTACGGTGCTTACGAGCTTCGAAAAGCCTACCCCCGACAATTGGGCAAAGCCTTGTTCCTGGCTATTGCGCCGGTGTTGCTTTTGTTGTTCCTGTTTCCGCCATCGGCCGGCACCGGCGAGGCGCCACCTGATTTTGGTGGTGTGGAGGTAATTGATGTGGAGGCCATTCCACCCGAGCTGAAAAAGCCACCGCTGCCACCCCCGCAGGCCCAACTGCCGGTGGTAAAACAGCAGCGGTTTATAGACCAGATTCAGATTGTACCCACCGATGCTCCCACAGACATGCCGCCGGTGGATGCGTTTGACAGGGCAGCCGTATCGGCCCAAACCGTGGAAAACGGCAGGGAAGCGCATTTGCTGGCGCCCCCGGCCGCAAAGGCGGCCGAATCACCAGCAACGGTAGCATCCAACGAGCCACAGAAAGAAGTGGTACCCGACCGGCAGCCGGCCTTCCCCGGTGGCATGCAGGCCTGGCTGGCTTTTTTAAACCGTCACCTGCGGGTGCCCGAAGAAATGGAAGCCGGTGAAAAAAAGACGGCACTGATTCGTTTTCATGTGGCCGAAGACGGCAGTGTTACGGGTTTTCAGGTATTGCAAACGGCTGGTGCGCCCTTCGACAATGAAGTCATTCGGGTACTGAAGAAAATGCCCAACTGGATGCCCGCCACCAAAGGAGGCCAGCCCGTTGCGGTAGGCTTTACGCAAGCCGTTACGTTTGTGGGCGCCGAAGAATAACGAAGTCCTGTTTATCGCCTGCAGCCGCACAACAGAAACACAAAAATGGCTAACTTGCCCAACCCAATGCAAAGGTTATGATAGAAGAGTTTCAGGAAAAACAGCGAAGCCAGCGAAGCCGTATGCGTTCGACCATTGACTACGTAATGGGCAGTTTCTTTTTTTTGTTAGGCGTCTATTTTTTAGTGTACGAAAAGCTGGGACTGCCCCTGATGAACCGTGAGCCTTCGGATATTGATTACCTCATTGGCGGACTATTTGTTTTGTATGGCGGATGGCGCATTTACAGAGGATACAAAAAGAATTATTTTCGATGAACCGGACAGGCGGCGGATTTTTTTTGCTCTTTCTTTTTGGCCTGCTTAGCGCCTGCAGCAACGGCGGTACCGAGCTTGCGCAGCGCCGCGCCGACAGCGGCACGGTGTACATCAGTTGCGACGAAAGCTTCAAGCCGGTGATTGATGCGCAGTTGCAGGTTTTTCGCAACGATTATCCGGCTGCCAACATCATTGTACAATACAAACCCGAAGCCGACTGCCTGCGGGACTTTCTGGTTGATTCCATTGAGATGGTGATTGCTACCCGGCCCTATACACCCGGCGAACGGCGGCTGATGGCAGATTCCCTGAAGGTGAATAGTGACTATGCCACTGTAGCATATGATGCCATTGCCGTGCTGGTCAATCCGCAGTCGCCCGATTCGATGTTCACGCTGCCAGAAATAAAGGAATTGCTGGCCGGAAAGTCTAAGAAAAGCCTAATTCCCGTGCTGGACGGACTGAAGGCCACGAGTACGGTGCGGTTTATGCTTGATTCGGTGCTCATAGACCAGCCGTTGGGAAAGAATGTGACGGCGGCGGCTTCCAGTCCCGAAGTGATTGACTATATAGCCCGAACACGCAATGCAGTAGGGTTTGTGGGCGTCAGTTGGGTGGGTAATGCCGATGACACCGCTCAATTAAATACCTTGAAACGAGTGCGGTTGGCCCGTGTAGAAAGCACCGACAGTACAGGCGGCTTTGTATTACCGGTTCAATACCTGATTTATTCCAGAACCTACCCGATGATCAGAAGTTTGGTATATGTGTTGAAGGAAAAAGAGGTTGGACCGGCCGGCGCCTTTGCCAATTTTTTGCGAAACGACCGCGGTCAATTAATTTTCAGGCGTGCTTATCTGTTTCCTTCCATTCGTCCGTTTTATATGCGGGATGCGCAAACAGAGTGAACTTTAACATGACCTGATTAAGCGAAAGAGGATAATTTTAAATCTTAAAAGAAAAAACGAAAAAATGAAGAAGTCAGCCATTGTTTTATTTTTTGCCGGATTGTTTTCCCTCCAGGCTATGGCACAAACCGTGCAGGAAGGGGTGGCCCATTTGCTGGCAGAGCGGTATATGAGTGCCCGGCAATCCTTTGAAAAACTGACGACGAACAATCCGAATAACCTGGAAGCTGTTTACTGGATGGGGCAGACCTTGCTGGCGCAGGATGATGTGGCCGGTGCCAGGAGCCTTTATCAAAAAACATTGGCGGCGAACGGCAATGCCCCGTTGGCATTGGCGGGCATGGGCCATGTAAACCTGCTCGATGGCAAAACGGCGGAAGCCAAACAAATGTTTGATGCCGCCCTGCTGGCCGCAAAAGGCAAAAAAGGAACCGATCCCGCTGTTTTGATGGCGGTAGCCCGTGCCAACGTGCAGGCTTACACCGACCAGACAAAACTCGGCGACCTGAATTATGCGCTTACCCTGCTGGAGCAGGCGGCCCAACAGGCGCCAAACAATCCCGATGTTTTCCTGATTCAGGGCAATGCTCTCCGGAAAATGCACAAAGGCGGCGAAGCTGTTCAGGCTTACCGTCGGGCTGCTAATTACGCACCGGCGCTGTACAGAGAAGCCCAGATCTACGCCTCTCAAAAAAACTGGGATGTGTATGTTGAGCGGTTAAATAGCGCCATTGCGGCCGATCCGAAATATGCGCCGGCCTTCGAAGATTTGTATTCTTACTATCTCACCTGGGGTAAAGATTTAACCACCGCCGAAAGTTTTGCCAAGAAATACATCAGTGTTGCTGATCAAAGCATTGAGAACGAATATATTATCGCTCAAACAAAATTTGTCCAAGAGGACTATGCAGGTGCTATTGCATCGGCCAACAAGATTGTCAGCGGTACACAAAACCCCAGACCTCGTGTTTATCGTTTGTTAGCCAACAGCTTTTTGCGGGCAAAAGATACGGCCAGCGCCTGCACAAATGCCAATCTGTTCTTACAGAAAGCCAACAGTGAAATTTTGATCGGCAACGATTATATCGTGCAGGGAATTGCCTGTGGCAAGGATAACCCCGAAATTCTGAGAGCAAGTATTGCAAAAGCCGTGGAAATTGACAGCGTATTGTCTCGCCAGGTGGAGCTGCTGAATACAGCAATTGAAAACGCCGTGGCAAACAAAAATAAATTACTCGAAGGCGAACTGAGATTAATGTCGTATGAGTTACGCAACGCTCAGGGAAAAGCCTCGAAGGATGAATTGATCGGTTATGTTGCCGTTCCGCTTTATCAGGGTGGAAATTTTCAAAAGTCGGATAGCATAGCGCAGGCCTATTCAACCATTGCTCCCGACAGCATTTGGGGTTATTATTGGAGCGCCTACGCCCGTTCCGCCATTGATACCAACAGGGCACAGGGATTGGCAATGCCTTCGTGGGAGAAAGTATTATCGGTGGCCGAGGCCAGCAAAGAGCGTTTTGCCAGCCAGGGTGTAAAGGCGGCTATTGAACTGGCCGTTTATAACACCAACATCAAAGCCGACCGCGAAGCAGCGCTGGCGTTTGTAAACCGTGGCCTTGCTTTTGAGCCTGCAAACGAAAACCTGCTCAACATTCAGCGGGTGCTGACACAGGCCAGCCGCACACCGCGAAAAACCGAAACAAAAACAAAGACGACCACTCCCGGCGGCACGGAGGTGAAAACAAAGACAAAAACAAAAGGATAGTAACAGCCTCTGAATCATAGAAAAAGCCTCCCGGAAACGGGAGGCTTTTTTGGTCACCGGCCTCTGGAAATTCCTGCCAGTTTTGATAATCCTAACTTATTTTTGCCTGCATTTTGAAAACCATGTTCCATCTTCTCCAGTCAGACCTTAGCAGGGCCGTATCGGATGTAAGTAGTGCTGCCAGTTGGCTGCCCATCGCTTTCCAGTTTCTTTTTGTTTTTGGCATGATTGGCACGCTGATGATTGTAACCCACCTGCTGGGTCCTAAGCGCAAAACTACCGACAAGCTGGAAACTTTTGCCTCTGGTATTGAGAACCACGGCGAAGCCCGGCAGCCGATTGCCATCAAATACTTTTTGGTGGCTATTTTGTTCGTTTTGTTCGATGTGGAGATCATTTTCTTTTACCCTTATGCGGTAAACTTTAAGGCGTTGGGCTGGAGCGGCTTTTGGGCGGTGTTTATGTTTGTGGCCTTTTTCCTTTGTGGCTTTATCTATATCGTTAAGAAAGGGGCATTAAATTGGGAAGAATAACGGCAGGGAGGCAGACCTTGGATTTAAGGAAAGTGCAGAAAGGCAAACCATCCCGTGATCCGATTGTTTTAATCTATCAAACGAAAAATTTATGGCAAGGCCAGTTTCATATAATATCAAAGAAAAACCCTTAGAAAGGGATATCAGCATTGTAGATATGCCTGATGGCTATCAGGGCGAAGGCTTTTTTGCCTCCAAGCTGAGCGACGTGGTAGGTTTGGCCCGGAAAAATTCGCTTTGGCCGCTGCCGTTTGCCACTAAGTGCTGTGGTATCGAGTTTATGGCCACTATGGCCTCGCATTACGATCTGGCGCGGTTTGGCAGCGAACGGGTGGGCTTCTCGCCCCGGCAGTGCGACCTGCTGATGGTCATTGGTCTGATTTCAAAAAAAATGGCGCCGGTGGTAAAGCAGGTTTACCTGCAAATGGCCGAGCCCCGGTGGGTGATGGCCATTGGCGCCTGTGCGTCGAGCGGTGGCATTTTCGACACTTACAGTGTGTTGCAGGGCGTTGACCAGGTGATACCGGTAGATGTGTACGTACCGGGATGCCCGCCCCGTCCGGAAGCTATCCTCGACGGCTTTATGAAAGTGCAGGATCTGGTCGGGAAGGAAAATATGCGCCGGAGAGGCAGCGATCATTATAAAAAATTATTGGAGAGTTACGGAATACAGTAATGTGCAAATTTGAAAATATGCAAAGGCGCAAATGAACAGCCATTTTCAAATTTTAAAATTAGCGAATGGCTTTAACCAACGACTATATCAAGCAACGGCTGGCGGAGAAATTCGGCGAGAAGGTGTCGAACGTAGAAGAACCTTACGGTATGCTCACTTTCGAAGTGCCGAATGAGCTGAACCTGGAAGTGCTTCAGTTTTTGTTCGACGACAATGAGCTGGCCTTCCGGTTTCTTACCGACCTTACCGCGGTGCATTATCCGGCCTACGCCGGCCGCGAAATAGCGGTGGTGTACCATCTTCACAACCTGGTGGAGAATATTCGCATCCGGTTCAAGGTGTTTGCACCCATTGCCAGTCCGGATGTGGCCAGTGCCACCAAAGTGTTTGAAGCGGCCAACTGGCTGGAGCGGGAAGCATATGATTTTTTCGGGGTGAATTTTGTGGGCCACCCCAACCTCCGCCGCATTCAGAACGTTGATGAGATGGACTATTTTCCCTTGCGGAAGGAGTTTCCGTTGGAAGACCAGACAAGGCTCGACAAAGACGATGAAATGTTTGGCCGCGGCGGCTCGTTCGATTTCGGCAACCGCAACGACGACGGTTCGCCCAGGTTGATTCCGCAGGCCGATCAAACCAATTAATACGAATTAAATTTCCCTCCGGGGGAAAGGCAGCTATGGCGACAACCCAGAATCAGATAGCACGGGCAGAAAGCAACAACGAGACACAAACGACCAAGCTGAATCTTGGTCCCACACACCCGGCTACCCACGGTGTGTTTCAGAACATCCTGGAACTGGATGGCGAACGGATTGTATCGGCCGAATCAACGGTTGGCTACGTTCACCGGGCTATTGAAAAAATTGCCGAACGGCGGCCTTTGTACCAAATTACGCCGCTGACCGACAGGTTAAATTATTGCTCTTCGCCCATTAACAACATGGGCTGGCATCTTACCTGCGAAAAGCTCCTGGGCATCAGCACGCCCAAGCGGGTTGACTACCTGCGGGTGCTTATTATGGAGCTGGCACGTATTGCCGACCACCTTATCTGCAACTCCATCGTTGGTGTGGATGCCGGCGCTTACACCGGCTTTTTGTACCTGATGCAATACCGCGAACTGATCTATGAAATCTGGGAAGAAGTTTGCGGCGCCCGCCTCACCACCAATATTGGGCGCATTGGCGGCTTCGAGCGTGACTTCAACAACATTGCTTTTTCCAAACTGGAGAAGTTTTTGGAAGAATATCCAAAGGCGCTGAAAGAGTTTGAAAATCTCTTCAACCGCAACCGCATCTTTATGGAGCGTACCATCGGTGCGGGCCCTATCAGTGCCGAACGGGCTCTTAACTATGGCTTTACCGGGCCCAACCTGCGTGCCGCCGGCGTGGACTACGATGTGCGGGTACTTACGCCGTACAGTTCCTACCAGGACTTTGAATTTGAAATTCCTACCGGTACTACCGGCGATTGTTATGACCGCTTTTTGGTGCGCAACCAGGAAATGTGGCAGTCGCTGCGGATTGTGGAGCAGGCTTACCGCAAGTTGCAGGATATGAAAGGCGAGGAAGCGACCGTTTACCACGCCGACGTGCCCGAGTATTACCTGCCGGAGAAAAAAGATGTTTATACAAAAATGGAAGCGCTCATCTATCACTTTAAAATTGTGATGGGCGAAGTGGATATTCCACCGGGTGAAGTGTATAGCTGTGTGGAAGGGGCCAACGGGGAGTTGGGCTATTACCTGATCAGCGATGGCGGACGCAGCCCGTACCGGATGCATATCCGCCGTCCCTGCTTTATTTACTACCAAGCATTTGAAGAATTGGTAAAAGGCAGCATGCTGAGCGATGCGATCATTGTGATGTCGTCGTTGAACCTGATAGCAGGGGAGATGGATGGGTAGATAAATCGGAGAATTAGTCAATGTGATAATTCGATAAGATGACAATGGCATCATTATCATCTTATCGCCTCATCAAATTATCGAATCAATACGATGAATTTTTCAGAACAAAAACTGGCGAAGGCAAACGAGATCATTGCCCGTTATCCCGAAGGGAAACAAAAAAGTGCATTGATACCGCTGCTTCACCTGGCGCAGGAAGAGAACAACGGCTGGCTAAGCGTAGAGGCGATGGACTATGTTGCCGGGCTACTGCAGATTAAACCCATTGAGGTTTATGAGGTGGCTACTTTTTACAGCATGTATAACCTGAAGCCGGTTGGCCGTTACCTGTTTGAAGTTTGCCAGACTGGCCCCTGCATGCTCAATGGCAGCGACGAGATAATCAGTTACATTCAGCAAAAGCTGAATATAAAGGTGGGCGAGACAACGCAGGATGGGATGTTTTCACTGAAAGTGGTGGAATGCCTTGGTGCCTGTGGTTATGCGCCAATGATGCAAATGGGCAAATTTTACAAAGAGCATCTCACCAAAGAAAAAGTAGATCAGATTATAGACGAATGCCGTCGTACGGCTGCATCCAACAATTAATGAAAAAAGCAGTCCATAGCGTTTTTTTTATGCTGGCCGCAACGGCTGGGTTTGCGCAGTCAAAAGAAGAACAATCGCTGATGGTGCGCAGCTATTTGCTGAGCCATACGGTTTTCGGATCGAAGGACAGCCTGACCACGGAAGATCTGTTTTCCAAAACCGCGACTTACGGTCACTCAAGCGGAAAAATTGAAACCAGGCGGGAGGCGATAGATGCCATCGTTCACAACCGGTCATTTTATACCGATACCTCGCTGAACATTCAATCCATCCTGGTGAATAGAAAAACGGGAGTGGTGCGGTCGGTGTTCAAAGGCAGGCAAAACAATCCGGATGGGACAGCCGCAGCGCTTCATCTGCACATTATGACGGTGTGGGTAAAGGATAAGAGCAAATGGCGCCTGATGGGCCGGCAGGCTGTAAAGCTGACAAACTGAGGTTGTTGAAAGAAAATAATCAATTAGAATCCGCTGTCGGAAGACAGGATGAAATATGGGCAGAAAATTACTTTTAGAAAACGCACATGTCGAAGGCATTCGTTACTACGATGCTTACCGCAAGCACGGCGGTTATGCCGCCGTGGAAAAAGCCTTTAAAATGGCACCGGCCGACATTGTGGAGGAGGTAAAGAAAAGCGGCTTGCGCGGACGCGGTGGCGCCGGCTTCCCCACGGGTATGAAATGGAGCTTTCTGGCAAAGCCGGAAGGCGTGCCCCGCTACCTGGTTTGCAATGCCGACGAATCGGAGCCGGGCACCTTCAAGGACCGCTACCTTATGGAGTTTATTCCGCACCTTTTGATAGAGGGGCTCATTGTGTCTTCTTTTGCCCTGGGCTCCAACAGCACCTATATCTACATCCGCGGCGAATACGCCTGGATTGTTGACATTCTGGAGCAGGCCATTGCCGAAGCAAAGGGCGCCGGTTTTCTTGGAAAGAATATTCTCAACACCGGCTTCGACTGCGAAATTTATGTGCAGCGTGGCGCCGGCGCTTACATCTGTGGCGAAGAAACAGCCTTGCTGGAATCGTTGGAAGGCAAGCGTGGCAATCCCCGCATTAAGCCGCCCTTTCCGGCCGTAAAAGGTTTGTACGGCTGCCCCACGGTGGTGAATAATGTAGAAACCCTGGCGGCCGTTGTGCCTATCCTCAACATCGGCGGCGAAGAGTATGCAAAAATCGGTATGGGCCGTTCCACCGGCACAAAGCTGATCTCGGCCTGCGGTAACATCAACAAGCCCGGCATCTACGAAATTGATATGACCATTTCGGTAGAAGAGTTCATTTACAGCGATGAATATTGTGGCGGCATTCCAAAAGGAAAGCGGTTGAAAGCCTGCATTCCGGGCGGCTCCTCGGTGCCTATTCTTCCGGCCAATCTTTTACTGAAAACGGCCAAAGGCGAGCCGCGAATGATGACCTACGAAAGCCTGGCCGATGGCGGTTTTGCTACGGGCTCCATGATGGGCTCAGGTGGATTTATTGTGATGGACGAAGACCAGTGTGTGGTGCGTCATACCATGTCGCTGGCCCGGTTTTACCGCCACGAAAGCTGCGGGCAATGTTCGCCCTGTCGCGAAGGAACCGGCTGGATGGAAAAAATTCTGACCAACATCGAGAACGGTAAAGGCAAGATGAGCGATATTGATCTGCTGTGGGACATTCAAAGCAAGATCGAAGGCAATACCATCTGCCCGTTGGGCGATGCTGCTGCCTGGCCGGTGGCAGCTGCCATCCGCCATTTCCGCGACGAGTTTGAATGGCATGTGCTGAATCCCGATGAAGCATTACAAAGAAATTACGGATTGGCGCATTACGCCGATCCTATTGAAGTGGCGGCAACGCCTTAGAGTGGCTTTTAGCTTTTAGCTGTTAGCTGCAAGCTGTTTGTTTGTAGTGTAAGGGCTAAAAGCTAAGGGCTAAAAGCTAAAAGCTGAACAAAGATGGCTGAAGAAAAAAAGTTACTTAAGGTTACCATAGACAATATCACCACCGAAGTGGAGCCGGGCACCACCATTCTGATGGCGGCCCGCAAAATTGGTGGCGACATTGTGCCGCCTACCATGTGTTATTACAGCAAGCTGCAAAACACGGGTGGATATTGCCGTACCTGCCTGGTTAGAGTGGCGGCCGGTTCTACGGCCGATCCGCGGCCTATGCCCAAGCTGGTGGCCAGCTGCCGCACGGCCGTGATGGATGGCATGGTGGTGGAAAACATTACCAATCCTGCTGTATTGGAAGCCCGCAAGGGTGTTGTGGAATTTTTGTTGCTGAATCATCCGCTCGACTGCCCGGTTTGCGACCAGGCCGGCGAATGCGATCTGCAGGACCTCAGCTACGAACACGGCGCCGAAGCCACCCGGTACGAATTTAAGCGCCGCACCTTCGAACGGATAGACATCGGCCCCTACATTCAGTTGCACATGACCCGTTGCATTCTCTGCTATCGCTGTGTGCACACGGCCAACCAGGTGGCCGGCCAGCGGGAACACGGTGTGCTGGACCGCGGCGATCATGCACAAATTGCCACCTATATTCAGCAATCGCTCGACAGCGACAAAATCGGTAACGTCATAGACGTTTGTCCCGTAGGTGCGCTCACCGACCGCACATTCCGCTTTAAAAACCGTGTATGGTTTACCAAGCCGGTGGATGCCCACCGCGACTGTCCGCACTGCAACGGAAAGGTAAGGTTGTGGATGCGTGGTAACGATGTGCTGCGGGTAACGGCCCGCAAAGACCAGTGGGGCGAGGTGGAAGACTGGATTTGCAACGAATGCCGTTTTGAAAAAAAGCAGGTAAGCGACTGGGTGATTGAAGGACCTACCCGTCTCGACCGCCATTCGGTGATCAATGCCGGTCATTATACCAACGCTGTAAAACCCAAAGAAACACTGCCTGATGTGATGGGCGGCCGCGATCCGAAACGGTTGTTGGATATAAAATCAATAACGGATGTGAACCAGGTGGACCTGAACACCATCAATGGCCCGGCTACCAATGCCACTTTCAATGGAAATCCGCAGGCGGTAGGGACAAATGTAACCGACGTTAAGGAAGGCAAAGGACGCAACCTGGCCGGTACAGACAGCACCAACCCGGTGACTCATTGATGGCAGAAGAGCAGGTGAAAAAAGACAGCGCCGACATAAAGGCCCGATAATGACCGGACGTACCAGGGTGCGATGCCACCTGAGGCCGGACCGGCAGCAACGGAAGTTGAAATCGAACAGCAGTTGACAAAAAAAATTGCGTAAAGCAAGAAGCCGCAGGTTTCTGCTTGTCGCTAACAGCCCATAGCTATGTTACTACAAATAGATTGGTTCCTCATCATCGAAAAATTTGTGCTGATTGCCGTCATTGTTACCACAGCCCTTGTGGTGGCTATGTACAGCACCTATGCAGAGCGCAAGGTAGCGGCCTTTCTGCAAGACCGCCGCGGGCCCAACCGGGCCGGGCCCTTTGGTTTGCTGCAGCCGCTGGCCGATGGGGTAAAGCTTTTTGCCAAAGAAGAAATCATTCCCCTGACCTCCAGCCGAACGCTGTTTATCATGGGGCCGTTGCTGGCCATGATTACGGCTACCATGACCAGTGCGGTGATCCCCTGGGGCTGGACGATTGACGTATCGGGCCGGCAGGTGCCGCTCCAGGTAGCTGATATCAATATTGGCATCCTCTATATTTTCGGCGTGGTGAGCCTCGGTGTTTATGGCATCATGATCGGCGGTTGGGCATCCAATAACAAATACTCCCTTATCTCTGCCGTACGGGGTGCTTCGCAAATGATCTCTTATGAACTGGCGCTGGGGCTTTCGCTGATTGCCGTGCTGATGCTGGTGGGCGACCTGAAAATGAGCTCCATCGTGGCACATCAGGTGCAAAACGGATGGAACATCCTTTACCAGCCTTTGGGCTTCTTTATCTTTTTCGTTTGCGCCCTTGCCGAATGCAACCGCACACCATTCGATCTGCCGGAGGCCGAAAACGAGCTCAACTTCGGGTACCACCAGGAGTATTCGTCCATGAAGCTTGGCTTTTACCTGTTTGCCGAGTATATCAATATGTTCATTAGCGGGGTGGTGATGTCAACAGTGTTTTTTGGCGGTTACGATATACCGTTTATTAACGAAGCGGCCTGGGGCCCGCAATGGTGGGTTGGTTTGGTGGGCTTTGCTACGCTGATGGCGAAGGCATTTATTTTCATCTTCCTGTTTATGTGGACTCGCTGGACCATTCCGCGGTTCCGCTACGACCAGTTGATGAACCTCGGCTGGAAAGGTTTGCTGCCGCTTGCACTGGCAAATATGCTGATTACAGCGGTGGTCGTGTTGCTGTTGAATAAATAATGGCCTTTTAATAGCATGGCTGTTGCAAAACGGCTAATTTTGCGGCGATTTACGCCGGCAACCGTTGACGCTTATTTTTAAAGAGATGCTGTAAAAACAAAAGCCTTGGTGCCATAGTGGCCGGCTGATGAACGACAGTTGAAAATTTTTAGAAGAGAGGTTTAAATGCAAGCATTAACAAATAGAAACAGACCGGTAGAGCGCAAACCCATGACGTTGGCCGAACGCCTGTACCTGCCGGCCATCCTGAAAGGAATGGGCATTACGTTCTCTCATCTTTTTAAAAAACGGCCCACGATCAATTACCCCGAAGAAACCCGTCCGTTTTCGGCGGTGTTCCGGGGGCTACAAATTCTCAACCGCGACGAAGAGGGAAGGGAACGTTGTACAGCCTGCGGTCTTTGCGCAGTTGCCTGCCCGGCCGAAGCCATTACCATGGAAGCCGCCGAGCGCCAAACCGGCGAAGAACACTTGTACCGCGAAGAAAAGTATGCTGCTAAGTATGAGATCAACATGCTGCGCTGCATCTTCTGCGGGCTTTGCGAAGAAGCCTGCCCCAAAGATGCTATTTACCTGACACAAACTTTTGCGCCGGCAAACTACGGCCGCAAAGGGTTCATTTATAAAAAAGACGACCTGTTGATTCCTGACCCAAACAAAGATCCGGAAGGCTACCAAAAAGCAAAAGGATCTATTGGCACCGGCGTCGGCAAGGCTTAGAAACAACTGCATGGGCATTACACAAATTCTTTTCTGGGCGCTGACGGCGGTGTCGCTGTTCAGTGCACTGATGGTGATTACCAGTAAAAACCCGGTGTACAGCGTGCTGTGGCTGGTGGTGACTTTTTTTACTATTTCGGGGCATTATCTATTGCTGAATGCCCAATTCCTGGCTATTGTAAACATCATTGTTTATGCCGGCGCCATTATGGTGTTATTCCTTTTTGTGATCATGCTGATGAACCTGAGCAAGGACACCGAGCCGCAGAAGAACCGCTGGCTGAAGCTGGCGGGAGCGGTGGCCGGTGGCTGTTTGTTATTGGTGCTGGTAGCCGCTTTGCGGGGTACCGAAACCCGCATGGCAGAACTGGGCACCGGCAATATTGGTTTGATCCAGAACCTGGGCCGGGTGTTGTTTACCGAGTATGTAGTGCCGTTTGAGATAGCCAGCATTCTGTTTCTCAGTGCCATGATTGGCGCGGTGGTCATTGGCAAGCGGGAAAAAAAGCCGGTGGTAGAAGACGTCACCGATGCCGAAGTGGTGAAATCAGAATTGCACCAAAGTGAACCGGCCGCTTTCCTGAACCGGTAAAGGCAATATTTAATTTATGGACATCAGATACTACATTTTTCTTTCCATTGCCTTGTTTGTGATTGGTATCGTGGGGGTGCTTACCCGCCGCAATGCCATCATTATATTTATGTGCATAGAGTTGATGCTGAACGCCGTGAACCTGTTGCTGGTGGCGTTTTCTAAAATGCATCATCTGGCCGGTGCCGCCGGCAACCCCAACGCCGGCAGCGAGGCGCAGATCTTTGTGTTTTTTATTATGGTGGTGGCCGCAGCCGAGGTGAGTGTGGGGCTGGCCATTATTGTAATGCTGTACCGCAATACGCAATCGGTGGACGTGAACTTTTTGAACAGACTAAAACACTAATAAGCTATTTGCTTTTAGCTGTTAGCTATCAGCTAATGGCTAAAATCCAACAGCTAACAGCTTGACATGAAGAACTTAATTTTACTCATACCGCTTTTGCCTTTTTTGGGTTTTTTGATCAATGGGCTTGGCCGTAAGCATTTGTCGAAAAGGCTTATCGGCGTCATCGGCAGCGGTGTGATTCTGGCTTCTTTTGCCATTAGCCTTTATGCTTTTTTCAACCTCGATGAAGTTGGCGGCGGCCGTACGATGTCCGGCAATGTCAATGCAAGGATAATCGGGAGCTCTGTTCTTCACTATTTCGACTTTATCCGGGTAGGCACGCTGCGCATTCCGTTCGCTTTCCAGATAGATCAGCTTTCGACCTTGTTCCTTCTTATCATCACTGGCGTTGGCTTTTTAATTCATGTTTATTCCACGGCCTACATGCACGATGAAAAGCCGGAGCATTTCGGGCGGTATTTTGCTTACCTCAACCTTTTTGTTTTTTCAATGCTGCTGCTGGTGATGGGGGCCAACTTTGTCATCATGTTTATCGGGTGGGAAGGTGTTGGCTTGTGCTCTTACCTGCTCATTGGTTATTGGTTTAAAAATGTGGATTACACAAAGGCGGCAAAAAAAGCATTTGTGATGAACCGTATCGGCGACCTTGGCTTTTTGCTGGCAGTGTTCTGGCTGCTGGCAAAACTGAATTCGGTTGAGTATAACGAGGTGCTGACGGCCGACGCCATTGCCCGTCTTTCACCAACCGATATAATCGGCATCACCTTACTTCTTTTTTTGGGTGCCACCGGCAAAAGCGCACAGATTCCGCTTTACACCTGGCTGCCCGATGCCATGGCCGGTCCAACGCCGGTTTCGGCGCTCATTCATGCCGCTACCATGGTAACGGCCGGTATCTATATGATTGCCCGCAGCAATCTGCTCTTTTCTGCCGCCCCGCTCACCCTCAACATTATTGCCATCATTGGCGCAGCCACCGCTTTCCTGGCGGCTACCATTGCCCTGCGGCAAAACGACATCAAGAAAGTATTGGCGTATTCTACCGTTAGCCAGTTAGGCTATATGTTTCTGGCGCTGGGCACAGGTGCTTATGTGGCGGCTGTCTTCCACGTAATGACGCACGCCTTCTTCAAGGCGCTCCTTTTCCTTGGCTCCGGTTCGGTTATCCATGCGGTGGGCGGGCAGCAGGACATCCGGTATATGGGCGGACTGCGAAAAAAATTACCGGTCACCTACACCACCTTTTTAATCGGCTGCCTGGCCATTGCGGGCATTGCACCGTTCGCCGGCTTCTTTTCCAAGGATGCTATTTTGCTCAACGCTTTTGCCGTTAACAAAGTGCTGTACGCCGTCGGTTTGCTCACGGCGGCCCTCACGGCGTTTTATATGTTCCGCCTGTTGTTCATCACTTTCGGCGGCACGTTCAGGGGCACCGAAGAACAGCGCCACCATTTGCACGAAAGCCCGGCGGCAATGACCATTCCGCTGATAGTGTTGGCAATACTTTCTGTGGTTGGCGGTTTTGTAGGTATTCCGGAACTGTTCATGCATGGCGGCGAAATTCTTTCTAACTATTTAAGCCCGGTTGTAAAATCAAGAGAAGTGGAGGTGGATCACGCCACCGAATGGATATTAGTGGCCTTAACCACCGTGATAGCCGTTGTGGCAATCGGGTTTGCTTATACGCGGTATCGCAACTATCGCGATGAGCAGGAAACCGCTGTGGCGAAAGTGCTGGAGAACAAATGGTATGTAGATGAGTTGTACGATGCCGTTATTGTGCGCCCGCTGCACCGTTTTGGTGGCTTTGTCAATGCATTCATCGAACGCGGTACTATTGATGCTATCGTGAATGGTGTAGGTAAGGCGGTGAACTACGGCGGCCGGCAGTTGCGGCTGCTGCAAAGCGGCCAGGTTGGCAATTATGTGTTGCTGATGGTGATCAGCATGGTTTTGCTGCTGGTGCTACAGTTATTTTTTTTGAGGAAGTGATCCCCCTGTCCCCTTAAAGCGGAGACATAGGCCGGAGACTATTAGCAGATCGAATAGATCCTAAGCATAAACTTGCTTTAGGTTGTTCATACAAGAGTCAAGAAAGAATCTAATTTTTAAAATTAAAAAATGTCCATCACGCTTATTTTTCGATGTGCTTTTGAAAAGAGCAGTGTATTGGACCTAAGTCTCTCCTTCAGGGGGACAGGGGGATTATGATTGTCTTATTACTTTTTTTGGTTCCATTGGTGGGCGGCCTGCTTTCCTTTTTCATTAAAGATGATAAAGGTGTCCGCACCTGGTCTTTGATCGTTTCGCTGGCAGCGCTGGTGATTGCGGTTTTAGGAACCCGTTTCATAAAGGCCGAAGATTCCCTGCAATTTTCCGCAGCCTGGCTGGGTACGCTCAACTCAACGTTTTCGCTGAAGCTCGATGGCATGGCCAAACTGCTTTGCCTGCTGACAACGGTTTCGTACCCGGTCATATTTGTTTCTACCTGGCGTACGGCCTACCGTAAGCCCAATAATTTTTTTGGCTTAATGCTGCTCACCCAGGCTGGCCTAATCGGCGTATTCACCGCCATGGATGCACTGGCCTTTTACTTTTTCTGGGAGCTGGCGCTGATACCGGTTTATTTCCTCTGTTCGGGCTGGGGCGGCGAACGCCGGATACAGGTGACGTTCAAATTTTTTATTTACACATTTACAGGTTCCGTGCTAATGCTGGTGGGCTTGTTGTACCTGTACTTTCAAACACCCGACCGCAGCTTTTCCATTGAATCCTTTTATGCGCTGGCCGGCAGCCGTTCCTGGAATCAAACCCTTGTTTTTTGGTTGCTGTTTGCTGCCTTTGCGGTGAAGATGCCCATCTTTCCCTTTCACACCTGGCAGCCCGATACCTACGAGCAATCGCCCAATGCGGTGACTATGGTGCTTAGCGGGTTGATGGTAAAAATGGGTGTGTATGGCCTTATTCGGTGGGTGATGCCGGTAACCTCGGTGGCGGCCTATGCCTGGGGCGATGTGGTCTCCACGCTGGCTGTTGTCGGCATTATTTACGCTTCCATTTTGGCTATTCAGCAAAACGACCTGAAGCGGCTGATTGCTTATTCCTCCATTGCCCATATTGGCATCATGGCGCTGGCTGTTTTTGCCGAAACCCAGTTGGCACTGCAAGGTGTCATGATCCAGATGTTCAATCATGGTGTCAACATCATTGGCCTCTGGATTGTGGTGGAAATGATCGAGCGGCAGTTTGGCACCCGGAAACTTTCCGAGTTAGGTGGCATTGCCACCAAAGCACCGGCGCTGGCTACCTTGCTGGTGATTCTGGCCTTTGCCAACATTTCGCTGCCGCTGACCAATGCCTTTGTGGGCGAGTTTATGATGTTTGCCGGCGTGTTTGCTTCCACTTACAGCAAATACAACGTGGTGTTTACGGCGCTGGCTTTGCTCTCCATAATTCTGGCTGCCGTGTACACGCTAACGATGGTTCAAAAAGTTTTCTTTGGCCAAACAAACGAACGCACTGCCGGCGCTGTTGACATCCGGCTGAACGAACGCCTGGCGCTGGCCTTTTTGGTGGTGGTTATTTTTGCCCTGGGGGTGTACCCCCAACCACTGCTGAACGTGACCAGTGAGTACACGCAATCTGTTATCACAAACTCAACAAAGGTTATTTCACAAGCCTTGAACCAATAGTATGAACGCACTGATTCTTTCTGCCGTTTCCGGCGTGGTAATGATGTTCAGCGGTTTTGCGCTGGGCCGGAACGCTATACGCATCCTGGCGCAGGTGCTGCTGTTTTTAATTGCGGTGGCAACGGCGCTTGAGCTGAGAGGTGTCAGCTTTTTTTCCATCAACACACAAGGCCTGCTGTCGTTCGATAAGTTTGCGCTGCTTTTTTCCCTGATCGCCGTGCTTTGCACCTGGGTGTTTTCATTGCTTTCGGCAAAAGAGATGGAAAAAGTAGGGCTGAATGTATCGGATTATTTCGCCCTGATCTTTTTTATCCTGGCGGGCATCATCATTGCCTCTTCCTTTCAGTCACTGTTGATGCTTTTCCTCGGCATTGAAATCATCTCCATTCCGCTGTATATCCTGGCCGGTACCGATAAGCGCAGCCTGCGCAGCAACGAAGCTTCGCTCAAATATTTTCTGATGGGATCGTTCTCCACCGGGCTGATGCTGATGGGCATTGTGCTGATTTACGGCGCTGCCGGCACCTTCAGCACAGTGTCGCTGGCAGTGGATCCGGCCAAAGTGCCGGTGCTGTTTACGGCCGGCCTGCTGTTGCTTTTGTTTGCCCTGTCGTTTAAAGTATCGGCGGCACCCTTCCATTTTTGGACGCCCGATGTATATGACGGCACACCCACGGTGTTTACTTCATACATGGCCACGGTGGTAAAGGCGGCTTTTTTCATTGCCTTTATGCGCCTTTTTGCCGATGCCTTCGGCAGCATTGCCGCCCAGTGGAAGCTGATAGCTGCCATTGTGGTTGCCGCCACGTTATTTATCGGCAATATCACAGCCGTATTTCAGCAAAGCGTTAAGCGCATGCTGGCCTATTCTTCCATTGCACAGGCCGGGTTTATGATGCTGGCTGTTTACACGCTTACAGCCGAGGCAAAAGAGGGTTTGCTCTTGTATGGTGCAGCCTACTCACTGGCGACGATTGGCATTTTTGCCGTATTGGCGAAAATGAGCGATTACACCTTCGATGGGTTTAATGGCTTTGCCAAACAGCAGCCGTTGATTGCGGCAACGCTGGTCATTTTTCTGCTGTCGCTGGCGGGCATTCCGCTTACCGCGGGTTTTCTCTCCAAGTTTTATATGCTGCGGGCCACTGTAGATGTCGGCAATGTATGGCTGGCCATCTTTGCGGTGCTGATGGCGGCTGTTTCCGTTTACTATTACTTCCGGCTTATCCAGGCCATGTATTTTAAAGATGGCACCGCAACGGTTGCAAATGTGTCGCCGGCCTTCAAGGTCACCCTTGTGGCGGTGGCCGCCGTCACCATCGTTTTGGGTCTTTATCCCAACCTGCTGTTGTACTGGCTCTATTTTTAGCCAATCGCCGGTGGGTTAACGTCAGCGGCCAGTCATCATTAACTATATTATTCGGAACAAGGCCCTGCCATTCTTCGGCAGGGCTTTGTCGTTCGAAAGCCATTGAGCAAACCGGCGGCAATCCTTTAATTGTTGCTGATAGAGACTTCAGGTTATCAGCTTAATGATTTTATGCCGGTCAGGCCGTGGGCAGGGTCCTGCCGATGCCACCTGTCCAATTTTAATCAGGCATACTACCTGCCCTACGCAACCCGCTTGTTTCCTATCTTCGGACGGAGCATGAAAACGGCCGACATTTTTTCGCTATCGGTGCGTACGCTGCGCAGCAACCGGCTTCGCAGCGGCATTACGGTGGCTATCATTGCCCTGGGCATCACGGCGCTGGTTGGCATTATCACCGCTATCCAGGCCATGAACCAAAAACTCACCGAAAGTTTTTCGGCCATGGGCGCTAATGGGTTCACCATCCGCACAAAAGAACGGGCCTTCCGGGCGGGCGATAACCGCCGCCAAATAAAGGTGACCCGGAAAGGCCAGCGGCAGGAAAAACGCTCTAACCTCAACCAGCCCATTACCCTGCAGCAGGCAGAGGCCTTTCGCGACCTGTTTCATTACCCGTCGCAGGTTGGTTTGTCTGTTTCGGCTGGTGGATCTAACAGTCTTTCTACCGCCACCAAACGCACATTGCCCACGGTTTTTTTGTTTGGGGGCGATGAGAACAACCTGGAACTGAATGGCAACGAAATTGAAACAGGCCGCAACTTTACCCGGCAGGAAGTGCAAAACGGAAGTGCTGTGTGCCTGCTGGGCGCCGATGTGGCGCAAAAGCTGTTTGGCGATAACCGGTCCGTTGCGCTTGGAAAAGAACTGCGTATCCGCCAGGTTCCTCACCGGGTGATCGCCGTTTTAAAAAGCCGGGGCTCTACGTTTGGTTTCAGCCGCGACAACATTGCCATTATTCCCTATAAAAGCCTGGTGCGCAATTTTGCCTATAAAACGTTTACCATTGGTGTGAAGGCCCCGGCAGTAACCCGTGCCGAAGAGGCCCTGGGCGAAGCGGAAGGAACTTTCCGGGCCATTCGGAAACTGGCGGTGACAGAAGAAAGCAACTTTGTACTGGAGCGAAGCAACAGCCTTGCCGAAAGAGCCATCAACAGCCTCCGGTACCTTACCGCCGCCGTTACTATCATTGGCCTCATCACCCTCATTGGTGCCGCCATTGGCCTGATGAATATAATGCTGGTGGCGGTGGCCGAACGCACCAAGGAAATCGGCTTGTTAAAGGCCATTGGTGCACGGCGCAGGGCTATCCGTCTGCAATTTTTAACAGAGGCCGTGCTCATTAGCCTCGCCGGCGCGGTCATTGGCATACTAACAGGCATCTCTCTGGGCAATCTTTTTGGCCTGTTGCTGCAAACCAATTTTGTAGTACCCTGGAATTGGCTGGCTTACGGAATTATTATTTGCACGATTGTTGGACTGGCTGCGGGTACTTACCCAGCTATCAGGGCCGGACGCCTTAATCCGATAGAAGCTTTGCGATATGAATAGAAGGGAAATTTTGGCTTTAGCAGAAGTAAACTGGTTGAACTGCTTAACTTTAACGGTCTTTATTTGGAGAAATAAAAATTCGGTGTATAAAAAAATATTGGGTGCCACCTTTTGAGTGATATTTTTCAGTAGAATTGTGCACCAAACCCGGAACAATTTTCAAAATTTCAAAAATTAAAAAACAACAATCATGGCAGAGTCTAGACCGACTGCAACATCAACTGTGAAGGCGACAACATCCGTTCAGGCCAAGAAATCAAGCAATGCCATTTCCTGGCTGGCACCAATCATTTGCGTTATTGCCGGTTATCTTATCTGGCGTTTTATTTTTGGGGCAGCTTCCGGTTTTGCACAACCCGATCCCGCCGGCGGATTCTGGCCTTCCCACAAAGGACCTAAGTCAGCTATCAACGGTATCTATGAAGGTGGCATTATCGTACCACTTCTGATCGGTATGTTTTTGATGGTTATTACTTTCTCTATTGAGCGTTTTCTCACCATCGGAAAGGCGTTGGGTAAAGGAAGCATTTCTGACTTTATCCGCAAAGTTCAGTATCACCTTGCCAACCGCAATGTGGATGCTGCGCTGGCTGAGTGCGACAAACAGCGTGGTTCGGTAGCCAATGTAATGAAGGCTGGCCTGCGCCGCTACAAGGAAATGATCAATAACACAGAATTTAATATGGAGCAAAAAGTGGCTTCTATCCAACAGGAAGTAGAAGAAGCAACTGCGCTGGAGCTGCCGATGCTGCAGAAAAATCTGGTGTTCCTTTCTACCATTGTTTCGGTGGGCACCCTCATTGCCCTGCTGGGTACGGTAATGGGTATGATCCGTTCGTTCTCCGCCCTTGGTGCTGAAGGCGGTGGTGGCAACGCCGGTGCTCTGGCTCAGGGAATCTCCGAAGCCCTTTACAACACTGCCATTGGTATCGGTACCTCGGCTTTGGCACTGGTTATGTACAACATCTTTACAACCAGGATTGACAGTATCACTTACGGTATTGATGAGTCAGGATTTACTTTAACACAATCGTTCGCCTCTTTGCACAAATAAGCGGCAACGATTTTATGGAGAAAGTGATCTTTTGAATCTCACTACAAAAAAGAAATAGAATATGCCAAGTGTAAAAATGCCAAAGAAGAGCACGGATACGGACATGACACCCTTTGTGGACGTGGCCTTTATCCTGTTGACGTTCTTTATCATGGCAACAAAATTTAAACCACCTGAGCCGTTGACGATCACCACGCCTAAGTCAGTTTCTTCGCAAAAATTAGAAGAAAAGGATGCGCTGATGATTTCATTTGACTCGGCCGGACGCGTTTACCTGGGAGTTAACCTGTTAAAGGAAGAAGATAAAGCACTCAAAAGAGACTTTATTGAGCGGGTAAACAAAGAAGCAAATATTGGGTTAACAGAATCTGAAATCAACAAGTTTGTCGGGTATTCATCAATAGGATCACCGATTGCTGAGCTTAAGTCCATTATGCAACGTCCGGTTACAGATTGGGATAAGGTAAAGCAAAAAGGTATACCTGTTGACTCGACCAACAACGAACTGGCCCGCTGGTTGGGTGCTGCCCGGCAAAGCTTTGGTACAAAGCAGGTGGATGTGATGATCAAAGGCGATAACAATGCAAAGTATCCTGATTTTAAGGGAGTGATTGAAGCCTTGCGCAGCAATGAGATCTTCAAATACAAGCTGATTACCGATCCGAAGGGCGTTCCCATTGGCACCGAGCTTTATAAAATGCGTGAAGCCAGCGGCGGCGCATCCGAAAAAGAATCGTAAACACTAAAATTATTTTACTATGGCATCAATGGATACCGGCGGTGGTGATAGTGGTCATAAAAAAGGGCCTGGCGTCAAAAAGGCCAAAAAACTTTCTACCCGCATTGACATGACACCGATGGTGGACCTAGGGTTCCTGCTCATTACATTTTTCATCTTTACGGCAACAATGAGCACACCCACTACTATGCGGCTGATTATGCCCAAAGATGAAAAAGATCCCGAAAATCAAACCGAAGTAAAAGAGTCGGCGGCGCTGACAATTTTGCTCGGTGGAAATAACGGAATCTACTATTACGAAGGGCAAATGTTGGCCGACGGCTCGAATTTTAAAAGTAGCACGTATAAAGAGATTCGGGAAGTTATTCAAACGAAGCGAAACAATGTCATGCTGATGGGCAAAAGTCTCGGCTATCATCCCGATTCAACAGACAGGGATTTAGTGGTGGTGATTAAGCCGAACGAAAACGCCACGTATAAAAACACCGTTGACGTGCTGGATGAAATGACTATCAACAACGTTAGACGCTTTGCGATTGTTGATATTACTCAGCCCGAGAAAGATGCAATCCGGTTAACGGAACAGCAACCTGCACGTTAATTGCGTAATTTTTATGGAAACTGTTCCAGAACAGTATCTTACTACAAACAACTGAAACATGGAAGCAAATAAAATCTTACAGGCCGATATGCTGGACCTGCTTTTCGAAGACCGTAACAAAGAGTACGGTGCTTACGAACTGCGGCGAAAGTATAACAAGCGCATAACGTTGGCTCTTGCCATCACGGCAGCCCTGGCTATCGGTGTGGTAGGCGCCTCCTTTCTTTCCGATGCGTTGGCCTCCAGTACCGACGATGAGGTGGAGGTTCGTGATGTAGTGGTGGAAAATATAAAGGCCGAGGAGCCGCCTCCACCGCCACCGCCACCGCCACCGCCACAAGCGCCGCCACCGCCGCCACAGCTTGAAACGGCAAAGTTTACGCCGCCTGTCATTAAAAAAGACGAGGAAGTAAGAAAGGAAGAAATTCCGCCGATAGAAAAGTTAGAAGAAGTGGTGGTTGCTGATAAATCACAGGAAGGTGCAAAAGGGCCGGATATCCTTGCTCCACCTGTGGTGGATAAAGGAACCCAGGTAGTTGAGGTAAAGCCGGTGGAAGACGAAAACAAGGTGTTTGAAAAAGTAGAGATCGAAGCCTCTGTCAACGTTTCGCAGTGGCGTCGTCACCTCGAAAGCCAGTTGCAGCGCTACATTGAGGATGCTGCCTCTTCCGGAATGAACCCCGGCACCTACACCGTAAACGTTCGCTTCCTCGTAGAAAAAGACGGAAGCATCACGGATGTGCGTTCGCTGAACGATCCGGGTTATGGCCTGGGCCAGGGAGCGGTGGAAACGGTGAAGCGTGGACCGAAATGGAACCCCGGTGAGCAGAACGGACGGAAAGTGCGTTCTTATCATACGCAGCCCATCACGTTTGTGATTCAGGAGCAATAAGAAAGCCTTAGAAATAGCGAAACCCCTGCCGATTGGCAGGGGTTCTTTTTTGGGTTGAAATGATAAATGTGAAACCAGGAGCCGTTTGCGTAACAACATACATCGCATAATGAAATTGGAGTTCAGTCGGAATACCGTTGATTGTCCTTTACGAAGCGCTGCATCGTCATAGGCTGTTCTTCATCTGCTGATTGAAGGTGACGGGCGTGAGGGGTCCTTTCTCACCTCTCACGTTTGACATTTTACGTCCCTTACCTTTGCGCATGAGTTTACACCTTTCAGGTTGGGACGATACTATCGTGGCCCTGGCAACACCGCCGGGTATTGGGGCGCTGGGCATTATCCGCTTAAGCGGCAGCAAAGCAGTGGCCATTGTTGACAGCCTTTTTCCTTCAAAAAACCTGGCCCAAAAGCGATCTCATACAATTCATGTGGGCCTTCTGCAGAGTGAAGAAAAGGTGCTGGACGAAGTGGTGGTTTCCCTGTTTAAAGCACCCCGTTCTTATACCGGCGAAGATGTGGTGGAGATATCCTGCCACGGCTCTCCGTTCATTCATCAGCAGGTGATAAACGCCTGTGTGCAAAAAGGAGCAAGGCTGGCAAAACCCGGTGAGTTTACGCAGCGGGCTTTCCTCAATGGCAAGCTTGATCTGGCCCAGGCCGAAGCCGTGGCAGACCTCATTGCCAGCAATACGGCCGCCTCGCACAAAACGGCCCTGAACAATATCCGCGGCGGGTTTTCGCAAGCGCTGAAATCATTGCGGGAGCAATTGATCCGCTTTTCGGCCCTTATTGAATTGGAGCTTGATTTTTCGCAGGAAGATGTGGAGTTTGCCGACCGCACCCAACTGAAGGCGCTGGTGCAGGAAGCACGGGGCCACACGCAGCAACTGTTGCAATCCTTCCAACTGGGCAATGTTATTCGCAATGGCGTGAGCGCCGCCATCATTGGCCGGCCCAATGCCGGCAAATCCACTTTGCTTAATGCCTTGCTGAATGAAGACAGGGCCATCGTAAGCGAAATTCCCGGTACCACCCGCGACACGATCGAGGAGGTGATCAATATTGACGGCATCCTGTTTCGGCTGATTGATACGGCCGGTATCCGGTCGCACACGACCGACAGCATCGAGTCGGTAGGTATTGAAAAAAGCCTGGAAAAAATGCGGGCCGCCGATGTGGTGCTTTACCTGTTTGATGTAAATGAAACAAGCCCTGCCGAACTGGAAAAAACGGCGGCGGAAATGCAGGCGCAGGGCATTCATTTTTTGCTGGTGGCCAACAAGGTTGACCTTGTGGATGAAGCAGCGGCGCGGCAGCGGTTTTCGCACCAGGCAGGTGTGTTGGCCATCTCAGCCAAATCGGGCCGGCACCTGGAGCCGTTGAAAGAGCGGATGGTAGATGCCGTATTGCAGCAGGGCGTGGCCGGCGAAAACGTGATTGTGACGAACGCACGGCATTTTCATTCGCTGCAGGAAGTGAACAAGTCATTGACCGATGTGGCGGAAGGCCTGGAGAATGCCATACCGGGTGACTTGCTGGCGCTGGATATAAGGCGGTGCCTGCATTACCTGGGGACAATCACGGGTGAAGTGAGTAATGAGGATTTGCTGGATTATGTGTTTAGTAAGTTCTGTATCGGAAAGTGATTGCCAAGTCTTAGTCTTTTTCCAAATTCTATTGACTTTATAGTAAA
This sequence comes from uncultured Flavisolibacter sp., assembly GCA_965365435.1. GTDB lineage: Bacteria > Bacteroidota > Bacteroidia > Chitinophagales > Chitinophagaceae > Flavisolibacter. The sequence continues at coordinate 145,565 of CBDUBQ010000009.1, forward strand.
TACTTTATACATTTAAACACAATCTGCTGTCAAAGATAACAATTCAAATTCGACTAACTGATTTCATTCATTTCCAGAAAAAATTAAAGAGCTATGGACTTTAAAGACCAAGTAAAGCAACTTGCTGATCGTGTAGCTAAAATGAAGGATAGGATTTCGACAGAGGAAGCAACCAAAAACGCTTTCATTATGCCCTTTATTCAATGCTTAGGGTATGACGTTTTCAACCCTTTGGAGGTGGTGGCGGAATTTGTAGCAGATATTGGTATTAAAAAAGGTGAAAAGGTAGATTACGCAATTCTGAAGGATGATAATCCTATCATACTCATCGAATGTAAGCATTGGTCTGAAAACTTGGATCCTCACAATAGCCAGCTTTTCAGGTACTTTCATACAACTTGTGCGAAGTTCGGTATTCTAACAAATGGTATTGTTTACCGCTTCTATACTGATTTAGTGGAGCCTAACAAAATGGACGAAAAGCCCTTTTTTGAGTTCCAAATAGAGGACATGAAGGATGTGCAGATTGAAAAACTGAAAGAATTTCATAAGAGTTACTTCAATCTTGATAGCATAATCAATACGGCAAGTGAATTGAAGTTGATGTCCGAATTGAGAACTGTTATTCTAAAAGAAATAAGTGAACCTTCAGACGAGTTTACACGATTCTTTGCAAAGCTCGTTTACCCTTCAATTGTTACACCTAAAGTATTAGAACAGTTCAGGGGGCTTGTAAAAAGGTCTTTCCATCAATACGTTAATGATGCAATAAACGAGCGGTTAAAATCAGCCCTTGCCACTGATCAGCAAAAACAAGAGGAGATTGAAAAAGAAGAAATGACAGCAGCTTCTGTTACGGATGAAAACAAGGTTCAGACAACTGAAGAAGAAATGGAAGGCTTCCACATCGCGAGAGCAATCGTATGTGTAAAAGTGAAAGTGAATAGGATAGCACACCGAGATCAACAATCGTACTTTGGAATTTTACTTGATGACAATAACAGAAAACCTATTTGTAGACTCCACTATAATGGTAAGAAGAAATTTGTCTCATTCTTCGACACTGATAAAGAGGAGAGGGTGGAGATTCAGAGCAATGCTGATTTGTACGAGTATTCCGCAAGGCTGATTATGTAAGCTCCCCCAAACTTCGGCCGGTCAAAGTTAGAGTTAACGACAAGATGGTT